>NZ_JBVAXK010000009.1:0-272381 GCF_055419285.1 Mycobacterium sp. IDUB_28 | reverse complement strand
ACGGCCTGCCCGCCCAACTCGACGCCGTGGTGGCCAAAGGGATGGCCAAAAACCCCGACGACCGCTACGACACCACCCGAGAGCTCACCTTGGCGGCCCGCGCGGCGATCACCGGACCGCTGGCCCGGCCGCAACCGGCCCCCAGCCGGCCCGAACCCCCGAATCCGCGGCCGATGCAGTCCGGGCCGATCCCGTCCGGGCCCGGTTACCAACCGCCGCGCCCGGCCTACCCACCACCGCCGCAGCAGCACACCCCGCCGCCGTATGCGCCCAACCCCGCCCAGTTCCAGCCGGCCCCGTTCACCGGCGGGTACGGCGGTCCGCCGCCTTTCCCGTCGGCCCAGCGCAGCAGCAACCGCACCTGGGTGTGGGTGGCGGTGGCGGCCGCTGTGGTGGTGGTGGTGATCGTCGGCGTCATCGGCGTCGCGGTGGGCACCGGTTCCGATGACACCGCAGCCTCCTCCGGCACCTCGTCGACCACGACCACGACCACCACCGCCCCGCTGGTCGCCCCCGGGGCGCTGGACGGGCTGCTGCTCACCCCCGACGCCGTCAGCAAAGCGATGTCCACTACCGGCATGACCTCCTCCGCCGGGCACCACGCGATCACCAACAACCCGTACCAGGTGACCCCCGTCGAATGCCGGTTCGTCGACACGGTGGAGGCCGACGCCTTCGCCGGAAGCGGCATGACCGACTCGGTCGAGGAGCAGGTATCGGAGAAACCCACCTATCACTGGGTGGACCAGGCCGCAGCGCGCTTCCCCTCCGCCCAGGCCGCAGCCGCATACGTCACCGCGGCGCAAGCCAAGTGGCAGGCCTGCGCCTCGAAGAGTTACACGGTCACCAAGCCGTCCGGCGAAGCCAAGCCCTGGTCGGCGGGACCGGTGTCCAGCATCAACGGCACCCTGCGGGTCACGGTCACCGGCGGCAACTGGCGCTGCCAGCAGGCTCTGACCGCCGTCAACAACATCGTCGCCAACGTCCAGGCATGCAACGCGAACCTGACCGACGAGGGCGTCCGCATCGCCGAGCAGATCGCGGCGAAGGTGCCGAAGTAACGGGTGGCCGTCACCGACGCCTTCGCTCGGCGGGCCACCCTGCGCCGCTCGGTGCGACTGCTGCGGGAGTTCCGCTACGAGCAGAGCGACCCGGCCCGCTTCTACGGCGCCCTGGCCGCCGACACCGCCGCGATGGTCGGCGACCTGTGGCGCTCCTGGTGCGGGGACGACCTCGCCGGCGCCACGCTGCTCGACGTGGGTGGCGGACCCGGATACTTCGCGGCGGCCTTCGCCGGCGCCGGGGTGCGCTACATCGGCGTCGAACCCGACCCCGCCGAGATGCACGCGGCGGGACCGGCTTTCCAGCGCAGCACCGGCACCTTCGTGCGCGCGTCGGGCATGGCGCTGCCGTTCGCCGACGACTCGGTCGACATCTGCCTGTCGTCCAACGTCGCCGAGCATGTGCCGCGGCCCTGGCAACTCGGCAACGAGATGCTGCGGGTGACCCGGCCGGGTGGACTGGTGGTGCTGTCCTACACCGTGTGGCTGGGCCCGTTCGGCGGTCACGAGATGGGCCTGACCCATTACCTCGGCGGCGCCCGGGCCGCCGCCCGATACGCCCGCAAACACGGCCATCCGGCCAAGAACAACTACGGGTCGTCGTTATTCGCGGTGTCCGCCGCCGACGGCCTGCAGTGGGCGGCCGACACCGGCGCGGCCGTCGCGACTTTCCCGCGCTACCACCCACGATGGGCCTGGTGGGTGACATCGGTACCGGTGTTGCGGGAGTTCGTCGCGAGCAATCTGGTGCTGGTCCTCCGAGCGCACTAATGGAACATGTTCTCGTTTTGCGCCGTCTTGGGTATGGTGGCGACTGTGACCAACGCGACAACCGCTACGACGGAGTACGACAAGCTTTTCATCGGGGGCAAGTGGACCGAGCCGGCGACCGCTGAAGTGATCGAGGTGCACTGCCCGGCCACCGGCGAGTACGTCGGCAAGGTGCCATTGGCGACGGCGGCCGACGTCGACGCCGCAGTCGCCGCGGCCCGCGCGGCCTTCGACAACGGCCCGTGGCCCACCACCCCGCCGCAGGAACGCGCGGCCGTCATCGCCAAGGCGCAGCAACTGCTCGAGGAGCGCAAGGAGTTGTTCGCCAAGCTCCTTGCCGACGAGACGGGTCAGCCGCCGATGACCATCGAGACCATGCACTGGATGGGGTCGATGGGCGCGATGAGTTTCTTCGCCGGCCCGGCCGCCGACCAGGTCACGTGGCGGGAGGTGCGGACCGGCTCCTACGGGCAGACCATCGTGCACCGCGAGCCGATCGGCGTGGTCGCCGCCATCGTGGCGTGGAATGTGCCGCTGTTCCTGGCGATCAACAAGCTGGGCCCGGCGCTGCTGGCCGGCTGCACCGTGGTGCTCAAGCCGGCCGCCGAAACGCCGCTGACCGCCAATGCCCTGGCGGAGGTGTTCGCCGACGCCGGCCTGCCCGAAGGCGTGCTGTCGGTGGTACCCGGCGGCGTCGAAACCGGTCAGGCGCTCACCTCCAACCCCGACGTGGACCTGTTCACCTTCACCGGCAGCTCGGCCGTCGGCAAGGAGATCGGCAAGCGCGCCGCGGACCTGCTCAAGCCGTGCACGCTGGAATTGGGCGGGAAGTCGGCGGCCATCGTCCTGGAGGACGTCGACCTGGCCGCTGCCGTCCCGATGATGGTCTTCTCCGGAATCATGAACACCGGTCAGGCCTGCGTGGGACAGACCCGGATCCTGGCGCCCCGCTCGCGTTACGACGAGATCGTCGACGCGGTCAGCAACTTTGTGCAGGCCCTGCCCGTCGGCCCGCCATCGGACCCGACCGCGCAGATCGGCTCGCTGATCTCGGAGAAGCAGCGCGCCCGGGTGGAGAGCTACATCGCCAAGGGCAAGGAAGAGGGCGCCCGGCTGGTGTGCGGCGGTGGCCGTCCGGAAGGTCTGGACAACGGATTCTTCGTGCAGCCGACAGTTTTCGCCGACGTCGACAACAAGATGACGATCGCCCAGGAGGAGATCTTCGGGCCGGTGCTGAGCATCATTCCCTACGACACCGAAGACGACGCGGTCAAGATCGCCAACGACTCGGTGTACGGACTGGCCGGCAGTGTGTGGACGTCGGACATCCCCAAGGGCATCGAGATCTCGGAGAAGATTCGCACCGGCACCTACGCCATCAACTGGTACGCCTTCGACCCCTGCTGTCCCTTCGGCGGGTACAAGAACTCCGGCATCGGCCGGGAGAACGGGCCCGAGGGCGTCGAGCACTTCACCCAGCAGAAGAGCGTGCTGATGCCAATGGGGTACACGGTCGAATAACCGGGCGTATTGCGCCGAGTGTGAACTACGCTGCGCGACAGGCCGAATGGACGTCGTGAGGTTCACGGTCGGCGGTATCAGACGTTCCGCTAGCCACCCTGAAAACGCGCCTCGCGGCGCTCGATGAACGACTGCACACCCTCGGCGGCGTCCGCGCTGGCGAACAGTTCGGTGACGGCTGGACGCAGGCGTTCGATCGCGGCGCCCTCCCCCTGGGCCCGGGCCAGGTGCGCAGAGGCAAGGGTTGCCCGCACCCCCAGCGGCGCCGCGCGCTCGGCGATGGTCTGGGCGATCTCGCGAGCCCGGGTCAGCGCGGCCGCGGCGTCGTCGGCAACCTCCTGAACCAGCCCGATGCGGTGTGCCTCGGCGGCGTCGAACTCGTCGCCGGTGAGCAACCAGCGCATTGCATTGCCCCAGCCGGCATCCCGGGGCAACCGGATGGTCGCACCGCCGAACGGGTAGATGCCGCGCTGAACTTCCAGCTGCGTGAAGCGGGTGCCGGCCGCGGCGATGCGGATGTCGGCGGCCAGCAACAGTTCGATGCCCAGGGTCATGCACCAACCGTGTGCGGCGGCGACCAGCGGCGTGGTCCAAGGGCCGTCCAGCCGCCACGGGTCGCGACCGTCCGGGGGCATGGGCGACTCTCCCGCCGCAATCCCGGGGCCGACGTCGACGAGGTCCAGACCGGCGGTGAAATGGTCGCCGTGCGCGAACAGCACCCCGGCGCGCAACTCGTCGTCGGATTCCAGCAGCGCATAGGCGCGGGACAGGTCGGCCAGCATCACCCGGTCGAAGGAGTTGCGCTTGTGCGGGCGGTTCAGGCCGATCAGCAGCACATGGCCGTCGCGCTCGAGGGACACCGTGTCGTTCGTCATGGGGCCAGTGAAACGCAGTCCGTCGAATTATGCAAGACAGCATAATTTCGAGACCACAAGTAATGCGATCACTCTGCCTGGTACTCGGCGGTGGTGGGGTAAACCCAGGCCTGCTCGGTACTTAGCTGGCTTAGCTTGCCTCCCTGACACGTGTCTTATATGCTCACTCACATAGTCATGGGCCGGTGGACCCGGTCCATGGCTGCACCACCCAAGCCGGGAGAAGTCATGTGGATCATCGAACTCAACGTCGCCGGCTACCGGTTCACCCGCGAAGTCCCTGACCCGCGCCGCCGGCAGTTCCGGGTCAGCCCCCGGGCGCTGCACTGGCCGGCAGTCCGGCACTCGCGCGCCGCATGACCCGTACCGAGGAGCAGACCGCAACGGATCCGCAGCCCGCCAAACGGGGCGGCACCCGGAACAACATGCTGGTCAGTGCCGCACAGGTGATGCGCGAGCGTGGCGCCGCCGGAGTGACCATCGATGCGGTGCTGGCCCGCAGCGGTGCCCCGCGCGGCTCGGTGTACTACCACTTCCCCCAGGGCCGCAATCAGTTGCTGACCGAGGCGTTGCGGTACGCGGGCGACACCATCACCGCGACCATCTACCGCGCCGTCGACCGGGGCGGCCGGGCGCTGCTGCGCGAGTTCGTCGAGTTATGGGAAAACCTGTTGACCGAGGGTGATTTCCACGCCGGCTGCCCGGTGGTGGCTGCCGCGATCGGCTCGGCCGACGATGAACTGCACCTCGCCGACGAGGCCGGCGAGATCATGGGCCGCTGGTGCACCGCGCTGACGCGCGCCTTCGTGACCGACGGCTTCGACGACAACGACGCGGCCTCGCTGGCCGTGACGTCCATCTCCGCACTCGAAGGCGCCATCGTGCTGTGCCGCTCGACGCGCAGCGTCGCACCGCTGCGCGAGGTCGGCGGCCAGCTGGCATTCCTGGTCAAGGCACGGGAATTCGTCCGCCGTAACGGGCTGGCCGAGCGACCGTAGTCAGTCGCTGGCGGGCAGCGGCTTGACCTCTTTGAGCGACAGCTTCGTCTCACCCACGCTGAGGCTGCCCTTGCCGGGCTTGGTCACCAGGACTTCGGCGCCCGTCTCGTCGACGTAGCGCTTGCCCATCACACTGCCGTCGGCAAAGGCGGGGTCGATCTCGCCCGAGCGCTCGGCGCCCATCTCCACCATCGGCGCTCCGCCGCAGCGCAGGTCGTCGAGGCTGTCGGCGCTGCGGACGACGATGATTTGGGTGTCGCACACCTGGCTGGCCAGGCGGGTTCCGTTCTTGATCATGATTGCATCCCTGCTAGGTGTTCGATGATCTCCCGGCGAAGCACTTTGCCGGTGGCGGTGGTTGGCAGCTCGTCGCGAAACACTACTCGGTCCGGAGTGCGCGACCCCCGCAAACTCTTTCGGACAAATTCACGCAGTTCCTCGGGGTCGGGATCGACATCGTCACGCGGCACCACCACGGCGACGATCGCCTGGCCCCACTGCGCATCCTCGACACCGACCACCGCCACGTCACGCACGTGCGGATGCTCGATCAGCACCTCTTCCAACTCGGCCGGCGCGATGTTCTCGCCGCCGCGGATGATGGTGTCGTCGCTACGGCCGCCGATGAACAGGAATCCCTCTTCGTCGAGGGTGGCGATGTCCTTGGTCGGGAACCAGCCGTTCTCATCGAGCACCGAACCGATGCCGGTGTAGCGTCCGGACACCTGCTCGCCGCGCACGAACAGCTCGCCGGTCTGCCCGGGTCCCAGCACGGTGCCGGCTTCGTCGCGGATCTCCACCTCGATGCCCGGCACCGGCCGGCCCACCGAACCCAGCCGCTTCACCGCGGCGGCATCCGCGGCCGCCAGTGCCGCACGGTGGTCGTCGGGGGTGAGCACCGCAATCGTCGAACTGGTCTCGGTCAGGCCGTAGGCGTTGACGAATCCGACGTCCGGCAACAGCTCGAGGGCGCGGCGGACCAGCGGCAGGCCCACCTTGGAACCGCCGTAAGCCAGGTTGCGCAACGCGGGCAGCTTGTGGTCACCGGCCTCCAGCACCGTCACGATGCGGTCCAGCATGGTGGGCACCACGGTTGCGGTGGTGACCTGTTCCGCGTTGGCCAGCCGTACCCACTCGTGGGCGTCGAAGTTGGGCAGATACACCATCTTGCGGCCGGCGTACAGGTTGGACAGCGCCGCCCCGACCCCGGCGACGTGGTAGGGCGGCACGCAGATCAGCGCGGCGTCGTCCGGCCCGGCCGACTCGAATTCCACCGTGCCGGTGACGTAGCTGGTCAGGTTGTTGTGGGTGAGTTCGACGGCCTTGGGCGCCGACGTGGTGCCCGAGGTGAACAGCACGATCGCCACCGAGTCCGGGTCGGGGAACTCCGCTGCCGGTTCGGCGGTACGGGCCGCGGTCAGGAACTCCTCGGACGACACCACCCGGCGATCGCCGCCGCCGAGTGCGTCCCGGTAGCGTTCGTCGACGACCACCAACGGGTCCGGCAGGCGGTCGAGCAGGGCGCCGATCCCCTCGGCCGACAATCGGTAATTGATCGGCGTGAAGGTCAGACCCGCACGCGCGCTCGCGAAGATCAGGATCGGCAGCAGCGCCCCGCCGGTCCCGACGTAGGCGACGTGCCGGGCGCCCGAGGCCGCGATCACCCCCGCCCCGCCGTCGGCGAGGTCGCTGAGTTCCCGGGTGCTCAGCCGCAGTTCCTCGGAGATGACAGCCGTGCGGTCAGGGTTGCTCGACGCAGCCATCTCGAGAAGCAACGAAACGCTCATCCGCGATCCTTCTGGGAACCCTGCCCTTTACAAATTCTGCCGACAGTGTAACCCATCGCGGGGCCGGTCCCGCCCGCCGGGGCGGGCCGCCGCTTAGCTGCGCCGCAGCCCCGCGCGCATACATCCGTAGAATTCCGGGCAACCAGAGAGTAGCTGCGCCACACCGAGTCCACCGATCCCGAATGCGCATCCCATGCCCCCGATCACCTCGAAAGCCACTGCGGCCGAATCGGCGCGGGTGCGCGCCGTCGAGCGCTACCGACTGCTGGATTCGGCGCATGACCAGGTTCTCTCGCGGGTGGTGCGGCTGGCCGCGGAGTTCTGTTCGGCGCCGATGGCCGTCGTCTCGATCGTCGGGCGCGACCGCATCCGGTTCGTGGCCAGTCACGGGTTCGACGTGGACCTGCCCACCGTCAGCCGCAACGACGGCCTGTTCGGGTCGGCGGTCCTGAGCGACGCACCCCACGTCGTGCGGGATGTGCGCGCCGACCCCGGGACCCGGGACAACAGCTTGGTGACCGAACACCGCATCGGCTGCTATGCGGGCGCACCGATCGTGACCAGCGACGGGCATCGGCTGGGGGCGGTGGCCGTCCTGGACAACGACCCGTGCACCGCGACCGACGCTCAACTGGCCACCCTGACCGATCTCGCCGCCATCGTCGCCGAGCAGTTGGACCTGCGGGTTTCGGCACGCACCGCGCTGCGCGCGGAACGACAGCTGCGCGGCGTGGCCGAGGACGACCGCGACGAGGCCCGGCGCGACCGCGACGACGCGCAGTCAGACCGCGACGAGGCGGTGCGCGACCGCAATATCGCCGAGCACGATCGTGACCTGATCGCCCAGTACGCCACGGTGCTGCAGCGCACGCTGCTGCCGCCCTCGTTGCCTTACATCGACGGCCTGACCGTGGCCTCGCACTACCATCCGGCCTCTTCGCGTCAGGTGGGCGGCGACTTCTACGACGTATTCGCGGTCGGGAGCAACCGGTGGGCGTTCTTCATCGGCGACGTCGAAGGCCACGGCGCGGAGGCCGCGGTGGTGACGTCGCTGATCCGCTACACGCTGCGATCCGCCGCGCTGCACTACGACAACCCCATCGATGTGCTCGTCGAACTCAACTCGGTATTGCTGCGCGAGGTGGAACCGCGCCGATTCTGCACAGTGCTGTTCGGGATCCTGGAGCCGAGCAGCGACGGCCCCGGGTTCGGGGTCACCATCGCCACCGGCGGTCATCACCCGGCGCTGCTGGCTGACGCCGCCAGCGGCACCGTCGAGCAGATCCGCCCCAGCCACGGCATGCTGGTGGGCCTCATCCCGGGTGCGTCATTCGACGCGTGCAGCCTGCGCTTGCTGCCGGGTCAGACGCTGATTTGCTACACCGACGGCATCGTGGAGTCGCGGCGCGCCGAGATCACGTTCGACGAGGACAGGCTGGCCGCATTCGTCACCGAACGCACCACCCTGGGGGCCGCCGCGCTGATCGACGACCTCGTCGCGTTGATACCCAAGCTCAGTCCCGACGACGACATCGCGCTGCTGGCGCTGGGCATCGCCCGGTAGCCGGCCTCAGGTGCCGGTCCAGCGCGCCGGGCGCTTCTCGGCGAACGCGATCGCACCTTCCTTGGCGTCGTTGGAGGCGAACACCGGGCCCAGGATCTTGGTCTGTTCGGCGAACATGGTGTCGCAGCTCCAGCCCCGGGACTCGACGATGATCTTCTTACTGGCCGCAACCGCCAGCGGGCCGTTGGCGGCGATCTTGCCGGCCAGCTCGAGAGCGACATCCAGCGCCTTACCCGGTTCGGCCAACGCGGTGACCAGACCGATCTGGTGTGCGCGCTCGGCGGACAGGTTGTCCCCGGTGAGCGCCAACTCCATCGCGATGGCGTACGGGATGCGTTCGGGCAGCCGCAGCAATCCCCCGCCGCCGGCCACCAGGCCGCGCTTGACCTCCGGGATGCCGAATGCCGAATCCTTTGCTGCCACAATCAGATCCGTGGCCAGCGCCAGCTCGGTGCCGCCAGCCAGTGCATAGCCCTCGACCGCCGCGATCAACGGCTTGTCCGGTGGACGCTCGGTGAAGCCCATCCCGCGGCCCTCGACGATGGGCAGTTCACCGCGGGCGAACGCCTTGAGGTCCATGCCCGCGCAGAACGAGCCACCGGCTCCGGTCAGGATGGCCACCGACAGCCCGGCGTCTCCGTCGAGACGGTCCATGGCGTCGGCCAGACCGTGGGCCACCGCGGAATTGACGGCGTTCTTGGCCCGGGGGCGATTGATGGTGATGATCAGGATGCGGTCGCGTTGTTCGACCAGAACTTCGGGTTCGTTAGCTTCGTCGCTCACAGTCCAGATGGTAGCTGTCGGGCCGCGTGACGAACCGCCCGGTGCGTGTAACGTTGACCGACCCTGTCGATCAGGCCTGCGCCATGGCCTCCGGGACCACGGTGAGCTCTCCGGAAATCCCTGCGGCCCGGCGTATTTCGACGAATTCGGCGATCATCGCCGCGGTCACTTCGTGCGGGTCTTTCAGTGTCGCGCCGTCGGACAGCACCGAGATGTTGAGCTGGTCGACGTAGCTCCACACCGTGATGTTCAGGCCGCTGCCGGCGGTCAGCGGACCCACCGAGTAGATCTCGGTGACCAGTGCGCCGCCCACCCGGCCGCGGGTGCGGGGCCCGGGCACGTTGGAGATGTTGAGGTTGAGGACCTTGTTCTGCCCGTCGCGGCTGGACAACCACCGGAACATGGCTTCGGTCGCCGTGGGGGGCCAGTAGGCCGCCCACCGGCTGATCAACTCCGGGCCCAGCAACTGGTGGCTCTCCTTGGCCGAGACGGCGTTGTCGTGAGCGGCCCGCACCCGCTCCAGCGGGTCGTCCAGGTCGGTCGGCAGCACGACCATCATCCCGCTGAAGTGGTTGCCGGAAATGCGTTCCGGGGAGAAGTCGTAGCTGACCGGGACCGACGCCAGCAACGGCTCGGCCTTGCCGTCGTAGCGCAGCAGCAGGCTGTGCAGGGCTCCGCTGGACATGGCCAGCACCATGTCGTTGATCGTGGCGCCCAGCTTCTTGCCGGTCTCCTTGACGTCGGCCAGCGCCAGGGTGGCGGTGGCGAACCGGCGTTCCGGGGTGATCTTGTGGTTCATGAACGACGGCGGCGGGTCGATCGGGCGGGTGAGCTTCGGGGAGAACTTGTAGGAACTGCTGCGCACCCGTCGGACACCTTGTGCGGTGTAGGCGAACGTGCCGGGGATGCGCTTGATGTGCCGCATGTGGTCGACGAACGCCGCGCTCATCAGCTCTCGCTTGCTAGGCGCGGGATCGGTTGTGTACGAAGCGGTTTGCGGTGTCGGCATCAGATCCATGCCGTGCGCCATCAGATTGGCCGAGGCGACACCGTCGGCCAGCGCGTGGTGGATCTTGAGCACCACCGCTATCCGGTCGTTGGCCAGTCCCTCGACGAAGTACATCTCCCACAGCGGGTGCGCGCGATCCAGGGGGGTGCTGGCGATCTCACCGATCGCCTCGTCGAGTTCCCGACGGCCGCCCGGGGCAGCCAGCTGCCAGGGCCGGACGTGGTACTCGAAGTCGACGTCGCAGTTCTCCCGCCACATCGGGTGGTGGAACTTGAACGGGACGTCGATCAGCTGGTAACCCAGCGGGACCAGCTTGTCCATCCGGCCGGCGATGACCTGACGGAACGCGTCGATGGTGAAACCGCGGCTGGCCTCGTCGAGCTCGATGATCGCCACCTTGATGGTGTGCATGTGCACGTTCGGCGTCTCGCTGTACAGCAGCACCGCGTCCCAGCCGGTGAGCCGCTTCACCGCAATCCCCTACCCATCACGCGACCCTAGCGCGATCAGATGACCTCTTGGGCGAACTGCGTGCGGGTGCGGTGCACCTGGTTGAGGAACAACGCCGTCGCGTGGGCCATCGCGCCCGCGCGGGGACCGTCGAGCATGTCGAAGCCGTGGCCGGCACCCGGCAACTCCACGTAGTTGACCGCCGCGGTCGAGACCGAACGCAACCGTTCGACGAAACTGCGCGCCTGATCGACCGGGATCACGTTGTCCCCGCTGCCGTGAATCACCAAGAACGGCGGCGCATTTCGATGCACGCGCGCGATCGGCGAGGCGTCCCGGAAGATCTCGGGATGCCGGGCGATGGATTTCTGGACCACCACCCGCTCCAGGAACTGCACGAACCGATCCCGCTCGGGGGTGGAGCGGTCCTCCCAGCAGTAGCGGCCGTAGATTCCGACCACCGCGTCCACCGAGCTGTCCGCGCCCTCAGGCAGCTTTGCGTCCAGCGTGGCGTCGTTGGGGGTGAGGCCGGCCAGCGCGGCCAGGTGCCCACCGGCCGAACAACCCGCCACCGCGATGAAATCGCGGTCGCCACCGAATTTGTCGACGTTGGCCCGTGCCCATGCGATCGCGGTCTTCACGTCGGTGATGTGCCGTGGCCACCGGTTGTGCGGCGAGACCCGATAGTTGACGGCCAGGCACACCCAGCCCTGCTCGGCCAGTCGTGACATCAGGGCGGTCCCCTGCATGGTGGTGCTGCCGTGCACCCACGCACCACCGGGCAGGAACACCAGCACCGGCGCGTTGGCGGGCAGATCCTTGCGACGCCACACGTCGAGCATCTGCGCGGGGTGGTCGCCGTAGTGCACACCGCGGCGGTGCAGGTACTTGCTGCCACGCAGGGCCGCCCAGAACGGCGGTGTCCGGTCGGCGGCGGGCCAGTCCAGGTCCAGTTCGGCAGCTGAGACCGTGCCGCGCAGTGCGGCAATGGACACCTCGTTGGTGCTTTCCCGGTCCCGGCGGCGCGTCTCGCCGCTGCCGGGGGCGAACCGGCCCTTCGCCGACGTCGACATCAGTTCCGGCGCGATCCGGATGCCCCACACACTCATGGCGGCCATGGTGCCCAAGGGTTCCAACCGCTTGCCGATGATCGGGAGAGCGGCACCGGCTCTGCTCATCGCCAACAGGTAGTCGGCCGGACCGGCGCGCAACAACCGCTTGACGCAAGATTTGGACTGTCCAGTCGCCGTCATGCAGGGCACTGTACCCCTACCCGCGGGTAATAATCGTTCAACTGTGTGCGGTATTGGCCGGGTGGCTCGGGAAATTCGGTAGCCGCATTTGCTGCTCGGGTATTCATCGCTTTCCACGACTGTTTCGCCGTTAGCTGTTGGGTGTCGTGGCGCCGCCGAAAAAGTCCCGCTGCGGGGCCACCGGGACGACCGGCGGCCGGGGCGGCCGATCGTGTGGTGAATATCGCTGTGCCACAGCTGATTTCAATGTTCCGCAGACCCCTGCGGTGCCTGATCGGGGGTGCAGGGATACTGAATCGATGGTCGATGCCGTCCACCCTGATCTGCGCCGGCTGGCGCGCGTTGCGCCCAAGAGATTGGTCGGCCCCCGGACATTGCCGTTGATGCGCGTCGCTATGGGGTTGCGGACCAGGCTGGGCCGCACCCCGAAGGGCGTCGAGGTGTTGACCCTGCCGTCGGGGGCGGGTGTGCGGCTCTACCGTCCGGCCGGCACCACCGAGCGGGGGCCGGCGTTGCTGTGGATTCACGGCGGCGGCTATGTGCTGGGTTCGGCGCAACAGGACGACCTGCTGTGCCTGGGATTCAGCAAGCGGTTGGGCATCACCGTGGCGTCGGTCGAGCACCGGCTCGCACCCGAACATCCCTATCCCGCGCCCCTGGAGGACTGCTATTCGGTGCTGGCCTGGCTGGCCGGACTTCCCGCAGTGCAGGCCGACCGGGTGGCGATCGGCGGCGCCAGCGCCGGCGGCGGTCTGGCGGCGGCGTTGGCGCTGCTGGCCCGCGATCGCGGCGAGATCACGCCGGCTTTCCAGCTGCTGGTCTACCCGATGCTCGACGACCGCAGCGCGGCGGCGCCGGCCGACCCCGATCACCGGTTGTGGGACCCGGTAGCCAACCGGTTCGGCTGGACCGCCTATCTGGGCGGTGCGGATCCGGCGGTCGCGGTCCCCGCCCGACGCGCGGACCTGCGCGGGCTGCCTCCGGCGTGGATCGGCGTCGGGACCCACGACCTGTTTCACGACGAGGACGTCGAATACGCGCGCCGGCTCACCGAGGCCGGGGTGCCGTGCCAGCTGGAGCGCATCCCGGGTGCATTCCACGGTTTCGACCTGGTGGCACCCAAAGTCACAGTGTCCCAACAGTTCTTCGCCATGCAATGCGACGCGCTGCGCGCAGCGCTGACCCCGTGATCACATCGCGAAGTAGACCAGCTCACCCCTGATCAAGGTGGCCGCCACCAGGGCGGCATCCAGTTCGGCCAGTGCGACCGCGGGCGGCTCGGACAGCACGCACAGATCCCCCGGCTCGCCGATCTCCACCGTCCGCGGCCGGTCCGGCCGATCCGGCCAGCCCAGGAACATCGTCAAAGCAGTTCTGGGCGAGACACATTCGGCGGCGTTGAGCACCGCGCCGCTAGGGGTGGTGCGCGACACGGCGGCCCGCATCGCCGCCCACGGGTCGCCGCTGCCGAACGGCATATCGGTGGACAACGCCACCGGGATATCGGCGTCGAGCAATGAGGCGACCCGCCAGAGTTGGTCGTGCTCGTCGGCGGGGACATCGGTCAGGTACTGGTCCCCGCGCTCGGCAACGAAATTCGGTTGCGTCACCACTGTGATGCCCAATTCGGCCAGATCGGACAGGGTGTCGCCCGGGACGACGGCGGCGTGCTCGATGCGGTCGAACGGATGGCCGCCGGCGGCCCGCAGCGCCGCGATCGTCACCACCAGTTGCGCCGCCGTCACGCAATGCACAGCCACCGGCTGGCCGAACCCGTGCCGCTCACTGATCCACTCCGCCAATGCATTCAGATCAAGCCGGTCGTCGTGCAGGATCTTCTTACCGGGCGAGAGCAGGCGCACCCCGGGCCGGAACTCGCCGTTTCGGTGCGCCATCATCAGCGAGATCAGGTCGCCCGCATCGATGTCCGGGGTGGCGTCGGTGACCCCGGTGACTCCGCGCGCGACGATCCGCCTGCTCAGTTCGGCCAGGTCGGTTTCGCGGCGCTGCAGGGCCTGTGCCCACGGATCGGCGCTGCGCAGCCGGCCGTCGGGGTGGGCGGCCAAGCCCACCCGGCCGAGCGCCGCGGAGTTGAGTACCCACAGCGCGCCGCTGCGGTGCTGGATACGCAGCGGAACGTGGGCCAGCACCGCATCCAACGTGGCCCGGTTCAGTTCCCCGGCAACCGATTCGTGGTATCCGACGGCACGTATCCACCCGTCGGGTCCCGGGACGGCAGTCGACAACGCTTGTGCCAGTTGTTCTTTGGTGTGCACGGCGGGTGGCCCCACGGACAGCGAATCCAATGCCGATGCGGCCGAACGCAAGTGCACGTGATGGTCATGCAGTCCGGGCAAGACGGTGCCACCGCCGGCGTCGAGCACCCCCTCGCCCGCGCGCGGCGATAACTCCCGGCCCACCTGTTCGATTCGCGCGCTAACCCGGATATCGACCGTGCGCCCGTCGAGCAACACCGCCCTGCGGATCAACATGGCAGCCTCAGCATGTGCGCCGCAGCCTCTCGGTCACCAGGTGGCGGACAGCCTCGTCGTCGGCACCGAGGGCGGCGGCGGGCTCCGGCACCGTCGGCGCCCGCGGCGGCTCGACCGGGCAGGCCGATCCCGGTGCGCCGGTCGGCAGCGCCGCATACGTCGCGGCGACGGCAGCCATCGAGACGTCGATCAGCTCGCCACCGCCCCGGCGCAGCGATTCGGTCACCACCCGGGCGGCCTCCAGTCCGGTCAGCGGATCGGCGATCGCGTCGCCACAGAACACCGGCCCCCGGCCGACCAGGCCACCGGCCACCGCGGCGTCGTCTCCGAACGCCGGCCGTCGGGAAGCCGACCCGTGTCCGCAGATCCGCAGCCAGATCCGGCCCACCCGCGGCGCCAGGTCGTCGGGTCCCAATCCGCGGCGGGCCAGCCCGTCGGGCCGTGACCCTTCGATGACGATGTCGGCCGCGGTCAGCAACTGACGCAGCTCACTGGTCTGGCGGTCGAAGTCCAGGCAGTAGGACAGCTTGGCGCTGTTGACCCAGTCGAAGAAGACCGGGTGGCCGCCCCGGGTGCCGTCGGGCCGCTGCGGACTCTCGACCTTGACGACGGTGGCGCCGTCGCGGGCCAGCAGTCGTCCGCACAGCGGTCCGGCCCACATCGAGGACAGATCGGCGACCAGCAGACCCGCCGGCCTGCGTACCGGGCCCCGTGGCGCCGTCCGACGTACCACGGGCGCGGCCGCGGTGGTCTCACCCAGTGCCGCCGCCGGGATGTCGAGCAGTTCGGCCCGCGCGACGATCTCGGTCGTGGGCCGAGTGGCAGCCCATCTTTCCAGGCACGGCCACGGATCGTCGGCGACCTCGTCTGAACACAGCAGCGCAGGGACCGCCGCAACATCGTCGGGACGCGACAGCGTCACGGCGCACCAACCGTCGAGTGCGCCGAGCAGCCGGGTGGCACCGCCGGCCGACACGCGACCGCGGCGGGTCAGGCCCAGCAACGCGGCCCGGCCGCTCAGCAGCGCGGCGGCGTCGGGGGCGATCTGCTGCGCGCGGCCGAGCACCGCCGCGCGCGAGAAGTCGGGCGGCCCGTCCGGCGGACCGGTCAGGTAGGCCAGCCCGCTGCTGCCCCACGCCGGGGTCCAATCCGAGGCGGCTTCCGGACTCACCCCTCCATGGTTGCGCGTGTCGCGGCGCCGGTGTGAACGGGCCCAGCGGAGGTGGAACCGAGGTGCGGCACAGCCCCCCATGCCGAAACTATCCGCATCATTAGCAGGTTTTTGACGGAAAGACAGTTTGTTTTGGCCCAAGTCGAGTTATGGTTCGTATCGGCTTTGCCCATCAGCATGACCGGGGGACATGTAAACCACGGCCTCACCAGGTCGTGACCTAGTAAGTGGACGGTTCCCATGTCGTATCTCCTTGCAACAGCGCCGGACCTGCTGACCGCCGCAGCCTCCGACTTGGCCGGCCTCGGCGCCACGCTGGAGTCAGCCAACGCCGCAGCGGCGGCCTCCACCACCAACCTGCTGGCCGCCGCGCAAGACGAGGTGTCCACCGCCATCGCGGCGCTGTTCGGCACCCACGGGCAGGCCTACCAGAGCATCAGCACCCAGGCCGCGGCCTTTCAGGCCCAGTTCACCCGGGCGCTGGCTGCGGGAGCGAATTCCTACGCGCTGGCCGAGGCGACCGCCGCAACCCCGTTGCAGCCGCTGCTCGACCTGATCAACTGGCCGACCGAGACGCTGTTCGGCCGACCGATCATCGGCGACGGCGCGAACGGCATCGATGGAACTGGCGCTGCCGGAAAGCCCGGCGGCTACCTGTTCGGTAACGGCGGCCGGGGTGGAACGGGCGCGGCCGGGCAGGCCGGTGGGGCCGGCGGGTCGGCCGGGTTGATCGGACACGGCGGTGCCGGCGGCAGCGGCGGAGCCTCGTCGTCCGGGGCGGGCGGAGCCGGCGGCGCGGGCGGAAACGGCGGCTGGCTCTACGGCAGCGGTGGCGCCGGCGGCGCCGGCGGCGCCAATACCGGTGGACTCGGATCCGGCGGGCTCGGCGGACTCGGCGGCAGCGCCCGACTCATCGGCAGCGGCGGGGCCGGCGGGGCCGGCGGGTCGAGCGTGAGCGGTGCCGGCGGGTCCGGCGGCAACGGCGGCAGCTCCGGACTGCTGTGGGGCAACGCCGGATTCGGCGGAA
Organism: Mycobacterium sp. IDUB_28; assembly: GCF_055419285.1. Lineage (NCBI taxonomy): Bacteria > Bacillati > Actinomycetota > Actinomycetes > Mycobacteriales > Mycobacteriaceae > Mycobacterium > Mycobacterium sp. IDUB_28. The sequence goes on along the minus strand of NZ_JBVAXK010000009.1, from coordinate 255,619 downwards.
ACGGTGGCAGTGCCGGCGCAAACGGCGCCGGCGGCGCCGGGGGTGACGGCGGCAACGCATGGATCCTCGGCACCGCCGGATTCGGCGGTAGTGGCGGTGACTCCGCAGGTCTCGGGGCCGCCGGTGCCGGCGGCGACGGCGGCAACGCGCTGTTCCTGGCCAACGCCGGGTTCGGCGGCAACGGCGGCCACGCCACCGGCATCGGCGCCGGCGGCGCCGGCGGTGTCGGCGGCAACGCCTGGTTGCTGGGCAACGGCGGCTACGGCGGGGCCGGGGGCAGCAGCGCGAGCGCCGGTGGCGGCGCCGGCGGCGCCGGCGGGGCGGCCTGGCTGATCGGCTTCGGTGGCGGCGGCGGTGCGGGCGGCAGCAGCGGCGGTTCGTTCGGCGGGGCCGGCGGGTCCGGTGCCACCGGCGGACTACTCGTCGGGTCCGGCGGCGCCGGTGGTGCCGGTGGCGCCAATCTCGGCGGTCACGGTAACGGCGGTGCCGGTGGCACTGGTGGCACCGCGTGGCTGCTGGGCAACGGTGGCGCCGGGGGCGCGGGCGGAACCAGCACTACCGGCGACGGCGGCGCCGGTGGCACCGCCGCCAACGGCGGATTCCTGATCGGGTCCGGCGGGGATGGTGGCCACGGCGGGTCGACGACCTTTGCGGCCGGTTCCGCCGGTAGCGCCGGAACCGCGGGCAGTGCGTGGTTGATCGGCAACGGCGGCGATGGCGGCAACGGCGGGAGCGCGCCCACCGGCGGGCTGGCCGCCAACGGTTCCAACGGCGGTAACGCCGGGTTCTTGCTCGGTTGCGGCGGCGACGGCGGCAACGGCGGGGCGGGTGTGGCCGGAATCGGCGACGGCATCGGCGGCGGTGGCGGCAACGCCTGGCTGTTCGGCAGCGGCGGGGACGGCGGCAACGGCGTGATCGGCGGCACCGCCGGCCGGGCCGGGCTGTTGATCGGCTACGGCGGCGACGGCGGCACGGGACGCCCGGGCGCCAACGGCGGTCTGCTGTTCGGCGACGGCGGCGACGGCGGCGACGGCGGCTTCGAAGTGCCGTCCAACGGCGGCAGCGGCGGCCGATCCTGGTTACTCGGTAGCGGTGGTCACGGCGGCGCCGGCAGTTCCGGCGTCGCAGCCGTCGCCGACGGGAACGGCTGGTATGGCGGCAACGGCGGCGACGCCGGGTTCCTCTTCGGCTTCGGCGGCCACGGGGGAACCGGCGGAACCGGTCTGGTCACGGCGCCTGGATCCGGTAATGGCGGTGGTGGTGGCGCCGGTGGTGACGCCGGGTGGATCTGGGGCCGCGGCGGTGCCGGCGGCCATGGCGGTGGCGGCGGTACGGGCATCGCCGGTGCTGCTGGAGGCATCGGCGGTGCCGGGGGCAACGGCGGCACCGCCGTGCTGCTCGGCAGCGGTGGTGCCGGCGGCAACGGTGGCTCCGGCGGTCTGGCTGGATCCGGCTCGTCGGGCGGAGCCGGAGGCCAGGGCGGAAGTGCCGGTGGCAGCGGCTTCATCTACGGCAACGGTGCAGCGGGCGGCGTCGGTGGCAATGGTGGAGCCGGTGCCGGCGGTGTCGGGGGTCCCGCCGGTGGCGCCGGGGGTGCCGGCGGTCACGGCGCCTCGACCCTCCTGCTCGGCAGCGGCGGTGCCGGCGGGGCGGGCGGCTCGGGTGGCAACGGTTCGGGCAACGTCGGCGCGGCCGGTGGCTACGGCGGAGCCGCCGGCAACAGTGGGTTCATCTTCGGTAACGGCGGAATCGGCGGTGGCGGCGGCGCCGGCGGCGAGAACCTGAGCGGCGCTACCGGCGGTCCCGGCGGCGGCGGCGGTACCGGAGGCAGCGCCACCTTCATCGGCAACGGCGGCAACGGTGGCCGCGGGGGTGCCGGAGGTCCGGGCACCCCGGAGGGTGCCGACGGAGCCGGCGGCAGCGGCGGGCGAGGCGGGATCTTCGGCCAGGCCGGCGTCACCGGCTGACAAATTCGAACCGGCAGTCACCACTGTGCCCTAGGAACCGCAGCTATGCCCACGTTAGGCCATTCGACATGGGTCGAGGTGCGGTTAGCATGTCCTTGCAAAACTAACTGGATGTATTTTGGCATTTTTGAGTGAAAGCCAGTTTGTTTTGGCCGAAATCGAGTTATGGTTCGTATCGGCTTTGCCCATCAGCATGACCGGGGGACATGTAAACCACGGCCTCACCAGGTCGTGACCTAGTAAGTGGACGGTTCCCATGTCGTATCTCCTCGCTGCGCCGGACGTGTTGAGCTCCGCGGCTTCCGATCTAGCCGGACTCGGCGCCACGCTGGAGTCGGCAAACGCCGCTGCAGCGGCCTCGACCACCAACCTGCTGGCCGCCGCGCAAGACGAGGTGTCTACCGCCATCGCGGCGCTGTTCGGCACCCACGGGCAGGCCTACCAGAGCATCAGTGCCCAGGCTGCGGCCTTCCACAGCCAGTTCATGCAGAACCTGACGGCCAACGCCGGCTCGTACGCGTGGGCCGAGGCCGCCGGCGCGGCACCGCTCGAGGGACTCGGCGTAGCGGTGCTGGGTGCCATCAACACCCCCACCCAGGTCCTGCTCGGCAGGCCGCTGATCGGTGACGGCGCCAACGGGGCGCACCCCGGCCAGGCCGGCGGGGACGGCGGCCTGCTGTGGGGCAATGGCGGCGCCGGTGCGGGCGGTGCGGCCGGCCAGGCCGGCGGAGCCGGCGGCAACGCCGGGTTGATCGGACACGGCGGAGTCGGCGGTGCGGGTGGGTCATCGACCACCGCCAACGGTGGCGCCGGCGGGGCCGGTGGCAACGGCGGATGGCTCTACGGCAGTGGCGGGTCCGGCGGCATCGGTGGTGCCAACCTGAACGGACTGGGCACCGGTGGCACCGGGGGTGTGGGTGGTCGGGCCTGGCTGATCGGCGCCGGCGGCACCGGCGGTGCGGCGGGTTGGGGCGCCAACGGTGGCGCTGGCGCGGCCGGCGGCAGCGGCGGATGGTTGTACGGCGACGGTGGTGCCGGCGGCGCCGGTGGCGCCAACACCAGTCCGACCGGTATCGGTGGGACCGGTGGCCGGGGCGGGGACGCCTGGCTGCTCAGCGCCGGTGGTGCCGGTGGGGCCGGTGGCACCGGACCGGGCGGTAGCGGTTTCGGCGGTGTGGGCGGCGACGGCGGCCACGGTGGTCTGCTGGCCGGCGCCGGAGGCGCCGGTGGTACCGGCGGCACCGCGGGCATCGGCGGCACCGGCGGATCCGGTGGCGACGCGGGCTGGCTTTCCGGTGCGTCCGGCGGGGCCGGTGGCATCGGCGGCATCGGCAATACCGGCAGCGGCGGCGTCGGCGGCACCGGTGGGTCCGGTGGTCTGTTCGGTCCGGGTGGGTCGGGCGGCACCGGTGGCACCGGCGCGGCGATCGGTGGCATCGGCGGTCGCGGTGGCCACGCCGGATGGCTGCTGGGCACCGGTGGCGCGGGCGGCAGCGGTGGCACCAGCGGTACCGGCAACGGCGGTGGAACCGGCGGCGCCGGCGGCAACGCCGGCTGGCTGTACGGCAACGGCGGCGTCGGCGGCAACGGTGGCCGGGGTGGCGACGGGCTCGCCGGGATCTCCGGCGGCAATGGCGGTGACGGTGGGGCGGGCGGCCGGGGCGGTCTGCTGTTCAGCGACGGCGGCAACGGCGGCAACGGTGGGACCGGCGGCAGGGGTGGCACCGGCATTCAAGGCAGCAACGGCGCAGACGGGGTCTGGGGCGTCGACTACGGCAACGGAGACGGCGGCGGCCAGAACGGTGGCGGCGGCGGCGTCGGCGCGACCGGCGGTAATGGTGGCAACGGCGGTGCGGCTGGTCGCGGTGGCCTGCTGTTCGGCGAGGACGGCATCCTCGGCCGGGGCGGCAATGGTGGCGACGGCGGCACCGGCGGCGGCGCCGGCAACGGCGGCAACGGTGCGGCCGGGACGCTGGCGAATCCCGACGGCGGTCGGGGCGGCAACGGCGGCAACAACGGTGCCGGCGCCGCAGCCGGCGGCACCGGTGGCTACGGCTCGGTCATCGGCAAGCACGGCGCGGCCGGCACCATGGCCACCGGCACCGGGGGCAACGGCGGCACCGGTGGCGCGGGTTATGACGCGTCGACCGGTGCCATCGCCGGCGCCAGTGGCGGCAACGGCGGACACGGTGGTGACGGCGGCAACTACGGCAACGGTGGCGCCGGTGGCGCCGGCGGCAACGCGGCGGCGGGCAAGGCCGGTGCTGATGGCGTCGACCCCGGTGACAGCGGCGGCAACGGTACGGCCGGCGGTTCGGGTGGTGCCGGTGGCTATGGCGGCAAGGGTGGTTCGGTCGCCGGTGCCGGCGGTGTGGGTGGCGCAGGCGGCGACGGTGGCACCGGTGGTTCCGGCGGCAAAGGTGTCAACGGCCAGTCCAGCACCGTCGCCGGTGTCAACGGCGGTGACGGTGGCAACGGCGGCAGTGGTGCCGACGGCGGCAATGGGGGCGCCGGCGGAATGGGTGGCACCGACCATGTGGGCAACGCCGCCAAGGCGGGCGCCAACGGCGTCGGCGGTAACGGCGGGGATGCCGGCGCGGCCGGTACCGGTGGGCGCGGCGCCGACGGCACCGCCGCGCACGTCAACGGTTCCGATGGCGGCAAGGGCGGCGACGCCGGTCTGTCCGGCTTCAAAGGCCTGGGCGGTGACAACGGCGTCAGTACCGTGGTCGACGGCAAAGACGGCCTGGGCGTCAACGGCGGCCGGGGCGGTGACGGCGGTAATGGTGCCGTCGGGGCCGCCGGCAGCCAGGGACTGGGCGCCGGGGCCAGTGGTGGCAATGCCCAAGCCGGTGGCGATGGTGGTGACGGCGGCAAGGGCGGCGCTGCCGGTCGCGCCGGGACCACAGCTGGTAGCGGTGGCACCGGCGGCGAAGGTGGCGAAGGCGGTGAAGGCGGTTCCGGTGTGCGGGGTGCAGATGCGACCGGCACCGACGCCAACGGCGTGGGCAACACCGGCCAGCAGGGTGGCGACGCGGGCAAGGGCGGGGCGGGAGGAACCGGCGGCAAGGGCGGCGCGGCCGGTGACGCAGGCCCCCACGGCGGGTCAGCAGGTACCGCCGGTGCCGGTGGCGCCGGGGGTGACGGTGGCGCTGCGGGGACGGCGGGCACCGGTGGCCACGGGGCGGCCGGTGCCGACGGACAGACCGGGGTGGACTACGGCACTGGTGCCGGCGACGGTGGCCGGGGCGGCGACGGCGGCAAGGGCGGCAACGGCGCCAGCGGCGGCAACGGCGGGGTCGCGGGCCTCAACGGTGACGGCACCGCGCCCACGGCGGCCAACGGCGCGGGCGCCAAGGGCAGCGATGGCGGTGCCGGCGGCAACGCCGGCGCCGGTGGACGGGGTGTGACCGGGGCGTCGGGCTCCGCCGGGGTGAACCTGGGCGCAGGCGCCGACGGTGGTAGCGGCGGCGCGGGTGGTCGTGGCGGCGATGGTGGCACTGGCGGGACGGGCGGCTTCAACGGGGGCAGCACCACCAGCCACGCCGCTGACGGCACCGGCGGCCTGGGCGGGCGCGGCGGTAACGCCGGCGTTGCCGGCGACGGTGGCCGCGGCGCGGACGGTACCGCCAGTTACGTCGACGGCGGCAAGGGCGGTGCCGGTGGTGACGCCGGTGCGATCGGCCAGCACGGCACTGGTGGTCTCAACGGTGACGGCAGCGGCCCTGCGGGCAATCTTTCCAACGGCACCGGCGCCAATGGCGGTAAGGGTGGCGACGGCGGTCGGGGTGCCGGCGGCGCCGCGGGCGCCAACGGTCTCAACCCCGGCGACAGCGGTATCGACGGTGGTGCCGGCGGTAAGGGCGGCGACGCCGGCAGCGGTGGTATCGGTCGGGGCGCGGGCTTCACCGGGGGTGCCGCGGGCGCGGCCGGTGCCGGTGGTGACGGTGGGCGCGGTGGTTCCGGCCTCAACGGCAGCACCGGGGTGGCCACCTCGGGTGCGGGTCTGGCCGGCGGCGACGGCGGTAACGCCGGCAGTGGCGGTAGGGGTGGCGACGGCGGTAAGGGCGGCAGCGGCGGCGCGGGCACCGACGGCGCCGGTATCGGCGCTGGCACCGATGGTGGTGCGGCCGGTAAAGGCGGCGATGCCGGCACTGCCGGCAGTGGTGGTGTGGGCGCCTCCGGTCATGACGGCACCGCCGGGCACCGCGACGGCTATGACGGCGGCAACGGCGGCAAGGGCGGTAAGGGCGGCAACGGTGGCACCGGTGGCACCGGCGGCGCAGCGGGAACCGGCAGCAACGCGGCCTCGCTGAAGGCCGGGGTCGACGGTAACGGCGGCGCGGCCAGCAACGGTGGCGCCGGTGGCGCCGCCGGCAGCGGTGGCGCGGGTCAGTCGGGGGCAGCCGGGGTGGCCGGGTCCACCCAGTACGGCACGGCCGGGCAGGGTCAGGCCGGTGCCAACGGTGGAGCTGGTGGCGTCGGCGGCGAGGGCGGCGCCGGCGGTAAGGGCGGCACCGGACTCAGCGCGGGCAGCGACGGCACCGGCGGCCTGGGCGGGCGCGGCGGTAACGCCGGCACTGCCGGCGACGGTGGCCGCGGCGCCGATGGCACGAGCAGTTACCTCGACGGCGGCAAGGGCGGTGCCGGTGGCAACGCCGGCACGGTCGGCGCCCATGGCACCGGCGGCCTCAACGGTGACGGCAGCGGCCCTGCAGGCAACAACGGCGACGGTTTCGGCGCCAATGGTGGCAGGGGTGGCGACGGCGGTCATGGTGCCGAAGGCGCTGTCGGCGCCAACGGCCTCAACCCCGGCGACAGCGGGGCGGCGGGCGCCGCGGGCGGTAAGGGCGGCGAAGGCGGCGCCGGCGGTACTGCCAGCGGTAGCCAGACCCCGGCCGGCCTCACCACCCACGGTGGTGACGGCGGCACCGGCGGAAAGGGCGGCGCCGGCGGTAAGGGCGGCAGCGGCTTGAACGGGGCCAACGGCGCGGCGATCACCGGATCGGGAGGCGACGGTCAGAACGGTGGCAACGCCGGTGCCGGCGGCGCCGGCGGCGACGGTGGCACGGGTGGCAACGCCGGTGGCGGTGGCACCGGCGGCGGAGTCGCCGGCAACGCCGGTAGCGGCGGCAACGCCGGTAACGGCGGGGACGCCGGAGCCGCCGGAAAGGGCGGCCTCGGAGCCAACGGTGCGCCCGGCGCGGCCGGCGTCGACGCCTACGGCAATGGTGTGGGCGGCGGCCAAAGCGGTGGCGACGGCGGCAATGGCGGTAACGGCGCCAACGGTGGTGACGGTGGCAAGGGCGGCGCTGCCGGTATCGGCGCCGGCGGCAACGCCGGCGCGTACGGTGACGGCGGCAATGCCAGCAACGGTGCCGTCGGCGGGGCGGCGGGCTCCGGCGGGGGCGGCGTCAAGGGTTCGGTCGGCACCGCAGGCGCCGACCTCTACGGCAACGGTGTCGGCGCCGGTCAGGACGGTGGAAACGGCGGCGACGGCGGCACCGGCGGTAACGGCGGGGCCGGCGGCACCGGTGGAAAGGCGCTCGGCGGCACTGCCAAAGCAGGCACCAACGGCACCAGTGCGGCAGGCGGCATCGGCGGCAATGCCGGCGCGGCAGGCGACGGCGGTCGGGGTGCCAACGGCATCAGCGGCACCGCCTACACCGATGGCGGCCGGGGTGGCGCGGGCGGCAATGCTGGGCACATCGGGCTGGGTGGCCTCAACGGCAACGGCGTGGGCACTGCCGCGTCGGGCACCGGCGCCAACGGCGGCACCGGCGGCGCCGGTGGTGACGGCGCGGCCGGGCTGACCGGTACCAACAACGGCAGCGCCGGGGCCAACGGCTCCGTCGGCGGCGACGGCGGTAACGGCGGCGGCGGTGGCACCGGTGGTATCGGTCGGGGTGCCGGCTTCCACGGCGGCGATGGCGGTGCGGCGGGCACCGGCGGCGCCGGCGGCCTCGGCGGCTCCGGCGTCGACGGCGCCAACGGGACCACCACCGCCGGGGTGGGTAACAACGGTCAGGACGGCGGCGACGCCGGGGCCGGCGGCAGGGGCGGTAAGGGCGGCGACGGCGGCAGTGCCGGCAGCGGCACCGACGGCGCCACCAAGGGCACCGCGACCAACGGCGGGGCGGGCGGCGCAGGTGGTGCCGCGGGCACTGCCGGCAAGGGTGGCATCGGCGCGACCGGCCACGACGGCACTTCCACCCACCTGGATGGTTATCGAGGCGGCGACGGCGGGGCCGGCGGTGACGGCGCCAACGGTGGTAACGGCGGGGCCGGCGGCAACGCCGGCGGCAACGGCACCAACACCGCGACCGCAGGCACTTACGGCAAGGGCGGCAATGCCTCCAACGGTGGCGCCGGCGGAGCAGCGGGCGCCGGCGGGGCCGGCCTCACCGGCGCCAACGGGGTCGCCGGAACCAATAGCGGCATTGGTGTCAGCGGCGGCAACGGTGGCGATGGCGGCACCGGTGGCGACGGCGGCAAGGGTGGCGTCGCAGGCCAAGACGGCAACGGTGGCACCACCGCGACCAACGGCAAGGGCGGCATCGGTGGCCGGGGTGGTAACTCCGGCACGGCCGGTGACGGCGGCCGCGGTGCCGATGGCGTCGCGGGTACGGCCAACCTCGCCGGTGGTGCGGGCGGTCGCGGCGGTGACGCGGGCGCCATCGGGCTCGGCGGCGACGGCGGTGCGGACGGCGTCGGCACCGGCAACGGCGGCACCGACGGCCCCGGCACCGGCGCCAACGGTGGCAGGGGTGGCGACGGCGGCACCGGCGCGGTGGGTAACGCCGGCAAAGACGGCGTCAATCCGGGCGACAGCGGCACCAATGGCACGACCGGCGGAAACGGCGGCAGTGCCGGTGCCGGCGGTACCGGACGCGGCGCCGGCTTCCACGGTGGCAACGCCGGCACAGCCGGCCGGGGTGGCGACGGTGGTGCCGGTGGATCCGGTGTCACCGGCAGGGACGGTTCCTTCGGCGCCGGTCAGGGCGGCGCCGGATTGATCGGCGGCAACGCGGGCAACGGTGGCAACGCGGGCAACGGCGGCAGCGGCGGCAACGCCGGCGCCGGCACCGACGGGGCCACCGCGGGTACCTCGTCCAGCGGCGCGGCCGGCGGCCGGGGCGGCAACGCCGGCAATGCGGGCAACGGCGGCAACGGCGCCCTCGGACACGACGGCACCGCGGCCCACCCCGATGGCTACACCGGTGGTAACGGCGGCGAAGGCGGCAGGGGCGGCAACGGCGGCAACGGCGGCAACGGCGGCACCGCGGGCATCGGTGGCACCAACATCTCTGCCGGGGGCGCCAAGGGCGCCGGCGGCAACGCCACCAACGGCGGCACCGGTGGGGCGGCCGGCACCGGCGGCAACGGCATCGCCGGCGCCGACGGCCTGGCCGATGTCGACAAGTACGGCACCGGTATCGGCGGCGGCCAGAACGGCGGCAACGGTGGCGACGGCGGGACCGGCGGTGCTGGCGGCGCCGGTGGCACCCGGGGCACGGCAGGCACCATCGGTACCGGGGCTGCCATCAACGGCACCGCGGGCAACGGCGGCAACAGCGGGGCCGGCGGCAACTCCGGGCAGGCCGGCGCCGGTGGCGACGGCGCGAAGGGCACCGCCGCCAACCCCAACGGCGGCAACGGCGGCAAGGGTGGCGACGCGGGCAACATCGGCAAGGGTGGCACCGTCGGCACCGCCGGCACCGGAGGCGTCAACGGCGGCAAGGGCGCCGACGGCATCGGCGCCCACGGCGCTGACGGTGGCGTCGGCGGTGACGGCGCGGCGGGCACGGCCGGCAAGAACGGCGTCAATGCCGGTGACAGCGGCACCAACGGCACGGTCGGCGGCCAGGGCGGTCTCGGCGGTGACGGTGGCACCGGTCGCGGCGCGGGCTTCCACGGTGGCACCGGCGGTGACGGCGGCCAGGGTGGCGCGGGTGGCGACGGTGGCTCCGGGGTGAACGGCGCTGCCGGCACGGTCACCACCGGTGCCGGCAACGACGGGCAGAACGGCGGCAATGCCGGCAGCGGCGGCAACGGCGGCGGCGGCGGCAGGGGTGGCAACGCGGGCGGCACGTCCGACGGCGCCAGCGTGGGCAGCTCGGGTAGCGGCGGCGACGCCGGCAAGGGTGGCGACGCCGGTACCGCCGGTAACGGTGGCGCCGGTGCCATCGGCCACGACGGCTCCTTCCCGGCCGGCAACAACGGCGACGGGTACCGCGGCGGCAACGGTGGCAACGGCGGGACCGGCGGCAACGGCGGCAACGGCGGCACTGGCGGCGCTGCGGGCACCGGGACAGGTGGTACAGCCGGCGCCAACGCCAACGGTGGCAACGCCAGCAATGGCGGCAACGCCGGGCGCCCGGGTGACGGTGGTCACGGAGCCGACGGCACGTCGGCCCACGTCGACGGCGGCCGGGGCGGTGACGGCGGCAACGCCGGTACCGCAGGTAAGGGCGGTACCGGCGGCACGGCCGGCGCCGGCGCCACCGCCGGCACCAACGGCAGCAAGGGTCTTGCGGTCACCGGGGCGGCCGGTAACGGCGGCAACGGCGGGGCGGGCTTCACCTCGACGGCCTCCGGCGCCGACGGCGGCGACGGTGGGGCCGGTGGCGACGGCGGCAACGTCGGTAACGGTGGCAACGGCGGCGACGGCGGCAACGGCGTGATCGGCGACGACGGTGTCAACGGCACTGCCGCAAACCCCAACGGCACCAACGGTCAGGCCGGTGGCAGCGGCGGCGACGGCGGCGCAGGCGGCATCGGCCATGGCGCCGGTAGGCACGGCGGCAACGGCGGTGCCGCAGGCACCGGTGCCGACGGCGGCAGCGGCGGCAGCGGCTGGACCGGACGCGAGGGGCAGTCCGGCGCCGACCTCTACAACAACGGCATCGGAGGCGGCGAGAACGGCGGCAATGGCGGCAGCGGCGCCAACGGTGGCAACGGCGGCAACGGCGGTGTCGGCGGTGCCGGGCTGAACGGCGCCACCAAGGGCAACACCGCTGCCGGCGGTTCGGCCGGAAACGGTGGAAACGCCGGGACACCTGGCGACGGCGGCGACGGTGCCGCAGGCACCGCGAGCTACACCACCGGCGGGGCCGGCGGCAACGGCGGCAGCCCGGGCACGGCGGGCGGCGGTGGCACCGGCGGCAGCGGCTCGACCCTGGGCGCGGACGGCAACGACGGCGCGATGCCGTCCGCCCCGGCAGGCAACGGTGGTCATGGGGGCGTGGGCTACACCGCTACCGAGCACGGCGCTGCGGGCGGCGAGGGCGGCGCCGGTGGTCACGGCGGCACCTACGGCAGCGGCGGCGACGGCGGCGACGGCGGCGACGGCGCCGACGGTCTGGACGGCACCGACGGCATCAGCGGGTCGGCCGACAATGTCAACGGCACCGTTGGCGAGAACGGCGGCAAGGGCGGCAAGGGCGGCATCGGCGGGAACGCCGGCGCCATGATGGGCGACGGCGGCAACGGCGGTAAGGGCGGCGTCGGCGGCTCCGGCGGCGACGGCGGTCACGGCGGGACCGGGGCCGACGGATTCACCCCCGGTGACAACGGTGGGTTGGGCGCAAACGGCGGTCAGACCGGCGGCGCCGGCGCCAGCGGCGGCCACGGTGGCGACGGTGGCGACGGCGGCGCCGGCGGTACCTCGGGGTTGTACGGCTTCAAGGGTGAGCAGGGCGCCGGAGGCGCAGCCGGTGCCGGTGGTGACGGTGGCGACGGTGGAACCGGTGGTTCCGGCGATGACGGCGCCGACGGTGTCACCAACGAGAACGCCTACGGCACTGGTATCGGCGGTGGTCAGGACGGCGGCAACGGCGGCAACGGCGGCGTCGGCGGGGTGGGCGGCAACGGCGGCAAGGGCGGCAGCGGTAGCACCATCGGCGCCGGCGGCAACGCCGGTAACGGTGGTGCCGGCGGGGACGGTGGAGCCCAGGGCGACGGTGGCCACGGCGCCGACGGCACCAAGGCCAACCCGGACGGTGGACGCGGCGGCAGCGGCGGCGACGCCGGTGTCGGCGTCGGCGGCGGCGCGGGCGGCACCGGTGGCACCGGTTCCACCAAGGGTGCCGACGGCAGCCACGGTGGCAGCGGGTCCACGCCGTCGGATATCGGTGGCGACGGTGGTGACGGTGGCGACGGCTACAACCCGACCACCCCCGGTGCGCACGGTGGCAAGGGCGGCGCCGGCGGTGACGGCGGCAATTACGGCAACGGCGGCGACGGCGGTCAGGGCGGCAACGGCGTCGCGGGCGCCACCGGCAACGATGGCAGCGCTACCAGCATCAACGGCACCAACGGCCAGGCCGGTGGTAACGGCGGTGACGGCGGTAAGGGCGGCAACAGCGGCATCTACAACGGCTACGCCGGCACCGGTGGTGACGCCGGCAACGGCGCCAACGGCGGCACTGGCGGCAACGGCTACAACGTCCCGGGCGGCATCGGCGGCAACGCCGGCAACGGTGGCAACGGCGGTACCGCCGGCCAGGGCGGCGCCGGCGGCGACGGCTTCCTCGGCGGCGGCGACGGCGGCACCGGCGGCAACCCCGGCAAGGGTGGTGCCGCGGGCACGCCCGGCAACAACGGCACCGGTTTGTCCGGTGCGGCTGGTGTGGCCGGTACCGACGGTCAGCTGGTCGCTCCGGGCACCGGCCGCGGTGACGGCGGCGACGGTGGTGACGCCACTGGTGTTCCGGGTGCCCACCAGCAGGGTTACGACGGTGGTGACGGTGGTGACGCCGGTCAGTACGGCGACGGCGGCGACGGCGGCAAGGGCGGCCAGGGCGGCCAGGGCGACACCGGCGCCAACGGCACCTTCCCCACCACCGGCAAGGGCGCCGACGGTGGCACCGGTGGCGTCGGTGGTGACGGTGGCCGGGGTGGCAACGGCGGCTGGGTCAGCGGTAACAGCGGCGACGGCGGCGACGGCGGCACCGGCGGTACCGGTGGTACCGGCGGTAGAGGCGCCACCGGCGACTGGAACTACAACCCCGGCGGCGGCTTCGGCACCGGCGGCGACGGCGGCAACGGCGGCGCGGGTGGCACCGGCGGCCAGGCGGGCGACGCCGGCACGGTCACCAACGGCACCGTTGGTGTCGGCGGCACCGGTGGGCAGGGTGGCACCCCCGGTCTCGGCGGCGCCGGCGGCACCGGCGCGGCGGGCGACGCGACGCACACCACCGGCGGCAAGGGTGGCCACGGCGGCAACACCGGCACCGTCGTGGGCGGCGGTGGCCAGGGCGGCGCCGGCAGTACCCCCGGCGCGAACGGCGCGTCCGGCGTACCGAACCCCAGCACCGGCGGCGGCGCCGGCGGTACCGGCGGCGCCGGTTACTCTCCCACCACCCCGGGCGCCAGCGGCGGCGACGGCGGCCTCGGCGGTGACGGCGGCGATCACGGCAACGGTGGCGCCGGCGGTGCCGGCGGAAACGGGGTGGCCGGCACCAACGGCGTCAACGGGACCGTGCCCGGCGCGAGCGGCACCGACGGTCAGACCGGCGGTTCCGGCGGCGCCGGTGGCGCCGGTGGCAACGGAGGCACCGTGGCCGGCAGCGGTGGCGTCGGCGGGGCCGGCGGCCGGGGTGCCGACGGTGGTGACGGCGGCAAGGGTGTGATCGGCAAGTACGGCGTGGCAGGCACCGACTACGGCCAGGGCGCCGGGATCGGCGGCGGACAAAAGGGTGGCGACGGCGGCAGCGGCGGCAACGGCGGCAACGGCGGTGCGGGCGGCGTCGGTGGCAAGGCCGCGGGCGGCACCGGCGCGGCTGCCGCCGCCGGCGCGACCGGCACCGGCGGCAACGGCGGCGACGCGGGAACCGCCGGCGATGGCGGAGCCGGCGCGAACGGCACCACCCTGCACCGCAACGGCGGCAACGGCGGAGCCGGTGGGGACGCCGGATTCGCCGGCGCGGCCGGCAACAACGGCGGCCTCCCCGGCACCCCGGTGATCGCGCCCAACGGCAACGGTGGGCACGGCGGCAACGGTTACCACCCGTTCACCCCGGGCAACAATGGCGGAACCGGCGGTAACGGTGGCGACGGTGGCCGGATCGGCAACGGCGGCAACGGCGGCAACGGCGGCAACGGCGTGTCCGCCACGGTCGCCGGCACCAATGCGACCGCCTACGGCGGCAGCGGCACCGCTGGCGACACCGGGGGCGCCGGTGGCGCCGGCGGCCACGGCGGCCGTGGTGGCGCGGACGCCGGCAATGGTGGCACCGGCGGTACCGGCGGCAACGGCGGCAACGGCACCGCGGGTGGCAACGGCAAGCTGGGCCTGGCCGGTGTCGCCGACACCGACCAGTACGGCACCGGCGTCGGCGGCGGTCAGGACGGCGGCAACGGCGGGGCCGGCGGCAACGGCGGGGCCGGTGGCAACGGCGGCAACGGTGGCGCGGCACCCAACGGCGTCGTCGGCAGCGGCGGCAAGGGCGGCAACTCCGGGAACGGCGCGAACGGCGGCACCCCCGGCGACGGCGGCAACGGCGCCAACGGCACCGTGACCAACCCCGACGGCGGCAACGGCGGCAACGGCGGCACCGCCTACGTGGGCCAGCACGGCACCATCGGTGCCGGCGGGTTCGACGGGAACGGTGCCAGCCAGGCCGCCAACGGCAACCCCGGCACCGATGGGCTCCCGCTGGGCACCGTGGGTAACGGTGGCAACGGCGGCGCGGGTTATGACGCATCCACCGGGACCGTCCCCGGGGCCGACGGCGGCAACGGCGGCCGCGGCGGCAACGGCGGCACGTACGGCGACGGTGGCAACGGCGGGGCCGGCGGCCACGCCGCCGACGGCACCAACGGCCTAGCCGGAACCGGTCCGGGCGCCTCCGGCACCAGCGGAACGCCCGGCGGCAAGGGCGGCGCCGGCGGCGGCGGTGGCAACGGCGGCACCATCTCCGGTGACAGCGGCAACGGCGGCAGCGGCGGCAACGGCGGTGATGGCGGTAACGGCGGCAGCGGCATCGACGGTGGCGCCGGCCAGGCCGGCGGCAACGGCGGCAGCGGCATGGACGGTGGCGCGGGCGGGGCCGGCGGCAATGCCGGCACCGTGACCTCGGGCACCCAGGGCTTCGGTGGCTCGGGCGGCAACGGCGGTAACGCCGGGACTCCGGGTGACGGTGGCAAAGGTGGGGACTCCACCAGCGCCGGCGTCTCCGGCGGCCGGGGTGGCGACGGCGGCGACGCCGGAACCGCGGGCGCTGCTGGAGCCGCCGGCACCGGCCAGACCGGACCGGGCGCCGGCACCGCCGGCACCCCGGGCACCGCAGTGACCACGCCGGCCGGCAATGGCGGCGAGGGTGGCAAGGGCTTCAGCCCGACCGACCCGGGCGCCAGCGGCACGCGTGGCGGCGACGGGGGTAACGGCGGCAACGTCGGCAACGGTGGCAAGGGTGGTGACGGCGGCAACGGCGTCGCCGGAGCGGCCGGCCCCAATGGCTCCGGTCCAGGCGGAAACGGCAACCCGGGCATGACCGGCGGCTCCGGTGGGGCCGGCGGTAATGGTGGTAACGGCGGCTCGATCTCCGGTGCTGCCGGAGTCGGCGGCAACGGTGGTAGCGGCGCCAACGGCGGTCAGGGCGGCAACGGCGTGGCCGGTGGTACCGCTCAGGCCGGTGGCCGGGGCGGCGACGGCGGCAGCGGCGGTAACGGCGGCAACGGCGGGGCTGGTGGCAAGACGCTGGGCGGTAGCGGTGTCCAGGCCGCGGACGGCGCCGGCGGCAACGCCGGTAGCGGCGCCAGCGGCGGCAACGGCGCCCTCGGCGGCAACGGTGCGGTCGGCGCGGCCGGCGTCAACAGCGGCAACGGTGGTAACGCGGGCAACGGCGGTGGTGGCGGCAACGGTGGCAACGGCGGCAACGGCGGCACCGGGTCGACGACCGGCACCGCGGGCAGCGCGGGCTCCGGCGGCAACAGCGCCGCCGGCGGTACCGGCGGCAACGGTGCGGCCGGCACCAGCGCCTCGAACCCCAACGGCGGCAACGGCGGCCGCGGCGGTGACCGAGGCGTCGCCGGCACCGCGGGAACGGTCGGCTCCGGCTCGGGCAGCCCGACTGCCGGCAACGCGGGCACGGCAACCACCAGCGGCGGCAACGGCGGCACCGGCGGCACCGGGTGGACCTCCACCACGGCCGGTGTCGACGGTGGCAACGGTGGCAAGGGCGGCGACGCCGGCAACGTCGGTACCGGCGGCACCGGCGGCACCGGCGGCAACGGCGCGCCCGGGTCGCAGGGCGCCGCGGGCACCACGCCGGGCTCCAACGGCAACACCGGCGCGACCGGCAGCGCCGGCGGCAAGGGCGGCGACGGCGGCCTGGGTGGCTCCATCTCCGGTGACGGCGGCAAGGGCGGCAACGGTGGCCAGGGTGGCACCGGCGGCCGGGGTGGCAACGGCGCGGCGGGCGACCCCACCTTCACCATCAACAACGGCATCGGCGGCAAGGGCGGCGACGGCGGACTCGGCGGCGGTGGCGGACTGGCCGGCACCGGCGGCAGCACCCTCGGTACGGGTAACGGCGGCGCCGGCGGCACCGGTGGTACCGGCGGTACCGGCGGCGCGCCGGGTACTGGCGGAAACGGGGCCACCGGTACCGCGACCCACCCCGACGGCGGCACCGGCGGCGCCAGCGGCACCGGTGGCAGCGGCGGCCAGGGTGGTCAGGGCGGCGGCGGCGGCACTGCCACCAGCGGCAAGGGTGGCAACGCCGGCGCCGGTGGCAGGGGCGGCCAGGGCGGCAATGTCCTGACCGGCCAGACCGGTGGGGTCGGCGGCAACTCCGGCCCCGGCGGCAAGGGCGGCGACGGCGGCACCGGCCCCAGCGGCGGCAACGGCGGCAGCGGCGGGTCCGCGGGCACACCCGGGACCGGTGGCGCCGGCCCCGGTGCGGCTGCGACCGCCGGCAGCAAGGGCGCCGGTGGCAACTTCGGCACTGGAGGCGCCGGTGGCATCGGCGACACCGGCAACGGGAACCCCGGCGCCCCCGGCACCGCCGGCACCTAGAGACGGGCAGGCCGACCGTCCGGTCCAGCAGCGAGGCTGGACGGTCGGCCTGCTATCCAGTCAGAAGTGCAGCGCGCTGAACCGCCAGTCCAGCACGGGCCGGTCCGGCTCGTCGGGCGCGTCGCCAGCCGCATAGACCAGCGACCGCAACCGCAACACGCCGCCGTTCGGTGTCGCCGCAGCGGATTCGACGTGCAGTTCGCTGTACAGGGTGTCGCCCTCGCGCACCGGCCCGGTGTGGTCGCAGGACTCCCAGCCCAGCACCGTGACCAGATTCGGCAGCAACCGGTTGGCTTGCGCGAAGGCCAGCGCGATGGTGTGTCCCCCGTACACCAGCCGCTGTCCGCCCACCCGCGAATCATGATGCACCGCAGCAATATTGAGGGTCAACCGGGCGAGTTCCGGCGCACCGGTGACCACGTCTGCGGTGCTGTGCAGCACCGCGCCGGCGATCGCCGGATCGAAATGCGGACCGGGCACCCGGCGCCGGTAGGCCGCCCCGTCCCAGGCCTCGGTGGGACTGACGGCCGGCACCACCGGCTCGGTACCGATCGCGGACAGGTCGTCGGCCCGGTCGGTGCCCTGCCAGCCCGGGCCGGCCGGCAGCATGGCGCAGCGGTAGAAGTCCAGCACCAGCTGGTCGGCCTGGTCGATGGTGGTCATCCGCAGCGCCGCCAGCCCGGTCGGCGCGCGTCCGGGCTTGGCGGCGTTGGCGCGCAGTCCGACCACTTCGGTGCGGGTGTAGAGGGTGTCACCGATCACCGGGAATCGGTGGAACGCCAGGCCGCGGTAGAACAGGTTGGCTTTGACGCGCTGAGTCGCCAGCGTCGACTGTCCGATCGCCACGTTGCACACCAGGCTCGGGTGCGCCAGGGCAGCCGGCGCCCCGGTCACCGCGGTGCACAGGGTGCCGTCCAGCGCCAGGCGCAGCCGGTCGCCCACGATGCCCTGATGGGCAGCGGCCAGGCCGGCCGTCAGCGTCACCGACGGCGCCCAGTCGAACACCTGGCCCACCGAAAGGTCGTCGAAGAAGGCTCCACCGGACCGGATGGCCGCATACCCGTATGTCACAACGCCTCATGCTGGCAGGCTGTGCACCCGAGGGTGCACGCGGGAGGGCGGTAACGGTGAGCAACGAACCCTACGACCTGGACGACGCGGAGGCGATGCTGGTCGCCACCGTGCGGGCCTTCGTGGACCGCGACGTGAAGCCGACGGTGCGCGAGGTCGAACACGCCAACACCTACCCGGAGGCGTGGATCGACCAGATGAAGCGAATCGGCATCTACGGCCTGGCCATCGACGAGGAGTACGGCGGATCACCGGTGTCGATGCCGTGTTATGTGCTGGTCACCCAGGAGTTGGCCCGGGGTTGGATGAGCCTGGCCGGCGCGATGGGCGGGCACACGGTGGTCGCCAAGCTGCTCACCCTGTTCGGCACCGCGGAGCAGAAGCGAAAGTACCTGCCGCCGATGGCAACCGGTGAGCTACGGGCCACTATGGCGCTCACCGAACCTGGCGGTGGTTCCGATCTGCAGAACATCGCCACCACGGCGCTGCCGGACGGCGCCGACGAGTTGGTGGTCAATGGTGCCAAGACCTGGATCTCCAATGCCCGCCGGTCCGGCCTGGTCGCATTGCTGGCCAAGACCGATCCGCGGGCCACACCGCGGCACCGGGGCATTTCGGTGCTGCTGGTCGAGCACGGGCCGGGCCTGACGGTGTCGCGCGACCTGCCCAAGTTGGGTTACAAAGGCGTGGAGTCGTGCGAACTGTCCTTCGACGGTTACCGCACGCCTGCCTCGGCAATATTGGGTGGCGTTGCGGGACAGGGCTTTTCCCAGATGATGAAAGGCCTGGAGACGGGTCGCATCCAGGTTGCCGCCCGCGCGCTGGGCGTGGCCACCGCCGCGCTGGACGACGCGCTCGCCTACGCCCAGCAACGCGAGAGTTTCGGCCGGCCCATCTGGAAACATCAGGCCGTCGGCAACTATCTGGCCGACATGGCGACCAAACTCACCGCCGCCCGGCAACTGACCCGCTACGCCGCCGAACGCTACGACAGCGGGCAGCGCTGTGACATGGAGGCGGGCATGGCGAAGTTGTTCGCCTCCGAAGTAGCCATGGAGATCGCGTTGAACGCGGTGCGGATCCACGGCGGTTACGGCTACTCCACCGAGTACGACGTGGAACGCTACTTCCGGGACGCGCCGCTGATGATCGTCGGCGAGGGCACCAACGAGATTCAGCGCAATGTGATTGCCGCGCAGCTGGTGGCCCGCGGCGGCCTCTGAGCGGCACCGCTACGCAGCCGCGAGCTCGTCCACCAGCCCCCACGCCAGGGCGGTTTCGGCGTCGATCGTCCGGCCGGAGAGCACCAGATACGCGGTGCGCCAGCGTCCGATGCGCCGTGTGACGCTCACCGTGCCGCCGGCGCCGGGGATCAACCCCAGGCTCAGCTCCGGCAGCCCGAACACCGAATCGCGCTGCGCCACCACCCATCCGCAGAACGCGGCCATCTCCAGACCGCTGCCCAGCACCTGTCCGTGCACCTGCGCGCGGCAGGCTCGCCCGAGCCGGCCGGTCAGCTCGTCGAGTACCAGCGCCGGGCTGTGCCGGGTGCGGGCCAGGTGCGCACCGGCCGGGTCGGCGAAGGTACCGAACTCGGCGAGGTCGCCGCCGCTGCAGAACGACGGACCGTTGCCGCCCAACACGATTCCGGTGACCGAGTCATCGAGCTGTGCAACGCTGAGCGCCTCGAGCAGGGCCGCCCGGGTGTCGGTGGAGAAGGCATTGTGCCGGGCGGGCCGGTTGAAGTCGATTCGCAGTATGTCGTCTTCGCGTTGCACCGCAACCGGATCGGCGCTGTCCGGCAGTCGCGCGGGACCGCGTTCGGCAAGCCAGCGCGCGAATTCCGGACCGGCCTGCAGCGTGGAATAGGCCAGCGATTCGGTCAGCAATCCGGCCGACGTCCCGGGTTGGACGCACCGCAACACATCGTCACAGATGGTGCTGGCGTGCGGCCAGCGCGCACAGCGCGCCGCCAGTTCGGCCAGCGTGTCGGCAACCGAGTCCACGGTGACCACCCGGCGATCGGGGCAGGGATGCTCGGTCAGGGTGAAAGTCGCTGCATCGAGCCAGTATTCGTTGTCGACCGACCCGTGGGCGACGATCACACCCGGCAGCGCCGCATCGTCCGGCGCGGGGGCGCTGCGCAGGTCGACGGCCCGCATCATGAATACTTGTCGACCAGCTGGTTCTTGTAGAGCTTGCCGGTGTCGGTACGCGGCAGTGTTGCCTCGAAAGCGATCGTTCGCGGACATTTGTAGTGCGCCAACCGATCTCGTAGCCAACCGAGCAGTTCGTCAGCGAACTCATCGGTGGCGTCGGCCGGATCGACGGTCTGCACGACCGCCATCACCCGCTGGCCCATCTCGTCGTCGGGAACCCCGAACACCGCCGCGTCCAACACCTTCGGATGAGTGACCAGCAGGTTCTCCGTCTCCTGCGGATAGATATTCACTCCACCGGAGATGATCATGTGGTGTCGCCGGTCGGTCAGGTAGAGGTAGCCCTCTTCGTCGAGGTAGCCGATGTCGCCGACGGTCATCCAGCCGTGTTTGTCGCGTGAGTCAGCGGTTTTCGACGGGTCGTTGAGGTACTCGAAGGAGTACCCGCCTTCGAAATAGATTTCGCCGGGGTGGCCGGGGGGCAGTTCGGCACCGTCTTCGCCGACGATGTGCAAGGCACCCATCATGGGTTTGCCCACCGAGCCGGGATGCGTCAGCCAGTCCTCGGCGGTGATCAACGTCGAACCGATCGCCTCCGAGGAAGCGTAGTACTCGTCGACGATCGGCCCCCACCAGTCGATCATCTGCTGCTTGATCTGCACCGGGCACGGCGCGGCGGCGTGCATCACCCGTTTCAGGCTGGACAGATCGTACGAGTTACGCACGGCCTCCGGCAGTTTCAGCATCCGGACGAACATCGCCGGCACGAACTGGCCGTGGGTCACCCGGTAACGCTCGATGGCAGCCAGCGTCTGCTCGGGATCGAACTTCTCCATCACCACGGTGGTCAGTCCGGCGCCCTGCACCGTCATCGACCACACCGAGGGGGCGGTGTGGTACAGCGGCGCCGGACTCAGATACACCGTGTCGGAGTCCATCCAGAACCCGACCAGCGCCGCCATCATGCCTGGCACCTCCGCCGGCGGCAGGTGCGGCAGTTCGCGTTTGATGCCTTTGGGCCGGCCGGTGGTACCCGAGGAGTACTGCAGCAGGTCCCCTTCGATCTCGTCGTCGATCGGTGAATCCGGTTGCTCTGCAACGCATTCCGGGTATCGCTGCCAACCGTCCAGATCGGTGTCCGCGATCAGCAGCAGACCGGGGAGGCTGCCGGGCAGGTGGTCGCCGAACCCGGCGCAGGTCTCCCGCAGCGCGGCGGACCCGACGATGGCTTTGGCGTTGCTGTTGTCGACGATGTAGGCCGCCTCGGCGGCGGTCAGATGGGTGTTGATCGGCACGTAGTACAGCCCGCTGCGGCGCGCCGCCCACATCACCGCGTGCAGGTGTTCGTTGTTCTCCATCAGGATCGCCACCGCGTCGCCTTCGCGCAGCCCCGCCTGACGGAAGGCGTGCGCCAGCCGGTTGGCGCGCGCTTCGAGTTCGCCGAACGTCACCACCGTGCCCGACGGATGCAGGATGACGGCCGGTTTGCCGGGATATGCCTGTGCGTGCGGACGAATCTGCATGGGCCGACTTTACGACCCGGCCGTCACGCCCTGGCGAACGGCGCTCGCAGCGTGGGAATCAACTGGCGCCGGTGCACGACCAGCCCAGCGACAGCCACTGCGGCGTAGACGCCGCTGAGCACCAACCGGCCTTCGGTTGACGGGACCGCGAATTGCACCAGGAACAGCGCCAGCAGTGCCCATGCCAGGTGTCGGTGGAAGCGCAGCGCCAGCAGCAACGCCACACCCATCAGGGTCTGCGTCACGGTCAGCAGCATCTCCTCGATCTGCCGGACGTCCAGCACCAGCGCGGATCCGCCGCCGCCGGCCAGGTGGGCGATGGGCAGCGAGCCGACCAGCAGCGTCCACTGGTTGACTTTCGACGAGATCAGCGTCGCGATGGCCACCGTGCCTTTGCCGCGGGCCGCGAAGATGATCGCGATCACGAACTCCGGTGCTTCGGACGCCAGCGGCGCCAGCCACTGCACCAGCAGGAACCGGTCGACCCCCAGATCGGTGCCGGCCCCGATCAGGCTCTCGGCGAACGGCTGCGCACAGGCCAGAATCACCATGGCGGCGAAGACGAAGATCGCGACCACACCACCGCGACGGGCGCGGTGCGGCAGCGCGGCCAGGGCCGCGGCCGTCCCGATCAGCTCGGGCTCCTCGACCTCGCCGCGGCTGAGTTTGTAGAGGTAGAACCCGAACCAGGCCAGCAACGCCAGGCCGAGCGTGAGGGAGATGCGACCGGTCGCCGGCACGATCGCCGCGACCACGCCGGCGATCAGCAGGAAGCCGAGCTCGACCCGGTTTCCGCGCCCCAGGGTCAGGGCGGCCGCCTTGTGTCCGCTCACCCGGCGGGCCACCCAGAGCCCCAGCAGCACCACGACCGGCCAGCCCAGGCCCATCAGCAGCCGGTTGGATCCCGTCATGTTGGCCGCCGCGTACTGCGCGTACTCCGCGTGCGATCCGGACCGGTACGCGTAGTAGAGGTCGACGGCGTATTCCGGCAACACCGCGATCAGGGCGAGGACGGCGACGGCCAGCCCGCCGGAGACATCGACCTGCGCGGCTTCGGCTGCCCAGGCGAGCAGAAAGCTCGCCGCGACCACCGCCGCGCCGTAGATCACCAACGCGATGACCGGGGTCGGGTGCAGTCCGACGAAGCGGACCACCAGCGCCGGGGCGATGAACGCCAGGGTGAGGAGCAGCGAACGCAGCAGCGTGTCCGCGGGCGTCCGGGTCTTGCGGCGTTCGGCCAGCAGGGTCATGCGGGTGGTTCCTTCGGTTCGGCGGTTGGATGGCCTGGCCGAAGGTCTCGTTCGCCGGAAAACTCTCCGGTGGATGACCGGGCGCCCCTGAAAGCTGAAATCGCCAGTATGTCGACCATCCGCCGCCGCCGGCCGAGGCCGACGAACTGGAACTACTCCCCTTCGATGCCTTAGACGGTAACCCGGTTCTCAGCACATGGCAACTTAGCGAGGCTACGATTTTCTAACAAAGGGTCGCCTTAGATCTGCTGATCAAGCCGCCATATCGATTAGTTCGGCCGCCCGAAACAATAAATGTGGCAAACCACCATGGAAGCAAGAAGGCAAAAGCCCCGCCACAGGGGTGCGACGGGGCTTCGTGCCTTCCAGCGATCAGGCCTGCGACAAACGCTCCTTCAGGGCGTCGAACTCGTCCTTGACGCCCGTCGGCAGCTTCTCGCCGACGAACTCCAGCCACTCTTCGATCAGCGGCAGTTCCTCGCGCCACTCGTCGGCGTTGACCGCCAGGGCAGCCGCCACGTCACCGGCGTCGACGTCCAGACCGTCCAGGTCCAAGTCCTCAGCAGCCGGGACCGTGCCGATCGGGGTGGTCTTGCCACCCGCCGTGTGCTCGATCCGGTCCACGATCCACTTCAGCACCCGGCTGTTCTCGCCGAAGCCCGGCCACAGGAAGCGGCCGTCGTCGCCGCGGCGGAACCAGTTGACGAAGAAGATCTTCGGCAGCTTGGATTCGTCGGCGTTCTTGCCCAGATCGATCCAGTGCTGGAAGTAGTCGCCCACGTTGTAGCCCAGGAACGGCAGCATGGCCATCGGGTCGCGGCGCACGTTGCCGACCTTGCCCTCGGCGGCGGCGGTTTGCTCGCTGCCAAGGGTGGCGCCGATGAACACGCCGTGCTGCCAGTCGCGGGCTTCGGTGACCAGCGGCACCGTCGTCTTGCGACGGCCGCCGAACAGGATGCCGGAGATCGGCACGCCCTGCGGGTCGTCCCACTCTGGCGCCAGGATCGGGCACTGCGACATCGGGGTGCAGTACCGGGAGTTGGGGTGCGCGGCCTTCTCGCCGTTGCCCGGCGTCCAGTCGCGGCCCTTCCAGTCGATCAGGTGCTGCGGGTCGCCTTCCAGGCCCTCCCACCACACGTCGCCGTCGTCGGTCAGCGCGACGTTGGTGAACACCGTGTTGCCGCCTTCGATGGTGCGCATGGCGTTCGGGTTGGAGTTCCAGTTGGTGCCCGGCGCCACGCCGAAGAAACCGAACTCGGGGTTCACGGCATACAGCCGGCCGTCCTTGCCGAACCGCATCCAGGCGATGTCGTCACCCAGGGTCTCGGCGCGCCAACCCGGGATGGTCGGCTGCAGCATGGCCAGGTTGGTCTTGCCGCACGCCGACGGGAACGCCGCGGCGAAGTAGTACGCCTTGTTCTCCGGGGAGATCAGCTTGAGGATCAGCATGTGCTCGGCCAGCCAGCCCTCGTCGTGGGCCATCGCCGACGCGATCCGCAGCGAGTAGCACTTCTTGCCCAGCAGCGCGTTGCCGCCGTAGCCCGAGCCGTAGCTCCAGATCTCGCGGGTCTCCGGGAAGTGGGTGATGTACTTCGTCTCGTTGCACGGCCACGGGACGTCCTTGGCGCCGTCTTCCAGCGGCGCACCCACCGAGTGCAGCGCCTTGACGAAGAAGCCGTCGTCGCCGATCTTCTCCAGCGCGGCGGTGCCCATCCGGGTCATGGTGCGCATGGAGACGACGACGTACTCGGAGTCGGTGATCTCCACACCCAGCTTGGGGTCCTCGGCGCCGAGCGGACCCATGCAGAACGGGACCACGTACATGGTGCGGCCGCGCATCGAACCGCGGTACAGGTCCTTCATCAGCGACCGCATTTCGGCCGGGTCTTTCCAGTTGTTGGTGGGGCCGGCGTCGACTTCGCGCTCCGAACAGATGAAGGTCCGGGACTCCACCCGGGCGACGTCGGACGGGTCCGACAGCGCCAGGAACGAGTTCGGGTGCTTGTCCGGGTTGAGCCGGGTGAACGTGCCCGCCTCGACCAGTTGGTCGGACAGCCGCTTGAACTCCTCGTCGGACCCGTCGGTGAACACCACCCGATCGGGCTGGGTCAGCTCGGCGACCTCCTCGACCCAGGACAGCAGCCCTTGATGGTTGGTGGGTGCGGTGTCCAGGCCGGGGATGGTCGCTGAGGTCATCGAACTCTCCTGAATTCTGCGGTTCGGTATTCGTCGGTTCCAGAGGGTGCGCGCTCGACACGCACACTTAACGCTTTCTTATACAGATTAACGCGCATCACTTGTCGGGTAAGTCCCAGGAGGGTATAAGCCTGCTCACAAGACCGATTCAGAAGATACCGGCCCGGTCAGTCGGAGTTACTATCCGGCTTCGGCCGCGACGGGCCCGCTGGGCCGGGCACGCGGGGACGCGAGCCATTGCGCGGCGCCACCGATTCGCCCAGTTCGGTCCGCACCGCGTCCAGCGCCGCCTGCACGGTCGGTTTCTCCCGGTCACGCGCCGCGGCGGCCCGGGCCGCGGCCAGCGCGTGTTCCCGCAACTCGGCGTCGATCACGCTGACCTGTTCGTTCACCCGGGCATTCTCGACTTCGTCGCGGGCGGCGGCAGCACTGGTCAGCAGCGATTCGCCGACCAGCACCCGACTGGACACCAGCTGCTCCAGCACCGACCGCAGCGACGACGCCGCCTCCCCCGCCCAGCGGTCCAGCGCGTTGCGATCGCCCAGCAACGCCCGGATGTGCACCACCCAGACGGTCATCGCCAATCCGAGCGCGACGCATGCCGCGACGCCGCCGGCCAGATAGGCCGGGTGCAGCCGCGGGGCCAGACCGGTCACCAGCCGGCTCAGCGTCAGCGCCACGCCGAGGCCGAACACCACGCCGAACACCATCATCAGCCGGGTCTCCAGCTGTCGCGCTTTGCGTTGCGCAGGCGGAATCGGGACCGGCGGCAGCTCGAGGGGCATTAACTCCAGCGGCAGGCCCGCCGTCCGCGCGATCTCGGCGAGATCGGCGTCCACGGCCGCGCCGACCTCGGCGACCACTTCCTCGAAGCGGTGCCGCGCGTCCTCCTCGACACCGGTCATCGCCCGGCGCGGCAGGCCCGCGATGTCCTCCTGCAACTCGGTGCGCACCGACGAACTGCGGGCGCGGGCCAGATACGACAGCTGCACGCGGGCCTGCTGCAGCTGACCGCGCAGCGTGATCATCCGCTCGGATTTCGTTTCCCGGCGTTGCCGCAACACCGCGCTGCGCTCGTCGCGCAACGAATCGACGCGGGCCCGGCGCCCGGCGCCGTCGGCGTCCCGGTCGAAGCGCTGGGCAGCCTTCTGCAACCGGGACTCCCACGCCCGCAACCGATTTCGGCGGGTAACGTCGGGATCAGCCAGCTGCGCGCGGACCGTCGCGATCAGTTCGTCGACGTGCGGCTCGCCCACATCGGGCACCGCGGCCACCCCTATCCAGGGCACCCGGGCATAGCGCCGCGCGTGCCGGGTCAGCTTCTTCACGTTCGCGGCCAGCACGTCGCGCCACGCATAGTGCACGTCGATCTTGGTGACCACCGCCACCACCACGTCGGTGTTCTCGGCGGCGGCATCGAGCAGCGTGCAGTCGGACTCGGTCACCGGGGCCGCCGCCGATACCACGAAGACCACCGCCTTGGGCGCGGCGCCGGGCGCCAGCTCCGCGGATTCGACGAAGGTGTGCTCGGGCAGCCGCTCGCGTAGTGCGGTGGCCACCCCGGTCACCCCGGCCAGCCAGGGACCGGTCACCAGCACCACGTCGCGACGGTTGACCACCGGTGCATCCAGATTCGACCCGATGGACGTCACCAGGGCGTCGACGTCGGCGACCGGATCGTCGCGTGCCGCGCCGGTCATCGCGACTCCCGGGGCACCGCGCCGCCGCTGCGCGACCACAGCCGAAGCGAGCCTCTGGCGATGTCCGCCGCGCACGCACCGTGCGGCCCAGCGCGGTGCCGTTGCCAGTGCACCGCCCGCGCCAGCGGCGCCTCCGGGCCGGCAGCCTGGCCGGCGGCGGTGACAACGTCCAGGGCGGCCGCCATCCGGGCGATCACCGTCTCGTCGCGGGTCAGAAAGTCCCCCACGGCCGGGTCGGAAACGGCCAGCGCCTCCAGTTCGGTGACCGCGTCCAGCACCCGCCGGTACCGCACCGCGGCGCCGGCGCTCAGCAGCCGCTCGAGCACCGCGTCCACTCCGCTGACCCGGCGCCACAGCGCCCGCACCTGCGCCGCACCGGCGCCCTGCCGCAGCGCCGCCACGCCCAGCGCGATCCCGAACAGGTCCAACACCCGCAGCAACTGCGTTCGCACCGCGACCGGCACGGGCAGCTGTGCTCCCAGGAACCCGTCGAAGGACCCGTCCAGGCAGCTGAGGCCACCGGGATGGGCGGCCAGCGCCCGTAACGCCGCCCAGCACCGGGCGTCCAGGTCGTCCAGCGCCGCGACGGCGAGCAGCCCGCACATCGGCAATACCGGCACTCCGACGTGGTCGGCCAGCCGGTCGCAACGCGCTTCCACCCGGGCGTCCCCGGCCAGGCGCAGCACGTCGGCCTTGGTCAGCACCACCAGCGCCGGGCTCGTTCGGTCCTCGGGTTTCACGACGTCGGCGATCACCTGAACCACCAGGTCCGCGCTGCGTCCGGCCGCTACCACCGAGATGCCCGACGCCCGGTCCAGCGCACGTGCCACCGTGCGGGCCCCGACACCCGGGCGGCCGCGGACGGCTACCCGCAACGGCGCGCCGGCCTGCTCGGCGAGCGCCCTGAT
This sequence comes from Mycobacterium sp. IDUB_28, assembly GCF_055419285.1. Lineage (NCBI taxonomy): Bacteria > Bacillati > Actinomycetota > Actinomycetes > Mycobacteriales > Mycobacteriaceae > Mycobacterium > Mycobacterium sp. IDUB_28. Next base: position 227,823 of record NZ_JBVAXK010000009.1, on the reverse strand, counting down.
CCGCTGGTCAGTGGCCTGCCGCGCGTACCGCGTCAGCTCGTCGACGAAAATGTGCGGCTCCTGTCCCCTGCTTTTCCCGCTCCTCGCGATCCCACCGAATGGTGGCATCCCCGTCGCCGGCCCGCGAGCCAGGTGTCCCCGCTGTTACCAGCCGAAGGCAACTGTTGGGTATCAATCTGGACCAGAGGCGGCTACACCTATCGATCATGAGCCACCATGGACAAATGCACGCGCAACCCAGGGTGGGGCTACGGCCCGACACGCCCTGGGGCTATCTCCCGCCCACGAGTTTCCGGTCGCGGCGGTCGGCCCTGTCCCACGCCCAGCGCGAAACCTGGGAGCGGCGCTGGCCGGAGTTGGGCCGGCAGGCCGACGAGCCGCTGGACATCCGCTCCTGGTTCGGCCGGGACGCGCCGCTGGTGCTCGAAATCGGGTGCGGCAGCGGGACATCGACGCTGGCGATGGCGCAAGCCGAGCCCGACATCGACGTGATCGCGGTGGAGATCTATCGCCGCGGCCTGGCCCAGCTGCTGTGCGCCATCGACGATGCCGGCGTCGAGAACATCCGGCTGATCCGCGGAAACGGCGTCGACGTGCTCAAAGACCTGATCGCCCCGGCATCGCTGACCGGCGTGCGGGTCTTTTTCCCGGACCCGTGGCCCAAGGCCCGCCACCACAAGCGGCGCCTGCTTCAGCCGGGCACGGTTGCTCTGATCGCGGACCGGTTACTCCCCGGTGGTGTCCTGCATGTCGCGACGGATCACCCTGGCTACGCCGAGCACATCGCCGCCCTCGCTCCCGCACCGCACCTCGTCCGCGTCGACCCCGGCTCCGAATACCTGCCGATCTCCGTGGTTCGGCCCATGACCAAGTACGAGACGAAGGCCCAGGAAGCAGGCAGCAGCGTCTGCGAGTTCGTATGGAAGAAGCCCGAAATCAGATGAGCCTCACCGAAGACGTCGGCACCGCCGCGTCGGAAACCCTGGACCGCCCGATGCTGGCGGCGGGAGATCTGGCGCAGGAAGGGTTGGCCGGCTTCACCGACCCCACCCCACAGCGGGTCCAGCGGGTGCTGCTGGTGTGGGACGCGCCCAACCTCGACATGGGTCTGGGTTCCATCCTGGGCCGTCGGCCGACCGGGGTGGAACGGCCCCGGTTCGACGCGCTGGGCCGCTGGCTGCTGGCCCGCACCGCCGACGTCTCGGCGCAGACACCCGATGTCCGGGTCGTCCCCGAGGCGACCGTGTTCACCAACATCGCACCCGGCAGCGCCGAGGTGGTCCGGCCCTGGGTGGACGCGCTGCGCAACGTCGGATTCGCCGTCTTCGCCAAACCCAAGATCGACGAAGACAGCGACGTCGACCGCGACATGCTGGAGCACATCGAGCTGCGCTACCGCGAAGGACTCGCGGCGCTGATGGTGGCCTCCGCCGACGGCCAGGCCTTTCGGTTACCGCTCGAGGAGGTGGCGCGCGGCGGAACCCCTGTTCACGTGCTTGGATTTCGTGAACACGCTAGTTGGGCGCTAGCGTCGGATAGCTTGGAGTTCGTCGACCTGGAGGACATCGCAGGTGTGTTCCGGGAGCCACTGCCGCGGATCGGCCTGGATTCGCTACCCGAGCAGGGAGCATGGTTGCAGCCGTTCCGGCCGCTGTCCTCGCTGTTGACCTCGCGTGTGACGTGATGAGGGTCTGACAATAAAAGAGCAGTGCACAGCAATGCGCGGGTCGCTACAGATCCAGTAAGGAGCTTAAGTGTTCGCCTGGTGGGGTCGAACTGTGTACCGATTGCGCTACATCGTAATCGGGGTCACGGTCGCGTTGTGCCTGGGCGGCGGCATTTTCGGGCTCAGCCTCGGCAAGCACGTCACGCAGAGTGGTTTCTACGACGACGGCAGCCAGTCGGTCAAGGCGTCGATCCTTGGTGACAAGGTCTACGGCCGCGACCGGACCGGACACATCGTCGCGATCTTCAAGGCTCCGGACGGCAAGACGGTCAACGACCCGGCCTGGTCGAAGAAGATCACCGACGAGCTGAACAAGTTCGTCGCCGACCATCCCAAAGAGGTGTTCGGCTGGGCCGGGTATCTGCGCTCTCCGGACAACACCAGCCCGGTCATCAAGGGCATGGCCACCGACGACAAGCACTACACCTTCGTGTCGATCCCGCTGAACGGCGACGACGACGACACCATCCTGACCAATTACAAGACCATCGAACCCGCGCTGCAGAAACTCGACGGCGGCACCGTCCAGTTGGCCGGCCTGCAACCGATCGCCAGCGCCCTGACCGGCACCATCGCCACCGACCAGCGGCGCATGGAAGTGCTGGCGCTACCCCTGGTCGCGGTGGTGTTGTTCCTGGTGTTCGGTGGCGCCGTCGCGGCGTGCCTGCCGGTGATGGTCGGCGGTCTGAGCATCGCCGGCTCGCTGGGCATCCTGCGGTTGATCGCGATGTTCGGGCCGGTGCACTTCTTCGCCCAACCGGTGGTCTCGCTGATCGGTCTGGGTATCGCAGTGGACTACGGGCTGTTCGTGGTGAGCCGCTTCCGCGAGGAGATCGCCGAGGGCTACGACACCGAGACCGCGGTGCGCCGCACCGTGATGACGGCCGGGCGGACAGTGGTGTTCTCGGCGGTGCTCATCGCCGCCTCAGGCGCCAGCCTGCTGTTGTTGCCGCAGGGCTTCGTGAAGTCGCTGACCTATGCCCTGATCACGGCGGTCACCCTGGCCGCGATCCTGTCCATCACGCTGCTGCCGGCCTGCCTGGGCGTGCTGGGCAAGCACGTCGACGCCCTGGGGGTGCGGACCGCGTTCCGGGTGCCGTTCCTGCGCAACTGGAAGGTGTCGCGGGCCTACCTGAACTGGCTGGCCGACCGGCTGCAGAAGACCAAGACGCGTGAGGAGGTCGAGGCCGGCTTCTGGGGCAAGCTGACGAACTTCGTGATGAAACGCCCGCTGGCCTTCGCCATCCCGATCGTGGTCGGGATGATCCTGCTGATCATCCCGCTGGGCAATATGTCACTGGGCGGCATGAGCGAGAAGTACCTGCCGCCGAATAATGCGGCGCGCCAGGCCCAGGAGCACTTCGACCAACTCTTCCCCGGCTACCGCACCAACCCGCTGACGTTGGTGATCCAGTCGGAGAACCATCAGCCGGTCACCGACCAGCAGGTCGCCGACATCCGCGCCAAGGCCATGTCGATCAGCGGTTTCATCGAGCAGGACAACAACCCGGCCAACATGTGGCAGGAACGCCCGCAGGCGCCGGGCGGCACCAAGGACCCGTCGGTGCGGGTGCTGCAGAACGCCCTGACCAATCCGGCCGATTCGGCCCGGAAGCTGGGCGAGCTGCGGTCGATCACCCCACCCAAGGGCATCGACATCTACGTCGGCGGCACACCCGCGCTGGAGCAGGATTCGATCCACAGCCTGGTGGACCGGGCGCCGCTGATGGTGATCGTGCTGATCACCACCACCATGCTGTTGATGTTCCTGGCGTTCGGTTCGGTGGTGCTGCCGATCAAGGCCGCGGTGATGAGCGTGCTGACGCTCGGTTCCACCATGGGCATCCTGACCTGGATCTTCATCGACGGGCACGGCGCCGGTCTGCTCAATTTCACGCCCACCCCGCTGATGGTGGTGATCATCGCGCTGGTGGTCGCTGTCGGTTACGGCCTGGCCACCGACTATGAGGTGTTCCTGGTCTCCCGCATGGTCGAGGCCCGGGAGAACGGCATGTCCACCCAGGAGTCGATCCGGATCGGCACTGCCACCACCGGGCGGTTGATCACCGCGGCCGCGTTGGTTCTCGCCGTGGTGGCCGGGTCGTTCGTGTTCTCCGACCTGGTGATGATGAAGTACCTGGCGTTCGGGTTGATGGCGGCGTTGTTGTTGGACGCGACCGTGGTCCGGATGTTCCTGGTGCCCTCGGTGATGAAGCTGCTCGGCGACGACTGCTGGTGGGCGCCGCGCTGGATGCGCCGCCTGCAGACCCGCATCGGTTTGGGTGAGATCCAGCTGCCCGACGAGCGCAAGCGACCCCCTAACGCCGGTCGCGGCCCACGGCCGCCGGTGACGGCCGGCCTGGTGGCTGCGACGCCGCGGGCCCCGCACGACCCCACCCATCCGGCGCCGTTGCCCCGGCCCGCGCGTCCGGAGCTGACGTCCGACGGGCCGGCCTCCACGAGCAGTCCGCAGGTCCCGGTCCGGTCCGGGCAGACCGCAGGCCAGCCGCAGAACACGCGGAACGGCCCCGCCCCGACCCCCCGGGGGCCGGCACCCAAGAACGCGGCGCCGAAGAATGCCGCGCCGAAACCGCCGACCCCGTCGACCGGTGCGACCAACAAGATGCCCATCGCGGGTAGCCGGCCCGACGCGCCGGAGGACTCGGACAAGACCGCTGCCATACCCGCACAGCGGCCCGACGCCGACGCCGAGACGGCCACCGAGAAGCTCAACGCCCGCGGCATCCAGGACGACGATGCGGTGGACGGGCGCCAGCGTCGCCGCGGCGGCGGGGGCGGATTGTCGGCCCAGGATCTGCTGCGCCGCGAAGGCCGCCGGATCTAGCCGTTCGATTCTCCGGTCGTTCGCCGAGCGTCCGCAGAATGCCGCTCACACCGGCGTTTTGACGCACCTGTGAGGACGCTCGGCGCCCTACACGTTGACCGGGCGCACGTTCGGGTGCGCAGGGGCGACCCGAACGCACGCCCGGAAGTGGTGACTACTGCACCGGCACCAGCGCTTCGCCGCACGTGCAGCGATACGGCTCGGTGGCCCCGGAGCAGTGGCACGGGACCTCGACGCGAACGCGACAACCGCAACCCTCGTGGCCGCAGGTCAGCTCGGTTCCAGCTTCGTGAGTTGTCATTCGATATCACCTCATCTTCGGGACATAAACGGAGGGGGAACCTCCGCCTCGTCAGTGTATACCCCATAGGGGTATCCGGTAAAGGACGTTGACTGCCCCGGTGAGGCGAACTTCGCGGATCAGCCGTTCTGGCCGCTAGCGCCGCCGAGGCCGCTCGCGCCGCCGAGACCACCCGGGTCGGTGCCGACGCCGCCGTAGCCGCCGATGCCGCCCCCGCCGCCGAGACCGCCTGCCGCACCGTCCCCGGTGCCGCCGTCGCCACCGTCGCCGCCCAGCCCGCCGGGGCCGCCATTGCCGCCATTGCCGGTGCCGGCGGAATGCCCGCCCGCGCCGCCGCTGCCACCCACGCCGCCGCCACCGCCGTTGCCGCCGCCCTGGCCGTTCACGACTCCGTCGCCGCCGTCGCCGCCGTCGCCACCATTGCCGCCGAGACCGCCTACGCCGCCATCGCCATTGCCGGTTGCGCCACCACCGAGTCCGCCGGTGCCGCCCGGTCCACCCTTGCCGCCCGCCTGGCCCGCTCCGCCGGTCGCCCCGGCGCCGCCGTGACCGCCCGGACCGCCCTGGCCGGCATCGGCGTTGAAGTACCCCGGCCCGCCGATGCCGCCGGTGCCGCCCAGCCCGCCGGCGCCTCCACCACCCTGTTGGCCCGCGGTGCCCGCACCCGAGCCGGGTTGCCCGAAACCACCGCCGTCGCCGCCCTGGCCGCCGACACCGCCGGTCTTACCCGAGTCGCTGCCGTCGTTGTAACCGCCGTAGCCACCGACACCGCCCCGGCCGCCCTGACCGCCGCTGCCGCCGTTGCCGTTGGCGGCGCCGACGGGCGCGGCACCGCCCTCGCCGCCGGAACCGCCCAGGCCACCGGCACCACCGGCGAATCCGGTTTGGTCGCTGCCGCCGCTGCCGCCGTAGCCGCCCACACCTCCGAGGCCGCCCTGACCCCCGTTACCGGCAGCGGCACCACCCGGTCCCGGCGTGCCGCCGGTGCCACCGGTGCCGCCGACACCACCCGCCCAACCATCCGTCGAGTCACCGGTATCTCCGTAGCCGCCCTGACCTCCGATGCCGCCGTCACCACCGTTCCCGCCGAGGGCACCGGCACCCGGGTTGCCGCCGGTGCCCCCGGTGCCGCCCATGCCGCCCTGGGCGCCGACGGATTCCTTACCCGTACCGCCGTAACCGCCACCGCCGCCGACGCCACCGGTGCCGCCGTTTCCGCCCAGCGCCGCGGTACCACCGGTGCCCGGGTCACCGCCGGTGCCACCGGTGCCGCCGGCGCCACCCGCCGAGCCGTTCTGCTGGTAATCGCCGGGTCCGCCATAGCCGCCGCCACCGCCGGTGCCTCCGACGCCACCAGTGCCGGCCGTGCCACCGGTGCCACTGTTGCCGCCGTCGCCACCGTTGCCACCCTCACCGCCGGTACCGCCGGGTTGATTGATCTTGCCGGCGCCACCGAAGCCGCCCTGACCGCCCTCACCGCCGGTGCCACCGGAGCCCCAGGCCATCTGGCTGCCGTCCCCGGAGGTACCGCCGGCCGCGGCGTTTCCGCCGTTGCCGCCGTTGCCGCCCTTACCGCCCGTGGTGTGTTCGCTGTTGCCGCCGTATCCGCCGTCACCGCCGTACCCGCCGTCACCGCCGTAGCCGCCGTAATTGCTGGACCCGGCGATCGCGTCGCCGCCGACGCCGCCGTCCCCACCGACTCCGCCGTCCCCTCCGATTCCGGCGTTGGCGCTGCTGCCGGGGCCTCCACCGCTCCAGCCGCCGCTGCCACCCTGGCCGGCGTCACCGCCGTACCCGCCCTGACCGCCGCCGGAGCCGGTGTCGGCGGTTCCGGAGCCGCCTTTGCCACCGTCACCGCCGACACCGCCGCGGCCACCGTCGCCGTTGACCCCGCCGAGGGTGGCGCCGCCACCCCGGCCGCCGTCACCACCCATGCCGCCTTCGCCGCCCGCGCGGCCGGTGCCGTCCGCCCCCGCGGCACCACCGCCGCCGGCGCCACCTACACCGCCCACGCCGCCGGTCCCCACGCTGCCGCCGGTGCCGCCCTTGCCGGCCAGGCCGTTCTGGCCACCGGTCCCGCCGTCACCACCGTTGCCGCCGGCTCCGGGGCCGCTGCCGGTGTCGGCCGCGCCGCTGCCGCCGTCGCCGCCGTCGCCGCCGACGCCACCGGTGCCACCGCTGCCGTTGGTGCCACCGGCGCCACTGTTGCCGCCGGTTCCACCCCACCCGCCGGCCGCGCCGTTGGTACCCGTACCGCCCGAACCGGCAGCCGCGCTGAGGCCGGCCCCACCCTGTCCGCCGGTGCCACCCTGCCCGCCCGTGCCGTAGACGCCTACCGTCCCGCCGCTGCCACCGGTTCCGGCGGCTCCACCTGCGGCGGCATTGCCACCGTCGCCGCCTTTGCCGCCGACGGTGGCGCCGCTGCCGGTGTCTGCCGCACCCTGTCCACCGGAGCCACCCATTCCGCCGTCACCGCCGCGCCCGCCGTCACCGTTCGCTGCGCCCGATCCGGCATTGCCGCCGTCACCGCCCAGGCCGCCGGCACCGCCGGCTGCGCCCTGCTGGCCGGTGAGGCCGGTACCCCCCTTGCCGCCGGTGCCCCCGATGCCGCCATCACCACCGGCGCCGTTGTGGCCGAAGTGTCCGGCGGTGCCGCCGTTCCCACCGGCACCCGCGGCCCCGCCCGCGCCACCCTGCTGCCCGGTCGCGCCCGCGCCGCCTTGGCCGCCGTCGCCACCGGCACCGCCGGCCCCGGCGTGACCCTGCATGCCGGCATTGCCGCCGGCGCCCCCGTTGCCGCCCGCACCGCCGACGGCGCCGGCCAGGCCCGCGACACCCGTCCCGCCCATGCCACCGGCCCCGCCGTTGCCGCCCAGCGAGCCGCCATTGCCACCGGCGCCGCCGGTGCCGCCCGGTCCGCCGAGCCCGCCGAAGCCCCCATTGCCGAGCAGGCCTGCCGACCCGCCGGCACCGCCGACGGCGCCCACATTCGTGCTGTTCCCGCCGTTGCCGCCGCTGCCGTAGATGATGCCGCCGGGACCGCCGGCGGTGCCCACGCCGTTGACAGTCATCCCGTCGGCGCCGTTACCGATCAACGGGCGACCCAGCACCGCGTTGGTGGGGGCGTTGATCAGGCCGAGCAGTCCTCTGTTGGCGTTTTCGGCGGACAGGTACGCGTTCGAGGTGGCGTACAGGGTGGCGGTGAACTGATCATGGAACGCGCCCATCTGCCGGGCCAGCTCTTGGTAGCCCACCGCGTGCTGGGAGAACAGCGCCGCGACGGCCTCGGACACCTCGTCGGCCGCCGCGCTGGCCACGGCGGTCGTGGTCGCCGCAGCGGTCGCGTTGCCACTGGCGAGCAGGGCGCCGAGGCCCTCCAATTCGGCTGCCACCGAGGTGAGGAGCTGGGGTGAAACCAGTGCGTACGTCAACGGGCACCTCGCTGGGGTAACGCGCTGCTGACGACACAGCATCGCTGGACGCGCCCGATGTTAGCGTCGGAGATTGCCGGTTGCGGCCAAAATAGCGGGAATTCAACCGGCCGCCGGTGCTAGCCGCAGACCGCGCCGGTTGCGGCCGAATTGACCAGCTTGACGTACTTGGCCAGCACCCCGGTCCGGTAGCGCGGCGCCGGGGGCGTGAACCCCGCCCGGCGGGCCGCGAACTCGTCGGGATCGACCAGCACGTCCAGCGTGTGGCTGGCCACGTCGAGGCGGATCCGATCGCCGTCGCGCAGGAACGCGACGGGACCCGCGTCCACCGCTTCGGGTGCGATGTGGCCCACGCACAGGCCCGTCGTCCCGCCGGAGAACCTGCCGTCGGTCAGCAACAGCACGTCCTTACCGAGCCCGGCGCCTTTGATGGCGCCGGTGATGGCGAGCATTTCGCGCATCCCGGGACCGCCCTTGGGCCCTTCGTAGCGGATCACCACTGCGTCGCCCGTGGTGATGGTGCCGTCCTCGAGCGCATCGAGGGCCGCCCGCTCGCCGTCGAAAACCCTTGCGGTGCCTTCGAATACGTCAGAATCGAAGCCGGCCGACTTGACCACCGCACCCTCCGGCGCCAGCGACCCGTGCAGGATGGTGATGCCGCCACTGGGGTGGATCGGGTTGTCCAGCGCGCGCAGCACCTTGCCGTCCGGGTCGGGTGGGGCGATGTCGGCCAGGTTCTCGGCGACGGTCTTGCCGGTCACCGTCAGGCAGCCCCCGTGCAGCAGGCCGGCGTCCAGCAGCGCTTTCATCACCACCGGCACCCCGCCGATGTGGTCCACATGCGACATCACGTGCCGGCCGAACGGCTTGACGTCGGCCAGGTGCGGCACCTTGGAGCCGATCCGGCTGAAGTCGTCCAACGACAACTCGACTTCCGCCTCGTGCGCGATGGCCAGCAGGTGCAGCACCGCGTTGGTCGACCCGCCGAACGCCATCACCACCGCGATCGCGTTCTCGAAGGCCTCCCTGGTCAGGATGTCGCGCGCGGTGATGCCGTGCCGCAACAATTCGACGACCGCCTGGCCGCTGCGGCGGGCGAACCCGTCGCGGCGGCGGTCGGTCGCCGGGGGTGCCGCGCTGCCCGGCAGCGACATGCCCAGTGCCTCGGCCGCGCTGGCCATGGTGTTGGCGGTGTACATGCCGCCGCAGGCACCCTCGCCGGGGCAGATGGCGCGTTCGATGGCGTCGACGTCGGCGCGGCTCATCAATCCGCGCGAGCAGGCGCCGACGGCCTCGAAGGCGTCGATGATGGTGACTTCGCGCTCGCTGCCGTCGGACAGCTTGGCCACCCCCGGCAGGATCGAACCGGCGTAGAGGAACACCGAGGCCAGGTCCAGCCGCGCGGCGGCCATCAGCATGCCCGGGAGCGACTTGTCGCAGCCGGCCAGCAGCACCGAGCCGTCCAGGCGCTCGGCCTGCATGACGGTCTCGACGCTGTCCGCGATCACCTCGCGCGACACCAGGGAGAAGTGCATGCCTTCGTGACCCATCGAGATGCCGTCGGACACCGAGATGGTGCCGAACTCCAGCGGGTAGCCGCCCGCCTGGAAAACGCCCTCCTTGACCGCCTTGGCCAGTCGGTCCAGCGACAGGTTGCACGGCGTGATCTCGTTCCAGGACGAGGCGACCCCGATCTGCGCCTTGGCGAAGTCCTCGTCCACCATGCCCACCGCGCGCAGCATGCCGCGGGCGGCGGCCTTCTCCAGACCGTCGGTGACGTCGCGGCTGCGGGGCTTGATGTCGACTTGACCAGGGGCTTGCTCGGGAACTGGGGCCATCCTGCAAGTATGCGGTGCGGGGCCATCGCGCCAAAATCAATGACCGCTCCGGTCTGATACCCTAGCGGGGTATATAGTGACCAGTTCGTCGGGAGAGTAGATGAGCGCACCGCACGGATACGCGCAGCAGAAGGACAACTACGGCAAACGGTTGCGGCGCATCGAGGGCCAGGTGCGCGGCATTGCGCGCATGATCGAAGAGGACAAGTACTGCATCGACGTGCTGACCCAGATCAGCGCCGTCAACAGTGCCCTGCGGTCGGTGGCGCTGGGATTGCTCGACGAGCATCTCAATCACTGCGTCACCCGGGCGGTGACCGAGGGCGGCCCCGATGTCGACGACAAGCTGGCCGAAGCGTCCGCAGCCATCGCGCGCCTGGTTCGGTCCTGAGTGCTGCGTTGCGTACGGTAAAGGTGCGAAACCGCGCCGGCCAGCTACCGTAGCTGCCCCGGCGGTTTTGCACTTCACACCATGACTGCTCAAGCCGCCAGTGCCGCCCGAACGTGGACACCACGGATCGCGGTTCAACTGTCGGTATTGGCCGCGGCGGCCTTCATCTATGTCACCGCCGAACTGCTGCCGGTGGGTGCCCTGTCCGCCATCTCGCGGGACCTGCACGTGAGCGTCTTCTGGGTCGGGGCGCTGGTCTCCTGGTATGCGCTGGTGGCAGCGGTGATGACAGTTCCGCTGGTGCGCTGGACGGCGCACTGGCCGCGCCGCTCGACGCTGCTGCTCAGCCTGGCCTGTCTGACCGTCTCGCAGCTCATCTCGGCGGTGGCACCCAGTTTCGCGGTGCTGGCCGCCGGGCGGGTGTTGTGCGCGGTCACCCACGGGCTGCTGTGGTCGGTGATCGCCCCGATCGCCACCCGGCTGGTACCGCCCAGCCATGCCGGGCGGGCCACCATGTCGACCTACATCGGCACCAGCCTGGCGCTGGTGATCGGGAGTCCACTCACCGCTGCGCTGAGCCTGATGTGGGGTTGGCGGGTGGCAGCCGAGTGCATCACGGTGGTCGCCGCCGTCATCACCGTGGCCGCGCGAGTGGTGCTGCCGGAAATGACGTTGACGCAAGACCAGCTGCAGTTCGTGGGCCGCCGCTCGCGCCACCACCGCAACCGGGCGTTGGTCATCGTCAGCCTGATCACCATGATCGGGGTCACCGGCCACTTCGTCTCCTACACCTACATCGTGCGGATTCTCGCGGAGGTCGTCGGGGTCCGGGGCCCCAACCAGGCCTGGCTGTTGGCCGCCTACGGCATCGCCGGGGTGCTCGCGGTCGCGTTGGTGGGCCGGCCGCTGGACCGCCGCCCCCGCGGTGCCGTCATCATCTGCATCGCCGGGCTGACGACTGCCCTGGTGTTGTTGAGTGTGCTGGCCTACCGCTGGCACGACTCCGCCCGCACGGCGCTGATCGTGGGGACCGCCGCGATCGTGCTGTGGGGGGCGATGGCCACCGCGGTGTCGCCGATGCTGCAGGCCGCCGCTATGCGCGCCGGGGCGGACGACCCCGACGGTGCCTCCAGTCTGTATGTGACGGCGTTTCAGGTGGGCATCATGGCAGGCTCGCTGGCCGGCGGGCTGCTGTTGGAGCGCAGTGTGGCGATGATGCTGACCGCGTCGGCGATCCTGATGGGCCTGGCGTTGCTGGCGATGTCGGCGCTCGGGCGGGTGATCGAAGCGCTGCCGGCGGACCCTGCCCAGGGGGCCGGGACGGCAATTTCACAGGACGATTAACACCGCAGGTCAGCGGCCTGAACTGGGGTTGGTAACGGTTGGCCGGAGCTCGCCGATTGGCTAACCGGTGGTGCTGCTGTGCCACACTGGGTCGGAGAATTTGACCGGAGGGATCGATATGTCGCGCAGGACGAGAGACTTTTCGAGGGGACGTCTCTGGGCCTTTGTCGCTGCCGCTCTGAACGTTTTCGGGGTGGTCGCAGTGCTGGCGCTGGGTGCCGGTCCGGCAGTGGCTGACCCGGACGAGCCGCCCGGCGACCCCGGCCCCGTCGTGGTCGCGCCGGGTGACCCCGTGCTGCCGGATCCGATAGCCCTGCCGCCGCTGCCCGACCCGCTGGCACCGATTCCGGGCATCCCGGGCGCGGCGCCGGTGGCCAGCGGACCCGCGCCGGCCGGTCAGGACAACACCCCGTTCATCGGCGAACCGCCGTTCCGGCCGCCGGCCTTCAATCCGGTGAACGGCGCGATGGTGGGCGTGGCAAAACCGATCATCATCAACTTCCAGGTACCGATCGCCGACCAGGCGATGGCCGAGCGCGCCATCCACATCTCGTCGGTCCCGCCGGTGCCGGGCAAGTTCTACTGGCTGACCCCGTCGCAGGTGCGCTGGCGGCCGCTGGCGTTCTGGCCGCCCAACACCGCGGTGAACATCGATGCGGCCGGCACCAAGTCGAGCTTCCGTACCGGCGACTCGCTGATCGCCACCGCCGACGACGCCACGCACCAGATGACGATCACCCGCAACGGGACCGTCGTCCAGACGTTCCCGATGTCGATGGGTATGGCCTCCGGCGGTCATCAGACCGCCAACGGCACCTATTACGTGCTGGAGAAGATGCCGACCGTGGTGATGGACTCCTCGACCTACGGGGTCCCGGTCAACTCGGCCAACGGCTACAAGGTGACCGTGTCCGACGCCGTCCGGTTCGACAACAGCGGCAACTTCGTACACAGCGCACCGTGGTCGGTGGGCGATCAGGGCAAGCGGGACGTCAGCCACGGCTGCATCAATCTGAGCCCGTCCAACGCCAAGTGGTTCTTCGACAACTTCGGCAGCGGAGACCCGATCATCGTCAAGAACTCCGTCGGCGTGCCGAAGAATGACGGCTCCAACGACTGGCAGTTGTAGCCCCGGCGGTTACGAAGCCGAACGGCTGAGCAGCGACGGTACGGCGGGTTGGCGCCGGTCGTAGATGATCCGGGCGGGCACGCCGGCGACCTCGACATCGTCGGGAACCGGCTTGGTCACCACCGCTCCGGCACGAATGCTCGCGCGATTGCCGACGTCGACGCCGAGGATGATGGCGCCAGGAGAGATGAACACGTCGTCGCCGATGACGGGATACTGGCCGGGGAGCCCCTCTCCGATTGAAACCCCTTGGTGGATACGGCAATTGGCGCCGATCTTCGCCCGGTAGTGCACGTGCAGCGGGCCCACGTGGGCGATCGACAACCCCGGGCCGAAGACGTTGCGCGAGACGACGAAGCCGAGTCGCTCGCCGAGCAGCTTGGTCCGTAGCTGGAAATAACCGGCGATGAGGCGTCCTACCGGCGTGCGCGCGGTGTTGGTCCAGTATTCCGATTTGCGCAGCAGCCGCTGGAAATGTGTCGGGCGCTGCGTCAGCCGGTACCGCAGCCGCCAGCGTTCCAGCCCCTGGGCCTTGAGGTCCGCCGCCAGGTAGAACGTCAAGTCGTCCCGAGATTCGATCACGTGTACCCCCGTGTCGTGGTTTTCAGTGTCTGTTGACCACGACAACTCAGGTTAAACCATACTTAAGGTACTGAAAAGTTACTAGTGAGTCACCTTATGGTTTGGTGCGAGCCGGGGGTGCGCCTAGTTCCAGATGCGGACGCGGCTGCCCGGGTCGAGGAACAGTTCGTCCTCCTCGGACACGTCGAACGCCTCGTAGAACGCATCCACGTTGCGGATCACACCGTTGCAGCGAAACTCCGGCGGCGAGTGCGGGTCCACCGCCAGGCGCCGGATCGCTTCGGCGGCACGGGATTTGGTGCGCCACACCTGAGCCCAGCCGAAGAAGACGCGCTGCACGCCGGTGAGACCGTCGATCACCGGCGCCGGCCGGCCGTTCAGCGACAACTGATACGCCAGCAGCGCGATCGACAGTCCGCCGAGGTCGCCGATGTTCTCGCCGACGGTGAATGCGCCGTTGACGTGGTGCCCACCGTCCAGGTCGCGCGGGACATACGCCTCGTACTGCTCGATCAGGGCCTTGGTGCGGGCGCCGAACTCGGTGCGGTCGTCGTCGGTCCACCAGTCCACCAGGTTGCCGTCACCGTCGTACTTGGCGCCCTGGTCGTCGAAACCGTGCCCGATCTCGTGGCCGATCACCGCACCGATGCCACCGTAGTTGGCGGCGTCGTCGGCGTCGGCGTCGAAGAACGGCGGCTGCAGAATGGCGGCGGGAAAGACGATTTCGTTCATCCCGGGGTTGTAGTAGGCGTTGACGGTCTGCGGTGTCATGAACCATTCGTCCCGGTCCACCGGGCCACCCAGCTTGGCCAGTTCCCGATCGTGGTTGACGGCGTAGCCGCGCTGGTAGTTGCCGTACAGGTCGTCGCGGCGGATCACCAGCGCCGAGTAATCCCGCCAGCTGACCGGATAGCCGACCTTGGCGGTGAACTTGGCCAGCTTGGTCAGCGCACGCTCGCGGGTCTGCGGCGTCATCCAGTCCAGGTCGCTGATGCTGATCCGGTAGGCCTCCTGCAGATTTTCCACCAGCGCGTCGATGCGGTCCTTGGCGCCCGGCGGAAAGTGTTGCTGCACATACAGTTTCCCGACGGCGTCGCCCATCAGGGTCTCCACCAGCGAAACCGCCCGCTTCCAGCGGTCCCGGATCTGCTCGGTGCCGGTGAGCCGGCGGCCGTAGAAATCGAAGTCCGCGGCCACCAATTCACTGGTCAGCCACGGGGATCGGGCACGAATCAACCGCCAGCGCGCCCAGCTCTTCCAGTCCTCGAAGTCCGCACTGCTCCACAGCTCGGCGAAGGTGGTGAGGTAATCCGGTTGCCGGACAACGACTTCCGCGACACGTTCCGGCGTGGTGCCCAGCCCGGCCGTCCATCCGGCCCAGTCGAAGCCGCCGCCCTCGGTCTGCAGGTCGGCGAAACTGCGCAGGTTGTAGGTGAGGTCGGCGTCGCGGCGCTTGACCACATCCCAGTGCGCGGCGGCGAGTTTGCGCTCCAGCGCCACGATGCGGGCCGCGGTGTCGGCGTGCTCGTCGGCGGGGCCGCCAAAGACCAGCCCGAACATCGTCGCGATGTGGCCCGGGTAGGCCGCGAGCACGGCGGCGTGCTGCTCGTCGCGGTAGTAGGACTCGTCGGGCAGGCCGATCCCGGACTGGCTGAAGTGCACCAGGTAGCGGGTGGAGTTCTTGGAGTCGGTGTCCACGTAGAACCCGACACCGCCGCCCACCCCGGTGCGCTGCAGGGCCCCGACCGCTGCGGCCAGCGCAGCACGATCGGCGGCGCTGTCGATGACCTGCAGTTCGTCGTGCAACGGTTGCAGCCCCCGGCGCTGCACGGTCTCCTCGTCGAGGAAGCTGGCGTAGAGGTCGCCGATGCGCTGCTCGTCGGTCCCGTGCGCGGCCTGGCTGCGGCTCGCCTCCACGATCAGGTCGCGCACCTGCTCCTCGGCGCGGTCGAACAGGGTGCGGAAGGCGCCGTCGGTGGCGCGGTCGGCGGGAATGTCGTACTCGGTCAGCCAGCGGCCGTTCACATGACCGAAAAGGTCGTCCTGCGGTCGGGCGGCTGGGTCGACGTAGCTCAGATCGATACCCGAGCGGATGGCCTCTACTGTCACCCCGCCATCCTTCCATCTGGTTTCGGGTGCAACGATCGGGCCATGCCTGACCAGGAGAAAACTGAGGCGGACAGCGAGACCGCAGACGCCGACGACGCCGAGTACGGCAGCGGGGTGTTCTCCCCCTACGGCATCGCGTCGGCGGTGCTGGGCCTGGTCTGCGTCGCGGCGGTGGTGCTCGGCGTGCTCATCTGGACCAACCACAAAGACGACTCCGGCGAGCGCATCTACCTGTCCAAGGTCATGCAAACGGCCTACGAGTGGTCCAACGTGCTGATCAACATGAACAGCAGCAACATCGACGCCAGCCTGCAACGGCTGCACGACGGGACGGTCGGCGAACTCAACACCTACTTCGAGGCCACCATGCAGGGCTACCGGCAGGTGGCCGCGAAGCTACAGGCACAGAGCGTCGGCCGGGTGGAGTCGGTGGCCATCGACACCATGCACCGCGACCTCGATACCGTCCCCGGATCGCCGCGACAGGTGGTACCCACCAAGCTGCCCGCCTTCGCCACCCGAACCGACTCGGTGATGCTGGTGGCCGCTTCGGTGGCCGAGAAGTCCGGCGGACAACCGCAGGTGGTGCGCTGGAGCCTGCGGTTG
Organism: Mycobacterium sp. IDUB_28; assembly: GCF_055419285.1. Taxonomy (NCBI): domain Bacteria; kingdom Bacillati; phylum Actinomycetota; class Actinomycetes; order Mycobacteriales; family Mycobacteriaceae; genus Mycobacterium; species Mycobacterium sp. IDUB_28. Next base: position 211,521 of record NZ_JBVAXK010000009.1, on the reverse strand, counting down.
GACGTCTCGCAGATCGACGGCAAGCTGATGATCTCCAAGCTGGAGCTGATCAAATGAGGAACGCCTGGCGGTTCGCAGCGTTCGACATCCTGGCGCCGCTGGTGGCGATCGCCGCGCTGGCGGCGATCGGCGTGGTGCTGGCCTGGCCGCGGTGGTGGGTGGCGGTCGGCACCGCGCTGGTGCTGCTGATCGTCGAGGGCGTAGCCGTCAACTTCTGGTTGATGCGCCGCGATGCGGTCACCCTCGGCACCGACGACGACGCGCCCCGGCTGCGGCTCGCGGTGGCATTTCTGGCCACGGCGGCCGTCTGCGCGGCGGTGCTGACCGGCTACACGCATTGGACCGCCAACGACGACCAGTTCAAGCGGGACTCGGTGACGGTGGTGCAGGTCGCCACCGGCGCCGCCGAGGCGGTGGCGTCGTTCTCGCCGACGGCTCCGGGGGTGAATATCGACCGTGCTGCCTCGCTGATGGTGCCGGAGCAGGCCGGCAAGTTCAAAGAGGAGTACACCAGGACCAGCGCGGACCTGTTGCAGCGCAAGGTGACGGCGCAGGCGTCGACCTTGGCGGCCGGGGTCGAGGCCATCGGGCCGTCGGCGGCCAGCGTTGCGGTGATCATGCGGGTGACGCAGAACTCGCCCGGCCAGCCCACCAGTCAGGCGGCCCCGGCGGTGCGGGTGACGTTGACCAAGCGCGGCAACGACTGGCTGGTACAGGACATCGCGCCGATCAGCGCCCGCTAGTTGGCGTGCGGCGAGCGTTCGTTCTTGACCCGCACGAACCGGTCGGACAACCGGCGCATCCGGATCATCAGGGAAGCGGACGGGCTGACGCGGCCGTCCAGGTAGTCGGCCAGGTCTTCGGCGGTGACGCCGATACGCGAGGCGAACTCCTGCTGCACCAGGCCGGAGCGGTCCATCAGCAGCTTCACGTGGCGGGCGACCTCGGCGCGCTCATTGGCCTCCAGGTGCGCACGAGCCCGCTCCAGCACCTCCCACAGCGCCTTGGCGATGCCGGCCGGGCGCGCACCGCCGAGGATCTCCTCGACCTGACGGGCGGTGCGGCCGTACGGGTCCCGTTTGAGCGCGCTGGCAATGCGCTTCCAGGTGGCGATGTCGCCACCCTCCAACGACGAGCGGATAGCGGCGGTGGACCAGAATTCGACCGGCTGATCCGGGTCGGGGTGCCCGGCCGCCTCGGGCCTGGACCTGGCGCCGCGGGCAGGCGCCGGTCTGCGCTGGTCGGCTGCCAACGTCACCTCGCCTCCTCCAACATCGCGACGGCCACCGACAGACAGCGCTGCCGGACCTCCTCCCAGTTTGCCTTGACACCGGAATCTGTCGACACGTCGTCGAGGTCGCACGGATCGGGATCGGCCAGCCGGCGGACCAGCTGGCTGGCGACCCAGTACCGCCGGGGAGACGAGCCGGGAGGCTGACAACAGTAATACCTATCCATCCCGGACAGCACCACCGCTGCGGTCTCCGGTTCCATCACCTCCACCATGTCAGCAAAGTCGGCATAATCGCGGCTGCTGTTACGGCTCATGATCAGGTAGCCCTTGAGCCGCAGCGTTTCGGCGCCGGTGGGCACCTGCAGGCGATCGCCGGTGGGCAGCTGGACATTCGTGGTCTCCACCGGGCTCTGCCGCCGGTACCGGGGCCGTGCCGACCTGGGCTCCCGGCTCTGCAGGGCGTCGAGGGCAACGGCCAACCGTCCGCGCCACAGGGTGACGGGGTGCACCGGCCGGCCGGTCCACGGCATGGCCCGGGCGATGCTGGAGCGGTAGGACAGCCCGACTTTGCGTGCGGTGGCCTGCCCCACCGGGCCGGTGGCGAGCGTCAGCGTCACCGAGTCGGTGTCTTCGGCCGTCGCCGGGTCCCGGTCCGGCTCGGTGCGCCCGCAGCCGGTGAAAGCCAGCGGGTCGGTCACGCAAATGGCATCGGGGGCAAGGGTTTTGAGCTTAGCGGCCGACTTGATCACCATGCGCAGATCGGCGCTGGGCGCGATCGCGGCGGTGATGTCCTCGGGGATCACGACGACGCCGCCCAGGTCGACGTCGGGCAGCGGACGGTCGAAGTCCACCGACGGCAGGACCCGGCCCAGCCAACCCGGTATCCACCAGTTCCACTTGGCGAACACCGCCATCAAGGCGGGCACCAGGACCAGCCGGACGATGCTGGCGTCGACGGCGATCGCGACCGCACATGCCACCCCGATCTCGGCGACCAGCGGCATACCGGCAAACGCGAACCCGCAGAACACCGCGATCATGATCAGCGCGGCGCTGGTGATGGTGCGGGCGCTGGTGCTCACCCCGTAGGCGACGGCGTCGCGGGTGTGCCCGGTCTGCAGGAAACGCTCCCGGATCCGGGTAAGCAGGAAGATCTCGTAGTCCATGGACAACCCGAACGTCATCGCCAGGACCAACGGGGGCACGGTGCTGTCGATCGAGGTCAGGTGCGGGAAGCCGAGCGGTGCGGCCCACCCCCACTGGAAGACCATCACCAGCGATCCGTAGGCGGCCGCCACCGACAGCAACGTCATCAGCACGCCCTTGAGCGCCAGCAGCACCGAGTGGACCGAGAGCAGCAGCATCAGGAAGGCGATCAGCGCCACGAAGCCCAGCACCAGCGGCTGGGTTTCGGCGACCCGGTCGTCGAAGTCCTTGATCAGCGCCGTCGACCCGCCGACCGCCACCTTCGCGTCCCCGGCGGTTCGCGGCAGCTGGCTGCGCATCCAGTCCACCGTGTGCCGGGCCCGCATGTCTTCGGGGTCGACCGACAACACCGCGCTGAGCAGGGCACTCTTCTTGTCTTCGCTGTAGACCGGGGGTGGCACCGACGCGACGTCGGGCGCCTTGGCCATCTGCTCGCGCAGCGCCGCCATGATCTGGGCGTGCGCGGGCGGGGCGTCCGGTCCCTCCGGCCAGTCGGGGAAGGTGACCAGCACCTGGACCGGACCCATCGAGCCCGGGCCGAGGGCCTGCGATGCCGCGGCCACCCCGGCGCGGATCTCGTGCGACGAGTCGAACTGCCGCAGCAGGCTGTTGCCCAGCACCATCGCCGTCGCCGGTGCCGCCATCAGCAGCAGCACCGCCGACGCCGCCAGCGCCGAAATCCAGGGCCGGCGCATCACCCAGCCGACCCAGCGCGTCCAGAACCGCGAGACGGTGCTCTCCGGTCGCCTGGACCAGTGCAGCAGCACCGACCGTTTCGCCGCCGCGCGGGAGAAGGTGGCCAGCAGCGCCGGCGTCAGTGTGGCGGAGGTGAGCATCGCGACCGCGACCGCCAGGATCGCGCCGGTGGCCATCGACTGCAACGCCGGGGTGTTGATCAGGTAGATACCGGTGAGCGAGGCGATGACCGTCATGCCGGACAGCACCACCGCGAGCCCGGACGTGGCCATGGCGGCGTCCACCGCCTCCTGCGGCTGCCGTCCGGTGCGCAGTTCCTCGCGGAAGCGCATCAGGATGAACAGCGAATAGTCCACGGCCAGCGCAATGCCGAACATCGACACCGTCGACGTCACGAATACCGACATGGTGGTGTGCATGGACAGCAGATAGACCAGTCCCATGGTGACCACGACGGTGCACACGCCCAGTGCCAGCGGGATCGCCGCGGCCGCCAGCGAACCGAAGACCGCCAGCAGCACGATCAGGATGATCGGCAGGTTCCATTCCTCGGCCTTGGCGATGTCGTGCTTGGTGTTGGCCGCCGCGGCGGCGGACAGGGCGCCCTGACCGATGACGTAGAGGCGCACGTGACCGTTGGCGGTCTCCCCGGACCGGTCGTCTTCCACGCCGATCCGTTGGCGCAGTTTCTTGGCGACGTCGCTGGTGCCCGGATTGCGGGCGTCCAGGCGCAGCGTCACGACGTAGGGCCGGTCGGGTTGCGGTGGATGTTGGGTGGGATTGGGCGCGACGGTGACGCCGGGCAGGTCGGCGGCGATCTTCTTCAGTTGCGCGACGGCATCGTTGATGTCCTGGTAGGTGGCGTCGGCGCGGGGGGCGGCCACCAGCGCCAGCGGGGAGGCGCCGAGTTCGGGGTACTGCGCGACGAGTTGGTCGTGCACGTTGAGCGACTGGGAGCCGGCGACCTCGAATCCGCCGCCGGTCAGATTCCCCGACTGCGACATCGCCAGATACACCGCCGGAACCAGCGCAAGTAACCAGCCGGCGAAGACGAGCCAGCGAAATCGGCGCAGGTTGCGGCTCAGCCGCATCATGAACTGCTGGATTTCCCACTCCCCGTATTCCGTGATTTCGTACGCAGCGCGCCCGCGAGCCTACCGGAGGACGTTGTGCCCGAAGTTTGCTTATCGGTTCCTGAGCTGCGGTGACAGCAGTTCCCCGGGATCGTTGTTAAGTCGTGACGGTCATCTGCCGACCACAGCGTCAGAACAACGGTTCGGTCTGTGATCCGCAATGCTTGCGGATCCCCTCGCAGCCGCGATCGCAGCGGGTTACCGGGACGCTGAGTCGCAGCGCCGTCGCAGCCACCGCGCAATCGATCAGGTTGCGTTGGCGACGTATCGGCCGCCGATGGCAGGATGGTCGAGGCCCGCGGGTCGGCAGACATCGCGAGGCGAACCACCGAGGAGTTACCCATGCAAGCAAGCACGCGTCGCGGGCTTTTCGCAGTAGTGATCGCAGCCGGTCTGGCCGGCGCCGGCAGCGCATTCGTCGCGGCACCCGCAGCAACAGGTTCGACGGACCCGTGCGCGGCCAGCGAAGTGGCCCGCACCGTGGGCACCGTCGCAAAGCAGACCGGTGATTACCTGGATTCGCATCCGGACACCAACCAGGCCCTGACGTCGGCCTTGCAGGAACCCGCGGGCCCGCAGTCGGCCACCACGCTCAAGAGCTACTTCGAGACCCACCCGAAGGTCGCGCTGGATCTGCAAGGCCTCGCCAACCCGCTGAACAAGCTGGGCACCCAGTGCAGACTGCCGATCACGTTGCCACAGGCACTGAGCCTGTTCCAGGCGGCCCAAGGCGCGGGCGGCGCGCTGCCGGGCCTGCCGGGCGCCGCCGCGGTGGGCGGCCAGCCGGCCCCGCTCGCGGGCCCCGGGCCCGGTCCCCGTCCCGGTCCGGCACGCGCCGCCGGCTGATCAGCCTCGCTGGTTGGCGTCGGCCGCCGGCACATGCTCCGGCGGCGGCAACGGACCCTGCAGCGCGCTGTCGGACGGATCGACAACAGCGTTCAGCCCGCGGCCGCGGACACCTGGATCGGTGGGCGGGTCGTCGGAGTCGCTGTCGGTGACCCGGCGGAACATGAAGAAGAACACCACCCAGCCGACCGCGGCGATGAACAGCCAGCTGATCAGCCGGTAGATCAGCATCGCCGAGATGGCGTTGGGCAACGACATTCCGCTGGACACCAGACCGGGGACCAGCACTGCCTCCACCACCAGCAGACCACCCGGCATCAGCGGGATCGTCCCCACCGCGCGCGCCGCGGCGTAGGCGACCGTCAACCCTGCCAGTGAGGCATGATCTCCCGCGGCGTAGGCCGCAAAGGCCAGGCACGCGACGTCGGCGACCCAGTTGAACAGTGACCAGCTGAACGCCGCCCCCAGGTCGCGTCGGCTCAGGCTCACCGACTCGAGCTGCATCAAGATCTCGCGCCACTTCTCCACACCGGTCTCGGCGGGTTTGCCGCGAATGGAGTTCACCCAGGACAGCACCTTGATGCCGATGCCTTCGATCAACTCCGGCCGCGACGCCACCGCCTGCGCCAGCAACAACAACGCGACGAACCCGCCCAGCGTGAACAGCAGCGAAAAGGGGTTGTTCTTCGCGCCCAGCAGAAACGCCCCACCCAAACCCAGCACCGCCAGCCCGACCGCCTGCAGCGCGCCCGACATGACCAGCTGCCACGACGCCACCACCGTGGATGCGCCCCACAGGCGCTGCTGGCGCAGCAGGAACGTCGCCGAGATCACCGGCCCGCCGGGCAGCGTGGTACTCAACGAGTTCGCGGCGTAGAACGCTGCTTCCGAACGCAGTTGCTTCACCTGTACGCCGGCCGACGCCAGCAGGGTGCGCTGGATCTGAGCGAAACTGTGCATCGACGCCGCCGCGGCGATCATCGCCGCGACCAACCACCACCACTTGGCGTCGAACAAGCTCATCCAGGCCTTGGCCAGTTGATCGCGCACCAACACGATCTCGACGCCGAGCACGAGCACCACGAGGGACAGTCCCACCCACCGCAGCCACCAGTACTTGCCGCGCGGGGGCGCGTCTGCTGGGCGGGAGAGCGTCTCCAACCACCCGCCCACCGGTTTGCGGGCAGCGGCGTCCGGTGACATCGGACTAGGGTAACCGCGCAGGTGGCGACACCATACCTGCACGTCGCCGAGCGTGTCGGGGTCGTTCCAGGGTCGTAACCGAACCGTGGCGGCCCGCGTCGGCGGTTTTGGGGGAATGACACCGATGACCGGCGCGATTGACCACCGGCAAATCGGGGTATGACCGGGCGCAACCCTGCGGGCAGGGGGTCGGGTCGGCGTGATATCTCGGCGTGGGAATGAAGTGATCGGCGATGGTCGGCTGGTTGGACAGGCTGCAACGGCGTAACCGCGGCGTCGGGGTGGCCGTCGCCGTCATCTACAAGTACCTCGACGACCAGGGCAGTTACCTGGCCGCCCTGATCACCTACTACGCGTTCGTGTCGCTGTTTCCCATGCTGTTGCTGTTGACCACCGGCCTGGGAGTGTTGCTCGCCGACCGGCCGGATCTCAAGGCGAAGGTGCTGCAGAGCACCCTGAGTCAGTTCCCGGTGATCGGTAGCCAGCTGCAGCAGCCGGAGGGACTCAGCGGCGGGACGGTCGCTGTGGTGGTCGGCATACTGGGCGCGCTCTACGGGGGCCTGGGTGTGGGCCAGGCGGTGCAGAACGCGATGGATTCGGTGTGGGCGGTGCCGCGGGACCAGCGCCGCGACCCGTTCCGTTCCCGGGCATTCAGCCTGCTGCTGCTGTTCGTGCTGGGTTCGGCGGCCATCGCGTCGACCCTGCTGTCCGGCGTCGGGCACGCGACGGGATCGCTCGGCGTGTTCGGGAAAATCGGCATCACGCTGGTCGCCATCGGCATCAATGCGTCGATCTGCCTGGTGGCCTTCCGCCTCACCACCGCGCGCGACCTCAGCTATCGCCAGGTGCTGCCGGGGGCCCTGGCCGCGGCGTTCATCTGGCAGATCCTGCAGTGGTTCGGCGCCGGTTACGTCGGCCACGTCGTGAAATCGGCCAGCGCGACCAACAGCGTGTTCGCGCTGGTGCTGGGCATGCTCGCGTTCCTGTTCCTGGTGTCGTCGACGTTGGTGTTGTGCGCCGAGATCAACGTGGTGCTGGTGGAGCAACTCCACCCGCGTGCCCTGCTGACGCCGTTCACTGACGACGTGGACCTGACCCCCGCTGACCGCAAGACCTACACCAGGCGGGCGAAAGCCGAACGCGTCAAACGCTTTCAGCGGGTCAGTGTCCGGTTCGACGATGCCGATTCCACGACCACCGACGTGTCGTGAGGAAGCGCGTGCGACCCACCGCACCGGCGTCCAGCTACGCTGATCCGATGTCAGCAACTAACGATGACGATGCGGTAAGCCCGCTGGTCCGCAAGACCGCCGCATGGTCGTGGCGGCTGGTGGTCATCGTGGTGGCCGCGGTGGCGCTGCTGTGGGTGGTCGAGAAACTCGAAGTCATCGTGGTGCCGGTGCTGCTGGCCCTGATGTTCAGCGCGCTGCTGATGCCGTTGGTGGACTGGCTGGACATGCGGGGTCTGCCGCGCGGCTTCGCGGTGGCGCTGGTGCTGCTGGCCGGATTCGCGATCCTCGGCGGCATTCTGACGTTCGTGGTCACCCAGTTCATCGTCGGCGTCCCGGACCTCGTCACCCAGGTCGAGCACAGCATCGATTCCCTGCGCCGCTGGCTCATCGAGGGGCCGGCGCACGTGCGCCGCGAACAGATCGACAACGCCGGCAACTCCGCGATCGAAGCGCTGCGGAACAACCAGGCGAAGCTGACCAGCGGAGCGCTGTCTACCGCGGCCACCATCACCGAGCTGGCTACCGCCGCGGTGTTGGTGCTGTTCACCCTGATCTTCTTTCTCTACGGCGGCCGCAACATCTGGCAGTACGTTCAGCAGATCTTCCCGGCCCATGTCCGCGACCGCGTCCACGAGGCCGGCAAGGCCGGATACGGCGCCCTGACCGGCTACATCCGCGCCACGTTCCTGGTCGCGCTGACCGATGCGGCCGGGGTGGGCGCCGGTCTGGCGATCATGGGCGTACCGCTGGCGTTGCCGCTGGCCTCCATCGTGTTTCTGGGCGCCTTCATACCGCTGATCGGTGCACTGGTCTCAGGCCTGCTGGCGGTGGTGGTGGCGCTGCTGGCCAAGGGCATGGTCTACGCGCTGCTCACCCTCGGCCTGCTGATCGTGGTGAACCAGCTCGAAGCGCACGTGCTGCAGCCCGTGGTGATGGGACGCGCGGTCTCGATCCATCCGTTGGCGGTGGTGCTGGCCATCTCCACCGGTGGGGTATTGGCCGGGATCGTCGGCGCGTTGCTGGCGGTGCCGACGGTGGCGTTCCTGAACAACGCCATGCAGGTGTTGCTGGCCAAGGATCCCGAGGTGGAGGCCGAGGAACAGGCCGAAGGCGAGACGGGCGCGATCGTGTCGGCGCGGCCGGACCAGCCGGACGACAGCGACCCGTAGTAGCCGACCGGCCCGTTACGGAGAGCCATTGGTGCCGGGGGCACCGGGCTGACCGCCGGGACCGCCGGCTCCGGCGGCTCCGCCGAGACCTCCTTGCGCATTTGCACCACCCACCGCGTTTCCGCCGTCTCCGCCGTCGCCCCCGTCGGTGAGTGGGCTGGCTGCGTTGCCGCCGTCCCCGCCGCGACCGCCCAGACTATTGCCGGTTCCCGCGTTGGTTCCGTCGCCGCCCCGACCGCCGTTTCCGCCGTCGCCGGCGATGCCTGCGCCGCCCGCCCCGCCGCGCCCCCCAACAGCATCTGCTGCGGAACCCGGCTCAGTGACACTCGCGTCACCACCGCGTCCCCCGATTCCGGCGTGACCACCGGTCGCTGCGCCGCCGGCCCCGCCGGCGCCGCCGACCGCGTCCGTCAACGAGGTGCCGGAGTTCACCGCCGCACCGCCTTTCCCGCCCGCGCCACCCGCGCCGGCGGTGCCATTGCCGCCCGCACCTCCGGTGCCGGCGGTCAGTATGTCGGTGACGTTGCCACGCGCAATTCCACCATCACCGCCCTTTCCGCCGGTGGTGCCGGTGCCGCCCTGCCCGCCGGCGCCGGCGACCGAAGCTTGCCCGCCGACGGAGTAGGCGTTCCCGCCGCGGCCGCCGTTGCCACCGGCCACCGCGGTCCCACCGTCGGCACCGGCCCCGCCGGCGCCCCCGGTGGCATTCCCGGTGCCGCCGGCGATGGCCGTGCCCCCGCCTCCTCCGTCGCCGCCGCCGGCCGCGCCGGCACCGCCGTCACCACCCTGACCACCGGTGACGTTTCCCGGACCATTGTTCAGCGTCGCGAAGCCACCGCCACCGCCGGTGCCGCCGAGATGAGTGGTCCCGGTACCGCCTGTGCCGCCGTTCCCGGAGATCGCGTTCGCCGTGCCGCCGCTCACCGCCGCACCGCCGTTCCCACCGGTGCCGCCCCACGGTCCCTCGCCGCCGGAACCACCGGCGCCTCCGTGGGCGGTTCCGTTGCCGGTGCTTGTCGCAACGCCACCGTCACCGCCGCGTCCGCCGACACCGGTGTCGTCGGCAGTTCCGGTGCCGCCGGTGCCGCCCTTCCCACCGAACACGTCGTCGTCGCCCGCGGTGGTGGCGGTACCTCCGGCTCCCCCGTCACCGCCGTCGCTGCCGTCGCCGCCTCTTCCTCCGGTGCCGCCGGCGCCCGTGCTGCCACCGGTACCGCCGGTGCCCGGCGTGCCTCCGGCACCTCCGGTGCCGCCGTTGCCACCGTCGCCGTCCTTTGCGGACCCGTTGCCACCCTGGCCGCCTTCACCGCCGGTACCGCCGGTCCCGCCGTTGCCGTTGATGCCACCGTTGCCCGCGCCGCCGGTACCTCCGGTGCCGCCCTGGGCGCCGGACGTGCCATTGCCGCCTTCACCGAGGAGGCCGACGCCCGCGATCCCTTGCATGCCCGCACCCCCGGTGCCACCGGTGCCGCCTTTGCCCCCGGTGCCGATAGCACCGGGTGCTGCGCCGTCAGCGCCGGCTCCGCCGATGCCGGCAGTTCCGCCGGTGCCACCCTGACCGCCGTTGGTGGCCCCGGAACCGGTGTCGGCAAGTCCTTCGCCGCCCTGGCCGCCCATTCCGCCAGTGCCACCAACTCCGCCGGCACCGCCCCCGCCATGGGCGCCCTGCGTTCCACCGAACAGACCCGGGGCTCGCCCGCCAGCGCCGCCCCCAGCGCCATTACCACCGATGCCACCTTGACCGCCCTGACCGCCCTGCTCGCCGATGCCGCCCGGGCCGCCGCCAGCAATGCCATTGATGCCGGTGCCTCCGGTACCGCCTGTTCCGCCGACGCCACCGGCTCCGCCCGGGCCGCCATTGCCCCAGAGCAGACCTCCGGTGCCGCCGGCGCCGCCCGTACCGCCGGCACCGCCGCTACCGCCGACTGCGCCCTGGGCGCCGATCGATCCGGTGACACCGGTTCCGCCGGTACCGCCGGCGCCCCCGTGTCCGATGAGGCCGGCGTCGCCACCCCGGCCGCCGGTCTGTCCGGGTGCCCCGGACCCGCCGTCACCACCGTTACCCCACAGCAGACCGCCAGCTCCGCCCGCTTGTCCGGTTCCCGGGGCACCGTTGACACCGTTGCCGATCAACGGGCGCCCCAGCAGCAGATTGGTCGGCGCGTTGATGACATCCAGAACGAGGTGCTCGAGAAGCACCAAGGGGGAGGCACTGGCGGCATCGGCGGCGACATAGGCGCCGGCTGCGGTGGCCGTGGCCTGGACGAACTGTGCATGGAACTGCGCCGCTCGGCCACTCAGCGCCTGATACTCACGGGCGTAATTGCCGAAAAGTTCGGCAATAGCCAGGGATACTTCATCGCTGGCGGCGCTGAGGACAGCTGTAGTGGAACGTGCGGCCGCTGAACTGGCTTGCGTCACCGATGACTGGATTCCAGCGAGTTGCTGCGAAGCGGAAATCATTGTTTCTGGTACCGCAATTACGTGCGTCATCGGGCCGGTGTGCCTTTCCTGAGACCGATTGAATTTTCGCCTCGGGAGCGTAGTCCGGAACAGTTCGGTATGAACTGGTTTTTACGTAGATTTATGCTGATCAGCACGCCGGTACCGCTTTCCGGATATCGCATACACAGATGCATTCCCATTCACAAGTGCATTCTGGTTGCTGCGCTCAGCGTTGTTGTACACCTATGTTTTTCAAATAAACTTCATTACCCGTCGGCGATCAGAAACTTCAACTAATGTCGCCCGCGGTGTCCGGCGTCGTGCCGGATCAACCTTCCCGCTTGCCCACACACCACTGAGGTATCGCCGTGTCGTTTCTGCGTTTATCGCCCGATGTGGTGGCCTCCGCGGCTGCCGACCTACGCCGAATCGGCACCGGTGTCGCGGCTGGCAACGCCGCTGCGGCCACCGTCACGACCCAGGTGGGCAGCGCGGCCGCCGACGAGATATCCCTCGCCGTCGCTGAGCTTTTCTCCCAGCACGCCGCCAACTACCAGAGGCTGGCCGCCGATGCCTCGGCGTTCCACAGCCAGTTCGTCGGCAACCTGCTGTCCGGCGCGGACAGCTACCTGTCGAATGAGGCGGCGAACACCGGCCTGCTCGGGCTGCTGAACGGTCCCAGCAACGTTCTGCTCGGCCGGCCGCTGATCGGCAACGGCGCCAACGGTGCCACCGTCGACGGCGTCGGCACCGCCGGCGGTGCAGGCGGGATCCTGTACGGCAACGGCGGCAGGGGCGGCACCAGCACCAAAGCCGGGGCGACCGGTGGAGCCGGCGGGGCCGCCGGACTCATCGGCAACGGCGGTGCCGGCGGTCTGGGTGGCGCGGGCGGGACCGGCGGCGCGGGCGGCAGCGGCGGATGGCTGCTCGGCAACGGTGGCGCAGGGGGCACAGGTGGGGCCGGACTGGCCGGGACCACCGGCCCGGGTGGCCAGCAGGGCGGCGACGGTGGGAGTGGCGGCCGCGGCGGAGTCGGTGGCACCGCCGGCCTGTTCGGCGCCGGTGGTACCGGCGGCGACGGTGGTCGGGGCGGCGACGGTGGCACCGGCGGCAAGGGAGTGACCGGCAGCGCGAACTATTCCGACGGCGGCAACGGCGGCCAAGCCGGTACCGGCGGCGATGCCGGAGCCGGTGGCAATGCGGGCCCGTTCGGCACCAATGGCAGCGGCGGGCGCGGCGGCCACGGCGGGACTGGTGGAATCGGCGGTCTCGGGGCTCCTGACTCCTCAGATGCCTTCGGCGGCAGTGCCGGAGGTGTCGGCGGCGATGGCGGGAATGCCGGCGCCGGCGGTGCCGCCGGGACCGGCGGCAGCGGCGGATCCTCGGGCGCTTACGGCGACGGCGGTAAGGGTGGCACCGGTGGCGAAGGCGGAGCCGGCACGCACGCGACAACGACCGGCAGTCCCAACGGCGGCAAGGGCGGTCCAGGTGGGCAGGGCGGATCAGGCGGCGACAGCGGCGCCGGTGGTCGCAACGGAGATGGCGGTGACGGCGGCGTTGGAGGCGTCGGTGCCGACGGTGCGGACGGCGCCGCCGACACCGGCAGCGGCGCTGGCGACGGTGGCAGCGGCGGCGACGGCGGCACCGGCGGAACCAGCGGCATCGCCGGTACCGGCGGCAGCGGCGGAACTGGTGGTACCGCCGGTAGAGGCGGTACCGGGGGCAACGGTGGCCAAGGGGCGGCCGGCCTGGCGGGATCCGGGCACCTGGGCGGCCACGGCGGCCACGCCGGCGACGGCGGCGACGGCGGAAACAGTCCGGCCGGCGGTACCAACGGCGACGGCGGCGTGGGCGGCCGCGGGGGCAACGGCGGTGTCGGTGGCAGTGGTGCCGCCGACAGCGGCAGCGGCAGCCAGAACGGCGGCAACGGCGGCAATGGCGGTCACGGCGGCGTCGGCGGTGCCGACGGCCACGGTGACGGCGCCGTCGGCAAGGCCGCCGCCGGTGGCGACGGCGGCACCGGAGGGGGAGGCGCTGTCGGTGGCGACGCGACGGCAGGTTCCCAGCGTTACGGCGGCTATGGCGGCTATGGCGGTTTCGGCGGAAACGGCGGATCCGGCGGCGGCGGTGAAATCGGTGCCGGCGGCGACGGTGGCAACGGCGGCAAGGGCGGCGACTCGGCCGCCGGCGGACTCAACGGGGACGGAACGCGCAACAGCTGGGGTGCCGCCGGCACCGGCGGCGACGGCGGCAACGGCGGCAACGGCGGCAACGCCGCACTCGGGCAGGCCGGACCAGAGGGCGGACACGGCGGTCACGGCGGACTCGGCGGTAACAGCGGCACCGGCGGGACCGCGGGCACCGGCGGCGACGGTGGACAGGGCGGGGAAGGCGGCGACGGCGGCGGGGACGGCACCACCGGCCAGCCCGGCCTGATCGGCGGCACCGGTGGCAATGGCGGCGACGGCGGCGATCCGGGCACAGGTGGAGCCGCCGCGACCGGCGGCAGAGGCGGCAACGGGGGCGCCGGTGGCGAGGGCGGCTGGGGCGGCGCCGGTAGCAACGCGGCAGGCCTACCCGGTGCCACCGGGGGTACCGGCGGCAACGGCGGCAACCCGGGTACCGGCAGCACCGCCGGCAATGGTGGCAACGGCGGACAAGGCGGCTGGGGCGGTGACGGCGACGGAGGTGTCGGACAACCGGGCTATGCCGGTGGCAACGGCGGCATGGGCGGCACCGGCGGGCTTCCCGGCCCCGGTGGCACCGCCGGCAACGGTGGCGAGGGCGGATTGGGCGGCCAGGGTGGCGAGGGCGCCGTCGGCGGACCCAACCAGCAGGGATACCAAGGCGGAATCGGCGGACAGGGCGGACAGGGCGGCCTCGGCGGCTCGGCCGGCCTGGGTGGCACCAACGGCAACGGCGGCCTCGGCGGCACGGGTGGCCAGGGTGGCGACGGCGGCCTCGGCGGCAACGGGGACAACACCTCGCCGTTGCCGGCGGGCGGCGGCGGTACGGGCGGACTCGGCGGCAACGGCGGCGGTGGCGGACAACCCGGGTCGGGAACCGGTAATTCCGGTGGGGTCGGCGGAGCAGGTACCGGCGGCGTCGGCGGTACCGGTGGCGTGGGCGGCGGCGGTTATGACGGTGCGGTCGGTGGCGTGGGCGGCGACGGCGGTCAGGGCGGTTCCGGAGCACCCGGCCTACCGGGCCAGGCCGGTGGAACCGGCGGTGTCGGCGGTATCGGTGGTGGCGGCGGGCCGGCAGCCGGTGGCGGTGACGCGGGTGCGGGCGGTATCGGTGGCATCGGCGGCACGGGCGGAAAGGGCGGCGACGCAACGACTTCCGGCCAGGCCGGCGCACACGGCGGGCACGGCGGCAACGGCGGCGGCGGCGGAGGCGGCGGGGTCCCCACCGGCGGCGGTAAAGGTGCCGACGGCGGCGACGGCGGCGACGGTGGTTCGGGCGGCGCCGGTGGCGACGGCGATGCCGCACCGGGTGGCAGCGGCGGAACCGGCGGCACCGGCGGCACCGGCGGCCACGGCACCCCGCCTGGTGGTGTCGACGGCTCCGCCGGCGACCCCGGACTGGATGGATTGGACGGCGGAACCGGCTGAGTCACCCCGGTGCCCGCGGGTCGTACGTTCGGGGTGTCCCTCAGCACCCGAACGTGCGGCCGGTTAACTCGACCTCGCCGGTCAACCTCAGGTCCACCGCCGACGCGCCGACAGCCACCGCGTGCCGGCCCGCCGCGATCCGCCAGCTCCCCGCCTCGAAGCGGGCCAGCAGCCGCGGCTCGGCGTGGATGTGTACCCGGCGGGACTCCCCGGGCAGCAGTTCCACCCTGTCGAAACCCAACAGCCGCAACCGCTTTCCGTCGGGCGCTGCGGTCAGATACAGCTGCGGCACCTCGGTGCCGGTCCGCTCGCCGGTGTTGACCACGGTGCAGGTGACGGCCACCGTATCGCCGCCGACAATCTCGAGCTCGCGGTACTCGAAGCTGGTGTAGGACAACCCGTGGCCGAACGCGAACAACGGTTCCTGCCCGGTGGACGCGAACCACCGGTAACCGACCTCGGCGCCCTCGGTGTAGTGGATCGTGCTCGGCGTCCCCAGCCCGGCGACCTCGGGCAGTTGCGGTCGCGGTGTCTGGCCGAGATCCGCCGGAAAGGTGACCGGCAGCCGTCCCGACGGATTGACCTGTCCGGCAATGACTTCGGCGATGGCCTGACCACCCCGCTGCCCGGGATACCAGGCCTGCAGGATTGCGTTCACCGCAGCGCGCCACGGCATCACCACCGGGTTGCCGGTCTCGAGCACCACCACCGTGTTCGGGTTGACCGCCGCGACTGCGGCGATCAGCGCATCCTGGCCCCACGGCAGCGACAGGTCCGCGCCGTCGAATCCCTCCCCTTCGGCTCGGGTTGCGAACACGATCGCGATGTCGGCGCGGCGGGCCACCGGGACCGCCTCGGCGGGGTTGATGCCGGGGTCGAATTCGACTTCGGCGTGCGGGAATTGCTTTCTGAG
Source organism: Mycobacterium sp. IDUB_28 (assembly GCF_055419285.1). Lineage (NCBI taxonomy): Bacteria > Bacillati > Actinomycetota > Actinomycetes > Mycobacteriales > Mycobacteriaceae > Mycobacterium > Mycobacterium sp. IDUB_28. The sequence goes on along the minus strand of NZ_JBVAXK010000009.1, from coordinate 195,830 downwards.
TTCCTCGAGCGGGCTCGACGGCAGTAGATACAGATTGCGCATCCCGGCTTCCAGCCCGGCGCCCCCGATCGGGACCACACCCGCATAGCCGCCGGGCGGCAGCACGGTGCTGGAGCCGTATCCGGCCGGCACACCGAGCTGAGCGTGGCCGCCGATCACCGCGATCCGGGCTGCGGACGTCACCGGAAGGACTCCCCGGTTCTGCAGCAGCACGATGCCCTGACGCGCGACTTCGGTCGCAATAGCGTTGTGCGCGTGCATATCCGGCTCCGGCACCGGCCCCCATCGGTCCGCCCCGACGGCGAAGATGGACCGCAGGATGCGGCGCACCATGTCGGACAGCCGCTCGGCGGGCAACCGTCCATCGGCGTACGCCGCGCGCAGCGGCTCGCCGAAGGTCTCTGCCTGCCAGAGCAACGCATCGATCTGCGCGCCGCATTCCTGGTCGAGCCCGGCCAGCGCACACTCCCAACCCGGTGTGCCGCCCCAGTCCGACATGACCCAGCCGCGGTATCCCCACCCGCCTTTGAGTATCTCGGTGAGCAGGACTGCGTTGGCCGCGCAGTAGGCGCCGTTGACCTTGTTGTAGGCAGCCATCACCGCCCCGGGGCGGCCCCGCTCGATCGCAATCTGGAAAGCCAGCAGGTCGGATTCGCGGTGTGCGTCGGGGTCGATGACCGCGTCGAGCCAGTGCCGATTGGTCTCGTTGCAGTTCAGCGCGAAATGCTTCGCCGTGCTGATGACACCGTGCTGCTGGATGCCGAGGATCTGTTCGGCGGCCAGCACCCCACTCAGCAGCGGATCTTCGGAGAAGTATTCGAAGTTGCGGCCGTTGCGCGGGTCGCGGGCCAGGTTCATCGCACCGGCCAGTTGTACGTTCAGTCCGCGGCTGCGTGCCTCCGCGCCGATCACCGATCCCGCGGCGCGGGCCAGCTCCGGGTTGAAACTGGCCGCCAGCGCCAGCCCGGCGGGCAGGGCGGTGGCGGTGTCACCCGGGCGGAAACCGGGATTGGTCACCCCGAGTCCGGCGTCGCTCATCCGCAGTGCCGGCACGCCGAGGCGGGCGATGCCCGGCACATATCCGGCGCTCATCGGTACCTCCGGCGGGATGCGCTCGTCGCGCAGCGGCCACATGTCCCCGGCACCCATGACGCCCACCAACAGGGCGAACCGCTCGTCGTCGGTCAGCTGCGCTTCGACTTCGTGTGCGCGCGCATCGGCTTCGTGGTCCTTCATCGCACTCCCTCTTTGGCGTACACCACCCGCAGCACATGCCCTACTTCGGGACCCATCACCAACTCCGTCAACGTGCACATCGTCGCTACGAACTCCGGCCCGTGTGCCGGGGCGACCTGGCTCAGATGGTGCGCCACCTCGTGCAGCACCACCAATTCACGCATCGCCCAGTCGGCGCTGACCCGGTCCGGAACAGCGATAGTGCCGGCGCCGCCGCGGTTTTCGTAGTGCGCGGCGCTGGCCGCGCGTCGCGCCCGGACCCGCAGCGGTGACACCGTCGGCCACTGCAACCGCACCGCGGGCAGCGCCAACACGTCGTCGACGTAGCGCTGCACCGACTCGACGGACGCGAACCGGGCCTCGGGCGGCAGCGTCAGCTGCGTACCGAAGAACTGCACGCTCGGCAACCCGTGCTCCCGGGCGCGGTCGAACATCGCCCGGACGAAGACTTCGGCCCCATAGACCTTGGCGCGCTGGGTATCTCGCGTCACCGGCCCAGCGCGGTCCGGGCGCCCGGCAACTCGGGACTGTTGCCCAGCCGGGCCCGTCGACCGGCCCGGTCACCCGCGCGTCGGGCAGCCGACGAGTACCCGGCCGTGGCCCGGCTGGCCTGCCAGGTGCCCCGCGCCCTCGATGCGCTCCGGTAGTGATCACGCAGCTCGACTTCTTTGTCCCGCAACGCGATCGCCGTCCCCGGCGCGCGACTGCGATCCCTGGTCACTTCCTGACGGGCCTGCTCGCGCGCTTCGGCCAGCCGCTGACCGACCCGCGCCCCGAACGCGAGCTGGAAGTTGAGCCGGGCGGTGATGGTCGGCGTGGGACGGTGCGCGCCGGACGCCAGGTAGGCATCCGAGGCGCGCACCATCTGCACCACCAGGCTGGCGTACAACGCGTGGGTGGCGTCGATGTCCTCGGCGAATCCGTAGGCGTAGATGAACGTGGAGTTGGACGCGATGTCGCAGCGCACGTCGTTCGCCGCGGCGATCAGCACGAAAAGCTGTGCGTACGTGCGCAACCCGCGCGTGCCCGCGTTGCCGATGGTAATGGTGCGCTGGGTGGGGATCTGCGCGGCGGATCGGTTGGAGGAATGCGAACGCGCCACCGCCAGGTCGATGGACGCGGCCGTCGCCAACCGCTGTGCGGCACTCAGAAACGCGTCGGCTTCGTGGGTGTTGTCGGTACCCTCCGCCTGGCGTAGCAGTGCCGCGATACGGGACAGCATCTTATCGTCGGTCATGGGGCCAAACTAATCCGGCGGTCCGACACGCTTCACAGCCGCAGGTTGATCCACGACACCACGTCGCCCAGCACCTGATCCCGCTCGGGCTCGTTGAAGACCTCGTGGTACAGCCCCGGGTACTCCTTGAGCTGGACATCGCCGGAACCCACGCATCTGATGACCTGTCGGCTGCCCTGGATCGGGGTCAGCCGGTCCTCGGTGCCATGCAGCACCAGCAGCGGAGCCGTCACCGCCGGCGCCCGCTGGGACATCGTCTCGCCGACCGCCAGCAACGCGCGGCCGATCCCGGCCGAGACCTTGCCGTGGTACACCAGGGGATCGTCGTAGTAGGCCTTGACCACCTCGGGGTCCCGCGAGATCGCGTCGGTGTCCAGCGGCTGCACCGGCAAGCCGGGGGCCAGCGCGCCCAGCACCTTGGCGGCCAGCGCGACCACCGCGGGCACCATCTCCTGCGCGGCTATCGCCGGGGCCGAGAGCACCATCAGGTCGTAGTTGTCGGGACGTTCCACGCCGTAGGCGAACACGATCGCGCCGCCCATGCTGTGTCCCAGCACGATGCGCTTGAGACCCGGGTATTCCCGGGTGGCGATGCCGACGAGGGTGTCCAGGTCGGCGGTGTACTCCGCGATGTTCTTCACCTGCACCCGTTTGCCGCCGGAACGGCCGTGGCCGCGATGGTCCAGGGCGTAGGTGACCAGCCCGGCCTCCCCCAACCGCGTCGTGACGTGGTCGTAGCGGCGGGCGTGTTCGCCGAATCCGTGGGCCAGGACCACTACCGCGCGCGGTGCGACATCCGGCGACCACACGTCGTAGACGATGCGCACTCCGCCGACACCGTCGAAGGTCCGTTCCGTGCGGGTGGTAGTCATTGAGGGCAGCTTAGGCGACGGAAGGCGTCTCCTGCCTATGAGTTGTCACAGCGTCTGCGTAGTCTCGACCGGGTGAGTGTGCTCACCGAAAACACGGCCGGTGGCGAGGGTGCTTCGGCCTCCGATTTCGCCGCCCACGCCGAGCCTTATCGGCGTGAACTGCTCGCACACTGCTACCGGATGACCGGCTCCCTGCACGACGCCGAGGATCTGGTGCAGGAGACCCTGCTGCGGGCCTGGAAATCCTATGACCGGTTCGAGGGCAGATCCTCAGTGCGCACCTGGCTGTACCGCATCGCCACCAACACCTGCCTGACGGCCCTGGAGGGTCAGCAGCGCCGGCCGCTGCCGACCGGGCTGGGTACCTCCAGCTCGGACCCGACGGCGGAGCTCGTCGAGCGGGCCGAGGTGCCCTGGCTGGAGCCCCTGCCGCAGGCAGACCCGCACGATCCCGCGGAAGTGGTCGGCCGGCGCGAATCGGTGCGGCTGGCGTTCGTGGCCGCCCTGCAGCACCTGTCGGCGCGGCAGCGGGCGGTGTTGCTGCTGCGGGATGTGTTGCAGTGGAAGGCCGCCGAGGTGGCCGAGGCCATCGGCACCACCACCGTCGCCGTCAACAGTCTGCTGCAGCGGGCCCGCACCCAGTTGGAAGCTGTCGGGCCCAGCACGGAAGACCGGCTCGCGGACCCCGACTCGGCCCAGGCCCAGGATCTGCTGGCCCGCTACATCGCCGCGTTCGAGTCCTACGACATCGACCAGCTGGTCGACGTGTTCACCGCCGAGGCCATCTGGGAGATGCCGCCCTACACCGGCTGGTACCGGGGCGCGCGCGACATCATCGCGCTCATTCACCAGAAATGCCCCGCCGAGCTGCCGGGTGACATGCGGATGGTTCCGTTGCTGGCCAACGGACAGCCGGCGGCGGCGATGTACCTGCGGGTGGGCGAGCGGCATGTGCCGTTCCAGCTGCACGTCCTGGACATCCGCAGCGACGGTGTGTCGCATGTCGTCGCGTTTCTGGACGGGTCGTTGTTCACCACATTCGGACTGCCGGAGTCGCTGTGACAGATTCGCCTACCGCCACACCTGTGCCAGGTCAGCCGCTGCTGCTGTTGGGCGCCTTCGACATCGGCGAGGTGGGCTACGTCGCGCACGAGTTCTTCATCTCCGGCACCGCGCGGTCCTACACCCCCGAAGGCGAGCTGGACCCGGGCGGCCGGTGGACGGTAATCCCTTCGCAGACAGCGGATTACATCACCCGGATGGTGGTGCTGACTCCTGCCGATCACACCAGGTTCAACGGCTCCGTGCTGGTCGAGTGGCTCAATGTCAGCGGTGGCATCGATGCGCCGGCCGTCTGGATGATGGCTCACCGCGAGGTGATCCGCGCGGGCTACGCCTACGTCATGGTCTCGGTCCAGAAGGTCGGCGTCGACGGCGGAATGAATCTGCTGGGCATGGATATGTCGCTGAAAAGTCAAAGCCCGCAACGGTATGCGAGCCTGGAGCACCCCGGCGATGCGTTCGCCTACGACATCTTCTCCCAGGCCGGCCGGCTGGTCACCGACTCCGGCCCGGCCGTCCTGGACGGGCTGACCGCCGAGCACGTCATCGCCCTCGGTGAATCGCAGTCCGCGATGTTCTTGACCAGCTACATCAATGCCGTGGATCCGCTGGCTGAGGTGTACGACGGTTTTCTGGTGCACTCCCGCTTCGGCCCCGCCGCGCCGGTGGACAGCCGGTCCATCTTCGAGCTGCTCAACGCCCCCTCGACGCCGGTCAGGTTCCGGCCGGACCTGCGCGTGCCGCTCGTCACGGTCATCACCGAAACCGATCTCTTCGGCGCCACGCCGCAGGGGTACTACTTCGCCAGGCAACCCGACAACGAGCTGCTGCGGGTGTGGGAGATCGCCGGCGCCGCGCACGCCGACAATTACACGATCCAGGTCGCAGCCATCGACTCCGGGTCGGCGTCCATCGAGGACCTCGCGGCGGCCTACACCCCCACCCGCAGCCTGATGGGCCAGCAGCTCGACCACTACATCAACTTCGGCCCGCAACACCACTACGTGGTGCAGGCTGCGCTTGCCGCACTGCACAACTGGGTGCGCACCGGCGCGCCGCCGCCCAGCGCGCCATTGCTGGAGGTGCATGAGGACGACCCGCCCGCGCCGGTGCTGGACGCCCATGGCATCGCCGCGGGTGGCGTGCGCACCCCGTGGGTGGACATTCCGATCGCCCGGACGTCGGGGGTCAGCGACGACGCAAACATCATGTCGGCGATCTTCGGTTCCGGCGAACCATTCGACGAGGACACCCTGCGCCGGCTCTACCCGGGGGGCGCGCCGGATTACCTGGCCGGGTTCACCCTCGCGCTGGACGAGGCGATTCAGTCCGGTTTCATCCTGGCGGCCGATCGCGACGAGATCCTGCAACTGGCCGCCGCGACGTACCCCGGCCATCAGGACGCCCGACCGTGACCGGGCTCGATGACGCGCACGCCCGAGCCCTGCCGGCCGCACGAGGGTAGCGCCCGTGCCTGCCACCGTGGACATCCGGCGAGCCGTGGATCGCGCTGTCACCAGGACAGATTGGCTGCAGTCCCGGCATTCTTTCTCGTTCGGCGATCACTACGACCCCGACAACACCCACCACGGACTGCTGCTGGTCAACAACGACGACCGCGTGCAGCCGGCCACCGGATTCGACAGCCATCCACACCGGGACATGGAGATCGTCACCTGGGTACTGGACGGCGAACTCACTCACCGGGATTCGGCCGGCAACCAGGGTGTCATCTATCCCGGCCTGGCACAACGGATGTCGGCCGGCAGTGGCATTGTCCATTCGGAGAAGAACGAATCCTCTTTCAAGCCAGTGCATTTCATCCAGATGTGGATCGCGCCGGATCAGACCGGCATCACCCCCGGCCACCAGCAGGTCGATGTCGACGACCAACTGTCCCGCGGCGGTCTTCTCACCATCGCCTCGGGCATCCCCGGACACGACGGGGCCCTGACACTGCACAACCGCTCGGCCGCACTGCACGTCGCGCGGCTGGGCACCGGCGACTCGGTGGAGCTACCCGCGGCACCGTATCTGCACGCGTTCGTCACACGCGGCGAAGTGCGACTCGAGGACGCCGGCGAACTCGCGGTCGGTGACGCCGCCCGGCTCACCGACACCTGCGGCCGGCGGTTGACCGCGCTGCGGAACTGCGAGGTGCTGGTGTGGGAGATGCACGCGAAACTGGGCGGCTGACGGTCGGTTCGAGCCGATACAGTGGGCACGACAGACAGGAGCCCCATGTCTCAGAAGCAGGCTCGGCACGCGCTGCCCAAGCCCGACCGGAACACCAAGTCCCTTCGCACGGTGCGGTTCTGGGCGGCGCCCATCGTCATCACGTTGGCGTTGCTGTCCGCGTTGTCCGCGCTGTATCTGGGCGGCATCCTGAATCCGACCACCAACCTGCGGCATTTCCCGGTCGCCGTCGTCAACCAGGACGCCGGGCCGTATGGCAAACAGGTGGTGGACGGTCTGCTGGCCAACGCGGACAAGGACAAGTTCGACGTCCGCGTCGTGACTCAGGCCGAAGCCAGACAGTTGCTCGACCGAGCCCAGGTGTACGGCGAGCTGGTCATCCCGGTGTCGTTCTCGTCGACGCTGCATGAGCTCGGCGAGAGTGCGTTGTCGCCCAGCCGCGGGCAACGGGCGACCATCACGATCTCGACCAACCCGCGGGCCGGCACCCTCGGCTCGAGCATCGCCGGTCAGGCGCTGACCCAGGTGGCGACCACGGCGAATGCCAAGATCGGCGAACGTCTTTCGGCCGAAGTCCAGGCCCAGGCCGCGGGTACGCCGCTGGCCGGCGCGACCATCCTCGCCGTGCAGAGTCCGATAGAGATCAAGTCGGCCGTGTACAACCCGCTACCCAATGGCACCGGAAACGGGTTGTCGGCCTTTTACTATGCGCTGCTGCTGTTGCTGGCCGGTTTCACCGGCAGCATCGTGGTCAGCACCCTGGTGGATTCGATGCTGGGTTATGTGCCAGCCGAATTCGGCCCGGTCTACCGCTTCGCCGAACAGGTCCGCATCTCGCGGTTCCGCACCCTGTTGATCAAGTGGATGCTGATGGTGGTGCTGGCGTTGCTCACGTCGGGGGTGTACATCGCCATCGCGCACAAGCTCGGCATGCCCATCCCGTCGGTCTGGCACCTCTGGCTCTACGGCGTGTTCGCCATCTGCGCGGTGGGCATCACGTCCAGTTCGCTGATCGCCGTGCTGGGTTCGATGGGCCTGCTGTTCAGCATGCTGATCTTTGTGATCCTGGGCCTGCCCTCGGCCGGGGCGACGGTGCCGCTGGAAGCCGTGCCGCCGTTGTTCCGCTGGCTGGCCGAGTTCGAACCTATGCACCAGGTTTTTCTGGGTGTGCGTTCGCTGCTTTACCTCGACGGCCACCCGGAAACCGGCCTGTCCCAGGCCCTGTTGATGACCGCCATCGGGCTGGTGATCGGGCTGCTGCTGGGCGGCATCGTCACACACCTGTACGACCGCAAGGGTTTTCACCGGATCCCGGGCGCGGTCGAGCTCGCGATCGCCGCGGAACATCAGGCACAGCACCAGGCGCGCACCGAGAAGGCGCGCAACGCCGAGGCCGCGCCCCCCACCGAAGACGACCCGGACGAGAAAGCCGAAACCCCAAGCGAGCAAACGTAATTCCGGCGCGGCCGAACCGTCACGCACCTGTGACATAAGTTGACAGTGTGACAGATGTGACTAATCCTGGGATGGTTCCTGTTCACCCGAACCGGGCCGAAAGGGTTTCCCGTGCTGACGCCATCTGCCGTGTTGCGCAGGCTGACGGCGAGTTGCGCCACCCTCGCGGTGTGCGTCGGCCTCGCAAGCACCGCCGGGCAACCGCTGGCCCGCGCTGCCGATGCGCGCGAGTTGCTGGAACAGGCCATCGCCACCACCAAGGGAACCTATCTGGTCTACAACTTCGGCGGCGGTCACCCGATGCCACTGCTCGACGGCTCGGGTCGCGCATACGAGATGAACAACGGCGGGCATCTGGTGATCATCAAGAGCGCGTCGTCGCGCCTGCAGCCGCACCTGCTGGTCGACAGCCACACCGGCGACCAGGCCAAGTGCGAGAACAACCCCGGCGCGCGCACCGGTGAAGGCCTCTGGCAGGCCTCGGAGACCTATGCCCCGCTGCAGGCCTGGGCCCGGATGGGACAGCCGACCGTCGCGATCAACGCGAACTTCTTCGACGTGCGCGGCCAGAAGGGCGGGTCGTGGCGCGACACCGGCTGCAGTTCGCCGCTGGGCGCCTTCGTGGACAACACCCACGGGCAGGGCCGCGCCAACCAGGCCGTCACCGGCACCGTCGCCTATCCGGGTAAACAGGGCCTCTCCGGTGGCAACGAGTCCTGGACGTCGCTGACGACGATGATCATTCCGGTCGGCGGAGCGCCATATGTGTTGCGGCCCAAGGGCAGAGAAGACTACGACCTCGCCACGCCAGTGATCCAGGATCTGCTGAACAAGAACGCGAAGTTCGTGGCGGTGGCCGGCATCGGCCTGCTGTCGCCCGGCAGCACCGGCCAGCTCAACGACGGTGGACCCAGTGCGGCGCGCACTGCGCTGGCCTACAACAAGCAGAAGGACGAGATGTACATCTTCGAGGGTGGCAACTACACCCCCGACAACATCCAGGACCTGTTCCGCGGCCTGGGCAGCGACACCGCGGTGTTGCTCGACGGTGGCGGCTCGTCGGCGATCGTGCTGCGCCGCGACACCGGCGGCATGTGGGCCGGTGCGGGGAGCCCCAAAGGCTCCTGCGACACCCGGCAGGTGCTGTGCGACTCGCACGAACGGGCACTGCCCAGCTGGCTCGCGTTCAACTAGGCCCGAACCGGAAGATCAGCATGCTGACCACGGTGATGCCTGCGGCCAGCGCGAGCACCGGAGCGACCACCAACCGCGTCAGCGTCGCACCCAGCACCGCCCCGGCGCACATCGTCAAAACCACGCTGTAGCGGAGCTTTTCGCGACTGCCGGTGCCCCCGGCCAGCCGGCTGTCCACCCCGAGGCCGACGATCGTCGACGTCAGGACCGTGGTGGTGAGCTCCTGGATGCCGAACTGGCGGGCGGTGGCATGCTGCAGTCCGTAGGCGATCGACAACCCGGCGATCAGGAACAGCTTGCTGTTGTCGTGGTAGCCGCAGACGCCGGTGCCCGCGGCGATCGACAACGCCGCCAGCAGGGCCGCTTCGGTGCCCAGCGCGGTGGTGAGCCAGGTCCTGATCCGATCGCCGAAATAACGCATCATCCTGCCCCCGAGAATGGTCCCGGCGACGAAGGACGGGAACGCAACCAGGGCCGCGGTCAGGTCCACGTTGGCGTCGGGGGCGAACCAGAAACCCAGGAAAATCACGTTGCCGGTCATGTTCGCCACGAACACGTGGCCGAGCACCAGGACACTGATCGCATCGGCCAGTCCCGTCGAAAAGGTCAGCAGCAGCAGGGCCGTGACGGTCAGCCGATGCGAGACCGGGGACGAGACAACCACGGCGGCAGCCAACGACGACCGCTACAGGTTGGGTTTCACATCCAGCGAGGTGACGGTGTTCATCCTGGTCACCTTCCAGTGGTCGTCGACGAGCTTCATGGTGAGCAGGTACGCCAGATACTGCAGGGTCGGAATGTTCTTGGTCTTCGGGCTGGTGGTGGAGGTGTTGGTGTACACGATGACCGTGGCGTTGGGGCCGTTGAGCGACTCCACGGCCACCCCGGTGACCTCGGTGGAGTTGGTGATCTTGGTTTGCTTGCTGGGTGCGGAGATCTGATCGATCATCTTGCGGTACTGCGCCTGGAAATCACCGGTCAGGTAGTTGGACGCGCGATCGGACAGGCTGTCCATGTTCTCCGGGGTGTAGCTCCACAGCGTGGTGACCGTGTTCACCGCTGCGCGAGCCACTTTCAACTTGATGTCCACCGTGGCGCGCTCGGCGAGGTAGGGCTGCACGGTGGCTCCGGCGAACGCTGCCGACCCCACGAAGGCGGCAGCCAGCAGTGCGACCACCGCCGCGACCCACCGGCCGGGCCGCTTCTTCTTGGCAGCTTTCTCCGGAGCCGCCGGCTCGGCGCTGCCCGCCTGCGCATCTTCCGCGGTGTCGGGGGTCTGCTCAGTCTCAGCGTCAGCCTCAGCCTCAGCCTCAGCCGACGTGTCCGGCGCGGCAGTGGCTACCGTGTCGTCTGCCGTGCGAGTGTCGTCATCGGCCGCGACGGTCAGATCACCTGCAGCAGGTTGCTGATCTTCCACTGATTCCCTTCCTGCTTCGCCGTTGCCGACCAACGGTTGGTGTTCTCCAGGACCTGCTTGCCGTCCGGCGTCTTGGACGTCACGTCGGTAGCCACCAGGACGGTGACGCTGCCGTCGTCGTTCCACCGTTCCACCCCCGCCTCCAGGACCGTCCCGGTGGCACGCTCGGCACGCGCGACCTGCAGCAGGATGTCGTTCGCCTTTTCTTCGTACTGCTTGTGGAAGTCGCCGGTCGCCTGGGCCAGAACCCGGTCGACGTAGTCGTTGGCGTGGAACGGATCGATGGACGTGAAGCCGGTCATGAACCATTTGACGTAGTTGACCGCCGATGTCTCCCGTTCGGCGGTGCGGTCCCGGCGGACGTGGTCGATCAGCATCAGGGTGGACAGTGTGACCGCGGCGACCATCAGCAACGTCGCGGCGGTCGCGACGATCCGCAGGTCCCGGCGCCGCGGCGGCACCGGCTGCGCGACCAGCAGCGACAGCTCGCCGGGCGCGAACTTGCGGCGGGGGCTCATTTGCCGCCTCCCGGCGGTTTCGGCTTGGCCAGCACGGTGAGATCGTCGACGCGCCAACGATTGTCGCGACCCTTGAAGAACTTCACCCGCACGCTGGCGGAGATGTAGCGCGTCTCCGGACCCGACCCGCGCCGGCCTTGCATGAACAGCAGCATCGTCGCGCGGTCCCCGGCAGCCGAGAGCACCGAGCTCGCCGTCACCCAGTACTCGTTGACGACCGGATGGCCCTTCTCCACCGACTGCTGCTGAGCGGCCAATTCGGGACGGTATCTGTCCGTGGTCAAGGAGAGGGCGCGGGCGAAGTCGTCGCGCAGGGTGGCCGGATCGTAGGTCAACATCTGGGCGACGAGCTTCGGCCCCTGGATGGAGATCTCGGCGCGGGTCTGGTCGATCGCGCGGGCCGGCTGATAGCTCGCCTCATAGCCCACGCCGACGGCATCCATACACACCGTGGCCGCGACGAGCAGTGCCACCACCGTCCATTGCCGCACCTTCTCGTGATGCTCGTGCGGTACCACGCGCAACACCTCGGTACGGGTGAGCATGTCGGCGAATGTGCGGCGTTCGGAATCCCACAACGGCCACAGCCAGCCGAGTAGCAGCGCCGCCGTATCGAGCAGGTGAGCCACCTCGCGGACCAGCAACCACCACGGGCTCAGTTCGGCGCCGTCCCGCCGCGACACCGCGATACCGAACAACGCCCGGCCCAGACTCCAGCCGGTGAGCGTCGGCAGCAGCAGTCGGTTGACCAACACCGCGAGCACCACCGCGCCCAGCGCGGCGATACAGACCCACCACCAGGCGTCGCGGGCCGGCAAGGAGAAGGACACCACCGCCAGCGAGACCGCCGCCGCGAGACCCGGCAGCACATCCACCGAGAATGCGGCGGCGCGAAGGTGCCAGGGCGCCAACGCTTTCTCGGGCAGGTCCTGGGCGATCGTCGTGGTCTGGATGTCCTCGACCACCATCGTCACTTCGTCACCACTTCGAGTTTGGAGATCTTGTAGGTGCCGTCGGTCGGTTCCATCCGCACCCGCAACCGGTAGCCCGACAGTTGGTCCTGCGCCTGCGCGTTGGACACCTTGACTTGCAGAGCGACCAGGACGTCAACCGAACTGTCCGGATTGTGCCGCTCGACGGCCGCCCGCAGATTGGCCACCTTCAGGTGCACATTGGCGGCCTGGTACGCCTGGACGAGCATGCTGCTGTACAGCAGCGCCTGGGTGCGGTACTGGTCGGTTCCGCAGTCGATGATCTTCTGTTCGCTGGCGGCCATGCTGTCGGTGTCGGGGGCCTGGGTCGCAGCGACGCATTCCTTGGCGATGCGCAGTGCGGTCGCGTCGTTGCGCGCGTCGGCCTGGAAGTCTTTGTGATAGCGCAGTGCGACGTAACCGCCGGCCGCGACGGCGCCGGTGAGGATGACCAACACCGCGGCGATGCCGATCAGCCAGCCGCGATTCAGCCGCGACGGGCGCCGGTCGGGAGCCGCGTCAGCCGCATCCCGGGATCCGTCGTTCCCGTCGGTCGACTCGTCGACCGACGACACGTCTGTATCCGCGGTCTGCGCCTCAGAGTCTGTCGGGTCGCCTTTGACCAGGGATACCTTCGCATCCGTGGTCTCTGCCTGGGTACCCGGCGAATCGTCCTCGTCGATGGGGTTCAGCCGGCCGGTGCCAGCATCTCCTTCCATCCGTCGTCTCCTGTTTTGGTTGAGTTCTCGACGGAGTATGTCACCCCGTCGGGCCCTACCAGCTGACCACTCTGCGGGCTGTACACAGCGGACGGGGGCCCGCCCGGAGTGTAGACGCACGGGTTGGGCTGTTGCCCGTTGCAGTTGACCGCGCCCGTGCCGGGTCGCGTCAGCGGGTCGCTCTTCGGCGGCGGCGTCAACCCTCCCGGCGGCAGTCGGTCCGCAGGCATCGGGTTCAGGCCGTTGTTCACCGACGGCGCCGGCACCACCAGGCCGGGCTTGACCGGCTGGTCGCACCGCGCTCCCGGCGCCGGGCAGCTCAGCAGCTGGTTCGGGTCGCCGTACCAGGGGTTGGTACCCGCCGGCTCGTACGGCTTGGTGCTGCGGCACTCCCTCGGCGTGGCGGCCCGCTTGCCGGGCACGTCGACACACGGAATGTTGCGCGACCCGCGCACGCTGTTCGCCGGCGTGTCCATCGGAATCTTGCAATACGTTCCGACCGGCAACGGTTGGTCACTGGTGTCGGCAAACGACCGCCACTGCGACGCCGGGATGAACCCGGTCAGGCACGGCGGCGGCTGATTGATCGCCAGCGCCAGGTCCAGCGCGGACTGGTTCGGGAACGGCGCCCCCACTGTCTGGGCGATCGAAGCGCCCTGCGGCAGGAACACCACCACCTGTTCGAGACCCTTGTGGTAGCGCTTGAGCAGGTCGAACACCACCTCGAGGTTCGCCAGGGTCTGCGGCAGCGAATCCCGCACGTCGGTGAACACCTGGTTCACCTGGTCGGCGGTCGGCGCGGCCTGGGTCAGCACGCTGCGCAGATGCTGATCTTCCGCCGCGGTCTGGGCGGCCAGCACGTTGAGGTTGCGCGACCAGCGTTCGATCGCACTACCCGAGGTCACCTGACTGTCCAGGACCGGTCCCGAGTGCTGGATGATGTCGTTGATGTCGGTGATGTTGGTGCGGAAGTCGCCCACGATCGCCTGAGTGGCGTCGACCAACCGCTGCAGCGCCGGACCCAACCCGCCTACCGCCAGGGCGGTCTCGTCGAGCAGCTGCGGGATCTTCTCCTTGGGCAACACCGCCAGCCCGCGGTTGGCGGTGTCCAGTGCCGGTCCGATCTCACTGGGCACGGTGCCCTTGGTGATGGTCTGGCCCGCCGCGAAGAACTTCCCCGGGTTGCCGTCGGACACCAGGTCCAGATACTGCTCACCGACCGCGGAGACGGAATGCACGTTGGCCACGGCGTCGACCGGGATCTTGTAGCGACTGTCGATGCTCAACTTGGCCTCGGCGCCCTTCGCGGTCGGCACCACGTCTTCGACTTTGCCGATCGTGATGCCGCGGTACGTCACGTTGGACGTCGGGTACAGACCACCGGAGGCCGGCAACTCCGCGGTGAGTTCGTAGCGCCCGATGCCCACCAGGGTGGGGATCTGCAGGTAATAGATGCCCAGCACCGACAGTGCCACCACGGTCAGGGCCGTGAAGATCATCAGCTGGCGTTTGACAAAGGGAGTCAGCATTGGCCTCGCTCCGCCCTTTCCACCAGCGGTCCGCCTGGCGCGTCGTTCGGGTTCGACGTGTACCGAACGTCCGGGATCATCGACTCCGGGTCACGCCCGAACGACTGCTCGATCGCACGCAGCAGACCGGAGAACCCGGTACCGGTGAGCACCGCGTTGTCCACCGAGCTCAGCGTCACATCCAGCGTGGCGTTGACGTTGAAGTAGTCGCCGCGGAACACCGCCGGCACCGAGTCGATGTCGAACGGCTGGGTCAGGATGATCTTCAACGCGCCGATCAGGTACGGCGAGCCCTTGCCCAGTTCCCGCAGCGGGCACTGCAGCGATTGCAGGTCGCTGTGCAGGTCGCTGCGCGCCTCGGACAGGTACTGGTCGGTGACCCGACTCAGCCTGCCGACCGAGTCCACCGCGTTGATCAGCAGGTTCCTGGTGTCGGCGAAGTGCTTGAGCAACGGCGGGAAATCGGTCAGCACCCGTTCCAGCACGTCGTTGCGATTACCCACGTACCCGAGCAGCCGGTTCGTGGAATCGATGGCGTGGGTGATGTCGTTGCGCTGCTCGTTGAGCTGGCGGGTGAAGGTGTCGAGTTTGCCGAAGAATTCCTTGATCTGGGTGCCCCGGCCCTTGAGGATCGCGTAGACCTCGTTCTGCAGCACTTCGAGGTTGGGAATGCCGCCACCGCGCAGGATCAGGGAGACCACGGCCAGCGTCTGTTCGATGTTGGGATACACCGACGAGTTCTTCAGATCGATCCGGTCGCCGTTTTTCAGCAGTTCCTTGGACGGGTTCTCCGGGGCGAGCAACTCCACGTGCTGCGAACCCAACAAGCTGGTCTGGCCGATTTTGAGCTGGGCGTTGCGCGGCAGCTTGACGCCCTTGTTCAGGCCGAGGGTCAGCGTGGCTATCCAGTTCTTGAGCTCGATCTTGCGAATCGAACCCACCTCGACGTCGGCGACCATCACCTTGCTGTTGCCGTTGATCGCCAGGGTGTCCGGCACCTGGGCGTAGACGGTGAACGCCCCTTCCCCGCTGCCCGGCGCACCGGGCAGGGCGACCTGGGAGATGCCCTTCCAACCACACGAACTCAGCATCAGTGCCGCCACCAGCAGCACCGCTGCCCGCCAGGTTCCGCGGCGGAACCTGGGCAATATCCCCGACGCGGTCACTGGCCCCCTCCTGCTTCAGCCGGCAGCGGCGCGCCGACCGGCGCATTCAACGCGGGCCCGGGAGCCGCGGGAGTCGGTGCGACCGGTCCCGGGATCACGTTGGGTCCGGGTGGTGGCGGCTGCACCGGCACCGGGGCGTTCAACGCCACCGGTGGCACCACCGGGTACTCGTCATAGGCGTTCGGCGGTCCCGGAGGGGTCTGCAGCGTGGACTGGATCGGCCCGATGTCGGGTCCGCCCATCAGCTCGGCCAGCGACTCCGGGGTCATCAGACCCGCGGTGATCGGTCCCACCTGCACGCCCTGCATGCCCGGGGCCACCACCCAACCCTGCTGGGTGTTGCGGTGTGACAACGGGGTGTCGGGCACCCAGATACCGGGCACCGTCGTGTCCTTGTACCCGGGCGGCGGCCGCAGCCGCTCTTCGGAGTAGGCGACCATCTTGGGCAACACCTCGGCGGTGTTGAAGGTGTTCAACCCGAACGGGAAGTAGTTGAACTTGATCGAGTCCAGGATCGGCGCCAGGTACTGCGCACACAGTTCCGCGGACTCCTGATACCCCAGCCGGCTACCCGCCTGCACCGAGCTGCAGATGAACTGCATCGGGTTGGCGAAGCTGGTGATCTCCGGAACGGCGACCACCGAGCCGTGTGACGGGTGATAGATCTGGTTCACATTTGCTGCGGCCGTCGGCAGGACGTGCAGCGCGGTCTCCAGACCGTTCAACGATTCCGGTTGCAGCAGGGTGTTGGTCACGTCGGCCAGGTTGTTGACGTCGTGGGTCAACACCTCATGGTTCTTGTCCAGGAACGGCCGGATCGTGGTCAGCAGCTCGTCGAACTGCCGGACCGCCGCGGCCAGTGCCCCGTCGGTGCTGGCCAGCCGGCCGGTGACGTCCGCCAGGTTCTGGTTCAGCGCGACGAACTGCTTGTCGTCCTGATGCAGGGCGTTGACGAACAGCGCCAGACTCTTGACCACCGCGAAGAAGTCGGTGCGGCCCTCGTTCAGCGCCGTCAGCGCCTTGGACAGGTTGTCCAGCGTGGAGTTGAGCTGGCGGCCCTTACCCGACAAACCGTTGGCGAACGAGTTGATCACCTCGCCGAACGGGCCGGTCGGCTGCGCCTCGGTGGGGCCCAGCTTCGAGATGATGTCGGTGATGCTGTTGCGCAGGTCGTCCCACTCCACCGGCACCTGCGTGCGGCTCATCGGAATCACCGCATTGTTGGCCAGCACCGGTCCACCCTTGTACGCCGGCTCCAGCTGGATCGCCCGCGACGCCACCAGGGTGGGGTTGAGGATCATGGCGTGCGCGTCGGCCGGCACCTTGTACTGGTTCTCATAGTGGAACGTGACCTTCATCTGGTCACCGGCCGGCTCGATCTTGTCGATCCGGCCCACCTTCAGGCCCATGATCTGGACTTTGTCACCTGGATACAGCGCGTTCGCCGCGCTGAAGTAGGCCGTCACCGTGTTGTTGGTCAACTTCTGGTACAGCTTCCAGCCGACGACCGCCAGGACGAGCGCAATGATCACGGCCAACGCACCGATGATCACCGTCGCCCGGTTCATCTTCGGTAGCCGGATGTTGCGGATGTCAAAGATGGTGCTCAATTCTGGCTACCTCCCGCTGCGCCACTGCCACCGGCTCCGCCTGGATTGATGAACGGCGCCGGCAACTGGTTCCCAGGTCCGGGCTGCGCCGGCGGACCGGGTGGCAGTCCGGGTGCGAACGTCGACGGTGGTCCGACCGGTCCCGCCGGCCCCAGCGGTTCGGTGCGCGAGCCCGGCGGGCTGTTCGGCGGAATCGGCACGGGCGTCCCGGGCACATCCGGCGCCGGTTCACCCGGTCGTCCGGCGATGGGCAGACCCGGCACGTACGGCACCCCGTTCGGGTTGGGCGGCGAGGACTGTACGTCGAACGGCGCCGGGAAGCCCATCCCGCCGAACGGACCGACATTGAGCCCCATGCAGGGCAGCGGGTTCTGCGGCGTCGGGATGCCGTCGGGCGGCGGCGTGTACGAGCACGGCGATCCGGGCGGCACGGCCGGCCCCGGGTGCTCCGGGGTGCCTTCCAGCACCAGCGGTCCCGGCGGCGGCGCGCCATTGGGGAACCGGGTGCCGTTGGGGTCGGGGAACCGGTAGGCCGGGAGCCCGGCGCTGCGCCAGAAGTTCTCCGGGTCCAGGCCGCGCTTCTTGAAGGCGGCGTCGATGAACGGCTGAATGATCTGGCCCGGGACCAGGTTGTGGATGACGACCTTGAAGAACGGCCCCGATCCGATCGACTCGTTCAACGACGGGAGGAATCCACCGACCATCTGCAGGCCGTCGGCCACGTCCTGCTTGCGCTCGCGCAGCGTGTCGCTGACGATCCGCAACTGTTCCAGCACGTGGTTGAGGTTCGGGTTGTCGTTGATCAGGCCCTGCACCTGGGTGGAGAACGCCGCGACGTTGCCCAACAGGTTGTCGATTGCGCGGCCGCGATCGTTGAAGGCGGCCAGCAGCGTCTTGGCGTTGACCAGCAACCGGTCCACCTGCTGGCTGCGGTCGCCGAGCACGCTGGCCACCTGGTTGGCCTGGGCCAGCAGGTGCTTGAGCTCCTCGTCGCGCTTACCGAGGGTGTCGGAGAACTTGGACACCCCTTCCAGCGCCGGGCTCAGCTGCGGGTAGGTCTGATCGATGGTTTCCGAGAGCACGTGCAGCGACTGCTTGACGCTGTCGATCTCCCAGCCGCGGGCCGCTTTGGTGACATCCAGGAAGGCGTCGTAGATCTGGTAGGGCGTGGTGCTCTGTCCCAGCGGCAGGACGCCGTTGGGCCGCAGCGGCTGGTTGCCGCGCGCCTCGATCTCGAGGACCTTCTTGCCGAGCAGTGTGTCGGTGCGGATCTGCAGCCGGCTCTCGGTGCCGATCTTCTCGACACCGATCGAGAACTTCATCACGATGTGGTCGCCGTCGATCTTGATGGCCTCGATCTTGCCGGCGTCCATGCCGGCGATGCGCACCTTGTCACCCTTGTTCATGCCGCCGGTGTCGGTGAACTGCCCGTAGTAGTAGGGCTTGGCCATCAACATCGGCACACTGGTGAAGCTCTGGCCGACCCCGATGACCAACAGCGTCACCAGGATGCCCATCAGACCGATCTTCAGCCGATTGGGGGGCTCCAGCGTTCTCATTGCGGCGCGCACCTTCCTGTCGGCTGGTGGAAGAGCCGGACGGTACGAACCGGACCACCGGCCTGCAGACCGTTGATGCGGAGGCTGATGTCGCAGGAATAGAAGTTCACGAAGTCGCCGTAGGACCCGATCGCACGTCCGATGTGGTTCAACGCACTGGGCACGCTGTGCAGGAAGTCGTTGAGCTGCTGACGCTGGTCGATCAGCGGCTGCTGCACCGCGTCGAGGTAGTTGACGGTCCGGTGCAACAGCGCGCGGTCCTCAGCCAGCAGATCGGCGACCGTCCCCGCGGCGTTGCTGATGTTCGCCGTCCCGCCGGCCAGTCCGTCACTGTGATCCTTCAACCCGGTGATCAGCACCTCGAGGTTGTTGACGGTCTGGTCGAAGTCCTTGCGGTGCCGGACGGTGGTGTCCAGGACCTTGTTGAGGTTGTTGATCACCTCACCGATGGCCTGGTCGCGCTCGGCCAGCTGGGACGTGAGCTGCGAGGTCTGGGTCAGGATGTTGTTGATCGTGCCGCCCTGCCCCTGGAACGCCATGACCAGCTCTTTGGCGATGGTGTTCACCTTGCCCGGGTCCAGCGCCCGGAATACCGGCTTGAAACCACCGATCAACGCGTCCAGGTCCAGGGCCGGCGACGTGCGCGACAGCGGGATCAACCCGCCCGCCGACATGACCTTGTCGACACCGTCCCCTTCCCCGCGCCGCAGCTCGAGGTAGCGGTTCCCGATCAGGTCGAGGTAGCGGATCTGGGCCGTCGTCGACTGGTAGAGAGGTATGGCGCGGTCGACGTCGAAGTCCACCCGCACCCGCCGGCCGCCGTCGAGCAGCTGAATGTTCTTGACCTTGCCGATCTCCACTCCGGAGGCCCGCACGAACTGGCCCGACCGCAGCCCGCTGACGTTGCTGAACTCCGCGGAGTAACTACTTGTCCGGTCGAAGCGGATCTGACCGAACACGATGATGATCATGACGCTGAACATCAGCAGCACGAAGGCGAAGATGCTGAGCTTGACTAAAGTACCGGTGATTTTCATGGGTTGATCGTGTTGTCCCCTACTTGACGGCCCCAGACGTACTCAAGGACATAGGGCGAACCGGTTTCCAGGTGGTTGTACGGCGCGATGCTGTTTCCGCTGTCCATCACAAGTTCCGGTGCCGGCCAGAGCTGACGGGTGATCTGCTGCCAGCAACCCGGGGCACCGCCGGGGCCGCCGTGTGCGTTCACCCGCGGCAGGTTCTCCGGCCACATGTAGGGGTTCGGTGCGCCACCGACCAGCCCCGCGGCCAGCCCGCCGACCTGGGAGAGCAGCAGCGGCACCAGCGACACGGGGTTCAGCAGCGCACCCAGGGCGGAGAGGATCTCCGAGTGGGTGTTCAGCGAGTAGCCGTTGCCACCCAGGAAGCTGCGGACCGTCGGTTCCACGTCGTGGTAGTTGCGCAACGTGCAGTACAGCTCGGGGCTGTAGGTGTCCAGCAACTCCGCCGTGGGCTTCAGGTCGTGGGCGCCGCGGGCCAGGTATGGGCCGCCGCGCTCGAAGACGTCGGCGCCGGTGTTGCCGAATCCGGCCGCCGCCAGCAGCGCCTGGTCCAGGTCCCGCTGCTGCGCGTTGATGGTTCGCGCGGTGGGCACCGCGTTGTTGAGGAAGTCCAGCAGGTCGGGCGCGGCGTTCGCGTAGGTGTCACCGAGAGCCGCCAGCCCCTGGATGTCCCGGCGGGCCTGGGGCATCTGCGGGTTGATGTCTTCGAGGATCGCGTTGCCGTTGACGATGGACTGGCCGAACCGGTCGCCCAGCCCGGTCAGCGCCTGCGCGGCCGCGCTCAGCGTCAGGTTCAGCTTGACCGGGTCGACCTTCTCCGAGATCGAGGTCAGCGTCTGGAACACCGTGTTGATCTCGGTGGTGACCGCTGAGGCCCGGATGGTGCTCTTGGGCGAGAGATGGCCGCGGGAGATGTCCTTGCCCTTGGCGTCCTTGGGCGTGGTCAGCGACACGTACTTGCCGCCGAACACGGTGGTGGCCTTGATCTGGGTGTCCACGTTCTCCGGGACCACGCCTTTGGGCCCGAGGTACTGCGGGTAGATCTCCAGGACGAACTTCGCGACCGGCTTGCCGTCGCGGGTCTCCTCCGAAATGCTGCCGACCCGGCCGATCTGGACGCCGTTGTAGGTGACCTTGGAGCCGGGGTCCATCACCAAACCGGCCCGCTCGGAGTACATCGTCACTTTGTCTTTGGACGTGAACCCGCCGCGGAACTGGATGTAGACCAGCGTCAGGATCAGCGCCAGCACCAGCATCGAGGCGATGCCTACAGTTTTATAGGGCGGGCTGGAGATCTTGTTGACCTTGCCTGGACCAGTCATGTCGCTACACCGTCAGTGCGAAGTTGGGGTTGACGCCGTAGAGCGCCAACGCGGCGGACAGGACGACTATCTGGACCGACACCAGCGAGAACCGCATGGATCGGCCGACGGCCTCGCCGACGCCGACGGGACCACCGCCGGCGTTGTATCCGTAGTAGCAGTGCGTCACCATCACGATCGCGGCGATGATGATCGCCTCCAGGAAGGACCAGAACACGTCCTCGGGCCGCAGGAAAGTTCGGAAATAATGCTCGTAGGTGCCGGTCGACTGCCCGTACAGCGCAGTGGTGACGATCTGCGGGGACACGAACGACATGATCATGGCCAGCGCATAGAGCGGGATGATCACCACCAGGCCGGCGACCACCCGGGTACTGGTCAGGAACGAGATCGAGTTGATGCCCATCACTTCGAGGGCGTCGATCTCCTCGGCGATACGCATGGCGCCCAGTTCCGCGGTCGCGCCGGCGCCGACCGTGGCCGCCAGCGCGATGCCGGTGACCACCGGCCCCGCGATACGCACGTTGATCAGCGCGGAGAAGAACCCGGTGAAGGCCTCGACACCGATGTTGCCCAGCGACGCGAAACCCTGGATGGCCACCAGCGAGCTACCCGAGAGAGTCACGAATCCGACGATCGCGGCGGTGCCGCCGACCACGGCCATCGCACCGGTGCCCATCCCGATCTGGGCGATCAGGCGCAGCGTCTCCTTGCGGTACACGTGGATCGCGTGCGGAATCTGGCCAATGCTCTTCAAGATGAACCAGGCCAGTTCACCCGTGGTGCCGATGCCCCGACCGACGCTGCCGACGGTCTTGTTGAAGTTGGCGACCGCCCGGGGGAACCGGGACCGCACTACCGCCGATGTCGACATGTCAGCGCCCCGTCCCGAATCGCACACCGATCGTGGTCAAGATGACGTTGACGGCGTACAGCGCCACCACGCACAGCACCACGGTCTCGTTCACCGCCGTCCCGAGCCCCTTGGAACCGCCGCTGACCGTCAGCCCGCGGTAGCAGCCGACCAGGCCGGCGATCAGTCCGAAGGTCGCCGCCTTGACCATGGCGATGATCACCTCGGGCAGGCCGGTGATGGTGGTGAGCGTGGCCAGGTAGGCGCCGCCGGACACGTTCTGCAGATAGACGCCGAAGAGGTAGCCGCCGACCAGCCCGACGGTGATCACCAGAGCGTTGAGCAGGGTGGCGACCACGGTCGCGGCGATCACCCGGGGAACCACCAGGCGGTGGATCGGGTCGATGCCGAGCACCTCCATCGCGTCGATCTCCTCGCGGATGGTGCGGGCGCCGAGGTCGGCGCAGATGGCGGTGGAACCGGCCCCGGCGACCACGAGCACCGTGGTCAGCGGTCCGAGCTGGGTCACCGCACCGATCGCCGCGCCGGCGCCGGAGAGGTCGGCGGCGCCGAACTGGGCGAGCAGGACGTTGAGCGTGAAGATCAGCAGCACGGTCAGCGGGATGGAGACCATGATCGTCGGCAGCAGGGCGACGCGCATGATGAACCAGCACTGCTGGATCAGCTCGCGCCACTGGAACGGCCGACGGAACAGGGCGCGGCCGGTGAGCACGCACATGCGGAAGAATCCGCCGATCATCGTCAGCGGCGTTTCCAGCTGGTCGCGGACATAGCCCACCAGGTGTGGACGCGAAGATGTCGTCACGACTGCTCCCTCACAGCGAAATCCCCATCAAACTGGGGCCGCTCACGTCGCGGCAGTGCGGCGGATGGTGGTGCACGCCTCCTCCTTGCCCCGACCCTACGAAAGTGACCCAGCGCTCCCTACCCGCAGGTAGTAACGGAGACCACAGGAATGTACCCGATGGTCGCCCGGGTGGGTACCGCAACTCGACAATTGACATTTCGTCAGCACCTGGCAAACATTTTGAGCCCGTCGGATTTCCCCTCATGTCGTTGAATCTCTTGTCGCAGAGACCTTTTCAGCGCCACCATGACCCCCATACCGAACCCGCAGCTCAGTTTTGAGCACCTTCCCGGCGGGGTTGCGGGGCAGTGCGTCCACGATCTCGAGCGCCTTGGGGTGCTTGTACCGCGCCAGCCGCTCGGTCAGGTACTCATTCAGCTCTTCGATATAAAGGTGGCCTTCCGTTACAGCGGCCACCGCGATCGGCACCTCACCCCACTTCGCGTCGGTCCGTCCGATCACGGCGACCTCGACGATGCGCGGATGACCCGCCAGGACGTTCTCCACCTCGGCGCAGTAGATGTTCTCCCCGCCGGAGATGATCATGTCCTTCTTGCGGTCGACCACCCAGACGTAGCCGTCGGCGTCCATCCGCACCAAATCCCCGGAATGGAACCAGCCGCCGGCGAACGCCTCCGCGGTGGCCTCCGGGTTGTTCCAGTAGCCGCTCATCAATGTCGGTGCGCGATAAACGATTTCGCCTACCGCACCGACGGGCACGTCGTTCATGTCGTCGTCGACCACGCGGGCGGCGACGGTCGGGATCACCTTGCCCACCGAACCCCGTTTGCGGATCGCGTCGTCGCCGAGCAGCATGCACGTCACCGGTGACATCTCGGTCTGCCCGAACGCGGCGAGTATCTGGGTGCCGGGAAACATCTCAGACATCTGACGCAGCAACACATCCGGGGCCGGCGCGGCGCCCCATGACATCACCCGCAAACACAGGTCGCGCGGCCTGGCCCGCTGCTCTGTGCACACCGCCTGCCACTGCGCGGGAACCAGGAAGATGCCCGTGACCCGCTCGGCCTGCAGCACGTCGAGCAGTTGCCCGGGGTCGAAGGCGCCGAGCGGATAGATCACGGTGGGCAGGCCGAGCAGCATCCCGCCGAGCAGGTTGCCGATTCCGGCGATGTGGAAGAGCGGGACGCCGACGAAGCCGACATCGTTATTGAGGTCAACCCCGTTGGTGTAGAGCATGGTCATCGTCTGACCGGTCAGATTGGTGTGGGTGAGCACCGCCCCTTTGGGTCGTCCGGTGGTGCCCGAGGTGTACATGATCAGGGCCGGCGATTCGTTCGGGATGTCGATCAGGCCCGGCGGCTCGCCCGCCTCACTCATAAGGTCTTCATATAAAAGGGCGCGGTCGTCGGTGCCCGCGCCCGCTGCGCCCCCCGCCACCACCACCGTCTGGAGCAGCGGGGCGATGTCGCGGACGCCGAGGGCGACCGACGCCAGCACCGCTTCGGTGACGATCACCCGGGCTCCGCTGTCCTCGACCAGGAAGGCGATCTCGGTGGGCGTCAGCCGGAAGTTCAGCGGAACGGCGACGGCCCCCAGCATGTTGGTCGCCAGCATCGACTCCACGAATTCGGTGCGGTTGAGCATCAGCACCATCACCCGGTCGCCGAAACCCACCCCGCGCCGACTCAGCGCCCCGGCCAGGGTTCCGACACGGTGCCGCAGGTCAGCCCAGGTGATGGTGTTGCCCAGAAAACGCAGCGCGGTGGCTCGCGGCTGCATCATGGCGTGCCGCTCGAGTTGGTTGACCCAGTTCTGCCGACGAGCCAGGTACGGCTGCTCGTAGGCGAGGGCCTGGGTAGCGTGGCCGGCGAGTTGCGCGGTCAACTCATTCCTTTCACTGCCTTTTGTCTGGTCACTCAAGCACCGCTTGCGTCATGCTGATATTTGATAAAACATGTGTTGTCTGGGTCACATTAACGGGCACAAGAGCCGTTAACAAGGCCCGGCAACACACCCGAGACGAGACCGATAAGCGCCTGAAAGGCCTGGCAGGCCCACGTGAACCCACCCTTGCCGGCAGCGTCGTCCAAGGCTCGACGCCGTCGGCCGCTACGTCGGTCACAGCTGTCCGACGAGGTTGCCGGCCACCTACGCGCCGCGATCATGTCCGGCAGTCTGCGGCCGGGGACCTTCATCCGGCTGGACGAGACCGCTGCCGAGCTCGGGGTCAGCATCACCCCGGTGCGGGAAGCGCTGGTGAAGTTGCGCGGCGAAGGCATGGTGCAACTCGAGCCGCACCGCGGCCATGTGGTGCTGCCGTTGACCCGGCAGGACATCAAGGACATCTTCTGGCTGCAGGCCACCATCGCCCGGGAACTGGCAGTCACCGCCACCGACCGCATCACCGAGCTCGAGATCGCCGAACTCGAACGCATCAACGACCTGCTGGGCTCGGCCGTCGGCGCGGCTGACGCCGAGGCCATCGCGACCTACGAATTCGCGTTCCACCGGGTGTTCAACCAGGCCAGCGGACGGATCAAGCTGGCCTGGTTCCTGCTCAACGCCGCGCGCTACATGCCGGCGCGGATGTATGCCGCCGATCCGCAGTGGGGCGAGGCCGCGGTGAGCAACCACCTGCACTTGATCGCCGCGCTGCGCCGCCGGGACGCCACTGCGGTCGTCGACCACACGGTATGGCAGTTCACCGACGCGGCCCAGCGGTTGACCGAGGTGCTGGACCGGACCGGGATTTTCAGCTAGCCAGCTGCTCGGCGCGCTGTTTGACGTTTTCGGCGAGCTGATCCAACACGTTGTTCAGCAGCATCTTCACCATCGGCGGCGGCACCGGCATGCTCGGTTCGACGTCGATGTCCACAGTCAACAGGCTGCTGGGTCCGGTGGCCACCACGCTGAACAGCTGCTCCTGCTTGGTGAACAGGTCGCCCTGCTGCATCACGGTCTGAATCTGGTTCTCACCCGGGTAGTACACGGCGTGGATGTAGACACCGTCGATACCTTGCACGGAGGTGTCCAGGCGCACCTGGCTGGCGCGGCCGTCGTCATAGCGGGCCAGCACCCACGCGCCCTTGACCCCTTCGTTCCACTCCGGGTAACGCTCGATGTCGGAGACGATGCCCATGATGGCGTCGGCATCGGCGCTGACCTCGACGGTCTTGCTCATAACTGGCATTGGCGAAGTGTACTGGTGGCCGCGGTGCTCAATCGGTGCAGGCGGTCGCCAGTAACGGCCGGATCGTCTCGGGGATCGGGACGGGTCTGCGGGTGCTCCGGTCCACGTAGACGTGCACCCAGTGGCCCAGCGCGGCGATCGGTTGCGGGGCTTCCGTCGCCCGGAACACCCCCAGCCGGTACGTGACGCTGCTGCGGCCCAACCGGGTGACCGCCAGACCCACCGACAGCTCGTTTGGGAAGGCGAGTTCGGCGAAATACCGGCAGCCCGACTCCGCGACGATGCCCAGTTCGGGGATGGTCAGCGGGTCGACGCCGGCCTCGGTCGCGATCCACCCGTTGATCGCGGTGTCGAACAGTTGGTAGTACACAGCGTTGTTGAGGTGACCGAACATGTCGTTGTCGGCCCAGCGGGTGAGCACCGGCCACAGCACCGGGAAGTCGCTGCTGGTCAGGTCTCCCCGCCCGGACGGAACACCGGGCGTAGCGGAACTCATGGTTGTATTCCAACATGTCTGCGATCCGGGGCGCGGTGCTCGAGCGGATCGGTGCACCCCGGCCGTATGCGCAATCCCGGCCGATCAGCGTCACCGAATTGAACCTCGCCGGTCCGGGTGCCGGCGAGGTGCTGGTCCGCATCGAAGCCGCCGGAGTGTGCCACTCCGATCTGTCGGTGGTGGACGGCAACCGGGTCCGGCCGGTGCCGATGTTGCTCGGGCACGAAGCCGCGGGCATCGTCGAATCGCTCGGTGCCGGCGTCAGCGGGTTGACCGTCGGCCAGCGGGTGGTGCTGGTGTTCCTGCCGCGCTGCGGGCACTGCCCGGCCTGCGCCACACAGGGGCTGACGCCGTGCGAACCGGGCAGCGCGGCCAACAACGCCGGCACGCTGCTGGGCGGTGGCATCCGCCTCGCCCGCAGCGGTCACCCGGTCTACCACCATCTCGGCGTCTCGGGTTTCGCGACGTACGCGGTGGTCAACGCGGCCAGTGCGGTCGCGGTGCCGCCCGACGTGCCGGCCGGGGTCGCCGCGCTGCTGGGGTGTGCGGTGCTGACCGGTGGCGGCGCGGTGCTCAATGTGGGCAACCCCCGGCCGGGACAGTCGGTCGCCGTGGTCGGACTCGGCGGTGTCGGCATGGCGGCGGTCCTCACCGCGTTGACCTTTCCCGACGTGCGCGTCATCGGTGTCGATCAACTGGACGAAAAGCTCTCGGCGGCAACCGCTTTGGGTGCACATGAGACCTACACACCGCAGCGGGCCGAGGACGCCGCGGTCAAGGCCGATGTAGTCGTCGAGGCCGTCGGCCATCCCGCGGCGCTGCAGACCGCGATCGGGCTGACCGCGCCGGGCGGACGCACCGTCACCGTCGGACTGCCGCCACCGGATGCTCGAATCAGTGTGTCGCCGTTGGGGTTTGTCGCCGAAGGCCGGTCGCTGATCGGCAGCTATCTGGGTTCGGCGGTGCCCAGCCGTGACATTCCCCGGTTCGTCTCGTTGTGGCAGTCAGGCCGGTTGCCGGTGGAAGCGCTGGTGTCCTCGACGATCCGGCTGGACGACATCAACGAGGCGATGGACCATTTGGCCGACGGCACCGCAGTGCGTCAACTCATCACCTTCTGACGGGGCGGGACATGTCAATCAACGATCGGGTGTCCCGGTTGCTGCGGTTGCCGCTGCCGCTGGTGTCGTTGCGCACCATCGTCATCGTCGCGGCGATGTCGGTGATCGCGCTGGTCATCATTCTGGGCACCTGGGTGTGGGTCGGCGTCACCAACGATCAGTACAGCCAGCTGGATCGCCGGCTGGACTCGGTGAGCAGTCTGGGCGACGTGAGCACGCTGCTCAGCCCGCCACGCCCGGACGACGACCAGCCGGCGCCCGACGACCGGGTGGCCCGCACGGTGCGGGTGGGCGGCGAGATCCGGTCGGTGCCCAGCGGAGTCGTGCTGCCCGCGCTGCCACCCGGTTACGTCACCACCACGATCGACGGCGTCCCCTACCGGGTGCGCACCTTCACCGCCGGCGACGCCACGGTCGCCCTGGGTGCGCCGCTGGCCCAGGCCGAGGACCGGATCGACCGGCTACACCTGCGGGTGCTGCTGATCTGCGGCAGCGTCATCGTCGGCACCTTCCTGGTGGGCAGCGTGATGTGGTTGATCATGATCAACCCGTTTCGGCTGCTGGCTCAGCAGGCCCGGGCGATCAACGCGCAATCCAAGCCGGACGAGGTGCAGGTCCGCGGGGTGTGGGAGGCAGTGGAGATCGCCGAGGCCGTCGAAGGCATGCTGGCGCGCATCGGCGACGAACAACAGCGCACCAAGGACGCCCTGGACTCGGCCCGCGACTTCGCCTCCGTCGCCTCCCACGAGTTGCGCACCCCGCTGACCGCGATGCGGACCAACCTGGAGGTGCTGGCCACGCTGGAGTTGCCCGCCCGGCAGCGCGAAGAGGTGATGGCTGATGTGATGCGCACCCAGAGTCGCATCGAGGCCACCCTGTCCGCGCTGGAACGCCTCGCCCAGGGGCAGACGATCACCACCGACGACTTCGTGCCGGTGGACATCACCGAGTTGCTCGACCGCGCCGCGCACGACGCGGAGCGCAGCTACCCCGGGTTGACGGTGTCGCTGTTGCCGTCCCCGACGCTGCTGATGCTGGGCCTGCCCACCGGTCTGCGGCTGGCGGTGGACAACGCGATCGCCAATGCGGTCAAGCACGGCCACGCCGAACGGGTGCAGCTGTCGGCGGTCAGCTCCCGGGCGGGCGTGGAGATCGCGATCGACGACGACGGCACCGGTGTACCCGAGCACGAACGCGAGACCGTCTTCGACCGGTTCTCCCGGGGGTCGACGGCGTCGCACTCGGGATCCGGTCTGGGCCTGGCCCTGGTGGCACAACAAGCCGAATTGCACGGCGGCACCGCATCTCTGCACGCCAGTCCGCTCGGCGGCGCGCGGCTGCTGTTGCGGCTGCCCGGCCCACGCCCGCCCGGCGAGACGGCTCAGTCCGGGTAGAAGACTTTGGCCAGGGCCTCGCCCTGCAGCGCGAAAAGCCTTTGACTGGAGGACCATTCGGGCAGCAGCGAGTCGAATCCGTGACATGCGCCGGGAAATACGTGCAGTCCGGTGCCGACCCGCGCGCGCAGCATCCGCAGCGCGTATTCGACCGCCTCGTCCCGGAACGGGTCGATCTCGGCGCAGGTGATCAATGCCGGTGGCAGACCGGCCAGTTCGTCGCGGCGGGCGGGAACCGAGATCGCCGACGGCGCCTGCCCGCCCAGATAATGCCGCCACATCAGCTGCGCACCCTCGCCGTCGAAGGCCGGGGTGGCGCGGAATTCTGTCATGGACGCGGTCCGGCGGTCGTCCAGGACCGGCTGGTGCAGCAGCTGAAAAACCAACGGCGGCAACCACCCGTCGGCCGCGCCGTGCGCCAGGCAGGCGGCCAGCGCGGCGCCGGCGCTGCTGCCCGCGACGGCCACCCGAGCCGGGTCGACCTCCAGTTGCGTCGCACTGCCGGCCACCCACCGCAGCACCGTGACGGCGTCCTCGAGCGCCGCCGGAAAGGGATCCTCCGGCGCCAGCCGGTAGTCGACCGACACCACCGAACACCGTGCGCGACGGGCGAGTTCGAGGCACTGGCGATGGTCGGTGTCGAGGTTGCCCAGCGCGAAACCGCCTGCGTGGCAGTAGACCACAGCCGGCGCCGGCCGCGGGCCGCCCCGGTAGATGCGCACCGGCACGGTGCCGGCGACCGCGTTCTCGATGTCCACCCCGGGCGCGCCCTGCGCGATTTCGGCGCGGCGTTGATTCATCGAGTCGCGGATCAGCGGGATCGCCTCGGCGGTGAAGACAGTCCGGGTGACCGCCACGGCGCGCAGGGCAGGATGCAGCCGCTCGACGGCCTGTAATTGCCTCGTGCTCATCGGATCTGCAGACACTGGCCACCGTCGACGACGAGTTCAGACCCGGTGATGAAGGACGCCTCCTCGGACACCAGAAAAGCTACCGCGTCGGCGATCTCGGCCGGCCGGCCGAGCCGGCCGAACATCGCGACCGCGGCCAGCCGCTGCTGGATGTCCTGGTCCAGCATCGGGGTGGCGATCGGGCCGGGGAACACCGCGTTGACCCGGATCCCGTCCGGTGCCAGCTCGGCCGCCGCGGTCTGGGTCAACCCGCGCAGCGCCCACTTGGCCGAGCCGTAGGCACAGTGCTGCGGGAACGGCCGGATCGCTCCGGTGCTGCAGATGTTGACGATCGCGGCGCCGTCAGCCACACGCAACGCCGCCAGTGCGGCACGGATGCCGAGGAACGCACCCATACAGTTGACCCGCCAGGAGTTTTCGAAGTCTCCGACTGTTTCGTCGGCCAGCGCGGCGCGATGCAACACCCCGGCGTTGTTGACCAGCGTGGTCAGTGCGCCGAACCGGTCGACGGTGGCGGCGACGGCGGTCTCCCACTGGACCGGGTCGGTGATATCGAGCGGGATCGCCAGCACCGCGGCATCGGTGTCAGTGCCGACGGCTCGCAGATCGCAGGCCGCCACGGAATACCCTTGTGCACTGAGCTTTTGCACGATCGCCGACCCCTGCCCGCCGGCGGCGCCGGTGACCAATGCGACGCGGGTCATGGCGCGGTCGCCTCACGCAGGTGCTCGGCCGCGCCGCGGCGCAGGGCCTGCGATTCGGCCGCCAGGGTGATCATCTGAAATCCCATCCTGGACAGCGTATTACCCGTCGGGCCGTCACTGCCATGGATGCCGGTGACCAGGCCGGCGGCGGTGGCCGCGCGCTGAATCCGCGTGATCGCATCCTGCACCTGCCGGTTCCCGACGGCGCCGACCACGTCGAGGCCCATCGAGATCGCCAAATCGGCCGGTCCCACATAGATTCCGGCCAAGCCGTCGACGGCACAGATTTCGTCGATGCCGGCCACCGCGGACGCGGTCTCGATCATGGCGAACACACTCGCCCGGGATTCCAGCGCGGCCGGGTCGTGGCCGAGGCTGGCCCGCAGCGGCCCGAAGCTGCGCACCCCGGCGGGCGGAAACCGGGTCGCTGCGACCGCCGCGGCGGCCTGGTCCGCCGATTCGATCATCGCGATGATCACCGCGTCCGCCCCCGCGTCCAGCACCCGGCCGATCGGCGCCGGGTCGGCGTTGGGCAACCGCACCGCGGTGCCGATCGGGACATGCTCGAGGCGGCGCAGCATCCGTGCGACGTCGGCGTCGTCGAGATAGCCGTGCTGGGTGTCGAATCCGACGTAGTCGTATCCGGCCTTCGCGAATTCCTCGGGTCCGATCAGGGTGGGCCCGGTGACCCAGCCTCCCCAGATGGGCCGGTGCAGGGCGGTCTGGAAGATGCTCATCGGGCGATCGCGATCTTGACCCGCTCGGGGACCGGGCGGCACGCGAGGTCGAACGCGGCCTGCACATCCTCGACCGCGAAGGTGTGCGTCAGGTACGCCTCGAGCAGCTCCGGATGCCGAGCGGCGAACTTACCGGCGTCGCCCAGGACCCGCCGACGATCCAGTGTCACACCGGATTTCAAGGTCAGATTGTTGCGCAGCATGGCGCGCATGTTGATCGGGTAAGCGTCGTCGTCGGCCACACCGAAGTAGAACACGGTGCCTCCCGGCGCGGTGGCACTGATGGCGTGGTTCAGGGTGGCCACCTGGTGTCCGACCGCCTCGATCACCACGTCGGCACGGTCGGCGGCGGTGAGCCGGCTCGCCCACCGGTCGCTGGTGGCCCGTACCGCGTCGTCGACTCCAAAAGTGCGGGAGACGTTTTCGCGATCGACCGGGTCGACGCCGGTGACGCGCCGCGCTCCGGCCGCTTTGGCGACGTAGGAGAACAGCAGCCCGATCGAGCCCTGCCCGATGACCGCGACGTGCCGGCCGGCGAGGTCCGGCAGCTGTTCGCAGGCGTACAGCACGCAGGCCAGCGGTTGCAGGCCGACTGCCTGCGCGGGTTTCAGGGCCGGGTCGTAGGGTGCCAGGCCGTCGCCGTTGCTGATGACGCGTTCCATCAGCCCGTCGAAGCCGGATGCCCAGCCCACCACCAGGTCACCCGGACGATGATCGGGGTGGCGGCTGGCGATCACCTCCCCCGCGACTTCGTGGATGGGAAAGCCGTCCTTCTCCGCCGCACTGCGCCCGTCGTCACCGGGCAGGCGGCCACGGACGCCGCGGAACGCGGGCAGATCGCTGCCGCACACGCCGGCGGCCAGAAATCGCAGCAGCACGTGACCTTGCGTGAGGTCGGCCGCCGTCTTGTCGGGGATGTCGGTTCTTTCGAACAGGTAGGGGGCGATGATCCGATAGGACCACACGTCAGACCTCCACCGGGACGTTGTTCCAGCCCCACTGGAAGCTCGACGGCAGCCGGGTCGCTTTGTCGTCCTGGATCGCGAAGTCCGGCACCCGGCGCAGCCATTCCTCCAGCAGCACAGCCACTTCCAGCCGGGCGAGGTGGAAACCGAGGCAGAAGTGCTGACCCCGACCGAACACCAGCGAACGTTTGATCGGCCGGTCCCAGATGAATTCGTCGGGGTCAGGGAATTCCCGCTCGTCCCGGTTCGCCGACGCGAGCAGGGTGATGACGCGTTGCCCGGGCTCGATGGTCTGGCCGTGGATGGTAAAGGGTTTACGCGCGGTGCGGGCAAACCATTGTGCGGGTGCACAGTAGCGCAGTATCTCCTCGCGGGCTATCTGCACGTTGGTGGCCAGGTCGGCGCGCACCGCGGCCATCTGGTCGGGCCGGCGGCTGAGCTCCCAGAGCCCGGTCGCCACGATCTTGGGCACGGTCTCGGTGCCGCCGATGAAGACGCACAACATCTGGGTGGCGACCTCGACATCGCTGAGCCCGCTGCCGTCGGGCAGCTGGTAACCGAGCAGCCCGTCGACGATCGGCAGGGCTTGTGGGGTGCCGGCGCGGTGACGTTCGACCACCGGGACCAGGAATTGCAGGTAATTCGGCCGGGATTCGGCGGTGTCGACACCTTCACCGGGCTGGGCCAGGCTTCCGGCGTTGACCGCCGCCAGTACCTGCGCCGCGAGTTCTGTTGGGATGCCGAGTAAGTCGCACACCATCGACGCCGCGACGATGCCGCCGTACTCCTGGGTGAGATCGAACTCACCCCGGGGCAGCAGCAGGTCGAGGCGTTCGTTGGCCAATGCGCGGATGCGGTCCTGCAAGGCGGTGACCGACCGCGGCCGGAACGGCGCAGAGTGCGCACGGCGGATCTCGCCGTACAGATCGGCGTCGAACACGGCGTGAAAAGGCATGGGATGCAACGGTGGATCGGCGACCGGCCCGTCGTTGTGCCTGGCCAGCACCGATGCCGGCGGCAACGTTCCCTCCGACGCGACAAAGGTGCCGTCGTTGACTTCCAGCACCCGCCAGATGTCGTCGAACCGGGAGAGCGCGAAGGTATCCCACTGCGGCAGGTAATACACCGGGTATTCGTCGCGCAGGATGCGGTAGTAGGCGGGAGGGTTGGCCATCACCTGCGGGTCGAAGGGGTCGTAGCGGAAGTCCTTCACTGCAACGGCGACGGTGGTAGCGCCTGCAGGATCGAATCCTCCCAGCCGTCGCGCAGTGCGGGCGCCACACTCATCCAGGTGACGATCTCCGCCGGTGGGCTGTCCTTCCACGACGGGTAGTGGTTGGCGAAGCACGCCCAGCCGCCTTCGAGCGCCCAGTAATGGATCACCTCGTTGAACCGGAAGGTGGTGGTGAAGGAACCGAGCCAGTGTTTGCCGGTGCTTTCCGACCACGGGACGTAGAGCCGCTCCAGTTCGCGGATGTAGTCGTCCTGACGGCCAGGCTTGGTCTGCATGATCTCCTGAATCACCAGCGACGCACTGAAATTGGCTTCGGTGAGTTGCGCCAGACTCCGGTTGCTCGGGCCCGCGTACATGATGCGTCCCTCCCCCTTGGCACCGATGTCGGACAGGAACGCCGACCATGTGCCGGCCGCCGCCTCGTGGCTGCCGCCGCGGGCCTGCGCGGCGCCGATGCGTGCGTAGTCGGAGAACCCGTCGAGCTCCCAGATCACGGTGACCTGCGGCCAGTGGCCGTTGAAGGGGGTGGATTCCCAGATCGCGAACAACCGGGCACCGAGGTCCTGCATCATCGGCTGGTAAGTGTCGGTGAACACCTCGGTGAAGCGGTCGCTGCGTCCGGAGCCCAGGTCGATCGTCTCGTGCAGGTACAGCAGCGTGTGCCGGTAGTACTTCTTCATCCCCGACTAACCCAGCCAGGCCGAGTCGGTCAGCAACTTTTCCGTGGGAGCTATTGAGAGACAAGGGATTCCGGCGGCACGTAACGCCTGCCCCTTGAACGCGCGGGCAGCGGCGCTGAGCCGATAGCTGGTGCTGGTCAGCCCACGAGTGACCCCCAGCGGCCAGCCCTCACCCCACAGGGCGACCTCGGTGCCCCGGTTGCGTTGCTTGTCCAGGGCGCGGCGAACCACCTCACGGACGCAGTCGTAGGCAGTCAGAGCTGCCACGCTGGCCGCCAGACCCTGACCCATACCCGCCATGTCGAAGTCCGATTCCAGGTCCAGTACCTCGACTCCCAGAATGCGCAGCGGCCGGGAATCGTAGCCCTGGGGCAGCATCACATTGACTTCCCAACCGGCCATCACCCGGTCGAACAGCCAACCGCCGGCCGTCTGCACCACATCGTTGGCGTCGGCGGCCAATACGTCGAGCCGGTGCCGCAGGACCTGGCCGTCGTCGCGCGGGCGCCGCGCCGCACTCGTCACATCGATTGTTGAGATGACCATCAATCCGTACCTGTCGCGCTAATCATGGGCTGTGGACAGCGTGACAGTCTTGCATAGTTTTGTAAAGCGCCCGGTGGGGCTCAGGAGTCGCGGCGAACCGCCAGCTCGGCGAGCACCTCGGCGGTGTGCTGCCCCAGCTCAGGGGCCGTCCAGCGCGGTGACCAGGGGGTACCGTGGAAGTCCGCCGGGGTGGCCACCATCGGCACGGTCGCCTCTCCATCCGGCACGTCGACGATTCCGCCCGCGGCATGGAACTGGTCGTCGGCGACGATGTCTTCCAGGGAGTTGATCGGCGACCAGAAGAAGTCCGGTTCGCCGGCGAAGAGTTCGGCCCATTCGTCCAGCGTCCTGGTCGCGAAGATGTCGTCGAGTTCGGCAATGAGTTGTACCGCGTTGTCGGCGCGGGCGCGGGCATTGGGGTATTGCGTGAGCCACTCCGCCTTGCCGACCACGCGGCACAGCGCCGGCCAGTGCCGCTCGACTTCCAGTCCGACGATCCAGAACCGGCGCCCGTCGCCCGCGGCGTAGTTGTTCATGCACGGGTTGCCCATGGTGGCGCGTTGTCCGATCGCGATCGGCTGACCGGTGAGCAGATAGGTGTTGAGGTCGAAGCTCACCGTGTAGGCGCCCTGGCGGTACAGCGAAGTGGTGACCAGTTGGCCCTCACCGGTGCGGGCGCGGGCCACCAACGCTGCGCACACGGCCGCCGCCAGGGTCATGCCGGCCGAGTGGTCACCCATGCCGCCGCGCTGGAACGGCGGCGTGTCGCCGGGCCGGGTCAGCAGGTGGGCGATACCGCCGCGCGACCAGAACGCGGCCACGTCGAAGGCGGCGCGGTCGGCGTCCGGCCCGGTTTCGCCGTAGCCGGTGATGAGGCCGTAGACCAACTTCGGGTTGCGCGCCGACACCGACTCGTAGTCCAGTCCCAGCCGCTGCAACGCCGCGGTTCGGACGTTGGTGACGAAAACGTCTGCGGCGGCAAGTAATTCGAATGCCGTGTCGCGGCCGGCGTCGGTCGTCAGGTCCAGGACGATGCTCCGTTTGGACCTGTTGTCCATTTCGAACGGTGGGTTCACGCCGAGGTCGCAGCCCAGCATCCGGCCGAACAGCCGCCCGGGGTCGCCGGCCGGTGGTTCGATCTTGATGACGTCGGCACCCCAGTCGGCCAAGATGCCTGCGGTCGCGGGCCCAGCGACCCACACTCCGAGTTCGACGACGTTGATGCCTGCTACCGGTCCTGCCATGACTGGGACCTTAATCAGCTGCGTCAGAACGGTGGTTCGTCGGGCAGTGGCGCTCGGGGTGGTGGTGCCCAGTCCGGGGGGAGGTCCTCGGGTTCGCGGGGGTCGTTGACCCAGGTGCAGAACGGGCTGGTGCTGGGCATCGGGACCCATCTCCAGCAGCTCGTCGAACATATTTTCGATTATGGCGTATCAGTCCGACAATCTCTCGTGTGCTGTCTCGGTGCAGACGAGTACGGGCACCCCGACGCGGACGGGTTATCCCGCTGCGCCTGTTACTACGCTGTACCGATGAGTCTGGTAACCGGCCGCGGACCGTTGAGCAGCGATCCGGCTGGACGTTTCGTTCCCCCGATTCCCGCCAATGTCGTTTATATCGAGCCACATCCGCGTCGGATCCTGGCGATCAAGCACAGCCGCACCGTCATCGACACCGAGCAGGCCCTGCTGGTGCACCGGCCCGACCGCCCGCTCAGTTACGCCTTCCCCGCCGACGCGGTCACCGACCTGCCCAGCGAACCCGAACCTGACGCGCCGGGTTACCGGCGCGTGCCGTGGGACGCCGTCGACGCCTGGTTCGAAGAAGGACGCAAACTGGTCCATTACCCGCCGAACCCGTACCACCGTGTCGACTGTCGTCCGACCAAACGGCGACTCACCGTATCCATCGACGACACCGTCCTGGTCGATACCGACGATACGACTGTGGTCTTCGAAACAGCTTTGCCGCCACGGCTTTACGTGGCGCCACAGCATGTGCGCACCGACCTGCTGCACAAGACCGACACGTCCACCTACTGCAATTACAAAGGCTTCGCGACGTACTGGGCAGCGGCCGGCAAAGAAACAGCGTGGAGCTATGAGGACCCGCTGCCCGAAACCTCGCCCATCAAGGGATTTTTCAGCTTTGACGCCACTCAGGCCGACGTCGAAGCCGAACTCCCGTAGGCAGGCCGGCCCAGTCGGAGTTCGTGCTGGGCGATCATGTTGCGGAACACCTCCAGGGATCCGCCGTAGATCCCGACCGGCACCGCCAGCCGCGCAACCTGTTCGGTCGCGCCGTCATCGGGCGACCCTTCAGTACCCGCCGGCAGTACCGACGCCGGGCCCAGCAGCTCCATCAGATCCCGGGAGACGTCCCGCATGGTCTGCGCGATCGCCACCCGTCCGTACATCCCCGGGGTGGACAGCGCCGCCTCTATCTGGGCGCAACTGCGTCCGAGCCGGTATGCCACCGCGTCGTCGTCCACATCCACGTGCGCCGCAACGCCGTCCAGCGCTTCGGCCATCAGCATGCCCTGCATCACCATCGCCGCGACATCCTGCAGGCCGTGGTCCCCTGCCTCGGTCAGGCCGTGTTCGGAGTCGAGGGCGGCCCGCATCACCGTCCAGCCGCCGTTCACCTCGCCGATCCGGTAGACGTCGTCGACCCGCACATCGCTGTAGTAGACGATGTTGGTGCGGTCGCCATCCAGAGTCCGGATGCCCTGGATCTCGATGCCCGGGGTGTCCAGCGGCACCAGAAACATGGTCAGGCTCTGGTGTTTCGGCGCTTGCGGGTCGGTGTTGGTGAGCAGGAAGACGTATTTCGCGTTCTGCGCGTTCGAGGTGAACATCTTGGAGCCGTTGATGATCCAACCCTCGCCGTCCCGCACCGCGCGGGTTTTACAGGTGGCGACGTCCGAACCACCTTCGGGCTCGGTGTAACCCAGGCACAACCGGATGTGGCCGGAAAGCACACCGGGCAATACCTTTTCGGCGAGTTCCGGGGCTCCGAACTGCTGCACCAGGTGAGCGACCACCGAGGTGGTGCCCCAGTGGTACCACGGGGTGTGCGCCCGCGCGATCTCCAGGTTGAAGATCCGCCGGCGGACCGGGCTGAATCCCCCGTCGGACTCCTCGTTCCAGTCAGCGGCCAGATACCCCGCCTCGCCGAGCGCCAGATGTACCTTCTCGTCGAAGTTTTCGCCGAACTCACGATTGCGGCGCAACACCTCGTCGGTGACCAGCGAAGTCACCAGGGCACGCGTCCGGTCGTAGAAGGCCTGGTCGTCGTCAGAAAGCGCTACCCGGGAGAAGTCCATTCAGATCACATCTATCACCGAAGAGCGGAACCGGTCGATGGTTTCCAGGATGTGCGTCAGGCTGTCGCCGGGCAGGTGCACCGTTGTCCAGGTAACGCCCAGTGCGGCAAGCTTTTCCAGACCGGCAAGGTAGGCGTCGGCATTGAAGTCATCGGTGGCCGGATTGCCGCCGTCGAAGTTGGTGAAGGTCACGTCCACCGTCGACCAGTCGCGGCCCAGGGATTCGCACCTGCGCCGCAAATCGTCGATGCCCGCGGCGAGCTTGTCCACGGAGTCGATGGAGGCGGTGCCCGCGGTGCGGGCCAGACCCGCCGGTGCCGGGAACGGACACCAGCCATCGCCGTACTGAGCCACCCGCTGGCGGGCCGTGGTGGTGTTGCCGCCCACCCAGATCGGTGGGTGCGGATGACTGACCGGGTGCGGATGCGCGGTGATGCCCCGGGCGGTGAAATGCCTACCCTCGTAGGAGAAATCGTCGGAGGTCCAGACGGTGCGGATGACATCGAGCGCTTCTTCGAACAATGCCGCACGCTCGTCGTAATCCACACCCAGCGCGGCGAACTCCTTCCTGAGGTAACCGACCCCCACCGCCAGCGTGAAACGACCCCCCGACAGCACGTCGAGCGTCGCCCCGGACTTGGCCACCACGAACGGATTCCGGTAGGGCAGCACCACGATGTTCGGGATCAGCCGCAGCGTGGTGGTCCGGGCCGCCGCATAACCCAGTGCGACAAAGGGATCCAGCGCGTCGTGACCGCCGGCCTGCAGCCAGCGCTCCGACGGCGCCGGGTGGTCGGTGAATCCGAATCCGTGCAGACCTGCCTGCTCGGCGGCCGCGGCCACCGTCGCGATACCGGCGCCGGTGATCAGCTCCGGATTGTAGGGATGGCTGTGCATCGGGTGCGTGACGGTGAACCGCATGGGAATCAGAACCGCGCCCGGGCATCGATCGAGGTGTCGCTGGTGCGCAGCGGGCGGATCAACGCCTCCTGGGCGAACGAACACAGCAGCTCGCCGTCTTCGGTGTGCACCGTGCCGCGCACGTAGGACATCCCGGCACCAACCTGGGTGCTCTCATGGGTGTAGAGCAGCCAGCCGTCCCAGCGCACCGGTTCATGGAACGAAACGAAGATCGACATCGGTGCGGTGGAGACCGTCAGGTGCGCCTGGGCGGTGCCGATGCCCTCGTGGGCGCGCATGGTCGTCGAAATCCCCAAGTGGCCAGTGAAATACGCGAGCAATGCCTTGGCCAGGTCGTCGCGCTCCGGGATCGGATCGTAGTGCAGCCAGGCGTACAGCTCCGGCGGCCCGACCTCGTCGGGGCTGTTGACGTCGACCACGTCGACGAGCCGCAGTTGCCGCCCGATCATCGGCATCTGCGACACGTTCGCGTCCGCGGGCGCGGCCACCTCGGGTCGCGGCTGATGGTGGCGAATCACGTCGTCGGTCGGCACATCGGTCAGCACCGTGACCACGACGCAGCGCTTCTGGTTCTGGTACACCGAGACCACCGCGGTGGCCGTCGACCGTCCCTCGTTGAGTACGTCGAGGACGAGTTCGACCGGCGGGCCGACCATGATCGCGCGGGCGAAGACCGCATGCGCCGAGCGCACCGACTTGCCCTGGAACCGGGTGGCCGCGGCCACGATCGCCTGGGCCACCACCTGGGTGCCTTCCACGACCTGGCGGCCGTCCTGCCCGGGCAGTCCGGTCTCCGCGGCATAGCGATCGACACCGTCAATGGCCTGCACCGCGAAAAGATCCAGTAGGCCCGCGACCGACCATTGGGCCTGGTCCGATTCTGTCGTCAACGCGTTCACCCCTTGCTCCGGCAGCTCCCGCCCAGCGTGACATTTTGCGTATTGTTTGTAAAGCTAGATAAGGGTCCGTCGCGGTACGGTACGTTGACAGCAACGCCCGCGTTGCATGACACTTCTGCAGTGATTTGTAAAGGCACGACGGCAGCGCCCCCGCTCGCCCACGGCTTTTGCTTCGGCGAGGGTCCGCGCTGGTTCGAGGGCCTGCTCTGGTTCTCCGACATGCTCGGGGAAGCGGTCCACACTGCGGACCTGCGCGGCTCCCTGACCACGGTGCCGTTGCCGGGCCGCACGCCCTCCGGCTTGGGCTTTCGCCCCGACGGTTCGCTGCTGATCGTGTCGGCCGACGATCGGGTGGTGCTGAGCTACGACGGCGAGACGGTCGTCCCGATCGCCGACCTGACGAAGCTCGCGCCGGCCGGCCTCGGCGACATGGTGGTCGATGACGCGGGACGCGCCTACATCGGATCCCAGGCATTCGAAGGCGGGCTGATCATCCGCCTCGATCCGGACGGCCGCGCCGTCGTCGTCGCCGACGATCTCGACTTCCCCAACGGGATGGTCATCACCGAAGACCGCAAGACCCTGATCGTCGCCGAGTCGGTTGGCCGGCGGTTGACCGCGTACCGCATCGGGGACGACGGTGCACTGCACGACCGCCGGATCTTCGCCGACAACCTGGACGGGCCGCCGGACGGTATCGCGCTGGACGCGCAGGGCGGGGTGTGGGCGGCCATGACGCTGGCGCATCAGTTCGAGCGGATAATCGACGGCGGCGAGGTGACCGACCGCATCGACATGGACCGTCGGGTGGCCATCGCCTGCGCGCTGGGCGGCCCGGAGCGACGCACGCTGTTTCTGCTGTCGAGCACCGATGCTTATCCCCAGCGCCTGGTGGGCACCCGGCTGTCGCGGCTGGACGCCGTGCGGGTCGAGGTTCCCGGCCTGCCCTGAACGTAAGGTCTGCCGTGACACGAAAGGTGGGTGAATGTCCGACTCGTACTACGAGCTGATAGGCGATGACACGCACGGCGAAAAATTCCGTGCCACCGATCTTTCCCGCGGTACCTGGTCGGCCACCATCCAGCACGGCGCACCGGTGTCGGCGTTGCTGGTGCGCGCCCTGGAGCGCTGCGCGGCGCGCGACGACACCCGGCTCAGTCGCGTCGTCGTCGACCTGCTCGGCCCGGTGCCCGCCGACGGCGACCTGTGGGTGCGGTCGCGCATCGAGCGCGGCGGCAGGCAGATCGAACTGGTGACCGCCGAGATGCTGGCGCCGGGCCCCGACGGGCAGCCCCGGCCGGTCGCCCGCGCCAGTGGCTGGCGGCTGCAGCAACTCGACACCGGGGCCATCGCCCACGCCTCGACCCCGCTGCCGCGCCCGGTGTCCGAGGCCCGCGAACGCAACATGAAGGCGCAGGGGTGGGACCGCAACTACGTGCACAGCCTGGAGTGGCTCTGGTTGACCGAGCCACTGGCTCCCGGTGGCGGCGAGTCGTGGATCAGACCGATCGCCGACCTGGTCGCCGGTGAAGCGATGACGCCGTTGGAGCGGCTGTTCGCGGTCGCCGACTGCGCCAACGGGATCGGCAGCACGCTGGACATCAGCAAGTGGACTTTCCTGAACACCGATCTGGCGGTGCACGTGTTCCGGGTGCCTGCCGGGGACTGGATCGGGATTCGAGCGGAGACCAGTTACGGACCCGACGGCATCGGGACGACAATCGGGTCATTGTTCGACGAAACCGGTGCGGTCGGCGCCATCCTGCAGTCGGTGCTGGTACGGCCCAGACCGCCTAAGCCGCCGAAGGTGCAGTCATGACTCAAGCCTCCGAGACGGACACCTTCGAGTCCGACAGTTCCACGCGCCTGCGCATCCTGGCCGCCACCGCGGAAGTGCTCGCTCGCAGCGGCAAGACCAAGCTCAGCCTGTCGGAGGTCGCCGCCCAGGCGGGGGTGTCCAGGCCGACGCTGTACCGCTGGTTCGCGTCCAAAGAAGAACTGATGTCGGCGTTCTCCCGCTACGAGCGGGAGGTCTTCGAACGAGGGATAGCCAAGGCCACCGCCGGGCTCAGGGGCGTCGAAAGGCTGGACGCCGCAATGCGATTCATCGTCGACTTCCAGTACTCCTACTCCGGGGTGCGGATGGTCGACATCGAACCCGAGCACGTCATCTCCCAAATGGGCGGGGTGATCCCGGAGATGCGCGCCGGTCTGCAACGACTCATCCCGGGACCCAATGCCGCGGTGAAGGCGGCGACGGTGATCCGAATTGCCATCTCGCACTACGTGGTTCGCAGCGACGACGCCGACCAGTTCCTGGCGCAGTTGCGGCACGCCGTCGGCATCAAGAACAGCGACTAGCCCGGCAACCTCGGTGCGCGAGCAGACGCAAAAGCCCCCTGAGGGGGCGCTTTTTAGGGGCTTTTACGTCTGCTCGCGCGAGAACAGCACCGCCGCATTGAGATAACCCGTCGGGTCCAACGCCGCCTTCAACGTCCGCATCGCCGCGATATCCGCCGCCTCGCGGGACATACCCAGATACGGCCGCTTGCGGGTGCCGACCCCGTGCTCGGAGCTGACGTTGCCACCGCACCCGGCGACCAGGTCCATCATCTGCGCATACAGCTCGTCCTCGCGGTCCGCCGGAAAGCGCAACACGTTGAAATGCAGGTTGCCCTCGCCGACGTGGCCGAACAGCAACGGCAGCGCCTCGGAAACCGAACCGGTCACCAATTCCACTGCCCTACAGGCGAAATCAGAGATCGCCGACAACGGCAGCGACACGTCGAACTTCAGCGGCGGCCCGTGCCCGCCCAATACCTCGGCCAGTGATTCCCGGACACGCCACAACCGTTGCTGCGCAGCCACATCCACGCCCACCGCCGGCTCCCCGCACAACCGCACTCCGTCGAGCAACTCAGCCAACCGCTCGCTCTGATCGTGGTCGGCGGCCAACTCCACCAGCAGCAACCAGTCACCGGGCACCGGCGGAGGCACCCCGAGCTCGGACTGGACCAGCGCGGCGGCCCGGCCGTCGATCATCTCCAACGCGGCGATCCCGTCGACCTCGGCGAACTGCCGGCCAACGTCGACCAGCTCCGCGAGATCGTCGAACCCGCAGACCGCCGTCACCCGGTGCGCCGGGGTCGGGTGCAGCCGCAGGTCCAGCGCG
The DNA here is from genome assembly GCF_055419285.1 of Mycobacterium sp. IDUB_28. Lineage (NCBI taxonomy): Bacteria > Bacillati > Actinomycetota > Actinomycetes > Mycobacteriales > Mycobacteriaceae > Mycobacterium > Mycobacterium sp. IDUB_28. The sequence goes on along the minus strand of NZ_JBVAXK010000009.1, from coordinate 152,747 downwards.
GTGATGACGCCCAGGGTGCCTTCGGCGCCGACGAACAGCGCGGGCAGGTCGTAACCGGTGTTGTCCCGGCGCACCCGGCTGTGCCGGCGCAGCACTGTCCCGTCGGGCAGCGCCACGTCCAGACCGACGATCTGCTCGCCCATGTTGCCGTAGCGCACCGTGCGTAACCCGCCGGCATTCGTCGAAGCCATCCCGCCGACGGTCGCGGTAGCGCGGGCCGCCAGGTCGACGCCGAACACCAGGCCCGCCGCCGAAGCGGCCTGCTGCACCGCCGCCAGGGTGGCTCCGGCACCGGCCGCCACCCGGCGTTCCGACGAGTCGACATCACCTACGGCACAGAGCCTTTCGGTGGACAACAACACGTCGTCGTGCTCGGGAACGGCGCCGGCCACCAGCGAGGTCCGGCCACCCTGCACGGTCACGAAGGCGCCGGCATCGCGGCACACCCGCAGCACCTGCGCGACCTCGTCGGCCGAACCCGGGCGTACCAGCGCGCTGGCACGACCGCGGTACCGTCCGGTGTGGTCGACGCTGCGACCGGCGAGCACGTCGGGATCGGTGACGACGTGATTGGCGCCCACCACATCCCGCAACGCGCCGGCCAGACCCGCCGCGGTCATCCAGCGCTGAAATCTTTATGGTTCACGTCGGTCACCAAGCCGCCGTCCATGATGAACTCGCTGCCCGTCGCGTAGGACGCCTCGTCGCTGGCCAGGAACACCACGAAGGTCGCCACTTCGCGCGCCTCGGCGGGACGTCCCAGCGGAATGGTGACCATGTCCTCGGGCAGGTGGGCGGTCATCGGGGTGCGGATGAAGCCGGGGTGCAGCGAATTCACCCGGATGTTGAGCGGCGCCAGTTCCAGTGCCGCCGACTTGGTGATGCCCCGCACCGCCCACTTGGACGCGACGTACGGATGCACCATCGGCGCGCCCCGGATCCCTTCGATCGAGGACACGTTGATGATGGACCCGCCGCCGGCCTCGGTCATCGGGTCGACGGCCGCGCGCATGCCCAGGAAGGTGCCGGTCAGATTGACGTCGAGCACCTGCTGCCACTTGTCCATCCGGAACGCGCGTAACGGCCCGGCCGCGACGATGCCGGCATTGTTGACCAGCACGTCGAGCTTCCCGAATTCGCCGGTCGCGGTGGCGACCGCCGCTTCCCACTGGTCCTGTTGGGTGACGTCGAGGTGGACGTAGCGCGCCGAGTCACCGATTGCTTCGTTGATTTCGGAGGCCAGTGCGCTGCCCTCGTCGTCTCGGATGTCGCCGATCACCACCTTGGCGCCTTCGGCGGCCAGCAGCCGCGCGTCCTCGGCACCCATTCCGCGGGCGCCGCCGCTGATCAGCGCGACCTTGCCCTCGACCCGTCCCGGTCGTTCCATTGAGAGTCCTTTCGGTTATGTGGCGACTGGATCCGGCGGCGCGAACAGGCCCGTGCCGGTGACCAGCGGCAGGTCCAGCGTGTTCCGAATGCCGGGTGGGGCGGCGATCACATCCGGGATGGAGTTGACGATGCGGCCGGCAGCGCCGGCGATCGCGGCGTGGTTGTGGTCGCCTTTGCGGCTGGTCGGCACGATGTCCACGGCGTACGACGGTTCGCCGGTGATCTCGACCCGGTACGAGCCGGTGCCCGCGGCGGGCTGCGGAAGATCCGGCCGCAGATCCGGACGCAGCCGGGTGATGTGCTCGATGACGATGGCCGGGTGTCCCTTGACCAGGCCGCGTATCTCGAACTGCAGGACCGCGACGGTGCCCTCGGCCACGTGGCCGACGGCGATGTCGAAGTCCTCCGGCGCCGGTTCACGTTGGTAGGACTCGGTGATCTCGTCGACCTCGATGCCCAGGCCGGCCGCCAACTGTCGGATCGCGGTTCCCCAGGCGATGCTGAGCACACCCGGTTGCAGCAGCATCGGAATCTCGTCCATGGGCCGGGCGAACCCCATGTAGTGCATCACTTCCGCGCCGTTGTAGCTGGCATAGTCGTGGATCTCCATGCACCGCACCTGCTCGATGCGCTGGCAGGTGCCGGCCAGTGCGAACGGGACCAGGTCGTTGGCGAAGCCGGGGTCCACGCCGGTGATGAAAATACTCGAATTGCCTTGCTGCGCAGCGGCTTCCACCCGACCGATGTACTTCTCGGGCATCACGCCCCACGGGTACTGCAGCAGCCCGGGCGACGACCCGACGACGTTGATCCCGGCGGCCAGGATGTTCATCACGTCGGCCATCGCGTCCGGCAACCGGGTGTCACCCATGGCGCAGTACACGATGCAGTCGGGTCGGGTGGCCAGCAGTGCGTCGAGGTCGTCGACGGCTTTGATCCCGGTCTCCGCCGGGGCGTCCAGGCCGACTCCGCAGAGTTCGCCGGCATCCTTACCGACTTTTCCCGGAGTGGACACGCATACCCCGGTCAACTCGAACGTCGGATTGGTGATGAGTCCGGCCAGCGCCAACCCGCCGACATTTCCGGTGCCGACATGGGCGACACGAATCGCCATGACTGTCCTTCCGTCCGTAGGGCCCAGAAGAGATCCGAACTTTTCCAGACAGTAGTCCATAATTTTTGAAGGGGTTCCGATGGCACTGCTGTCGCGAAACGCCGAAATACCCGGCGGCACCGTTCTACCCTCTGTGAGTGCCTACTGCCCGCGGTCTCGGGTAGGGGAAGGACGGGGGAAATGTCCTACTTGCTTGCCACGACCGACACGCTCGCAGCTGCGGCCACCGACGTAGACGGCATCGCCGCGGCCATCCAGGCGGCCAACGCCGCAGCCGCCGGCCCCACGTCGGGACTGCTCGCCGCGGCCGGTGATGAAGTTTCGGCCGCCGTCAGCGCGCTGTTCAACGCCTACGGCGCCGAATACCAGGCAGTCGTGCGCCAGCTGGGCGCCTTCCAGAGCGAATTCACCCGCACGCTGGCCGCAGCCAGCAATGCCTACGCACAGGCCGAGGCTGCGGCGGTCCAGGCACTGGTCGGCCCCACGACGGGAGCGGCGCTGCCGGCGGCAGCCACCAACGTCGCGCTGATCATGGGCGGCACCAACAATCCGCTGCCCATTCAGGAGTACATCGACGACATCCGCACGAATTGGCTCGGCAGACTTTATTCGGGCGTACCTTCCTTCGGCTTACTCACTCCGCAACAGTTCTGGCCGGTCACCCCCGACATCGGCACCATGACGTACAGCCAGTCGGTCGCCAAAGGTGTCGCCGCGTTGCACAGCGCGATCCAATCGCAGATCGGTTTCGGCAACAGTCCCGTCGTGTTCGGCTATTCGCAGAGCGCGTCGATCATCAACAACGAGATCCTGAACCTCATGGCGAACGGCTCGCCGTACCACGATGAGCTGTCGTTCATCATGGCGGCAGCCGGAAACAACCCGAACGGGGGCCTGCTGGCCCGCTTCCCCGGCTTCTACCTGCCCATCCTGGACGTGCCGTTCAACGGCGCGACGCCGGCCAACAACCCGTACGAGACCCTGATCTACACCGCGCAATACGACGGCGTCGCGCATGCGCCGCAGTACCCGACCAATATCCTGGCCGACGTCAACGCGCTGATGGGCTACTTCTACGTGCACAACCAGTACCCGACGTTGAATCCTCTGGACGCGGTCCAGCTGCCCACCTCGCCCGGCTACGACGGTGCCACCAAGTACTACATGTTCCTGACGCAGGATCTGCCGCTGCTACAACCGATCCGCGACATCCCCTACGCCGGTCCGCCGATCGCCGACATCTTCCAGCCGGCCCTGCGGGTGATGGTCGACCTGGGCTATTCCGACTACGGCTACGCCGACCTGCCGACTCCGGCCGGGTTGATCAACATCCCGAACCCGTTTGCCGTCGCGTACCACCTGGGCCAGAGTCTGTGGATGGGCCCCTACGGCGCGGCGGTGGAGATCGGCGTGGAGGCCGGGTTCTGGGGTCCCGAGCACTTCCCGGACGCCTATCCCTGGGTCCCCTCGACCAACCCCGGCCTGAACTTCTACCTCGGTCCGCAGTTCAGCCAGCCGCCGGTGACGCTGCTGTCGACGGTCGGGGGGGCGCTGGGCAACGTCCTGCACATCATCCCGCCGATCTTCAACTGAGCAGGACGGTCACGGTCCCAGCGGAGCGGTGGTGCGGATCCCCTCGTCGCGAATCAGACCGCGCAGCAGCGCCGTGCTGAACTCGGCGGCGATCTCCTTGGCCGACCGCCGTCCACTCGGCCGCAACCAGCGGTAGCTTCCCAGCGTCATCCCGATATAGCCGAGCGCCAGCACGTGCGAGTCGCACTCGTAGAACTCGCCGCTGGCGACCCCCCGGTCGATCAGGCCGTGCACGTGCTCGTAGACCTGGGCTTCCTTCTCGCGGACCTCGGCCACCTGTTCGCTGGTGAACCACTCGGTGATGTAGGGCTGTTCCTGGAAGTACACCGCGGCCCGCTCCGGGTTGCTGGCAATGCCCATCAGCAGCCGGACGGTGTACTGGTACAGCGCTTCCCGGGCGGTCCAGGTCGGATCGTCGTGCACCGCGGCCAGGGTGCCCTCGGCCGCCTGACGGTAGATGTCGAACAGGATCAGCGACTTGCTGGCGTAATAGTGATAGACGGTCGCCTTGTTCAGGCCGATCACGTCGGCGACGTCGTCCATCCGGGTGCCGTGATAGCCACGGGCGGCGAACAGCTTGGTCGCAACGGCCAGCAACTCTTCGCGGCGTGTCAGGCCAGTTTCGGACGGCATCGGTACTCGCTATTCGTCACTGCCGCCCCGGTCCAACAGCACCCGGCGCGACATTTACCAATCAACTGGTTGGACAGTTTACGGGCGATGCCGCCTGTCGCTGCGACCCGGATGGGACTAGACTCGATTTTCGGACCCAGTCGCGACGAGAGAGGCGAAGGAATGGACCCCACTCCTGACTACGACGGCAGCGACGAGATCGAGTTCTTCTTCAGCTATCTGACCTGGGGTTTGCGCGGGGTGGAGTCCGGCAACGGCTACCCGCCGCCGGCCTACCCGCCCGTCTAGAGCTACAGCGCTTTCAGTTCCTCGGCGACCTCGGTCACCGATTTCTTCGCGTCCCCGAACAGCATCGTGGTGTTGTCACCGAAGAACAGTGGGTTCTCGATGCCGGCGTAACCCGATGACATCGAACGCTTGAGCACGATCACCGAACGGGCCTCGTCCACGTTGAGGATCGGCATCCCGTAGATCGGACTGGACGCGTCGTTGCGCGCCGCCGGGTTGGTGACGTCGTTGGCGCCGATCACGATCGCGACATCCGTCCGGCTGAACTCGCCGTTGACGTCGTCCATCTCCTTCATCGCGTCGTATTCGACGTCGGCTTCGGCCAGCAGGACGTTCATGTGGCCCGGCATCCGGCCGGCCACCGGGTGGATCGCGTACTTCACCTCGACGCCCTTGGCCTCGAGCAGCGACGCCATCTCCTTGACCGCGTGCTGGGCCTGCGCGACCGCGAGCCCGTAACCCGGCACCACGATCACCTGATTGGCGTAGGCCATCTGGATCGCGGCGTCGGCTGCGGAGGTGGACTTCACGGTGCCCTGCTCGCCGCCCGGACCGGCCGCCGCGCCGCCGTCACCGCCGAACGAGCCGAACACGATCGCCGGGATGGATCTGTTCATCGCGACCGCCATCAGGTTGGTCAGGATCGAACCCGAGGCGCCCACGATCATGCCGGCGACGATCATTGCGGTGTTGTTCAGCGCCAGACCCGCAGCAGCCGCCGACAATCCGGTCATCGCGTTGAGCAGCGAGATCACCACCGGCATGTCCGCGCCGCCGATCGGGAACACCACGAACAGCCCCATCACGCCCGCGAAGGCCAACACCAACAGGATCCACCAGACCGGCCGGCCCGGGGTCAGCCCGAGGTAGACCGCAACGCCGACCGCGCCGAACAACAGCACGATGTTGGAGAGCTGGAAGAGCTTGGCCGACGCCACCAGCCGCTTCTCCACGTTCTTGGGGATCGACTCCTGCAGCTTCAAGAACGCCACCAGCGAACCCCAGAACGACACCGACCCGATGATCGCGGCGAACAGTGATCCGACGACCAGCGCGACGGTCGGCGACTGGTCCGGCCGGAAGACCGAGAAACCTTTGGTCTCAATGAATTCCGACCAGGCGATCAAGGCGACAGTGCCGCCGCCGACGCCGTTGAACAGCGCCACCAGCTGCGGCATGGCGGTCATCTTGGTCTTCTTGGCGGGTGGCACACCCAGCACCACGCCGATGGTCAGGCCCGCGGCGATCAGTATCCAGTTGAACGGCGCGGTGTCGCGCACCTTGATCAGCGTCGCGACCACAGCGATGCCCATACCGACCGCGGCGATCCAGTTGCCGCGCACCGCGGTTTTCGGGCCGGTCAGGCCGGACAGGCCGTAGATGAACAACGCGAACGCCGCGATATAGAGGACGTCCACGCCGTAGTTGACGTTCTGCGCGCTCATTTGACGGCTTCCTTGTCGGGCGCGGGCTTGCGCGACTTGAACATGCCCAGCATCCGGTCGGTCACCAGGAAGCCACCGATCACGTTCAGGGTGCCGAAGATCAGCGCGACGAACGCGATCGCCCGCACCCCCCAGCCGGCGTCGGCGGGCAGTTCACCCAGCACCAGCAGCGCACCGAGCACCACGATGCCGTGAATGGCGTTGGTGCCCGACATCAGCGGCGTGTGCAAGGTGTTGGGCACCTTGGAGATGACCGCGAATCCGACGAACCCGGCGAGCACCAGGATCGCCAGGTTGGCCAACAGCTGGTCGTACATCTAGGAGTCCTCCCCGGTGGTTCGGGTCACGCACGAGCCTGCGACGACCTCGTCGTCGAAGTCCGGCGCCAGCTTGCCGTCCTTGATCAGCAGCTCCAGCAGCGCGGTGATGTTCTTGCTGAACAGTTCGCTGGCGTGCTCGGGCATGGTGGCCGGCAGGTTCAGCGGCGACGCGATCGTCACGTCGTGCTTGACCACGGTCTGCCCCGGCTCGGTGAGCTCGCAGTTCCCACCGGTCTCGCCGGCCAGGTCCACCACCACGCTGCCGGGCTTCATCGCCTCGACCGCAGCAGCGGTCACCAGGCGCGGCGCCGGGCGGCCCGGAACCAGCGCGGTGGTGATCACCACGTCGAAACCGCTGATCGCCTTCTCCAGCTCTTTCTGCTGCTGGGCGCGTTCTTCGTCGGTGAGTTCGCGGGCGTACCCGCCCTCGCCGGCTGCGTCGATGCCGATGTTGAGCCACTGGGCGCCCACCGAGCGCACCTGGTCGGCCACCTCGGGACGCACGTCGTACCCGGTGGTCCGGGCGCCCAGCCGCTTGGCTGTGGCCAACGCCTGCAGTCCGGCTACCCCGACGCCTAGCACCAGCACGGTCGCCGGCTTCACGGTGCCCGCCGCGGTGGTCAACATCGGGAAGAACCGGGTGGACTCCGAGGCGGCCAGCAGCACGGCTTTGTAGCCGGCGACGTTGGCCTGCGACGACAGCGCATCCATGGCCTGGGCACGCGAGATGCGCGGGATCGCCTCGAGCGCGAACGCCTGCACCCCGGCCTGCTTGAGGGCACCGATCGCGTTCTCGGCATTACGCGGCGCGAGGAAACCGATCAGGGTCTGCCCGTCCCGCAGCTTGCCGACCTCCTCGGCGGTGGGTGGCGCCACCTTGACCACGATGTCGGCGGCCCAGGCATCGCCGATGCTGGCGCCGGCGTCGGTGTAGAGCTCGTCGGGCAGCAGCGCCCGCTCACCCGCGCCGGATTCGACCACGACGGCTGCGCCGCTTTTCACCAGTCCTGCGACCGCCTTGGGGACCAGCGCGACCCGGCGCTCGTCGACTCCGGACTCGGCGACGACCCCGACCTTCACGAGTCCCGTCTGCGCTTCTGTCATGGCGCGTACATCTACTTCCCTCATAGGTTGGGGTGGACCCCGATTAGATTGCTCAGACACCCTACGGGACTGTTCGGCCGCCCAAGAAACGCGACTACCAGAGCGGTATTTCGCTGTCGTGCTGGACTGCCGGGCGCGGACCGAAGATTCGCCGCTGCGCTTCGGTGATCGGTACGTCGTTGATGCTCGCTTCGCGCCGCGCCATCAGACCGTCGGCGGTGAACTCCCACAACTCGTTGCCATAGCTGCGAAACCATTGGCCGGTGCGGTCGCGGCATTCGTATTGGAATCGCACGGCGATGCGGTTGTCGTGGAAACTCCACAAGCTCTTGCGCAGCGAATAGTCGAGTTCGCGCTGCCACTTGCGGGTCAGGAATTCCACTATCTGCGCGTGGCCGACGAGGTGCTCGTCGCGGTTTCGCCACTGCGAGTCGGCGGTGTAGGCCAAGCTCACCCGGTCGGGATCGCAGGTGTTCCAGGCATCCTCCGCGGCTTGCACTTTCAGTTGCGCCGTAGCGGCGGTGAACGGCGGAAACGGCGGGCGGGGCTCGGTCATGACCACCATTCTTCCCCGCGAGCAGACGCAGAATCGCACAAATCCTGCCTGCCACATGCGATTCTGCGTCTGCTCGCCAGCGGGAGGTACCCCTACCCCGCGGCGGAGCGGATTGTCATATCGTGGCGGTCATGGACTTCGCGATGTCGGCCAAAGGCAGCGACTACCACAAGAAATTGTCCGACTTCATGACGGAGCACGTGTTTCCGGCCGAGGCCGAATACGACAGGTACCGGCACCAAGCCGGACCCAATGACCACAGCGTGCCGCCGGTGGTCGAAGACCTCAAGATCAAGGCCCGCGAGCGTGGCCTGTGGAACCTGTTCCTGCCGGCCGAGTCCGGACTGACGAACCTGGAGTACGCGCCGCTGGCCGAGCTGACCGGCTGGAGCCTGGAGATCGCGCCCGAGGCGCTGAACTGCGCGGCGCCGGACACCGGCAACATGGAGACGCTGCACCTGTTCGCCACCGAGCAGCAGCGCAAGGACTGGCTGGAGCCGCTGCTCAACGGTGAGATCCGCAGCGCGTTCTCCATGACCGAGCCGGCGGTGGCCAGCAGCGATGCCCGCAACATCGAGACGTCGATCGTGCGCGACGGCGCCGACTACGTGATCAACGGCCGCAAATGGTGGACGTCGGGTGCGGCAGACCCGCGCTGCAAGATCCTGATCGTGATGGGCCGCACCAATCCGGAGGCCGCCAGCCATCAACAGCAGTCGATGGTCCTGGTTCCGATCGACACCCCCGGGGTGACCGTGGTGCGCTCGACGGGCGTGTTCGGCTGGCAGGACCAGCACGGGCACTGTGAGATCGTCTACGACAACGTGCGGGTGCCCGCCACCAACCTGCTCGGTGAGGAAGGCGCGGGCTTCGCGATCGCCCAGGCCCGGCTGGGTCCGGGCCGCATCCATCACTGCATGCGTGCCCTCGGCGGCGCCGAACGGGCGCTGGCGCTGATGGTGCACCGGGCCAACACCCGGATTGCATTCGGCAAGCCGCTGGCCGACCAGGGACTGGTGCAGCACGCAATCGCCAAGTCCCGCAACGAGATCGACCAGGCGCGCCTGCTGTGCGAGAAGGCGGCCTGGACCATCGACCAGCACGGCAACAAGGCCGCTCATCTGCTGGTCTCACAGATCAAGGCGGTTGCCCCGCAGGTGGCCTGCGACGTCATCGACCGCGCCATCCAGGTGCACGGTGCCGCCGGCGTCTGCGACGACACGCCACTGGCCCGGCTGTACGGCTGGCACCGCGCCATGCGCATCTTCGACGGTCCCGACGAGGTGCACATGCGCACCATCGCGCGCAAAGAGCTCGGCGGGGAGCAGTCCGCGCTCGCCGCGGCGGTCACCCGCCATGGCTGACGGCCTGCGAGAGTTGCCGGGCGCGTGGAATTTTCGCGACGTCTCCGACACGGTCCCGGCGCTGCGTCCGGGCCGGTTGTTCCGGTCCAGCGAGCTGAGCAGCCTCGACGACGACGGCCGCGCGATACTGCGGCAACTGGGCATCACCGACGTCGCCGACCTGCGCGCGGCCCGGGAGGTGGCCCGGCGAGGTCCGGGACGCGTGCCCGCCGGCGTCGAGGTCCACCTGCTGCCGTTTCCCGACCTCGCCGACGACGACAAGGCAGCCGACGCCGGCACCTACGACGAGGCGCCACACGAGTCCGCATTCAAGCGGTTGATGATCGAGGGCGAATCCGACGAGTCGGACGAGGCCATCGAGGCCAAAGCCGTCCGCTACATGACCGACGAATACCGCCAATTCCCCACCCGCAACGGGGCGCAACGCGCAGTGCACCGGGTTTTCACCCTGCTGGCCTCCGGCCAGCAGGTCCTCACCCACTGCTTCGCCGGCAAGGACCGCACGGGTTTCGTGGTCTCCACCGTCCTGGCGGCGGTCGGGCTGGACCGTGACGTCATCATCACCGACTACCTGCGCAGCAACGACGCCGTCGCCACGCTGCGCGACCGGATCAGCGACATGATCGCGCAGCGCACCGACGTCGAACTGACTCCCGAGGTGGAGACGTTCACCAAAGCCCGGCTCTCCGACGGGGTGCTGGGGGTGCGAGCCGAATACCTCGAGGCGGCATGGCAATCGATCGACGAGTCGCACGGGTCGCTGGACGGTTATCTGCGTGACACGGGAATCACCGAGGACGATGTGGCCCGGCTGCGGAGTGCGCTGCTGGGCTGAGCTCCCTATGAGCTCGGCCAAAGCCCGGACAGCCCGGCGGGATTCGCCCTACCCTCTACGCAGGAGGGAGTCAGCTTGTCTCACGTATTCGCACAACCGCCCGTATTGACTGCAGCCGCAACCGAGTTGGCCGGGATCGGCTCGGCCGTCGGGGATGCCGCCGCGCTCGCCGCTGCACCGACCACCGGCATCCTGACCGCCGCGGCGGACGAGGTGTCGGCCGCCATCGCCAACTTCTTCGGTGGCTTCGGGCTCGAATTCCAAACTGTCAGCGCCAATTTCGGCCTGCTCTACGACGGATTCGTGCAGCGGCTCAACGCCACCGTGGCGTACTACACCAACGCCGAGGCGATCAATGTCGCTCAGCTGGTCCAGGGCGCGACGGGTGGGCTCCCCAACCCGCCGACCGGCCCGGCCGTCCCGATCGGGAATGTGGCGATCATCATGGGCGGGACCGGCACGCCGATACCGGGACCCACGTACGTCAATGCCGTCTATGACCTGTTCGTGGCGCCCTTCAACCCGCCTGCCGTCAAGATACCGCTGGCCACACCCGAGCAGCTCTACCCCATCACCGGCGTGCGGTCGCTGCCGCTGGCCACCTCCGTGCAGCAGGGGTTGGAGATTCTTAATGCCTCCGTCTCGGAGCAACTCGCCGCCGGAAACCACGTCACCGTGTTCGGCTACTCCCAGAGCGCCATCATCTCGTCGCTGCTGATGCAGCACTACATCTCGCTGGGTCCGAACATGCCGAACCCGGACCTGATCAACTTCGTCCTCACCGGCAACGAGATGAACCCCAATGGCGGGATCCTGGCCCGCATCCCGGGCTTGAACATCTCCACCATCGGCCTGCCGTTCTACGGCGCCACCCCCGACGGCCCCTATCAGACGACCACCTACACGCTGGAATACGACGGCTTCGCCGACTTTCCGCGCTACCCGCTGAACATCCTGGCCGACATCAACGCGGTGTTCGGCATCCTCACGGTGCACACCACGTACGCGGATCTGACCCAGGCCCAGATAGATTCGGCCATTCTGCTGCCGACCGAGGGTCCGACGAACAACGAGTACTACATCATCCCGCATCCCGATCTGCCGCTGCTGGACCCGGTGCGGGCGATCCCGGTGATCGGCCCGCCGCTGGCGGCCCTGGTGCAACCCGACCTGAAGGTCTTCGTCAACCTCGGGTACGGCGACCCGAACTACGGCTATTCCACCAGCCCGGCCAACGTACCCACCCCGTTCGGACTGTTCCCCAACGTGCCGCCCGGCGTCATCTTCGATGCCCTGGTCGCCGGGACCAACCAGGGCATCAACGACTTTGCCGCCGCGTTGCCGGTTGCGCTCAGCACGCCGCCGGTGATCCCCACCCCCGCGTTCCCGCCGCTGATCCAGGCCTACCTGCCGGACCCGCCGCCGAGGGTGCCGGCGACCCCGGTGAACATCGCCAACACGTTCGCTTCCGTGGTGTCCACCGGCTACTCGGTGCTGCTGCCGACGGCCGACCTGGCCACCGCGTTCGCCACCACCCTGCCGGCCTACGACGCGACCCTGTTCGTGAGCCAACTACTGCAGGGCAACATCAGGGAAGCGATCGAACTTCCACTGGCGGCGACGGCCGGATTGGCGGCGCTGGGCGGCATGATCGAATTCATCGCGGTGGTGGAAGCGGCGGCGGAAATTGCTCAGGACCTGCAGAGTCTCTCCTTCTGAGACCGGCCGGGCGTTGATCTCAATTCGGTTGCGCAGCAACAAATCACCGTAAAACGCCGATGTTTCCGGGTGTTCCCCCTACGCTTGCGCCTGGGTTCAGGGGTCAGCGCAGCCTGACGGTCGGGAAAGGGTGTGGCCTTGTCGTATCTATTCGTTGAGCCGGAAATCGTCACGGTGGCGGCCGCGCAGGTGGCAGAGGTCGGCTCCGCGATCGGCGCCGCCAGCGCCGCCGCGGCTGCGCCCACCTCGAACCTGCTGGCGGCGGCCGCCGACGAGGTGTCCGCCGCCGTCGCGAATTTCTTCGGCGCGTTCGGGCGTGAGTACCAGGACCTCCTCACGCAGCTGACCGGATATCAGAACCAATTCCAGCGGACAATAACCGCAGCGGCGACCGCGTACTCCACCACCGAGGTGGCGTCGGCCGCGGCCCTGCCTTGGCTTCCCAACGACGTGTCGCTGTTCATGAGCGGGACCGGGGTCCCGATCGTCACGTCACAGTTCATCCAGAAGGCCAACGACCTCTACGTCGGCGCCACCGGCCTACTGCGCGGACTCAACACTCCTGAGGAGCTGTATCCGCTGACCGGAGTCAGGAGCCTGTACTTCAACAAGTCAGTCGATCTGGGACTGACCATTCTCGACAACGCCGTCTTCGAGCAGATCCAGCAGGGAAAGACCGTCACTGTTTTCGGGGTTTCGCAGAGCGCGGTCATCTCGTCGTTGTACATGCGGAATCTCGCTGCGGGTCTGACGAGTTTCGGAGCCAACCCGCCGGGGGCGGGGGAACTCAACTTCCTGTTGGCCGGCAACGAGATGAATCCGAATGGCGGTCTGCTGTCGCGCTTCCCGGGCCTGTCGATGACGAGTCTGGGCCTGGACTTCTACGGCTCCACCCCGTCGGACACCATCTACCCGACCAAGATCTACACACTGGAATACGACGGCTTCGCCGATTTCCCCAAGTACCCGCTGAACATCGTCGCCGACCTCAATGCGATCGCCGGCATCATCTATGTCCACCCGACGTATTTGTCGCTGACGCAGGCGCAGGTCGCGAACGCCATTCAGCTGACGCCGTCGCCGGGCTATACCGGCAACACCGAGTACTACATCATCCCGACCGAACACCTGCCCCTGCTCCAACCGCTGCGCGCGATACCCGGCATCGGCAATCCGTTGGCCAATCTGCTGGAGCCGACTACGCGGGCGATCGTCAACCTCGGCTATGGCGACCCGGCCTATGGCTACTCCACCAGCCCGCCGGACGTACCAACCCCGTTCGGCCTGTTCCCCGAGGTGGCTCCAAGCACTGTCTTCAACGCGCTGACAGCCGGGGTGCAGCAGGGGGTCACCAATTTCAGCTCCGACGTGCAGGTGCTGCTCAGCCAGCCGCCCGTGGTGCCGACGCTCGACCTGCCCATCCCGACCGCGCTGCCGTCGCCGTCGACCATCGCCAACACGGTGGCGTCGATCATCTCGACCAACTACAGCGTGCTGCTGCCCACCGCCGACATCGGGCTGTCCATGGTGACCTCGCTGCCCGCCTACAACCTGCAACTGTTCACCGAACAACTCGCGCAGGGCAACCTGATCAATGCGATCGGCTATCCGATTGCCGCCGACATCGGCTTGGCGACGGTGGCCGGCGGCGTCGAAGTCCTGGTGATCGCCGAGGCGGCGGTGAACACGATCCGCGACATCCAGTCCCTTTTCGCCTGAAAGATCCCGTCGGATATTTAGTCGGCAAAAGCAGTATGCGGTTGACCTGACCGTTCTAGTCTGACAAGTGCCGAGCTCACTGGTGTCCTCAGCGCCGGGTTATCGAGCTCAGCTCCGCAACGAAATACCCTGGCCGTGAAGGGACTTCGCCGTGTCGCAGCTGACCGTGCAACCGTCATCGATTACCGCCGCCGCAGAGAACCTGGCCGGTATCCGAGCCGCTCTGGCAGAAGCCAACGCTGCCGTCGCCGGACCGACCACCAGTCTGCTGGCCGCAGCTGCCGACGAGGTGTCCGAGGCCGCGGCCCAATTGTTCGGTGTGTTCGGGCTGGAGTACCAGCAGATCGTCGGTCAAGCCGCGGCGTACCACGCGGAGTTCAACCGTGCCCTGGCCGCGGCCAGCCTTGCCTATGCGGAAGCCGAGCTGGCCAGTGCGGCAGCGCTGGCGGCACCGTCGCCGATCGAGGCGTTATTCGCCCCGCTGCTCGCACCGTTCCAATCGCTCTTCGGACCGCCCGCCATTTCGGGCGGAACTCCGGTGACCGCGCCCCAGGTGTTGCCGTCAACCGACGTGGCGCTGATCATGACCGGCAGCGGTACGCCGATTCCCACGCTGGCCTACATGGCGAGTGTGCGGCCCTGGATTGCAGCCACGCTCACCCAGGGTCTGTTGATACCGCTCAACACCCCCGAGGGGCTGTATCCGCTGACCGCGATTAAGGATCTGCCCCTCAACATCTCCGTCGACCGTGGCGTCGAGATGCTGCACAACGCGCTCTTCTCCCCCACCGGGCTGATCACCAACAACCAGAGCGTTTCGGTACTGGGTTACTCGCAGAGCGCCGCATTGTCCTCGATCGAGTTGCGCAACCTTGTTGCTTCGAACATCCCCTACGACCCGGCCAACCCGCTGACCTTTACCCTGCTGGGCAACCCGATGGCACCCAACGGGGGCCTGCTCGCCCGCTTCCCGGGCCTGACGCTGCCCGCCCTGGGCCTGGACTTCTTCGGCCCGACACCGTCCAACACCGGTTACCCGGTCAACATGTTCTCGTTGCAGTACGACGGCTACACGCAATTTCCGAGGTACCCGATCAACTTGCTGGCCGACCTGAACGCTTTCCTGGGCATCCAGACGGTCCACGGCGACTACCCGAGCATCATCCAGGCCGACGGGACGCTGGCCCCCGGTTACAGCATGGTGGAGTTGCCGGTGTCGCCCGGCAATGGCACCGACAACTACTATCTGATCACCTACGACGGCCTACCGCTGGTGCAGCCGATCCGCGCGATCCCGGTGATCGGGAATGCGTTGGCAGAGCTGGTCGAACCGAATTTGACCTACCTGGTCAACTGGGGATACGGCGACCCGCGCTACGGCTATTCGACCGGCTACGCCGATGTGCACACGCCGTTCGGGCTGATCCCGCCGATCCCACCGAACTTCATCGGTGACCAGATCGCGCTGGCCAACCAGGGTTGGGGCGCGTTCGTGGGTGAGGTCGGCGCGATGGTTCCGACGTCGCTGCCGGCACTGACGGATCTGCTCCCGACAGGTGGTGGCGGCGGTGACGGTGGCGGGCTGCCGTTCGAATTGCCCTCCCTCGAGGGCATTTCGGTGAACGGCATCTTCGACGCATTGGAAGCGGCGAACACCAATGTCACCACCGCAGTCACCACTTCGGCCGCAGCCGCCTACGCGACGCTGCTGCCCACTGCCGACATCGTCAACTCGCTGTTCACCACCCTGCCTTCCTACAACGTGAATCTGTTCCTGGACGGCATCCAGCAGGCGTTCAATGGTGACCCCGCGGGGTTGATCAACGCGTTCGGTAACCCGATCGCCGCTGACGTCGCGTTGTTGACGCTGGCCGGAGGTTTCCAGCTGATCGTGGTGATGGACGCGCTCACTTCGATCATCGACAATCTGACCGGCGCTCTCATCCCTATCGATGTGATTCCGTAGTCGACGCATTGGTAAAAGTGCTGCGTGGAAATGCGAACGGCTCTACGCTGGCACATGCCGCAGTGCGGCAATGGGGGGCCCTAACAGCTGAAGGATGGGCCGATGTCGTATGTGACCGTGCACCCGGACCTGCTCGCTTCGGCAGTCACCAGCCTCGGAGAACTCAGTTCCACGATCGGCGCGGCGAACACGGCAGCAACGTCTCCAACCACCGGTGTGCTGGCCGCGGCCGCCGACGAGGTGTCGGTCGCGTTCACCCGGCTGATGAACGAGTTCGCCGCGGGATACCAGGGCGCCGCGCGGCAGGCCGCAGCGTTTCACGAGCAGTTCGCCGGTCTGGTCGCGGGCAGTGGATTGGCTTATGCCCAAACCGAACTCGCCAACGCCGTCGACAACGCACTGGCGCCGGTCCGGTCGCTGATCGCCAACACCGCCGCGGCCCCGGCCGCGGGTGTGTTCACCCTGGTGATGGGCGCCAGTGGATACCCGATTCCCATCGAGGACTACATCCAGGGCATCCCGCCGTCGTATATCGACCCGATCTGGGGCGGGGGGATCAACCTCGGTATCAATACCCCCGAAGGGTTGTATCCGCTCACCGGAATCAAGGACCTCACCTTCGACGTGTCGGCGGCGCGCGGGCTGACCATCCTGGACAACGCGATTCGGGCGGCATTCGGTGAACTGACCGCCAGCCAGGTCAACGTGTTCGGTTACTCCCAGAGCGCGGTCATCGCCTCGATGGAGATGATCGCGCTCAATCCCGCCAATATCCCGGGCGCGGGCGTCTTCACCGACTTGAACTTCACCCTGGTGGGCAATCCCAGCAACCCGAATGGCGGTCTGCTGGCACGTTTCCCGGGGCTGGCGCTGCCGAGCCTGGGGTTGGACGTGTTCGGCGTCGCGACGCCGGACAACTCGTTCCCGTCGCGCATCTACACGATCGAGTACGACGGATTCGGCGGCTTCCCGCAATACCCGCTCAACGTGGTCTCCGACATCAACGCATTCCTGGGCATCATCGAGCTCCACGGCCGCTACCCGTTCCTTTCCGCGCAGACGTTGGCCAACGCGGTCGAACTGACCAACACCACCCACCCGACGCTGACCGAGTACTACATGATTCCCACCGAGAATCTGCCGATCCTGTCCCCGTTGCGCGCCATCCCGATCATCGGGCACCCGCTCGCCGCGCTGGTCGAGCCGTGCACGGAAGTGATCGTGAACCTCGGCTACGGCAGCACCACCAACGGCTGGTCGCCGGATCCGCCGAACGTGGCCACCGGATTCGGTGTCATCCCGCCGGTACCGCCGGGTGAGATCGTCGCCGCTCTGGCCGCCGGGGCCCAGCAAGGTGTCGTCGACTTCGCGCACGAACTGTCGCTGATCGGACCGTCGGACTTCACCTCGTTGCTGCCGACGGTCGATACCGCCGGGCTCAACAGGGTGCTGACGGGCGCACAGTACTCGTTGTCGTCGCCGCAGCATCTGGTCGAGTCCCTGCTCAATGCGAACCTCAAGATCGGTTACGCCACGTCGGCCATCGCTGCGTCGGCCTACTCGACCGTCCTGCCGACCACCGACATCGTGAACGCCGCGCTGACTGCCATCCCCGCCTACAACGTCAGCCTGTTCGGGAACGGAATCCTGCAGGCGCTCAACGGCGACCCCGTCAACGGGCTGATCAACGCGTTCGGCAAACCGGTAGCCGCAACAGTCGGATTGGGAGTGCTGATGGGCGGATTCGAGGTGCGGGTCTTCCAGCACGCGGCCAGCGACATCGTCGCCGAGATCAACGGCCTGTTCGCCTAGGGCTCCAGAACGACCTTGCCGAGCACCCCGCCGTCATCCAGGCTCTGCAGCGCGGCCCGTGCCTCGGACAGCGGATAGCGTTGCGGCGGAGGTGGTTTCAGTCCCAGTGAGACCAATTGGTGTAGACCCGCTGCGAACACCACCGCCGAACCAGGCACCTTGTTCAGGTACTCGCCCCACGCGACACCCAATACCCCGACGTTGCGCAGCAACAGCCGGTTGACGGTGAGCGTGGGAATGCTGCCCGCGGCGAAGCCGATCACCAGGAGCTTGCCGTCAATGGCCAGCACCCGGATTGCGTCGTCAAATGTCTTGCCGCCGATGGGATCCACGACGATGTCCACGCCCTGGCCGTTGGTGTGTTCGAGCACCCGCTCGACCCAGCCGTCGGCCAGGTGCACCACCTGGTCGGCGCCCAGTGCCGCCACATAGGCCATCGCGGCTTCGCGGTGCACCACCCCGATCACCTGGCTGGCACCCATCGCCTTGGCGATCTGCACGGCGGCGGTACCCACGCCGCCGGCCGCGCCGAGTACCAGCACCGTCTGTCCCGGCCGCAGCACCGCGCGCCGGGACAGGGCGAAATACATGGTGTTGTAGTTGACCAACAACGACACCGCTTCGGCGTCGTCGAGTTCGGCCGGGCTGCGGATCACGTGGGACACCGGCACGGCCACCTGCTCGGCGTAACAACCCAGCACACCGAAGGCCGAAACCCGTTCGCCCACCCGGAAACCCGAGTCCACCGGCGCCGATCGCACCACCCCGGCCGTTTCCATGCCGGGCACGAACGGCGGCGGCAACTTGAGCTGGTATTTGCCCTTGCTCAGCAGCAGATCAGGAAAGCACACCCCGGCGGCGCGTACCTCGATGACGATGTTGCCACCGCCATCGGGTACGTCGTCGATATCGGTGTAGACGATGCCGGACGGACCGGAAAGCTCTTGTACCACAGAAGCTTTCACGGTTCGTCTTACAGCTTGAAGCCAGCTTTTTGCGCGGCCGACAAGTCGGTGATCTGGCCCCACTGGTCGGCGACGTCCTCCACCGTCGGCGGCTTGTCGAAGTTCACTCCGTCGTTCTGGAACAACGCAACGCGCTGCACCTTGCCGCCACCCACCACGAACACCGACCCGTTGTCCGGGTTCTCCTCGGTGCACAGGTAGGCCACCACCGGCGCGACGAACTCGGGCGTCAGCTTGTCCAGCACTTCCTTGGGCATGATGTCCTCGGTCATGCGGGTGGCCGCGATCGGGGCGACGGCGTTGGAGTGGATGTTGTACTTGGCACCCTCGAGCGCCAGCGTGTTGATCAGACCGACCAGGCCGAGCTTGGCGGCGCCGTAGTTGGTCTGGCCGAAGTTGCCGAACAGCCCGCTGGTGGAGGTGGCCACGACGACCCGGCCGTAGCTCTGCTCCCGGAAATGCGGCCAGGCCGCACGGATCACGTTGTAGCCGCCGTAGAGGTGCACCTTGAGCACGGCGTCCCAGTTCTCCGACGTCATCTTGTGGAACGTGCCGTCCCGCAGAATCCCGGCGTTGCTCACCACCCCGTGCACCGCGCCGAACTCGTCGATCGCGGTCTTGATGATGTTGGCCGCGCCGTCGGCCTCGGCGACGCTGTCGTAGTTGGCGACCGCACGGCCGCCGCCGTCCCGAATCTCGGCGACGACCTGGTCGGCCATCGCCGAGCCGCCGCCCGTGCCGTCGCGGGCACCGCCGAGGTCGTTGACTACGACGCTGGCGCCCTCCCGGGCGAGAGTGAGGGCGTACTCACGACCCAGCCCTCCGCCGGCTCCGGTAACTACGACGACGCGATCCTGCACTCCGGGCATCAGTTTCCTTTCCGCAACTCTGCAACGCGCTCAATGGACGCCTCAGGCTAGAACAGCTTGCGAGCCAGCTTGAAGGCCCGGTCGGTGTACGGCGGATAGATCATCTTGGAGAAGTCGGGACGGGTCGGCTTGGTCAGCACCGCTTTGCGGTGGCTGAACTCGTCGAAGCCCCATTTGCCGTGGTAGGCACCCATCCCGGAGGCGCCGACGCCGCCGAACGGCAACTTGGCGGTGGATACCTGGAAGGCGAGGTGGTTGATCAGCATGCCGCCCGCGGTGACCTCTTTGATCACCCGTTCGCGGGTTTCCTTGGCCTTGGTGAACAGGTAGGCCGACAGCGGCTTGGGCCGGGCGTTGACGTAGCGGATCGCCTCGTCCAGGGACTTGACGGTGACCACCGGCAGGATCGGCCCGAAGATCTCGTTCTGCATCAACGGACCGTCCGGGTCGGGATCGACGACCACGGTCGGCTGGATACGCAACGTCGATGGGTCGCACTTGCCGCCGACGGCGACGGTCGACTTCCCGTCGGACTGCGCCTCCTCGAGGTAGCCGCTCAACCGGTCGAACTGGCGCTGGTTGACGATGCGCAGACCACTAGGGTTGTCCCCGCTCCGGAACTTGGCGAGCGAGGCCCCGATCTTCTCGACGAGTTCGTCGCGGATGGTGGCATCGGCCAGCACGTAGTCGGGTGCCACGCAGGTCTGCCCGGCGTTCATGATCTTGATCCAGGCGATCCGCTTGGCGGCGACGTCGACGTCAGCGTCGGCCGCCACGATCACCGGGCTCTTGCCGCCGAGTTCCAGCGTGACCGGGGTCAGGTGCTTGGCCGCACCTTCGTAGACCTTGCGGCCGATCTCGGTGCCGCCGGTGAACAGGACGCGGTCCAGGCCCTGCTTGATCAGCTCCTGGGTGGTGGCGCCATCGCCCTCGATGACCGCGACCGCCTCGGTGTCCAGGTACTTCGGTACCAGCTCGGCCATCAGCCGCGACGACGCCGGAGCAATCTCCGACGGTTTGAGGATGACGGCGTTGCCGGCGGCCAGGGCGCCGACGGCGGGACCCAGCGTCAGGTAGAACGGGTAGTTCCAGGCGCCGATGATCAGCACCGTGCCGTACGGCTCGTACTCCACCCAGCCGCGGCCGGGCAGCTGCGGCGCCTCCAGCAGCAGGTACTTGCGGCGCATCCATTTCTTCAGCTTCTTGGCCGCATACTTGGCCTCGCCGGCGGTGGTGGCGATGTCGGCGATGAACGCCTCGACCTGGTTGCGGTCCAGGTCCTCGGCCAGAGCGGCGGCGATGGCGGGTTCGTTCTCCTCGACCAGGTTCGCCAGGGCCAGCAGCTGCTGCTTACGCCACTCGTAACTGCGGGTGCGTCCCGAGGCGAACGTGCTGCGCAGCCGGGCGACCGTACCCGCCACCGCGTCGGTGTCCGGGGTGACGTGCGCCTGCGAGGGGGCGGGTGGGGATTCGGTGGTCATCGTTGTCCTTCCTTCCCCAGGGCCCGCACGCCGTCGGCGCGCGGTCGCTCGTGGGTGATAACCGCGATCCTAGTCACCCGGCGGTAGCCGCAGTAGGACGGCGGTAGGAAAGAAAACGACGAACGCGCAGGCGCTACCGGCGCTGCGCGGTGACGAAGTCGGAAAAGGCGCTCTTGTCGTCGGCCATCGGCACCTCGGCCACCCAGCGGCCCAGCCGCTCCATCTCGTCGGCGGAGCTCACGCCCACCGCCTGCCAGCCGTTGGCGTTCAGCCAGTCGGCCACCGGCGCGCGATGCTCGTCGCGGTACATCAATTCGCCGACATCGATGGTTTCTTCCAGGCCGATCTCGTCGGCGACCTTCTTGAACCGCTCGCGCATCTGCTGGCGCCGCTCGTCGGCATGGGCGGGCGCGGTCTCGGCCGCGATCCGGCTTCCGGCCGGGCTCAGCTCGCCGACCTGGGTGAACAGCTTGTCCTGCGCCTCGGCGGGCAGGTACATCAGCAGCCCTTCGGCCAGCCACGCCGTGGGAGCCGAGGCGTCGAAGCCGGCCTCGCGCAGGGCCGCCGGCCAGTCCTGACGCAGGTCGATGGCCACCGCGCGGCGATCGGCCGACGGCGTCACGCCGTTGTCCGCGAGGGTTTCGGACTTGAACTGCAGCACCTGGGGCTGGTCGATCTCGAAGACGGTGGTGCCGGCCGGCCAGTCCAGGCGGTAGGCCCGCGAGTCCAGGCCCGAGGCCAGGATGACGATCTGGCGGATCCCGGCGGCCACGGCGTCGCGGAAGAACGTGTCGAAGAAGTGCGTGCGCACCGCCTGGTAGCCGCGCATGTGGCGGACCATCGCGGCGGCCTCGGGGTCCATCGCTTCGACCTTGGCCGCGACGGCCGGGTCGAGCATGGCCTCCCACAGCACCCCGGCGTTGGCGTTGGTCACCAGCAGTTTGGCGAACGGGTCACGGATCAGCGCGTCGGGTTGCTCGGTTTCAACGGCCCGCGCGGCGGCCACCATCACAGCGGTGGTGCCGACGCTGGTCCTGATGTCCCAGGTGTCGTCGTGGGTGCGCAGTCCGCTCATCGTTGTGCTCCTGTCAGGTGGCCCCACATCAGGGTCGACGTGATGGCGTCGGGGACCAGGTCTTCGGGTACCGGACGGCCCAGCCGGGCTATCTCCTGGTGGTTACCCACGCTGTGCACCTGCCAGCCGTGGTCGGCCAGCCACTGCGCCGGATCCGAACGGTCCGGCTCGTGGTAGGTGAGGTCGCCGATGTTGACGTCCAGACCGAGCCGGTCGCGCATCCGGTCCCAGCGCCGCCGGTTGCCGTCGACGACCATGTTGAACGCCTCGACGGCGATCCGGCTGCCCGGCGCGCTCTGCGCCGTGCACATCTGGAACAGGCGGTCCTGGGCATCGCTGGGCAGGTAGGCCAGCAGTCCCTCGGCCAGCCACGCGGTCGGACGGGTCGGGTCGAATCCGGCCCCGGTGAGCGCGGCCGGCCAGTCGTCACGCAGATCGACCGCGACCGCGTGCCGGGACGCGGTGGCGGCCACGCCGTGCGCACTCAGAATCTCGGCCTTGTATTCCAGCACCTTGGGCTGGTCGATCTCGTACACCTGCGTTCCCGACGGCCACTGCAGCCGGTACGCGCGCGAGTCCAGTCCGGCGGCGAGGATGACGACCTGGCGGATGCCGGCCTCGGCTGCCGCTGCGCAGTAGGCGTCGAAGTAGCGGGTACGCACGGCCTGGTAGTCGCAGCCGACCCGGTGCAGCCGCTGCCCGTGCTCGTCGCCGTCCAGCCAGGCGATGCTGGGGTCGGCCAATTGCGCCCAGGCGGGGCCGGCAGCGGAGACCAGTAGCTGTGCGAACTCGTCGCGGATCAGCGGATTCGAGCCGGCCGTTTCCACGGCGCGCGAAGCGGCGACCGCCAGGGCAGTGGCACCGACGCTTTCGGTGATATTCCAGCTGTCGCCGGCGGTGCGGAGCAGGGGTGAGTGCAGGTCGGTCATGAACCGACATCTTACCTCGTAAGTTAGGCAAACTATACGCTCTGTGTGGCAGTTCACGGCGGGCGAATCAGCGCCGTCAGGACCGCTGCGACCCGGGACTCCACAAGCTGCCCCCGATCAACTGCCGCAACGTACCCAGGATGTTCTCCACCTCCTGGAAGGAGCCCACGAAGCCCGCATAGAACCCGACCCCGCACAACATCAGCAGCAACGCCTCGGCCAACCGGTCGCCGTCGATGCCAGAGGCGAGTTCTCCACATTCCAGGGCTTCGGTGACCGACCGCCGCAGGAAGTCCCGGGTGACGCGCACCGCGTCGTTTTCGACCCGCCGCAGTTCCGGATGCCGCTGGGACTCCAGTACCGCAGTGGCCAGAAACGCCGCGGTTCCCGGGTTCTCCGCGTCCGCTTCCATCGCGACGGTGATGAACGCGGCCAACCGCCCCATCAGCGTCCGTTCCCCCCGCGCCCGGTCGATGCCGGCGGTGACGACGAGTTCGTTGGTGCGGTCGGATACCTCGGTGTACAGCACGCGCTTGCTGGCGAAGTAGTGGTTGATCGCCGGCCGGGTCAGATCGGCGCGCATCGCGATGGCCTGGAACGTCGCCCCGTCGTAGCCGCGTTCGCTGAACACCTGGCGGGCCGCGCGCACGATGCGCTTGCGCGTCTCGTCAGCTTTCGCGGCGGGAGGGCGCCCGGGCCCGCGACTTGCCAGGTGCGGCATCCCTAGAGTGTGCCACCGCTACGGTGCGGCATCAGGGCGTTCGGCGGGATACTGCCGAACTTGCCGGCCTGGTAGTCCTCCAACGCCTGGATCACCTCCGACTTGGAGTTCATCACGAACGGGCCGTAGTGGAAGACCGGTTCCCGGATCGGCTGCCCGCCCAGCAGCAGCACGTCGAGCGGGGTCTCCCGGCCGGCCCGGGCTGCGACGGTGATGCGATCCCCCACCCCGAGTACGGCGAGTTGGCCCTGCTTGACCGGGTGGCCGACCGGACCGACCGACCCTTCGCCGGACAGCACATAGACCAGCGCGTTGAAGTCGCGGCGCCACGGGATGTTCAACCGCGCTCCGCTTTCAACCGTCGCGTGGGCCATGGTGATCGGCGTGTGGGTGATCCCGGGCCCGAGATGACCGTCGACTTCGCCGGCGATGACCCGAATCAGCGCGCCACCGTCGTCGGACGCCAGCAGCCTGGTGTCGCCGCCCTCGATGGCCTGGTAGCGCGGCGGGGCGAACTTGTCCCGCTTCGGCAGGTTCACCCACAGCTGGATGCCGTGGAAGAGTCCTCCGCTGCCGACCATCTCGGCCGGCGGGGTCTCGATGTGCAGGACGCCCGACCCGGCCGTCATCCACTGGGTCGCCCCGTCGGTGATCAGGCCACCGCCGCCGTGCGAATCCTGATGGGCGAACGTGCCGTCGATCATGTAGGTGACGGTCTCGAAGCCGCGGTGCGGGTGCCAGTCGGTGCCTCGCGGCTCACCGGGCTGGTAATCCACCTCGCCCAGTTGGTCCATGTGCACGAACGGATCCAGGGCGGCGGCGCTGACCCCGGCGAAGGCGCGGACCACCGGGAAGCCGAGGCCCTCATAGCCTTTCGGACCGGTGGTGACGGATCGGACCGGGCGCTCGGTATCCGCGGGGCCGGCCGGCGCCACCCTGGTCAAGGTGAGGGTGTCGGCGGTGATAGCTGGCATGGGTACCTCCTCGATAGCAGATACCCGATATAACCGGACCGCAGTCCGTTTATTCCGTCCAGCCGGACGCTTGTTCCCGCACGCCGGAGGAGGTGCAACCCCGGCTGCGAGGCGGCAGCGCTACTTGCTCTTCTTGCGCGCCGCGTTGGCGGCGCCCTTTTCGCTGGTCGCCCCACCGTGCGCCAATTCGCCACCCGAACTCTCCAGGTGGGCCCGCACGAACCACTGGAACTTCTCCAGCTGACCGGCCTGCCCGATCAGCAGATCCTGGGTGACGGGGTCCAGGTCATCGGTTTCGTCGATGGCTTTACGGATGTCCTCGATCACGCCGTTGTAGACGAGGTCCAGGGCGGCCAGATGCGCCTGGACGGTGTCGCGGCCCACCGAGTAGTCGTCCCAATCCCGATCCTCGATGATCGCGGTCGGGGTGCCCTTGGGGGACGCGCCCAGGGCTGCAATGCGCTCGGCTACGTCGTCTGCAAACCCCCGCACCGCATCAACCTGCGGATCGATCATCTCGTGCACGCCGATGAAATTGGGACCCACCACATTCCAGTGAATGTGCTTCAGCGTCAGGTGCAGGTCGTTGTAAGTGCTCAGCTGGCGCTGCAGCAACTCGGCGAGCCGCGCACCCTGCTTGTCGGTGAGGCCTGGAATGGTGAACTGCGTCATCGATGTCCCCTCGAAAAGTCGCTTTGTGGTCCTTTGGTGTCCTTGCAGCCGGGTACCCGATGGACGATTCCCTAACCCGAATGCCGTTACAGCAAACGGATTTGCTGCACCGGCAGGCGCGGGCCGCGGCGCGGTTCGTACGCCAATCCACTGGCGTACAGCAACTGGACCACCCGATGCCGGTGTGGGCGCATCGGCTCGAGCAGCTCGACCATCTCGGCGTCGTCGATCGGGTGGCCCAGCAACGTCCAGCCGATCATCTTCGACACGTGGTAGTCGCCCACCGACAACGCATCGGCATCACCGAAGGCACGCTGCGCGGTCTCGGCGGCGGTCCATATCCCGACGCCGGGCAGCGTCATCAGCGCGGCCCGCGCCTGGTCCGACGGCAGCGCGACCAGACGTTCCAACGAAGACGCCCGTCGAGCACAACCCACCACCGTCTGCGCCCGCCCGGGATCGACGTTGGCCAGGTGAAACTCCCAGGATGGGATGTGTCGCCACGCGTCCGCCGACGGCGGCACCCGCATGCCGTCCGGCGCCGGGCCGGGCGCCGGGGTGCCGAACTTGGTCACCAGCACGCGCCAGGACCGGAAGGCGTCGGCGCCCGGAACCCGCTGTTCGATCACGGCCGGGATCAAGGCTTCCAGCACCTGTCCGGTGCGGCCCAGCCGCAGGTCCGGGACGTTGCGCAGCGCGGCGGCCACGGTCGGATGCCGCGGCACGAAGTCGGTGGCGTCGTCGTCGGCGCCCAGCAGCGCCGCAAATCGCTCGGCGAACTCCGCCGCTCCGTCGCCCCACGCTTCGCAACGCGCACTGTCGTGGGCCACCCTGCTGATGCGGGCGGTGACGGGCCCGCTCGGCAGCAAACTGGTGCGCCACACAGCGCCGTCCCCGGGTACACGACAGCACGGATCGCCGCGGCCGCGCCGCAGCGGTGCCAACGTATGCCCGAAGCGGGCGGCCCCGGGGAAGGTGACGGTTCGCGTAACACTCATGGCCATGAATCTGCGGTCAATTGACCGCGAACTCCCCGCCGGGACAGGATGACGGGGTGACGACGCCCTTCGACGACCCCCAGGCCGAGCTCGCCTGGATGTTCCTGCAGAGCATGTGCGAAGGCGGCGACGTCGACGAGGGCTTCGCGCTGCTCAGCGATGACTTCACCTACTGGAGCATCGTCACCCGGGTGGAATACGACAAGCGGCAGCTGCGGAAAGCGTTCGAGCGGCGCAGGAAAGTGTTCGAGACCAACATCGATCTGCTGCGCTGCGTCAACGAGGGTGAGACGGTGGTGGTCGAAGGCCAGGTCGACGGCGCCACCGCGGACGGCACTCAATACGAGAGTCCCTTCGTCTGCATCTTCGACACCCGCGACGGGCTCATCGTGTCGGTGCGCGAGTACACCGACACCCAGTCATTGGCGAAGGTGTTCCCCTGACACGCCATCACTCAATACTGATCTCGGCTTTGCTCGGATAGAAAGCCACGTGCCCGGCGATTGCGGCGACCGCGGGGTAGGGCTGTTCGTAGAACCAGATCGCATCCTCGACGGTCTCGCCGGCGGTGGTGGTCACGCTGTAGTAGCCCGCCTCGCCCTTGAACGGGCAGTAGCTGGTGGTGTCGGAGCGGGTCAGCCGGTCCCGCGCCACGTCGGCCAGCGGAATGTATTGCACCAGCGGCAAACTGGCCTCCTGCAGGCTCAGCGCCGCGGTGCTGTCGGCGACGAGTTCACCGTGGACCCGAACCCGGACCCGGCCCTCGGTCGGCTCGATCGTGATGGGGTGCCCGGCGCTGGGTTCTTTGATTTCTGGATGGCTCATAGCCTGTGCAACGCCGAGTAGCGACCGGCATTCCCGTCAGCCGGGCTTGCCCGCCTTGCCGGTGGTGCGCATCGCCGCCCAGAACCGGGCCGCCTCCCGTATCGATTCCTCGACCGGGCGGGGTTGCCAGCCCAACTCCCGTACCGCCTTGCCGTGGTCGACGTGGGCCTCGGCGCGCATCATCCGCACCGACTCCAGGCTCAGCTCGGCGTCCTTTCCGGTGAGCTTGGCCCGCGCGCTGCCCAGCGCGCCCAGCGCGTACAGCACGGGCACCGGGATCGACCGTTGCGGTGGCCGCACCCCGGCTTCGTCGGCCGCGAGGCGGACCACGTCGGTCAGCGGCATCATCTTCTCCGAGATCAGGTACTTCTCCCCGTTGCGCCCGCGCTCGGCGGCCAGGATCATCGCGCGTGCCGCATCGTCGACGCCGACCACCTCGAGTTGGATGTCCTTCATCAGGAACGGCAGTTTGCCGAAGACCGCGCCGGCGATGAAGGCGCCGTGCGGGGTGCGGCCCCAGTCTCCGGTGCCGTAGGTGGTCGAGACGCACATGGCGACGGCGGGCAGCCCGTGCTCGGCGACGTAGCGCAACACCAGGTCCTCGGCCTGCACGCGGGACCGGACATAGGGACTCACCCGGCGGTTGCCGATCCGGTCGGCCTCGGTGGCGACGTGGCCGTGCCGGCGGTCCACCGTCGCGTAGGTGGAGGTGAACACGAACCGGCGCAGGTCGGCGTCCTTGGCCACGTCGAGGACGTTGCGCAGGCCCTCGACGTTGGTGCGGAACAGCGGCGCGGGGTCGCGCAGCCAGGCGCGGGTGTCGACGACGCAGTAGTACACGTCGTCGCAGCCGTCCATCGCCTCGCGCACGGTGGCGGTGTCGAAGACATCCCCGTGAAAGCGGGTGAGCTCGAGGTCGTCGATCGAACGGGTGTTGGCGCCGTCGCGCACCATCGCGCGCACCTGGTGCCCGTCCTGCACCAGCAGGCGGGTGACGTGCGACCCGAGGAACCCGTTGGCGCCGATCACCAACTTGGGTTTGCCACTCCCCGAGCTCATTTGGCCGCACCGTACTGCTTCAGGAAGCGCGCGGCCTCGTCGTCCAGCGTGCCGCACTCCTGCGCCTTGCGGCACCACTTCAGCGCGGCCTGCACAAAGCGCAGCGGGTTGTAGATGTCTTCCTGCCGGCGCCACAGCCCGTCGCCGGCGTAGGTGATGATCGAGATGTTCGTCGCGGTGACCACGCTGCCGTCGCCGGGGTCGCGCATCGGATTGTCGAGTTCCATGATGACGCGACCGGTGGGCTCGTCGATCACCGACCACAGCGACGGGAATTCCACCATGTGGCTGCCCGGGAAGGTGGTCATCGTCCGCTGGATCCAGGTGCGGACTTCGTCGCGGCCGTGCATCGTTCCCGCTGCGTGTTCGATGTACAGCACGTCGGGGGTGTAGTGCTGCACCCAGGCGTCCCAGTCGTGGGTTTCGGCGGCGCGAGCGACCGTCTGCTCGAACGTCGCGAAGGCCTCGACGAGTTCGCTGCGGGGGAATTCTGGGCTGCTCACGAGCCGTTACACCTCACGGGCGGAGTGTAGCCTGGGGATTCTTGCGAGGGAGGACTGAGATGACGAGCACCCGACGAGCCGTTCTTGCCGGTGGCTGCTTCTGGGGAGTGCAGGATCTGATCCGCAAGCAGCCCGGCGTGATCTCCACCCGGGTCGGCTACAGCGGTGGCGACCTCCCCAACGCGACCTACCGCAACCACGGCACGCACGCCGAGGCGGTCGAGATCGTCTACGACCCGTCGGTCACCGACTACCGCACGCTGCTGGAGTTCTTCTTCCAGATCCACGACCCGACGACGAAGAACCGGCAGGGTAACGATCGCGGGCTGAGTTACCGCTCGGCGATCTACTACGTCGACGAGGAGCAGAAGCGGATCGCCCTGGACACCATCGCCGACGTCGACGCCTCCGGTCTGTGGCCGGGCAAGGTGGTGACCGAGGTCAGCCCGGTCGGCGATTTCTGGGAGGCCGAACCCGAGCACCAGGATTACCTGCTGCGCTATCCCAACGGTTACACCTGTCACTTCGTGCGGCCCGGTTGGAAGCTGCCGCGCCGCGCTGAGGCAAATCAGTAGCTATCGGCGCCGGTGCACCACGACGCGGCCGCCGTCCTTCGGGACGAACGCGACGCCGCGGTTGTGCGAGCGTTCCCCCGGCGCATCGGTGGTCGCAAAGCTGAACTCGCGCAACACCGTTCGCAACACCACGTCCATCTCCATATTGGCGAAGGCCGCCCCGACGCAGCGCCGGGTGCCGCCGCCGAACGGTATCCACGCCGCCGGGTTCGGCTTGTTCCCCACAAAGCGGTACGGGTCGAAGCGGTCCGGGTCAGGAAACACCTCGGGATTGGTGTGGATCTGCGAAATGCTGGTCAGGATCGAGTAGCCGCGGGGTATCTCCCACTGACCCAGTCGATACATGGGCGCGTGCACCTGACGCGCGGCGAAGTCGATCACGTTGCCCACCCGCTGGACTTCCAGGATCGTCGCCTGACGCAACTCGCTGCCACCGGCGTCGGCTTCCTTGACCAGCGCGGCCAGCACCTCGGGGTGCCGGGTCACCCGCTCGAACGTCCAGGCCAGCGTCGACGCCGTGGTCTCATGGCCAGCGGCCAGCAAGGTGAGCAGCTCGTCGGCAATGTCCTTGCGCGACATCGCCGATCCGTCGTCGTAGGTGCTGCGCAGCATCAGCGCCAGCACGTCGGTGCGGTTCTCGAAGTTCGGGTCGGTCCGCTCGCCCTCGATGAGTGTGTCGATCACGATGTCGTACTGCCGCCGGTAGTTGGCCAGCCGGCCCCACGGGCTGTAGCGACCGTAGTCGCGCTTGGTCTGTGGCATCAGCGCCATCCGCGAGCCGAGGGTGACCCACGGCGGGATGATGCGGCGCAACTCGTCGAGTTCGGCACCGTCGGCGCCGAAGATCGCGCGCAGGATGGCGTTGAGGGTGATGTGGTTCATCGACGGCAACGTCGCGAAGTGCCGACCCTGCGGCCAGTTCGCCGTCTCGCGCAAGGTCTCTTCTTCGATGATCGTTTCGTATTTCTTCATGGCCTTGCCGTGGAACGGCGGCGCCAGCAGGCGGCGCCGGCGGCGGTGGTCGTCACGGTCGAGGGCGAACACCGAGCCGGAACCGAACAGCCGGCTCAGGTTCGGCTGGATGTTGCCCAGTTCCTCGGGGCTGGTGGTGAAGATCTGTTTGGCCAGTTGCGGCTCACACACCACCACCACGTGGCCGAATACCGGGATGCGGACGGTGAACACGCTGCCGTGCCGGCGGACCATGCTGTCCATGAACTGCCGGCGGCGGACGGCAAAACCCAGCCCCTGCACGAATTTGGGCGCCCGGACTGCCGGTGGCAGCCGCGGTGCGGGGGTCGTCACCATCACGTCGCTGATCGCGTCGGCGCTCATCGAGTCATCCCTCCCTACGCGGTACTGCGGCGTACCACGCCTCTATCCCGGTACGGTACTCTGTGGTACCAACCATGACAAGCGCGAAGGGCGGGTCGGACGTGACGGTTACGGCCGGCGACACGGCACTGGCCGGGCCCGACCCGTTCCGGCTCCGGCTGTTGGACGGACTTGCCGACTCCATCGCAGCGCGTGGCTACCGCGCCACCACCGTCGCGCACATCGTCAGTGCGGCGCGCACCTCCAAGCGCACCTTCTACGACCAATTCCCAAGCAAGGAGCAGTGCTTCCTGGAATTGCTGCAGGTGCAATTCGGGGTGATGGCCGAGGACATCCGCGTCGCGGTCGATCCGGACGCCGACTGGCATCAGCAGATTCGCCAGGCCGTCGAAGGCTACGTCGGCCACATCGAGGCCCGTCCCGCATTGACGCTCAGCTGGATCCGGGAACTGCCGTACCTCGGTGACGAGGCCCGGCCCGTGCAGCGGCAGGGCTTGGAGCTGTTGACGAACTTGTTGATCAGCCTCAGCAGCAGCCCCGGTTTCCGGCGGGCGGAGCTGCCTCCGTTGACCTGGCCGCTGGCGGTGATCCTGGTCGGTGGCCTGCGGGAGTTGGTCGCGCTGGCCGTCGAGGACGGCCGGCCGGTCCGGGACATCATGGCGCCGGCGATCGACGCGTCTGTCGCTTTGCTCGGACCCCGGCACTAGGTTCGGTAAGTATGCCCGCCACCATGCGCGCCGAGCGCTTCTATGCCGACACCAAAACCGTTGCGTTGGAAGATGTTCCAGTGCCCCAGCCCGGACCCGGCGAAGTGCTGGTGAAGGTGGCCTTCTGCGGCATCTGCCACTCGGACCTGAGCCTGATCAACGGAACCTTTCCGGCCCAAGCGCCGGTGGTCACCCAGGGCCACGAAGCGTCGGGCACCATCGCCGAACTCGGTCCGGGGGTGACCGGCTGGGCCGAGGGCGACCGGGTGGTGGTCGCCGCCGGCCGGCCGTGCCTGCGATGCCCGAACTGCCGGCGCGGAGACGTGGTGAACTGCCTGCGAATTCAGTTGATGGCCTTCGCTTATGACGGCGCCTGGGCCGAATACACGGTGGCGCAGGCGGCCGGCCTGACCCGGGTTCCG
Organism: Mycobacterium sp. IDUB_28; assembly: GCF_055419285.1. Classification (NCBI taxonomy): domain Bacteria; kingdom Bacillati; phylum Actinomycetota; class Actinomycetes; order Mycobacteriales; family Mycobacteriaceae; genus Mycobacterium; species Mycobacterium sp. IDUB_28. Next base: position 120,780 of record NZ_JBVAXK010000009.1, on the reverse strand, counting down.
GACAACGTGCCGCTGGAGCAGGCGGCGATTCTGGCCGACGCGGTGTCGACACCGTTCGGTGCGGTCGTGCGCACCGGCAAGGTGGCCGTCGGCGAATCGGTGGGAGTGTGGGGCGTGGGCGGCGTGGGCACCCACATCGTCCAGCTCGCCCGGTTGGTGGGCGCGGTGCCGGTGATCGCGCTCGACATCAACCCCGCGGTATTGGAACGCGCGTTGCAGATCGGCGCAGACTTTGCGTTCGACACCCGCGACGAGGCCCTGCGGGACAAGATCGCCGAGGTCACCAGCGGCCGCATGTTGGACGTCGCATTCGACGCCGTCGGGCTCAAGGCGACCTTCGAACAGGGCCTGGACGCGCTGACCGCCGGCGGCCGGCTGGTCGGTGTCGGGATGAGCGCCGAGTCGCCGACGGTGGGCCCCACCGCGATGTTCGGGCTCACCCGCAAGCAGGTACTCGGCCACCTCGGCTACCAGAACGTCGATATCGAAACGTTGGCGAAGCTGGTTTCCTATGGGCGCCTTGATCTTTCACGTTCGATCAGCGAAATCGTGGCGCTCGAGGACATCGCCCTGGGCATTGCGAAGCTGGAACGCCAGGACGGCAACCCGATCCGGATCCTGGTCAAGCCCTGAGGAATGCGCGCAGCCGGTCCAGCACCAGATCCGGGCGCTGGTCCACGATCCAGTGGCCGACGCCAGGCACCAGCTCCACGGCGAAATCGCTGATGTGGTCTTCGTATCCGTTGGTGCCGTCGGGGGTGATCACCGGATCCTCGGTGCCGGTGAGCCAGCGGACCGGAACGTCCACCCGGGCGTCTTTGTATTCGCCGCGCGACCAGCGCAGCATTTCGGTGCGCTGAAACGAGCGGTACCAGCGCGACCCGGCCTCCGCGTGACCCGGCTCGGTCATGCACTCGAGGTAGAGGCGCATGTCCTCCTCGGGCAGCCTGAAACCGCCGCCCACCCAGGACGCCAGCATGCGGGCGTAGCGGGCCTTGGGGTCGCTGATCAATCGCGGGCCGATCACCGGCAGCGAGATCGGAATCTGATACCAGAACCGCCAGAGCTTACCCAGCGCAGCGAGGTCGCGCTTGACGAAGGGCGCTGCCGTATTGCAGCCGAAGAAGCCGGTCACCTTCTCCGGATGACGCAGCATCATGATGAACGCGGCCGGCCCGCCCCAGTCGTGCGCGACCAGCGTGACCTGCTCGACAGCCAGCGCGTCTAGCAGGCCGGCCAGGTCGTCGGCCAGCTCGCTTTTGAGGTACCGGGTCGGCGGCGCCGAACTCCAGCCCGACCCGCGTAGATCGGGGCAGAGCACGCGGTAACCGTCGGCGGCCAACGGCCCGATCAGCGCGTGCCATTCCCACCAGTTCTGCGGAAATCCGTGCACCAGCATCACCACCGGACCGTCAGCCGGGCCGGCATCCGCCACATGGATGGTGACCCCGTCGCCCAGGTCGACGAACCGGTGTTCAACGCCTTCGAGTTCGGGCATGGTGACCATCTGACAGAACCTACTGCAGGAACCGCTCCACGTAGGGCGCGAAGCGTTCGCGCAGGTCTGCTTCGTCCAATCCGAACATCTCGAATGACGTCTCGACACTGCCCAGGCGCCCCCGCTGGTGACCAGACAGGTAGCCGGCGACGGCGGCGCGCACCTCGTCGGTGAACGGTTCGTCGGCCAGCGCGTAGATCCGTTTGGCGATGCCCACTTCGTCGGCCATGAAGTCGTCGAATCGGACGTCGATGGACCGGTCGTGCCCGAAGATGTCGCGGTCGCGGACCAGGGCGCTGAGCATGCGATCGAGGCGTTCGATCCAGTATTCGGCGATCTGGTGCACCGGCACCGGGGAGCGGTGCATCCGCGCCGAGTAGGTGATCATCGCAATCATCGACAACGCCACCGGCACCGGGTCGCGGTGGGTGAACACCACGATGCTGTCCGGGAAAACCCGGTCCAGCACCGGCACCTGCTCGAGGTGCTGTGGGGACTTGAGCAGCCAGCGCCGCCCGCCGCGCAGGAATTGCATCGCCTTGAGCTGGCGGGCGAGGTAGCGGTAGTGCGGCGTCTGGTCGTGGGTCTGGTAGTAGTCGCGCCAGCGCGGCACGTGACCGAGCGTCTCGAACAGCATGGTCGAGAAATCGTTGGCCAGGAGCTGGATCTCCTCGTGGACGTGGTCGGTGGTCATCTCGTGCATCAGCGCGAAATGCGGCATGACCAGGTCGATCACGCTGACCGCAACGTCCATCCGCGCCCGGCGCTCCTCGATACCGCTTTCGGAAGGCAACGGAAACGGCTCGTTGCTCTCCCAGTACGGCATGGTGCGGAAGGTGGGTGGCGCTGCCAGCAGGTTGTGCAGGTGGGTGGTGCCGGTCCGGGGCAGGCCCGCGATCACCACCGGCGAGTGCAGTTCGATGTCGTCGATCTCAGGATGACGGCTCGTCAGGTCGGTGAGCAGCAGCCGGTTCTTGAGCATTTGCAGCAGTTGGCCGTAGAAGTTGACGACTCCGGCGTCGTGCAGGCCGTCGATGTCGCGCACCGCGGCGAGGTAGACGTCGAGGCGTTCGCGGTAGTCGTCGGGGCCGAAATCGACCAGGCCGGTGTCGGCGCTGGCCTGGGCGTGCAGTGCGTCGGAATCCAGCGGACAGTTCGCGGCCATCGCGGCCATCATGTCCAGGATCGGCTGGGCCTCGGCGCTGAACCGGGGCTGCTCTAGATCGTCGAGGCGGGTCACGCCGAATTATGTTACTTTGAGTTTCGTAATGGTTCTAGATCTGGGTCGTCCCCGTGATCCGCGCATCGACGCGGCGGTGCTCAACGCGACCGTTGAACTGCTCGCCGAAACCGGTTATCCCGGCCTGTTGGTCTCGGCGATCGCCGAACGGGCCGGCACCAGCAAGCCGGCCATCTATCGGCGCTGGGCCAGCAAGGCCCATCTGGTGCACGAGGCGGTGTTCCCGATCGGTGCTGCGACCGAAATCCCAGACACCGGAACGTTTTCCGACGATCTGCGCGAGATGGTGCGGCGCACCACCGCGGTACTCACCACACCGGCGGCCCGGGCAGCGCTGCCCGGACTGGTCGCGGAGATGGCCGCCGACCCGACGCTGCATTCGGCACTGCTGGACCGGTTCGCCGGAATCTTCGCCGGCGGACTGGCCGGGCGCCTGCACAGTGCCGTCGCCCACGGCGAGGTCCGTCCCGACGTATCCGCCACCGAACTTGCCGAGGCGATCGCCGGTCTGACCCTGATCGCCCTGCTCACCCGGATCACCGCACTCGACGATGCCTGGGTCGAACGCACCACCACACTGCTCCTGGAAGGAATCGGCGCATGACACACGAGTCGACCGCGGCCTGGAAAGACCTGTTGGCCACCCTCGGCGAGCTGGACCGCGGCTTCCTCGAAGGCGACAAGGCCGTCACCGACGACCGCCACATCGCCGACGGCTACCGCATGCTGGCCACCACGCTCGGAGTCGCGCTGGACACCTATTTGTTCACCGAACCCGGGCGCCCGCAGTTCTTCGCGGTCAACACGCCGTTTCGCCGCGATCGCCGCTGGGGTGGCGACAACACCGATGCCTACTACTTCTGCTGTCCGGTGGACCCGCAGCGGCGCTACCGGATCAGCGGCAACAAGGGCGACAGCGTGTACTTTTCGCTGACCGCCTACAACGAACCCTCGCCGGGCGCCTGGTCGGACCGGGTGGTCTCGATCGTGCGCGACACCGACCTCGACGTGGACGCCCACGGCAACTTCAGTTTCGAGTTCCCGCCGACGCCCGGCGCTGCTGTACTGATGACCAGGGACTACCAGGCCGACCCGTCCACCGGTCGCCCGGTCACCTGGGAGATCGAGGCGCTGGACACGCCGGAACCGATCCGGCACGGGGACGCCGAGACCGCGGCGCGGTTACGGGCAGCGACCACCTGGCTGCGCACCATGTTCGCGATCGTACCGCTAGCGGTGGGCGCCCGGGCCGCGGACGAGCATGCGCTGGGACACGAAGTAGGTTATGCGGCAAACCAATTCGCCGATCCCTATCAGGTGCCTGATGCCAACTTCGGCTGGTCGGCACGCGACGCGTGCTACGCCTACGGCAGTTTCGTGCTCGACGACGACGAGGCACTCGTGATCACGCACCGGCCCCCGTCGTGCCGGTTCTGGAACCTGGTGGTGTGGAACCAGTTCATGGCAACCTATGGCGCCTCGGAGGGCCCCGACATCCGCTGTTCGGTCAACGGCCGCAGCGCCGTGCCCAACAGTGACGGGTCGGTGACCGTCGTGTTGTCCAATGAGGTGACCGGACACCCGAATTCGTTGACGACGCTGGGTTACCCGCGTGGCAATCTGGCCTTTCGCTGGTTCCTGGCCGACGGGGTACCGGCGCGGCCCGAGGTCGAGCTGGTAAAGCTCTCGGACGCACCTACCGAGACCGACTAGACGTCGGTGCCAGTTCGAGACTGCGACCAGGGTGACCCGATATCGGATGACACACCCTGGCCGCAGTCTCGGCGCCACCAGTACAGGCTGGTGAAGAATCAGGCAGCCACCAGCTCTGGCTCAGCGGGCGCCGGAGCCTTGGTGCGGGACCCGAACTTCCACGAGTCAGGGAAGGTCAGTCGCACGATCTTGCGGACCACCGTGCCGAATTGCTGCAACAGCGGACCCTTGTTGTACGGGATTCCGTAGCGCTCGCAGATCTCCTGCACCTCCGGGGCGATCTCGGCGTAGCGGCGGGCCGGCATGTCCGGGAACAGGTGGTGCTCGATCTGGTGGGACAGGTTGCCCGACAGCAGGTGGAAGACCTTGCCGCCGGTCAGGTTCGCCGAACCCAGCACCTGCCGGAAGTACCACTGGCCGCGGCTCTCGTCCCGGGTCTCCTCGACGGTGAATTCCTGCGTGCCGTCCGGAAAGTGCCCGCAGAAGATGATCATGTACGACCACACGTTGCGCATCAGGTTGGCGGTCAGGTTGCCGGAGAGGACGAACGGCGCGAACGGGCCGGCCAGCAGGGGGAAGGCGACGTAGTCCTTGAGCGTCTGCCGGCGGGTCTTCTTCCAGATCTCCTTGAGCGTCTCGCGCTTGTCGCGCAGCTTGATCTCACCGGCGCGGATCCGTTCGGTCTCCAACTCGTGCAGCGCCACGCCGTACTGGAACAGCACCATCAGCAGGAACGCGTAAGCAGGGTTGCCCAGGAAGTAGGGCTCCCACGGCTGGTCCTCGCTCATCCGGATGATGCCGTAGCCGATGTCGCGGTCCATTCCCACGATGTTGGTGTGGGTGTGGTGCATGTAGTTGTGCGAGTGTCGCCACTGGTCGGCCGGGCAGGCGGTGTCCCACTCGAAGTCGCGGCCGGAGATCGTCGGGTCACGCATCCAGTCGTACTGACCGTGCATGATGTTGTGGCCGATCTCCATGTTGTCCATGATTTTGGCGATGCCCAGCATGCCGGTGCCGAACAGCCAGAACGGCGGCAGGAACAGCAGCGCCCGCCCGCCGACTTCGAGGCTGCGCTGCAGCTTGATGACCTTGCGAATGTATTCGGCGTCTTCTTCGCCGAGGTCGGCCATCACGCGTTCCTTGATGGTGTCGAGCTCGCGGCCGAAGGCGTCGGCCTGTTCCTTGGTGAGGCTGATCTTGTTCTGTGACATGGCTTTTCCTTCTGTATTCCGTGGTGGCAGGGCGGTCAGAGGGAGATCTCGACGTCGCCGACGGGGGCGGTGACGCAAATTTGCACCTTCTCGTCGGGCGCGGTGGAAACAGCGCCGGTGACCAGGTTTCGTACGGTCCCGGAGGTCTTGCGGCGGGTGCAGGTGTGGCAGATGCCCATCCGGCAGCCGTTCTGCGGTGTCAGACCGGCCGCTTCGGCCTGCTCCAGAATCGAGCGGCCGTCGTCGGCGACGTCGACGTTGCTCTCCGCAAAGACCACTCGACCACCCGTCGGGGCGGCCGGTGCCGCGATCACCGGCGGCACGAAGCTTTCGGTGAACACGTTTTCACAGTTGGCCGCTGCACAGTGCTCCCGCACGGCATCGACCAAAGCGGTTGGCCCGCAGACGAACACCGCGTCGGGCGCTGTCATCGCTGCCGCCAGGTGCTCGGCGCCGAACCGGCCGTCCAGGTCGCCGGCGCCGGATCGGGTGTAACCGTGCAACACCCGCACACCGGGCATCGTGGCCAGCTCGTCGCGGTAGCAGGCTTCCTCGGCGGTGCGGGCGTAATGCACGAAGGCGAGTTCGGTGCCCCGGTGGTTCGGGTGGCCTTCGGCGACCAGGGTGCGCAGCATGGCCAGCACGGGCGTGATGCCGCTACCGCCGGAGACGAACAGGATCCGGTTCGGTCGCTGCTCAGGCAATACGAAGTCACCACCGACCCCGTCCAAGCCGACTACCAGGCCGGGACGGGCCTGCTCATAGAGGAAAGTCGAGACCAGACCGCCGTCGTGGACGCCGACCGTGAACTCGAGTTGGGTGCTGCCCTCGACGTTGGCCGGCGAGTAGCACCGGGAGTGCATGCGGCCGTCGATCTCGACCGTGACGTTGACGAACTGTCCGGCCTTGACGGTGTGGCGCTCGGTGAAGGCGGGATTCGGGGCCAGCGTCAGGGTGACGCTGCGCGGCGTGGACCGCCGCACATCGACCACCTTGGCGCGGGCTTCGCCCGACGTCCAGGTCGGCGTGACGAGCTCGGTGTACCGGTCGACGCCGTGCGGACCGGTGAGCAGGTCGACCAGGTCGGATCTCAGGACCCGCTTGGCGATCGTCCGAGTGAAAGTTTGAGTGAACATATGTACACCGTGACATCCGTTGATGCAGGTGGTCAAGGGTTTTCACCGGCCTTGTGGTACGGTTCACATAGTGAACGGTCGTACTCCTAGCTCACACTCCCGGCGCACCAGCCCGGATAGGGTCCGCGACCGGGTGCGGGACAGCCCGTCACGCGAGGAACGCAAGGAGGCGACCCGGCGCGCCATCGTCGCCGCGGCACTCAAACTGCTCAACGACCGCAGCTTCAGCGCCCTGAGCCTGCGCGAGGTCACCCGGGAAGCGGGCATTGTGCCGGCCGCGTTCTACCGCCATTTCGAGTCGATGGAGGCGCTCGGACTGGTGCTCATCGACGAGTCATTCCGCAGCCTGCGCGACACGCTGCGGGGCGCGCGGGCCGGGAAGCTGGACCCCAACCGGGTCATCGAGTCATCGGTCGAGATCCTGATCGCCAGCGTCGCCGAGAAGCGCGAGCACTGGCGGTTCATCTCCCGGGAGCGTTCCACCGGATTGTCGGTGCTGCGCTACGCGATTCGCACCGAGATCCGGTTGATCACCTCGGAGTTGGCCACCGACCTGGCGCGTTTTCCGCGGCTGAACGAGTGGAGCACCGAGGATCTCAACGTGCTGGCCAGCCTATTCGTCAACGCGATGATCGTCACCGCCGAAGCGATCGAGGACGCTCAGAGCAACGAAGCGTTGGAAGAGATTCACCGGATCGCGGTCAAGCAACTGCGCATGGTCGCCATCGGGGTGGCCGGGTGGAAATCCAGCCCCTGAGTCATTCCTCCACGACGGTGTAGAGCGAATCACCGTCTTCGGGAGTGCCGTCCACCTGACCCCGGTGCACGCCACCGGACAGCCCACCTTCGCCGGTGCCGGCCGACCCGGGCCGGATCAGATCCGGTTCCTCGGCGGCCAGTTTCTGGTCCAGCGATTCCCCTTCCCGCTCCTCCCGCGGGGTCATGCCGAACTTGTCGGCCTCACTCCACTGATCGGGCGGGTCGACGACGGTGTCGCCGTCGTCGTTGCGCAGTTCGTCGGAGTCAGTCGACTCCTGTGGGCTCAGGGTGTCGTCGGGGCCGCCTTGCATGCGCAGTTGGTTGCCCATGACCACCGCGGCTAAACCCGCTCAGCGCGGGTCGCGCCACATCGGCCACAGGCTCGGTCCCCCGTCGGGAACCTTGATCTCACCGGTGACGGTGAAGCCGAAACGTTCGTAGTACGGCACATTTTCGGGTTTGGACGACTCCAGATAGGCCGGGCAGTATTCGGCGTCGCAGCGCTCCAGCCGCGACCGCATCAGGGCCTGGCCGAACCCCTGCCCCCGGACGCTGGGGTCGCTGCCGATGACCGCCAGATACCAGTGCGGCTCCTCGGGGTGCACCCGCTTCATCAGCTCCTGGAGCCGACGGCCCGGTCCGGTGTTGAAGCCGAACACCCGCAGGAAGGTCGGGATCTGCGCCAGCTCCGCCCGGCGCGATTCGCGCCACTTGTCCGGCGGGTCCCACAGGGCCGCCGCGCCGATGCCCGGCCCGTCGGTGGCCACCTCCACGCCACCATGCGCCAAATGGTGGTGCCGGGTCATGGTGGCGAACATCCGGTGCAGGTGGCGGCGGCGCGCGTCGTCGTCGGGCAGCAGCCACACCGAGATGGGATCGTCGAAGAACGCGCGGCCCAACGTCCGTCCCAGTTCGCGAACATCGGCTCTGCGCGCTGGGCGCACCTGGGGAGTCACCCTGTCGACGCTAGCAAGGCCCTTACGATGGGGTGGCTCCAACGACAAGGCCGGTGCACCGCAGCGCCGGGGAACGGTGGCCAACGGTGTGGGACTTCGAAACCGACCCGGAATACCAGGCGAAACTGGACTGGGTCGAAGAATTCATGGTGACCGAACTCGAGCCGCTCGACCTGGTCGCACTCGATCCGTATGACAAGAACAACGACGAGATGATGGCGATCCTGCGGCCGCTGCAGCAGCGGGTCAAGGACCAGGGGCTGTGGGCTGCACACCTGCGCCCCGAGCTGGGCGGCCAGGGCTTCGGCCAGGTCAAACTCGCGCTGCTGAACGAGATCCTGGGACGTTCGCGCTGGGCGCCGTCGGTGTTCGGTTGTCAGGCACCGGATTCGGGGAATGCCGAGATCCTGGCGCTGTTCGGCACCGACGATCAGAAAGCGCGCTACCTGCAGCCGTTGCTGGACGGCGAGATCACCTCCTGCTATTCGATGACCGAACCGCAGGGCGGTTCGGACCCCGGCCTGTTCGTCACCGCTGCCACCCGGGACGGGGACGATTGGATCATCAACGGCGAGAAGTGGTTTTCCAGCAACGCCAGGCACGCGTCGTTCTTCATCGTCATGGCGGTCACCAACCCCGAGGGCCGCACCTACGAGAAGATGTCGTTGTTCATCGTGCCGGCCGAGACGCCGGGCATCGAGATCATCCGCAATGTCGGCGTGGGCGCCGAGTCGTCCAAGCGAGCCAGCCACGGTTACGTGCGATACAACGACGTCCGGGTACCGGCCGATCACGTGCTCGGCGGTGAAGGTCAGGCGTTCATGATTGCGCAGACCCGGCTGGGTGGTGGCCGCATCCACCATGCGATGCGCACAATCGCGTTGTCCCGCAAGGCTTTCGACATGATGTGCGAGCGGGCGGTGTCACGCAGGACCAGGCATGGCAGATTGTCGGACTTCCAGATGACCCAGGAGAAGATCGCCGACAGCTGGATCCAGATCGAGCAGTTCCGGTTGCTGGTGCTGCGGACCGCGTGGCTGATCGACAAGCACCACGACTATCAGAAGGTGCGGCGCGACATCGCGGCGGTCAAGGTGGCGATGCCTCAGGTACTGCACGACGTCGCGCAGCGCGCCCTGCATCTGCACGGGGCACTCGGCGTCTCCGACGAGATGCCCTTCGTCAAGATGCTGGTGGCGGCGGAATCGCTGGGCATCGCCGACGGCGCCACCGAGCTGCACAAGATGACGGTGGCCCGTCGCACGCTCAGGGAATACCAGCCGGTGACGACGCCGTTCCCGTCGCAGCACATCCCGACCCGTAAGGCCGAAGCGGAGGCCAGGCTGGCTGCCCGCCTGGAACACGCGGTCGCCGAATTCTGATCCTTTCCCACCCGCGAGCAGACGCAGAATCGCGCTGTTCATGGCTCCCACGTGCGATTCTGCGTCTGCTCGCGGTCAGGAGATGTAGCGCGCCACGCTTTCGGCCACGCAGGCCGGCTTGGCCGCACCCTCGACTTCCACCGTGGTCGACAACGTGGCCTGGACGGTGCCTTCACCCAAGTCGTCGACGCTGACCAACGTGACCGCCGCCCGCACGCGGGACCCGACGGGCACCGGGGCCGGGAAACGAACCTTGTTCAGGCCGTAGTTGATCGCCAGCTTGATGCCATTGACGGTGTAGATCTGGTGCTGCAGCCGCGGCAGCAGCGACAGGGTCATGAACCCGTGGGCGATGGTGGTGCCGAACGGCCCCTTAGCGGCCCGCTCCGGGTCGACGTGTATCCACTGGTGATCACCGGTCGCATCGGCGAACAGGTTGACCTCTTCTTGGCTGATCGTCACCCAGTCGCTGTGCCCGAGGTCCTCACCCGCGGCGGCGGCGAGGTCGTTGACGGACTCGAACGTACGCATGGATCCATCCTCTCGTCGGGGTATGCATAGAACTTATGCGCCTGTTGCTGATCGCCGACACGCACGTCCCCAAACGGGCGCGGGACCTGCCGGCGCAGGTGTGGGACGCGGTCGATGAGGCCGATGTGGTCATCCACGCCGGCGACTGGGTGACCCCGGACCTGCTGGACCGACTCGAGGCCAGGTCCGCACGGCTGCTGGCGTGCTGGGGCAACAACGACGGCCCCGAGCTGCGGTCCCGGCTGCCGGAGCGGGCGGACGCGCAGCTGGCCGGGCTGCACGTCACGGTCGTGCATGAGACGGGTGCGACCGCAGGTCGCGAGGCGCGCATGTCGCGGCTCTACCCCGACTCCGACGTGTTGGTCTTCGGGCACAGCCACATCCCCTGGGACACCACCACGGCCAGCGGGCTGCGGTTGCTCAATCCGGGCTCGCCGACGGATCGGCGCCGGCAACCACACTGCACCTACCTGACCGCCACGGTCGCGCGGGGCGCGCTGCACGAGGTGGTGCTGCATCGCATTACTAGATAGCTCGGCTACAGAGGTATTCTGGACGGCAGTGGACACACAGACCGACCTCACTGTCGATATCCCGCGGATCCTGGGCAGGTTCCGCCGCCAGCTGCGGCGTTCCGCCGGCACCGGTTACGCACCCGGACAGCTTTCGGAGTCTCAGGCCGAGCTGTTGCGGTTGGTCACCCACCGTCCGGGGGTCTCGGTCAGCACCGCGGCCGCCGAACTCGGCCTGATGCCCAACACCGCGTCCACCCTGGTGACCAAACTGTCCTGCGCCGGCCTACTGGAGCGGACCGCTGACCCCGCCGACCGTCGGGTCAGCCGGCTGCGGCTCACCGAGTCGGCTCAGCAGGTGATGGACGCGACCGCGCAGGCGCGTCGGGCCGTGCTCACCGACCTGCTCGCCGAGCTTGACGAAGACCAGATCGGGGTATTGGCCAACGGGCTGAAAGTCCTCGAAGACATGACCAGACGGCTGCGGGAGCGGGACACATGAACCAGGCGATCGACTGCCGGCACCTGACCTACCGCTACGGCCAGGACATCGCCGTCGACGACGTCACCTTCGGGGTGCACCCCGGTGAGACGATGGGCCTGCTGGGCCCCAACGGCGCCGGCAAGACCACCGTGGTGCGGGTGTTGACGACGCTGGCGCCGGTTCAGGACGGCGAACTCTATATCTTCGGGATGGATGCCCGACGTCAGACCATCGACATCAGAAGCAACATCGGCTATGTGCCACAACAGCTTTCGATCGAAACGGCATTGACCGGGCGGCAGAATGTGCAGTGGTTCGCCCGGTTGTACGGAGTGCCCCGTCGCGAGCGCTCCGAGCGCGTGGAGCAGGCGCTGGACGCGATGAACCTGCTCGACGTCGCCGACAAACTGGCCTCCAGCTACTCCGGAGGCATGGTGCGGCGACTGGAAGTGGCACAGGCCCTGGTCAATCGACCCTCGCTGCTGGTGCTCGACGAACCGACAGTGGGACTCGATCCCATTGCGCGCGATGGAGTTTGGACGCAGGTGCGGAACATGCAGGAGCAGTTCGGCATGACCGTGCTGCTGACCACGCACTACATGGAGGAGGCGGACACGCTGTGCGATCGCGTCGCACTGATGCACCACGGCGCGCTGCAGGCGATCGGAACACCCGCAGAGCTGAAGGCCAAGGTCTCACCCGATGCCACCCTCGAGGATGTGTTCCGTCACTACGCCGCCTCAGACCTGCACACCGAAGCCACCACTCCCCGTGAAATCCGTTCCAGCAGAAGGGCTGACCGTCATGTCGGTTGACCGGGACTGTCCCCCTGCCACCGCCCATCCGGTACGCGCCCCACGCGGCATCGACCGGGTCAGGGCGACCGCGAGCAGCGTCGGGGCCTTCGCGATCGTCGAATTGCAGAAGTTGCAGCACGATCGCACCGAACTCGTGACGCGGATGGTGCAGCCCGCCTTATGGCTGCTCATTTTCGGGACCACCTTCAGCCACCTGCGTGTCATCGACACCGGCAACGTGTCCTACCTCGCGTTCCTGGCCCCGGGGATCATCGCCCAGTCGGCGCTGTTCATCTCGATCTTCTATGGCATTCAGATCATCTGGGATCGCGACGCGGGCGTGCTGGCCAAGCTGATGGTGACCCCGGCACCGGCCTCGGCCCTGATCGCCGGCAAATCGTTCGCCGCCGGCGTGCGCTCGGTGGCCCAGATCGTCGGCGTGTTGGTGCTGGCTTACGCAATGAACATCGGCCTGACGGCCAACCCACTGCGCATCCTGGCGGCGATGGGTGCGGTCATGCTCGGTGCTGCCTTCTTCGCTTGTCTGTCAATGACTTTGGCGGGTCTGGTCCGTAACCGCGACCGGTTGATGGGGCTCGGTCAGGCCATCACCATGCCGTTGTTCTTCGCCTCCAACGCCCTCTATCCGGTCGACGTGATGCCGTCCTGGCTGCGGGTGCTGAGCAAGATCAACCCGCTGAGCTACGAGGTCGACGTACTGCGGGCGTTGCTGATCGGCACTCCCTTCCACCTCGTCGACGTCGCCGTGCTGCTGATCGCTCCGGTGATCGGAATCGTTGCGGCGTCAAAGGTTTTGCGTCGACTGGTCGCCTAGCCCTGGCACGGCCTGAGCACAAGATGCCACGGCTGATCCGGTAATCAATCGTTACGGTTTCGCGACCTCGTCACCGGCTTGTCCGGCCCGACACTCAACCGTTAGCCAACCGCGACCCAAGGTTACGGCCGCGACGCCTGAGTTGCGTCTGCCGCTTGTGTTTCACTCTCCGAGAACAGATTCCACCGCGGTGAGCGGCAGACGAGCAGTTGGGATGAGGTTAGCGATGTCGTTCTTGGCAAAGATGCGAAATCTGCGAGGCGCAGCCAAAACCATGCCCCGCAACCTGGCTGTCGCGGCGGTGGGCGCCGCGCTGCTGCCCGGTCTCGTCGGCGTGGTCGGCGGATCGGCTCCGGCGCAGGCATTCTCCCGGCCCGGCCTTCCGGTGGAGACGCTGCAGATCCCGTCCCAGGCCATGGGCCGCAACATCAAGGTGCAGTTCCAGGGCGGCGGGGCGCACGCGGTTTACCTGCTGGACGGCCTGCGCGCCCAGGACGACTACAGCGGCTGGGACATCAACACCCCCGCCTTCGAGGAGTTCTACCAGTCCGGGTTGTCGGTGATCATGCCGGTGGGCGGCACGTCCAGCTTCTACAGCGACTGGTACCAGCCGTCGCAGGGCAACGGCCAGGGCTACACCTACAAGTGGGAGACCTTCCTCACCCGGGAGATGCCCACCTGGTTGCAGGCCAACAAGGGTGTGTCGCCGTTCGGCAACGCGGCCGTGGGCCTGTCCATGTCGGGCGGTTCGGCGCTGGTGATGGCCGCCTACTACCCGCAGCAGTTCCCGTACGCCGCGTCGCTGTCGGGCTTCCTCAACCCGTCCGAGGGCTGGTGGCCGACGCTGATCGGCCTGGCAATGACCGACTCCGGCGGCTACAACGCCAACAGCATGTGGGGGCCGTCCACCGACCCGGCGTGGAAGCGCAACGACCCGATGGTGCAGATTCCCCGCCTGGTCGCCAACAACACCCGGGTCTGGGTCTACTGCGGCAACGGCACGCCCAGCGACCTCGGCGGGGACAACATGCCGGCGAAGTTCCTCGAAGGCCTCACCCTGCGCACCAACCAGCAGTTCCAGCAGACCTACGCGGCCAACGGCGGACGCAACGGGGTGTTCCAGTTCCCCAGCAACGGGACCCACTCATGGAACTACTGGAACCAGCAACTGATGGCGATGAAACCCGACATGCTGCAGGTACTCACCGCGGTGAACGCGCCGCCACCGGCGGCACCGGCCGCCCCGCCCGCGGTGCCTGGGCAAGGGACCTGATCCGCCCGAGACCACATCGGCAGCAGCGCTACGGCCAGCGCTGCTGCCGATGTTTCTTTCTCACGCCTTGTTGTCCAGCAGGCCACGCCGATCAGCGTGCAGGTAGGTGTAACAGGTCGTCACCGCGCAGACGAATGCGGCGACGGCCAGCATCTGCGTCCCGCTGACCACCAGGCTGATCGCGCCGCCGATCGCGGCGCCCGCCATGAAAGTGGCCAGCATCATGAAGTATCCGAACCAGTCCTCGATCTGTCCGCCGGCCATGTGCCGTTCGATGCCCTGGCCCATCTTGACCAATGTCCCGGTCACATAGCTCAACGGCACCGACACTTCACCGTCCTTGACGAACGAGGTGTTCAGCGCGCCGACCCCGAACACCACACACATGATCGGCACGAAGTCGAGCATGGTTTCCTCCCAGCCGCCCAGGACGATGTCCAGACCGGTCGCGAAAAGCAGCGCGAACGTCGTCAGCACGGTCGGGCCGTGCGGGTGGGCCGCCCAGTACCGCCGCCGGCAGATCGAGGACACCAGGACGCCGGTGAGAAAGCACAGCAACAGCGTCCCGGCGGTGATGGACAGCCAGACGTCGTCGCGGAAGACCCCCAGCACCGCTCGCTGCGCGTTGCCGGTCATGAAGGTGACGAAGTAGCCCTCGGAGTGGCTGAACGCGGTGGCGCCCAGCACCCCGGCCAGCGCGGCCAGCAGCCAGGCCAACCTGGCCTCGCTGTCATACATTTCTTTCTGCACCCGCCCCATGCTTCCAGAGCGGCCGCGATCGGGCCTAACGCCGCATCTCAGGCGGTGGTCAGGCGCGCGATCGAGCGCAGCGGAATCGGCAGCCAGGTGGGACGGTGCCGCGACTCGTACCCGGTCTCGTACACCGCTTTGTCGAGTTCGTAGGCAGTCAGCAGCAGCGCCGAGTCGCGCGGGTCGGTCCCCGACGCGGCGGCGTAGCCATCGCAGAAGGCGGTGCGGTTGCGTCCGACCCACTCCCGGGCCCGCGCGGCCAGCTGCTTGTCGCCACCCTGATCCACCAGCGGACCGTAGGCGGCGTATTCGAACGACCGCAGTACACCCGCCACATCCCGCATCGGCGAATCCGGTGCCCGCCGCTCGGCCACCGGTTGGCCCGGCTCGCCTTCGAAGTCGATCAGCAACCACCTCTCCGGGGTGCGCAGTACCTGGCCCAGGTGCAGATCGCCGTGCACCCGCTGCACGGTGATCTGCTCGTCGGCGAGCTTGCCGAGCCGCTCCTGGATCGTCGAGACGTATTGCGCCAGTTCCGGCACCGCGGCGACCGACAACGACAGCCGCGACAGCATGTGCTCCAGCGGGAACGGCGCCTGCGACGTGCCCAGGGCCTCCGCCAGCGTGGCATGCACAGACGCCACCGCTTCCCCCAGCCGGTAGGACTCGCCGGCGAAATCGCCGCCGACTTCGTGGGCGTACAGGTCGCCTTCGGCGAACAGGTCCCGCACGCTGGCGGTGGCCATGGCCCAGCCTTCGGCCGCGTTGCCGGCGAAGGCGGTCACCATGCCCAACGGGGACGTCGCATCCGCGGACGCGTCCTGAGCGCCGATTTCGTAGCTGCCGAGCAGCCGCGCCACGTGCGGGTTCCCGGCGCGACCGAGCACTCGGTTCAGCTCGACGTCGGGGTTTATGCCGGGGCTGACCCGGCGGAACACCTTGAAGATGGCGGCCGGGGCACGGTCGAAGATCACGCTGGTGTTGCTCTGCTCGGCGTCGGACACTCTGGGGTAGGCGTCCAGCGGCAGCTGGACATCCGGTTCCCCGATGAACCTCACCTGGGCGGCCGCGGAGCCGCGGACCTCCGAGGCGTCGATCAACGAGAGCAGGAAGCGGGGCGAGGCGCCGTCATAGAGCGCATCGAAACCGGTGTGCGTACCGACCTCCCCGATGGTGGCCTGGTCGCTGAACTCCGAGACGGGTTCGGCGTCCCAGCCGACGATCACCTGGTAGCGCTCGGTGCAGCCGTCCGTATATGCCACGTCGAGCAGCACCAATTCCAGGTCGTCCCGCAGCGGCACGACGACCCCGGGCCGGGCGCTCGACAGTTGCCGGTTGCGGCCCGCGTACCAGCGTTGCTGCGGCAGCCATTCCGACCACGGCAGCTGGGCTGCATCACCGGTGCGAGTCATGGTCCTCCTCAATCAGCGACAGCGAGAACCAGTAGAACCCGTGGCCCGGAAGCGTCAGCAGGTACGGCAGGTGCCCGATCCGCGGGAATTCCACCTGGCCGGTCAGCTCGACGGGTGTGTAGTTGTTCCACTGCTGCAGGTTCAGTTCGATCGGCTGCGGGAACCGCGACAGGTTGTTCACGCACAGGACGACGTCGTTGTCCCGGTCCTCGCGGGGCACTTCGCGCACGTAGGCCAGCACTGAGGGGTTGGATCCGCCGAGTTCGTGAAATGACCCGATGGCGAACGCGTCGTGGCGGCGGCGCACCGCCAGCATGGTGCGGGTCCAGTTCAGCAGCGATGTCGAGGTGTCGCGCTGCGCCTCGACGTTGACCGCCTGGTACCCGTACACGGAATCTTGGCTGGTCGGCAGGTAGAGGCGGCCCGGGTTGGCGGTGGAGAAACCCGCGTTGCGGTCCGGCGTCCACTGCATCGGGGTGCGCACTCCGTCGCGGTCACCAAGCCAGATCACGTCGCCCATGCCGATCTCGTCGCCGTAGTAGAGCACCGGCGATCCGGGCAGCGACAGCAGCAGCGCGTTGAACAACCTCATCTGGTTGAAGTCGTTCTCCAGCAGCGGAGCCAGCCGGCGGCGGATGCCGACGTTGGCTTTCATCCGCGGATCCTTGGCGTACTCCGCATACATGTAGTCACGCTCTTCGTCGCTGACCATCTCCAGCGTCAGCTCGTCGTGATTGCGCAGGAAGATGCCCCACTGCGCCATGTCCGGGATGGCCGGTGTCTGGGCCAGGATCTCCGAGATCGGGAAGCGGGACTCGCGGCGCACCGCCATGAAGATGCGCGGCATCAGCGGGAAGTGGAACGCCATGTGGCACTCGTCGCCGCCGGTGCTGGGGTCGCCGAAATACTCGACCACGTCGGCCGGCCACTGGTTGGCCTCGGCCAGCAGCACCCGGCCCGGGTATTCGTCGTCGACCACCTTGCGGCACCGCTTGAGGAAGGCGTGGGTCTCCGGCAGGTTTTCGCAGTTGGTGCCTTCGCGGGCAAACAGGTAGGGCACCGCGTCCAGCCGGAACCCGTCGATGCCCAGACCGAGCCAGAAGCGCAACACGTCGATCATCGCTTCCTGCACGGCCGGACTGTCGTAATTCAGGTCCGGCTGGTGGGAGAAGAACCGGTGCCAGTAGAACTGGCGGCGCACCGGGTCGAACGTCCAGTTCGACTCCTCGGTGTCGACGAAGATGATGCGGGCGTCGGTGTACTTTTCGCTGGTGTCGCTCCACATGTAGAAGTCGCCGTACGGCCCGTCGGGATCGCGCCGGGACTCCTGGAACCACGGATGCGAATCCGATGTGTGGTTCATCACCAGGTCGGTGATCACCCGGATGCCCCGCTTGTGCGCTTCGTCGATCAGGGCGACGAAGTCCTCGACGGTGCCGAACTCGGGCAGCACCTTGTAGAAATCGCGGATGTCGTAACCGCCGTCGCGCAGCGGTGAGTCGTAGAACGGCGGCAGCCACAGGCAGTCGACACCGAGCCACTGCAGATAGTCCAGGCGGTCGATCAGGCCGCGCAGGTCACCGGATCCGTCGGCGTTGGAATCGAAGAAAGCCCGGACCAGCACCTCGTAGAACACCGCGTGCTTGAACCAGGTGGGGTCTTCGGGCAGCGCAACGGCGTTCCCGAAGTCCTGGGCGGTCGGGTGCTCGACCACACCCCCCTCGACGTGACTGCCCTCCGCGGGATCGTGCGCGGGATCGTGCCGGACGGCATCTCTCTCGTCGTTCATCAATTCCACGATGCCACGTGTACCCGACGCCCGTCGTTAAGAAAACATGTGGCCCAGGTGACAGCGAATCCCGTTCAATACCAAAAGAATTCGCGTGTTGCAACCCGAGAGGACCTGTCCGCCTACGCGGGTGGCCCTTCTGCCAGTGTCACGTTCTCGGTGCGTGCGACTCCGGACTTGGACGTGAAGCTGATCGAGATGACATCCCCGGGGTGGCGCGGCGTGAGCGCATCGGACAGGGCAGTGGCCGAGTTGATCGGCACCCCGTCGATGGCGGTGATCACGTCACCGTTGGCGATCCCGACCGAGGCTGCCGGGGCGGAGCCAACCACCCGTTGCACCCGCGCGCCGTTGCCGCCGTTGTCGACGACGCCCAGGCCCAGGAAGGCCGTCGGCCCCACGTGCACGGTGGGTGAGCCACCGCCGCTGCGGATCTGGTTCGCAATGCCCATTGCGGTCCCGATCGGGATGGCAAAGCCCTGCCCGCCCTGCAACTGGAAGTTCTCCGAGGCGGCCGTGTTGACGCCGACCACCTGCCCGGCACTGTTGACCACGGGCCCGCCGGAGTCACCGGGGGCGATCGCGCCGTCGAACTGGATCAGTCCGTTCAGCGTTTCGGCCGCGCCGGTCAGCGCGTCCGAGGCCTGGACGGTTTGGCCGACCGCGATCACTTTGCCGGTCACCGCGCGCGGCGCGCCACCCTGTCCGCCGGTGTTACCCAGCGCCACCACCGGTTCGCCGACGCTCACCGGTCCGCCGATTGCTGCGGTCGGGATGCCGCCGGCGCCACGCAGCTGCAGCACCGCGATGTCCTGGGTGCGGTCATAGCCGATCACGTCGACGCCGTAGGTGCGCCCGTCGCCGACGCTGAATGCGCTGATGTCGGTGGCGCCCGAGATCACGTGATTGTTGGTCAACACCACGCCGTTGGAGTCGATGACGATCCCCGTCCCGGCACCCACCGCGTTGTTGTAACCCAATTTCGTGTTGATGTTGACCACTTGCGGACTCACCTGGGCGACGGTGGCCGCGGGGTCGAGCGGTTTGGCGGGAAAGTGTTTGAACGGCGCGGCCTGCGCGGGTCCGGGCGGGATCGCCAGGCCCAATCCGAGCAGGACCAATACGGCGACCATCCACCCCAGCGAACGGTGGCGCAATTTGCTCATCGGTGAAGAACCTCCTGCGTCGGAAAACAGCCGAATTGTCCCAGCCCAAGGGTCCGGGCGGCGGCCTTGTCTGGCACCACCGTATTCCAGATACCCATTTAATACGGTGGTCAGGCAAGGAATCGGGGAAACTGCGACCCGAATTTCCGCTCAAAGCGCAATTGCCAAACCAGAAGGTGACTCTCGTCACCTCCTAAGCTGAGCCGGTGGAATTCGACCCCGTGGCGTGGTTTGCGCGTTCCCCGGTCGCGCGGCTGGCGACGGTGAGCGCGCAGGGTGTTCCCCACCTGGTGCCGGTGGTCTTCGCGCTGCATTCCGGTGTTGTCTATACCGCGGTGGACGCGAAGCCGAAAACCACCCGGCGCTTGCGACGGTTGACCAATATCGAGACCAACCCGGCCGTCAGTCTGCTCGTCGACCACTACGACGACGACTGGACCCGGCTGTGGTGGGTGCGCGCCGACGGCACCGCGGCCATTGCCCGCGACGGCGAGTCACTGGACACCGGATTTCGACTGCTGCGGGCCAAATATCCGCAGTACCAGTCCGTTTCGCTGGATGGCCCGGTGATCGCGGTGACCGTGTGCCGTTGGTCGAGCTGGCACGCCTGACCCCGCCGTCCCCGCCGTCCCCGCCCGCCCGGCGGCGCACTGCCGCGCCCGACCCTTGTGCTGGACGTCGCCGCGGAGAAAAGTTGGCACTGCGTCCTGTGAGCTGGATCACCCGGAATTCCGGGAGAACTGGAGGAATGTCATGGCCGACAGAGTCAGTGCTGCCCAGGGCGCGGCTACCGCCCCCACCGCGACCGGTCCGGACGGCATTCGCAATGTGGCGCTGGTCGGGCCGTCCGGGGGCGGCAAGACCACCCTGGTGGAGGCGCTGCTGGTGGCCGCCGGGGTGTTGTCGCGGCCGGGTTCGGTGACCGACGGCAACACCGTGTGCGACTTCGACGAGGCCGAGATCCGGCAGCAACGCTCAGTAGGCGTCGCGGTGGCGTCGCTCGCCTACCAGGGCGTCAAGGTCAACCTGATCGACACACCCGGGTACGCCGACTTCGTCGGGGAGTTGCGGGCCGGTCTGCGCGCGGCGGACTGCGCGCTGTTCGTGATCGCCGCCAACGAGGGTGTCGACGAACCGACCAAGTCGCTCTGGCAGGAATGCAGCCAGGTCGACATGCCCCGGGCCGTGGTGGTGACCAAACTCGACCACGCCCGCGCCAACTACGCAGAAGCGTTGGCGGCGGCCCAAGAAGCGTTCGGCGACAAGGTGTTACCGCTGTACCTGCCCACCGACGCCGGGCTGATCGGACTGCTGTCGCAAACCGAGTACACCTACGCCGGCGGCAAGCGCACCGAATCACCCGCCGACACCGACCGGATCGAGGAGGCCCGCGGCAGCTTGATCGAAGGGATCATCGAGGAATCCGAGGACGAGTCGTTGATGGACCGCTACCTCGGCGGCGAGACGATCGACGAGTCGGTGCTGATCGAGGATCTGGAAAAGGCCGTCGCCCGTGGCTCGTTCTTCCCGGTCATTCCGGTGTGCAGCAGCACCGGCGTCGGCACCCTGGAACTGCTCGAGGTGGCCACCCGCGGCTTTCCCTCTCCCCGCGAGCATCCGTTGCCGGAGGTGTTCACCCCGCAGGGTGCCGCGCACGAGGACCTGGCCTGCGATGTCGACGCACCACTGCTCGCCGAGGTGGTGAAGACCACCTCGGACCCCTATGTCGGCCGGGTCAGCCTGGTCCGGGTGTTCTCCGGGACGATCAAGCCGGATGCGACCGTCCATGTGTCGGGCCACTTCTCGTCGTTCTTCGGTCAGGACCGGACCGTCCAGGGGCACGGGGCGCTGCACCCCGACCACGACGAGGACGAGCGCATCGGGGTGTTGTCGTTTCCCCTCGGAAAGCAGCAACGGCCCGCTCCGTCCGTGGTGGCCGGAGACATCTGCGCGATCGGCAAACTCAGCCGCGCCGAAACCGGCGACACTTTGTCGGACAAGTCCGAGCCGCTGGTACTCAGACCGTGGACGATGCCGGAACCGTTGCTGCCCATCGCTATTCAGGCACACGCCAAGACCGACGAGGACAAGCTGTCGGTCGGGCTGGCCCGGTTGGCCGCCGAGGACCCCACGCTACGCATCGAGCAGAACCCGGAGACCCATCAAATGGTGCTGTGGTGCATGGGCGAGGCGCACGTCGGTGTGGTGCTCGATGCCCTGGCCAACCGCTACGGGGTGACGGTGGACACCGTCGAGTTGCGGGTACCGCTGCGGGAAACGTTGGGCGGCAAGGCAAAAGGGCATGGTCGGCACGTCAAGCAGTCCGGCGGCCACGGCCAGTTCGCGGTGTGCGACATCGAGGTGGAGCCGCTGCCCGAGGGCTCGGGATTCGAGTTCGTGGACAAAGTGGTTGGCGGGGCGGTGCCGCGCAACTACATTCCCAGCGTGGAGAAGGGCGTGCGCGCCCAGATGGACAAGGGCGTGCACGCCGGCTATCCGGTGGTCGATCTGCGGGTCACCTTGTTCGACGGCAAGGCACACAGCGTGGACTCGTCGGACTTCGCTTTTCAGATGGCAGGTGCCCTGGCGCTGCGCGAGGCGGCGGCCGCGACGAAGGTGGTGCTGCTCGAGCCGATCGACCAGATCTCGGTGCTGGTGCCGGACGACTTCGTGGGTGCGGTGATGGGCGACCTGTCCAGCCGCCGCGGCCGGGTGCTGGGCACCGACACCGCGGGCCACGAGCGCACCGTGGTCCATGCCGAGGTGCCGCAGGTGGAACTGACCCGCTACGCCATCGACCTGCGTTCCCTGGCGCACGGGGCGGCGTCGTTCACCCTCAGCTTCGCCCGCTACGAGCCGATGCCTGAATCCGCCGCGGCCCGGGTGCGGGCCAGTGCCTAGCGCTGCGGACTGAACCGCTGCGACACCGCGCGCCGATCCAGCGAGCCCTTGGCGGTGTGCGGCAAGTCTTCGGCTACGGCGAAGCTGGCCGGAATTTCATACGGCGCCAACCGGTCCCGGCAGAACTGTGCGAGCTCTTCGGCGGTGGCGGCTGGCCCCCGGGGCACGATCACTGCCGCGACGGCCTCGCCGTACATCGGGTGCGGCACACCGAACACCGCGCATTCCAGAACCTGGGGATGGGCGGCCAGCACCCCCTCGACCCGCTCGGGTGAGATCTTCTCGCCGCCGCGGTTGATCAGCTCCTTGATGCGGCCGCGGATGGTCAGGTCACCGGAATCCGACAGCGTCCCCAGGTCGCCGGTACGCAGCCAGCCGTCGGTGAAGTTCGCAGCGGTGATCTTCGGGTCGCCGAGGTAACCGCGCACCACGGTGGCGCCGCGCAGCCACACTTCACCGACGTCACCGGGCGCGACGGTCTTGCCGTCGGAGTCGACGATCCGGATCTCGGGTCCGGTGGAGCGGCCGACCAGGCCGGCCGACGCCGCGGGATCAACCTCCTGGTCGGCGGACGTCGTCGCCACCTGATGGGTGGCCTCGGTCATGCCGAACGCGCACAACACCGGCGCCGAGAACTCCGCGTGCAGCGCCGCGGCCACTTCCGCGGTCAACGGTGCGCTACAGCTGCGGATGAAACGCAGACTGGCCCTTCTAGTTTCGGCGTTCTCGCCGGCAGCACGCTCCAACAGGATCTGATGGATGGTCGGCACGGCCGTATACCAGGTGGCTCCGACGGCATCGATGTCGTCCCAGAAGGTGTGCGCCGAGAACTTCCCGCGGGCCGGCAACAGCACGGCGCCACCGGATGCCAGCGTGGACAGCAGCGCCGCGACCAGCCCGTGGCCGTGGTACAGCGGCATCACCGCGACCGTCGCATCCTGTGCGCCCAGCCGGTATCCGCCGACAATGGACCGGACCGAGGTGGCGATGTTGGCGTGGGTCCACGGGACCATCTTGGGCAGGCCGGTGGTGCCGCCGGTGAACATGATCATCGCGTCGTCGTCGTGCAACCCCGCAGGGGAAACGGCGGCCGCATCGGGTGCCGTGGGCGTATCCACTCGGGCTGTACACGTACCGCCGGTGACGGCAACTGCGATCGGCCACCACGGCACCGCCGGCTCGGTGGGACCGCCGTCGATGAGCACCACCCGCACACCGGCCGCCGCGCTGCGGGCGCGCTGGTCGGCGAGCGGCAGCGCCGGATCCAGCGGCACCACGATCAGGCCCGCCCGCAGCCCGCCCAGCAGACCGACCACGAATTCGGCGCTGCTCCCGGTGCGCAACCCGACCCGGTCCCCAGCCACCAGGCCGGCCTGCGTCAGCTGGGCCGCGAGATCGTCGACCAGGTCCATCAGCCGGCCATAGCTGACCGGGACGCGATCAGCGGTGATGACCAGCGACGTCGCTTCCGGCGCGCGGTTCGCGGCCACCTCGATCAACTCGAGAATGCCCGGACGCCGTTCAGTGGTCTCATCGGCTGTCATGCCACGCTCCTTCGGGGCCGGTGCGGCTTCTACCGTGCACCCTGCCGGGGCGCAAGGCTCGCTGTCCAATGACGGGCAGCGTGAATGATGAGCAGTGACGCCGGATCACCACCTGAGGAGGGGCGACCATGACCGCCGCGCTGACCAACGGCTTCCACCTGGTGGTGGACGCGCTGCAAGCCAACGACATCAGCACCGTCTACGGCCTGGTCGGGATTCCGATCACCGATCTGGCCCGCACCGCGCAGGCCGCCGGGATCCGCTACATCGGCTTCCGGCACGAGGCCTCGGCCGGCAACGCCGCCGCCGCGGCGGGTTTCCTGAACCGCCGGCCCGGGGTGTGCCTGACGACCTCGGGGCCCGGCTTTCTCAACGGCCTACCCGCGCTGGCGAACGCCACCACCAACTGCTTCCCGATGATCCAGATCTCCGGGTCCAGCGACCGCGCGGTGGTGGACCTGCAACGCGGTGACTATCAGGACATCGACCAGCTCAACGCGGCGCGGCCCTTCGCCAAGGCGGCCTACCGGATCGGCCGGGTCGAAGACATCGGGCGCGGTGTCGCGCGGGCGGTCCGGACCGCGATCTCCGGGCGGCCCGGCGGGGTCTATCTGGACATTCCGGGCGAGGTGCTGGCGCAGACGATGCCGGCTGCCGACGCCGCCAACTCGATCTGGCGCATCGTCGACCCGGACCCGCGGCAACTGCCGGCACCCGACGCGGTGGACCGGGCGTTGACCGTACTGGCCCGGGCACGGCGACCGTTGATCGTGCTCGGCAAGGGCGCCGCATACGCGCAGGCCGACAACGTGATTCGGGAATTCATCGAGACCACCGGGATCCCCTACCTGCCGATGTCGATGGCCAAAGGCTTGCTGCCGGACGTACACCCGCAGTCGGTCGCCGCCGCGCGTTCGCTGGCGATCAAGCGCGCCGACGTCGTGCTGCTGGTCGGCGCGCGACTGAATTGGCTACTCGGACACGGGGAATCACCACAATGGTCCCCGGACGCCGAATTCATCCAGATCGACATCGCGCCCAGCGAGTTCGACAGCAACCAGCCCATCACCGCGCCGCTGACCGGGGACATCGGTTCGGTGATGTCGGCGTTGCTGGACGGGCTGGCCACCCACCCGGTGGAGGTTGCGGCGGCGTGGCCGGATGAGCTCGGCGAACGCAAAGCCCGTAACGACGCCAAGATGCGCCAGCAGCTCAGCGAAAATCCGCACCCGATGCGGTTTTACAATGCGCTCGGTGCCATTCGCACTGTCCTGCAACGTAACCCGGACACCTACGTGGTCAACGAAGGCGCCAACGCGCTGGACCTGACCCGCAACGTCATCGACATGGAGTTGCCGCGGCACCGGCTGGACACCGGAACGTGGGGTGTGATGGGCATCGGGATGGGCTACTCCATCGCGGCGGCCGTGGAGACCGGGCGCCCCGTCGTCGCCATCGAGGGTGACAGTGCGTTCGGGTTCAGCGGCATGGAGATCGAAACCGTCTGTCGTTACCGGCTTCCCGTCACCGTCGTCGTCCTCAACAACGGCGGTGTGTACCGCGGCGACGAGATCACTACGGCCACATCCGACCCGGCGCCCACCGTGCTGAACATCGACGCACGGCACGACCTGCTCGCAGAAGCGTTCGGCGGCAAGGGATACCACGTGCGGACGCCGGCTGAGCTGGAGACCGCACTGACCGAGGCACTGGCGTCGTACGGTCCCGCCCTGATCGACTGCGTGCTCGATCCCGGCGCCGGAGTGGAAAGCGGGCACCTGGCCGCCCTCAACCGCAGCAGCAAGATCTGACGACACCGGAAAGCCGAGCCCCGGCTACGCTGGCCATGTTTGCTATGACCCCTTCCGGGGGATAGCCACTAGACTGTGTGGTTGTGTCCACCGCACCATCCCGAAGGGTCGAGACCATGCGTCGAGCGGTTCGTTATCTTTTCGTCCTGGTCGCGATCACCACGATGGCCGCGGCCGGATCGGGCAGTCCCGCGACCGGCGCCGTGCCGGTCCCCCACCCGCTGCCCGGGGTGGCCTCGATATTCCCCGCCGGGGGAGCCGTGGTGGGCATCGCCACGCCGGTGGTGGTGACCTTCACTGCGCCGGTGCGGGATCACCGCGCCGCCGAACGGTCCATCCGCGTCAGTTCTCCGAGCAATATGACCGGTCACTTCCAGTGGCTCGACGGCAATGTCGTGCAATGGGTGCCGGACCGGTACTGGCCGGGCCACACCCACGTCTCCGTCGGCGTCCAGGCCCTCAACGAAGGCTTTGACACCGGCGACGAGCTGCGCGGCGTGGCCAGCATCTCCGCGCACACCTTCACCGTCAGCCGCAACGGCGAGGTGCTGCGCACCATGCCGGCGTCGATGGGCAAGCCCAGTCGTCCGACCCCGATCGGCAACTTCAACGCGATGTCCAAGGAACGCACCGTCGTGATGGACTCCCGCACCATCGGCATCCCGCTCAACTCCTCGGACGGGTACCTGATCACCGCCTCGTACGCGGTGCGCGTCACCGGCAGCGGCGTGTACGTGCACTCCGCGCCGTGGTCGGTGGGTTCGCAGGGCTACGCCAACGTCAGCCACGGCTGCATCAACCTGAGCCCGGACAACGCCGCCTGGTACTTCAACATGGTCAGCATCGGCGACCCGATCGACGTCGTGGCCTGACGCTCAGGACCGCCGGCGGGCTGATTCCGGGGGCATACAGTCGGGTGTATGGCCAATACTTTGCAAGATCCCCGGGTCGCCTCGGTGCTCGACCGGATGTATGTCGCTGCCGGCGCGCAGATGTCGCAACTGCGCGACCGGCGCGGTCAGTTCGACGGCCCGATGACGGTGCAGGAACGCACCGAAGCGATGAGCGAGTTCTACATTCCGGTGACGCCCGACGCCGGCCGCCTGCTCTACTCGCTGGTGCGGGCGAGCCGTCCGGCGACGGTGGTGGAATTCGGGATGTCCTTCGGCATTTCGGCGATCCATCTGGCTGCCGCGGTGCGCGACAACGGTGCCGGCCGGGTGGTGACCACCGAGCTCAGTGACACCAAGATCGCCGCGGCGAAGCAGACGTTCGCCGACGTCGGGTTGCAGGACGTGACGATCCTGGAAGGCGATGCGCTCGCCACCCTGACGGAACTGGACGGGCCGGTCGATTTCGTCCTACTGGACGGCTGGAAAGACCTCTACCTGCCGGTGATCAATCTGCTGCAACCGTCGCTGTCGTCGGGCGCGCTGGTGATCGCCGACAATGCCAGCGCGTCGGATATGCAGCCCTACCTCGACTTTGTGCGCGACCCCGGCAACGGTTACGTGAGTTTCAACTTCCCGGCCAGGGAGAGCGACAGCATGGAGCTGAGCTGCTGGTCGAACTAGCGGACCGACTCCTCCAGCCAGGGCAGCAGCCATTTGACCCCTTCCGGAGTCAGGTGCACACCGTCGCTGCGTACCTTGATGCCGTCGACCTTCGCGGTGTAGACGCCGTCCGGACAGAGCTTTTTGTTCAGGTCGACGATGCCGACATGCGGATGCTCACCGATAGCGTTGCGCAACATGGTGTTCCACTGGTTGACCCGGTCCGGTTGGTCTTCGGGATACAGTCGGCCGTCCGGTTTCTCCCCGCCCCGGCTGTACGGCACCGTCGCCACCATCACCCGAACACCGGTGGAGCCGACGATATTGAGCGCCCGGTGCAGTTCTGAGTTGAGGTACGCGTCGAACGTCGGGTCGCCGATGTGCGTCCACTTTCCTTCGTTGACCCGGTCGACCGTCTCCCACCGCCCGATGACCAGCAGCGCGACGTCCGGCCGATCCTGGCTGATCTGGGTCGCCCAACGACCGGGCCACGAATCGCATTCGGAACGCTGCTCCAGCGTCTGACCGATGTACCGGTACGGCGTGCCGCGCACCAGGCTGCAGCCGATGACGGTGTGGTCGATGAACCGGAAACCGGGTGTCGGCGGCAGGAAGTGCATCATCGTCCAGCCGATCGAATCGCCGAACACCGAAACGGTGAACGGCTGATTGGGATCGCGCGGGCCGGGGGCGGCGGTGGGCTGAGCGGCGCCAGGTGGCGACGGCGACACCGCCGCGACCGCCGACACGCCGGGCGGCAGCCCGACCTCCCGCAGCCCCGCTCCGACCGGGACCACCAGGATGGTCGCCGCGGCGGCACTGGCAACGGTGGCCGCGGCCAGCGGCAGCAACGGCACCCGTTCCGGGCGCCAGCGCCGGATGGGTTGCTCGATCGCCCAGTACGACACGCCCGCCACCGCCAGCGTGACCGCGCAGCGGGCCGCGAACAGGCCACCGCCCGACCACCCGGTGCGTTCACCGTTGAGCACCAGGAAGATCGGCCAGTGCCACAGGTAGACGCCGTAGGAGATCATGCCCAGCCACACCAGCGGGCGCCACGCGAGTACGCGGGCAACGGCGCCGCGCTGCTCCATCGCCACCGGTGCCACCACCAGCACCGCCGCGACGGCCACCACGATCAGCAGGCCGTGGCGGAACTCACCGGCGCTTCCCGTCGCGTAATGCGTGACCGCTGCCAGCGTGCCTAACCCGACAAGTGGCAGCGCCCGGGCGGCCCGTCGTCCCCAGCGGCTGCGGATCAGACACCAGCCGCGGTTCAGCGCCGGCCAATCCCGGACCAGCAGTGCCGATGCCGCGGCACCGATCAGTAACGCCTGCGCGCGGGTGTCGGTGCCGAAGTAGATCCGGTCGCGATTGCCGTCGCTGGTGCAGACGATGGCGGCCGCGGCGGAGGCGACCACGCCCAGGGTGGCGATCACGAAGGCGCTGAACCGGACGTGCCCCACCGTGGTCTTGCCGAAGTAGCGCCGGGCGCGGGCGGCCAGCAGCAGCGTCACCGCGATCAGCAGCACCGGCCAGACGATGTAGTACTGCTCTTCCACCCCCAGCGACCAGGTGTGTTGCAGCGGCGAGGGTGGTGCGCCCTGGGTGAAGTAATCGGTCTTCTGGGCTACGAACCGCCAGTTGGCCAGCCAGCAGAACGCGGCGATCGCGTCCCCGCGCAGGCCGTTGAGTGACTGGTAGGGCAGCAGTTCCCGGGCCACGCTGACGGTCAGCACCATCAACAGCAACGCCGGCAGCAGTCGGCGCGCGCGCCGAATCCAGAAGCCGCGCAGGTCGATCCGGCCGCTACGGCCGAGTTCGTCGAGCAACAGCGAGGTGATCAGGAAGCCGCTGAGCACGAAGAAGATGTCGACGCCGATGAATCCGCCGCTGACTCCCGGGATGCCACCATGTCCGATCAGGACCAGCGCCACCGCTATCGCCCGCAGTCCGTCCAGCGCCGGAACACCGCTGTGCCGCTCTTGCCGATCCCATCCCGCCGACCGGCCGACGCGTCGGACCGGGGCCACCCAGCGCCGCCGGAATGCGGAATCGGCCGGTGCGGCTGGTATCCCGCCCGGCTCAGTCCTTGTCTTCAGCGCGCCCTGACCGTGTGGTCGTCCGGCGCCGTCCTTGCTGCCGATACGTCGCTACCCCTCGAAGTTGATCCAAGAAATCCTAGAGGCGCGGGCCTCGCAAGCCCGGCAGGACACGCCACGGTCACGGAGCCCCCTCGATGTTCTGTGGAAGGGCCACAGCAACTTCCGTACCCTGGACGACGCGCAACCGCGCACCCGGTCGGCACGGCAGAAGGCATCCACATGGGCTGGTTCACCCGGCGTCGCAAGACCAGTCCGGGCGAGGAAGGCGCTGCGGTGGAAGTCATCTCGGGCGACGCCGCCGCGGTTGCGGCCGGACCCGCATGGACTGGTCGCGCGCTACTGCTGCCGGCGGTGCCGAGTCCCGCCACGGCGGCCGAAATCGCCGGTCGTGCCGTCGCGGCAGCCCAGACGCTGTCCGCAGTCGAACTCGACTTCAGCCCGGCCTCGTTGAACGACGTGGACGCGATCCTGGACGGCTTCCGCGGGCCCGGGTCCGACCTGATGGCCGAACCCATCTTTGTGCTCGGCTGCTACCTCGGCGAGGTCATGGTGCGCAACGCCGGCTACGTATGGGTGGACACACCGGCCGAGCTGGCGCAGCATCTGGGCTCGCTGACCGTGTACCACCCCGGCACCCACACCCACGCCAACCCGATCAGCAAAGCCTTCAAGCGGGTCGATTACGGCAGCCCGGACAATCTGACGTACTTCTACCGGGCCTACACCACCGACAGTCCGCTCTTCGACTAACCGGGGGGTTCGGAGTCCACCGGCATCAGGCCCAGTTCTGCCAGCACCGC
The DNA here is from genome assembly GCF_055419285.1 of Mycobacterium sp. IDUB_28. Classification (NCBI taxonomy): domain Bacteria; kingdom Bacillati; phylum Actinomycetota; class Actinomycetes; order Mycobacteriales; family Mycobacteriaceae; genus Mycobacterium; species Mycobacterium sp. IDUB_28. Next base: position 90,622 of record NZ_JBVAXK010000009.1, on the reverse strand, counting down.
CTCAGTGTGCGCGCCCAGCTCCGGGGCGGGACCGGCGACGCGACCCGGCGTCCGGGAGAACCACGTGGGCACTCCGGGAAAGCGCACCGGTCCGTGGGGCGTGTCGACGGTCTCGAAGAAGCCGACCGCGTCGAGTTGCGGATCGTCCAGCAACTCCGCCGGACTGGACAGCGGGGATGCGGGTATCTCCAGTTCGCGCAGCAGATCCAGCCACTCCTGCGTGGTGCGCTCGGCGAACGTCTGGGCCAGCAACCCGTAGACGGTGTCGATCTGACTCGCCCGCCCCGCCAACGTCGTGTACCGATCGCTGGCCCAGGCCGGTCGCACCGCGTCGACGAATGCGGCCCAGTGTTTGTCGTTGTAGATCAGGGCGGCGATGTGGCCGTCGCTGGTGCGGTACGGCCGTCGGTTGGGCGCCACCGCGCGCGGGTAGACCGCGGGACTCAACGGCGGGTCGAACATCGCGCCGTTGACGTGTTCGACCAACATGAACGACGCCATCGCCTCGAACATGCCGACTTCGACCTCTTGCCCCTCACCGGTGCGCTCGCGGTGGAAGAGCGCCATCGTCGTCGCGTACAGCGCGGTGAGGCCGGCGACCTTGTCGGCCAGGATCGTCCCGACGAAGTTGGCCTCGCCGGTCAGTTGCTGTTGCACCGACGGCAACCCGCACGCGGCCTGGATGGTGTCGTCGTACGCCGGCAGGTCGCGATTCGGCCCGCGCCGCGAGTAGCCGTAGCAGTTGGTGTACACGATGGCCGGGTTGACGGCCGCGACCTCGACATAGCTCAGCCCGAGGCGGGCAATCGCCTTGGCCCGCATCGAATGGATGAACACGTCGGCGCGTTCGATCAGCGCCCGCAGGGCGCGCTGGCCGGCGTCTGACTTCACATCGATGGCAACGCCGCGCTTGCCGCGGTTGACGTTGACGAAGACGCCGCTCATGCCGGGCGCCGGGCCCACCGATACGTAGCGGGTGTCGTCACCCCGCGGGGGTTCGATCTTGATCACGTCAGCACCCATGTCGGCCATGATCTGCGTGCAGTACGGCCCCATCACCATCGCGGTGAGGTCGACGACGCGGACGCCGGTCAGCGGGCCGGTACCAGCCTCAGACATGGTGCGCGCGCTCCCGCATTGCCCAGGCCGCAGAGTCGAAGCTGTACCGGATGTGCTGGGCGTGCCCGTCGGGGACCACCGGGAATTCCAGTGGCGCCGCGAGGTTCCGGATGGCGTAGAGCTGTTCGGCGACATCCTCGACGGTCCACGACAAGCGTTGCACCCCCGGGCTTTCGGCGATCACCGCGCGGGCGATCCGGCCGGCGATCGCGATCAGCATCTCGCCGTTCACCGGGCAGGATTCGTGCGCCAGCAACCCCACCACCGGTGCCACCAGCTCGGTCCCCATCGGGGGGTATTGCGAAATATCAAGGCCGTCAGCCATTCTCGTCACCGCTGACGGGACGACGACGTTGCACAGCACCCCTTCCGCCGCGCCTTCGAGTGCGACGACGTTGGACAGTCCGATCACACCGGCCTTCGCGGCCGCATAGTTGGCGACACCGTGGTTACCGTACAGCCCGCCGATCGAGGAGGTCAGCACGATGCGGCCGTAACCGGCGCCGCACATCACCGGGAAGGCGGGACGCACCACGTGAAAAGCGCCCCGCAGATGCACGTCGAGGACGGCGTCGAAGTCCTCGTAGCTCATCTCCTTCAGCGAACCGCGCCGCACCGTACCGGCATTGTGGATCAGGATGTCCAGCCGCCCGTACTGGTCGAGTGCGGCCCCGACGATGGCCTGCCCACCCGCGGCGGTGGTCACCGATTCGGTGCAGGCGACGGCCGCACCGCCGGCCGCGTTGATCTCGTCGACAACCTGCTGTGCCGGGCCGGCGTCCACGCCGCCACCACCGGTCAGCGCGCCGCCGGTGTCGTTGACCACGACGCTGGCCCCGCGGGCGGCCAGCATCAGCGCGTATGCGCGTCCCAGGCCCCGGCCGGCACCGGTGATCACCGCCACCCGATCGTCGAATCTGAGTTCAGCCATCACGGTTCCAGGATCAGCCCGTCCAGCTTGCCGCCGGCGCGCCACTCGGCGAGTAGGTCACCGAAAGCATAGAAGCCCGGACCGTACGGCTCACCCAGATGCGACCGGATGCCCTCGGTGCCGCCACCTTCGTTGTTGTAATAGCCTGGCGTGCAGGCCTGGTCGAACGCGCTGTTGTCGATCGCCGTCTCGCGGATCGTGGTGCACCAGTCGTCCTGCGCCTGTTGGCTGGGCTCGACCGTGGTCGCGCCACGGGCCAGCGCTTCGGCGATGATGTAGGCGATGTGCTCACCCTGCAGTTCGTAATTGGCGGCGATGTTCGCCGAAATGCCGACCTGGGTGAATCCGGTGAAGAACTGGTTGGGGAAGCCGCGGCTGGTCATGCCGTGCAGCGTCTTATAGCCGTCGCGCCAGTAGTCGAACAGCGACAGGCCGTCGCGGCCTTCGATCGCCTCCAGTGAGTACCGGCGGCTGATCTCGGTCGTGATCTCGAACCCGCTGGCGTAGATGATGCAGTCGACCTCATACTCGACACCGTTGGCCACCAACCCGTTTGCGGTGGCGCGCTCCACGCCCTTGGACGACGACACGTCGACCAGCGTGACGTTAGGCCGGTTGAACGTCGGGAGATAGTCGTCGTTGGTGCACGGCCGCTTGCACAGGAAGTTGTAGTACGGTTTGAGCGCCTCGGCGGTCTCGGGATCGTCGACGATGTCTTCGATGCGCCGGCGCAGCCGCTCCATGACCTTGTAATCTTCCTCCTCCCGGATGGCCATGAACTGTTCCGGGGTCATCGCTGCCGGATCCTCGAGCGCCATCACCCTGGCCGCGGTGTTGCGGCCCAGCTCGGTCCAGAAGTCGCACACCAGATCTGGCTGGCCGGGCGCCATGCCTTCGAACGTCCAGGCGTGAAAGTTGCGCTGCCGCTCTTTCTGCCATCCGGGTTGCAGCGATTTCACCCATTCCGGATCGGTCGGGGTGTTGTTGCGCACACCGACCGAGGACGGGGTGCGCTGGAACACGTACAGGTGCTTGGCGTAGCGGCCCAGAAACGGCACGATCTGGATCGCGGTGGCGCCGGTGCCCACCACCGCGACACGCTTGTCGCTCAATCCGTCGAGTCCACCGGTGGCGTCACCGCCGGTGTAGCTGTAGTCCCAACGCGATGAGTGAAAGCTATGTCCCTGAAAGTCTTTCAGGCCCGGGATGCCCGGCAGCTTGGGACGGTGGAAGGGACCCGACGCGACGACCACGAACCGCGCCCGGATGTCGTCGTCGCGGTTGGTGCTGACCCGCCAGCGCTTGATCTCCTCGTCCCAGCGCAGCGCCCGCACCTGGGTGGAGAACAGCGCGGCGTCGTAGAGCCCGTAGTGCTTCCCGATCCGGCGGCAATGCTCGTAGATTTCGGTACCGTCGGCGAACTTCTTGCTCGGGATATAGTCGAGTTCCTCTAATTGCGGTATGTAGCAATATGATTCGTTGTCACATTGCAGCCCGGGGTAGCGGTTCCAGTACCACACTCCGCCGAAGTCGCCACCCAGTTCGATGATGCGCACGTCCTCGACGCCCGCCTTCTTCAGGTGCGCAGCGCACAGCAGCCCGCCGAAGCCGCCGCCGAGCACGGCCACGTCGATATCCGCCGAGATCGGATCGCGCACCAGGTCCGGCGAGTGCGGGTCGATCTCGTAGTATCCGGCGAAGTCGTCGACGAGTTCGATGTACTGCTTGGAACCCTCCGGACGCAGCCGCTTTTCGCGTTCATGGCGGTACTTTTCGCGCAAACCGTCCAGGTCGATGTCGATGGGCGCCGATGTCGGCGGGCAGTCGGAGACTCCGGTCATGCCAGCGCGTTCTCCGGTAGCGCGGCCGGGTGCAACGGTGCCGCCATCTCCTGCACCGCCGGCAGTACCTCCTTGGCGAACAACTCCGTGCTGGCCGTCGCCTCGTCGTAGGGCATGGTGCCGAACTGCGGCACGATCGTCAGTTCACAGAACGAGCACGCTTCCTGGGCCGCTTTGATCCGGTTGAAGATTTCCTCGGGAGTCCCGATCAGCAGGTTGGAGGCGTGATAGCCCGGCGTCTTGGGCGCACCCTTCGAGTCGTGTGTCACCGAGGACGCCAGCACCGCGGTCGCGGTCGCTTCCCGGGCCGCATAAGCCTCATAGCCCTTGACGCCTTTGAAGTTCGAGGCGTCGGCGAACCCGTAGTGCACGGTGACGTCGCGGTTGGCCGTGTAGATCCACTCCTCGGACTTGGCCGCACCATCGGGATCGGCCGTGCAGTACATGAACATCACGTTCTTCGGCTGACACGGTGGCAGACCCTCCTCCTGCCGGAAGGTGTTGACCTTCTGCACTTCCCGGCCGGCATCCTCGATCGGTTTGTTGCCGACGAACAGCGGCACCATGCCGCGCCGGGAAAGGATCTCCAGCGACTCCGCGGTGGACGACGAGGAATAGATGCGGGAGAACAGGTCCCGACTCCGCGGCTCGGGCCGCAACGACATCTCGGGCACCTTGAAGATCTCTCCGTCGTAGGAGAACCGCTCCCCGGAGAACGCCAGCTCCAGGATGTCCAGCGTCTCGTTGAACCGCTGGCGGCTCTCCTCCCTGGGCACCCCGACGGCGTCGAACTCGCCCTTCGACACGCCACGGCCGATCCCGATCGTGGTGTACCGGCCGTTGGAGATGATGTCGAGGTAGGCGATCTGGTGCGCCAACCGAATGGGGTGCCACCACGGCGCCACCGCCACAAAGGTGCCCAGAGCGACCCGTTCGGTGCGACCGGCGAAATAGCTCAACGCCTGAATCGGGTTGGGTGTCATGCCATAGGGCGTGCCGCAGTGCTCGGGCATCCAGATGCCGTCGAACCCGAGCGGCTCGGCCAGATCGGCGATCGCCAGTGTGCTCTGCACACATTCCCAGTCCGGGGTTGCGGGCGGCTGGCTGAAGTCCTCGGCCAGCACTCGCTCCCAGTCGTGCGAATTGTGTGCTCCGAAGCCAAGGTTGACCTTCATCGTTGAATCTCCGTCTCTGTTGCAAGGGCCTGCGGCGCGCCCCGGCCCAGGTACTCGGCGAGGTTGCGGTGCAGGTTGGCGGTACTGCGTTCCATGTAGGGGTTGGGCTTGGGGCCGCGGAAGCCCAGGGACTTCATTCCTTGCTGCACCGCGGCCATATTGGAGAAGTCCTGCGGCAGGACGCTGCGCCAATTCGGGTCGTCCGGCGGCGCATACACCCACTCGGTGTGCGGCTCTTCGCCTTTCGGGTACAGCTCGTAGCAGGACGCTTCGAAGATGCACTCGTCGGGGTTGTAGCCGTGCGGGCGCGCGCTGTAGCACAACGCCGTGGTCAGACCCTGCCCGATCTGGAAGTTGGGGAATATCTGCCAGGCGGTGCCGCTGTTGGCCAGGTGTTCGGGATCGATGGTCGGCCAGACCACGCCGCGGTCGGCGTCGTCGCGGCGTGCCGAGGTCAGCCAGTGACTGAGCACTCTGTCGGCGGGCGCGTCGTCGGGCAGCTCGTCGACCAACCGCAACGCCGCGTTCACCAGTGTCTGAGTGGTGGTGGCGTTGGTCTCTTCCAGTGTGTAGAGCTGCATTTCGGCCGTCGAGACCCGCGGGTCCGCCCCGGTGCCCAACCGGATCTTCGACTTGGTCTCACCGAGATCCGCCGGTGCGTCGTAGCCGATGTTGCTGTGCCTGCCGTGCGCGGCGGCCCAGCCGCGGAAGTTGCCGAACTTGTTGAACTGCGGGTGCGTGGTGGCGACATGGTAGGTCTCGTTGAAAGCCTCCATCGCGACCTTCCAATTACATTGGAAATGCAGCCATTTGCGCCACTTGCAGCGCATGTCGGCCAGATTGAACGGATCGAGCATGGTCGCTGCCGGTTCTAGGTAGTCGCGCAGCGGCTCGGCCGCCGGGTCCATGTTGATCCAGATCCAGCCGCCCCAGGTGTCGACGTTGACCCTGCCCAGATGGGTGTTCTCCGGGGTCAGCGCCCCCTGCCAGTCCGCCCGTTCGGGGATGTGGGTGCAGTTGCCGTCCTGGTCATAGGTCCATCCGTGAAATCCGCAGACGAACGACTTCTTGTGGCCGCAAGCACTTTTCGCGCCGGCGGGGGTGTCCACCAGCCGACGGCCGCGGTGCACACACACGTTGTGGTGGGCCTTGAAGGTGTCGGGTCCGGTGCGCACCACCAGGATCGAGTCGTCCAGGATGTCGTAGGTCAGGAAGCTACCCACCTTGGGCAGATCTTCGACGCGCCCGACCTGCTGCCAGACCTTGCGCCACAGCTTGTCCCGTTCGGCGCGGGCGTAGTCCGCAGAGATGTAGGCCTCGACCCCGATCGTGACCGGTGCGGTCAGATCGTCATTCATCGCTTTCCCCTTCTCCTCAACGCTTGATCGCAGCGCGGAACGACTCGTCCTTGAGGAACAGCGAGGTGTTGTCGGCACCCAGGTGTCCCCACTTGAGGTTCAGACCGCCGTCGACCAGCAACGTCTGTCCGGTGATGTAACTCGACAGATCGGACAGCAGGAACAGGATCGCACCGGCGATTTCCGCCGGGCGCCCGCGCCGGCCCATCGCGATGGCACGTCGGTCCCGTTCGGGATCGTCGTCGGTGTAGGTGCGCGACGCCGGTGTCTCGGTGACTCCGGGCGCGACCGCATTGACCCGGATCGCCGCGCCCCCGTCGTCGTCACTGGCCAGTTCGGCGGCCATGGTCCGGGTCACTGCGACGATCGCGGCTTTGGCGGTGCCGTAGGCGATATGGAACGGCGCGGTGTTCAGCCCGCTGATCGACGAGATGGACACGATCGATCCGGCGCGCCGGTTGCTCTTGAGCTCCGCGGCCACGGCCTGGCTCATGAAGAACATCGTCTCCAGATTGCGGGTGAACAATTCCCGCCAGTCGCTGCGCGTCACCCGCGTCGCAGGCATCCACGTCGACGGGTCCGCACCACCGGCCACGTTGACCAGACCATGCAGTTCTCCGTCGGCCTGCCGCGCCGCTTCGATCGTGGCCGCCACGCCGTCATCGGTGGACACGTCGGCGGCCACCGGTACCACCGGCAACCCTTCGGCTACCAGCGGACCCAGGTGCCGGTCCAGATTGTCCTGGCCGCGACTGACGCCGATCACCGTCGCGCCGGCCTCGGCGACCACGCGCGTCACCGTGGTGCCGATGCCGCCACCGGCAGCGCCGGCGACCACGACGACGCGTCCGGCGAGACCGAGCAGATCCGTGCTCATCGAATTGTCCGGACAAGATAATGATGTGCACCCATTGGAGAGCATGATTCTCTCTACGTAGCGTGCCCGTCAAGGCCGGCCGCGGAATATCGACGAACTATTGTCTGGACCACGGCACGATTGCTATCGTCCGAGCGGTGATAGCCGGAACCGGATCGTCGCACCCAACTGGCCAACTTGGCCGGTACCCCGTCCCGTACTCGCCCACTTTGGCCGAAGGGTGGACACTGATTCGGCTCACCGATCCCAGCCGTCTGTTCGGGGCCAACGGCATCCGCACCGGACCGGACGGCCGGATCTACATCGCCCAGGTGACGGGCAGCCAGATCAGCGCGCTCGACATCGAGACCGGCCTGGTAGACACGGTCAGCGCCAAGGGCGGCGACATCATCGCACCCGACGACGTCGCATTCGGCCCCGAAGGCAACCTCTACGCCACCGAAGTGATGGACGGCCGGGTCAGCATGCGCGACGCTGCCGGCCGCACCCGGGTGCTACGGGACGACCTGCCGTCGGCCAACGGCATCACGGTGCACCGGGGCAGGTTGTTCATCAACGAGTGCCGCGCCGGCGGGCGGCTGCTCGAACTCGACCTCAACGGCGGGGCGCCGCGGGTGCTGCTGGAGAACATTCCGATGCCCAACGCGATGGAGGTGGGGCCGGACGGAATGCTCTACTTCCCCGTCATGACCGCCAACGAGATCTGGCGCATCGACCCCGAAGGCGGTGCAGCCGAACGGGTTGCCGGTGACCTCGGTGTCCCCGACTCGGTGAAGTTCGACGCCGACGGCTACATCGTGTCGACCCAGGTGCACAGCGGCCAGGTGCTGCGCATCAATCCGCGCACCGGTGAAAAGACCGTACTGGCCAGCCTGAACCCGGGTCTGGACAACTGCACCTTCGTCGGCAACCGGTTGTTCGTCTCCAGCTTCACCGGCGAGATCACCGAAATCGGTCGCAACGGTGACTCGCAGATGGTGCTCAAGGGCGGGTTGAACTGGCCGTTGGACCTGACGGTCGGACCCGACGGGCAGCTTTACATTGCCGACGGCACCTTCTTCTACACGCTGCTTGACGACGGCACGCTGCGGACCGTCGGAATGTTGTTCAGCCCCGGCTATCCGGGATTCCTGCGCGGACTGGACTCGACCGGTCCCGGCGAGTTCGTCGTCACCACCTCCAACGGAGAGGTCACCCGCTACCGGCCCGCGGATAACGAAAGCGAAGTGCTGGCGGCAGGTTTCGATCAGCTCTACGGTGTGGCGGCGGCATCGGACGGGACCGTGTTCGTCGCTGAACTCGGCACCGGTCGGGTGCTGGGACTCCGCGGCAACCAGGTTCAGGTCCTGGCCTCCGGTCTGACCGATCCGGTCGGCGTCGCGATCGACCGCGACGGCAGCTGCCTGGTGTCGGAGACCGGCCGGGTCCGCAGCCTCGACGGCGGGTTGGTGTTCGACGGTCTGCAGCGGCCGCAGGGGCTGCTGGTGCTGGGCCGGCAACTCTACGTAGTAGACACCGGCGCAAAGGAAGTCGTCGCCTTCGACCTGGACACCGGTGTCCGGACCACCCTCGCTGCGGATCTGCCGCTCGGCGCCCCGCCGGGCATCACACCCAAACCGCTGCGCGGCATGCCGCCGTTCTCCGGTCCTCAGGGACCGTTCGCGGGTATCGCCGCCGGCCCCGACGGCACGCTGTACATCTCGGCCGACGGCGACGGCAGTCTGCTGGCCCTACGTCAGGAATCCTGAAGGGCCACCGGCAATGTCCTCACCACCTTCGGAAGCAAAAGTCGTCGACCACCGGTACCTGCAGGTGGCCCGCACGTTGCGCAAGGAGATCGTGGACGGCATCTACCCGGTGGGATCGCAGCTGCCCACCGAGCACGAGCTGTGCGAGCGGTTTGCGGTCAGCCGGTACACAATCCGGGAGGCGTTGCGACGACTGCGCGACGACAACCTGGTGTCGTCGCGGCCACGCACCGGAACTCTGGTGGTGCCGCGACCGTCGTCGGATTCGTATGTCCAGCACGTCATGTCGATCAACGACCTGCTGGCGTTCGCCACCGGCACCAGGTTTGCGATCGAATCGGTCGCGATGGTCACCATCGACGGAGAATCGGCCGCACGCAGCGGGCTGGCCGTGGGTGAGCAGTGGCTGACCGTTCGTGGCTTTCGTCGCTCCGACGACTCCGAGACCGCGTTGTGCCGCACCGAGTACTACATCAACCGCGCGTTCGCGGCCGTCGGCAGACTGCTGCAGCGCCACGAGGGACCGATCTTTCCCTTGATCGAGGACCTGTTCGGGTTGAGCATCGTTGAGGTGCAACAGGAAATCATCGCCGTCCTGCTGGCCCCGGAAGTGGCCGAGGGCCTCGATGTGGAGCCCGGCACGCCGGCGCTGCAGGTGCAACGCACCTACCGTGCCTCCGACGGCCAGGTCGCCCAGGTCACGATCAATACCCACCCGGCGTCCCGCTTCCGCCATTCGATGACGATGCGACGAGTGCGTGGGTAGGAAGCTGATCGGCGGCCGCCTACTGCGCTGGGACGATGACCGAGCCGCGCAGGCCTACGCCCAAGGTTATTGGGGCCGTGCCACATTGGCAGATGCCCTCGAGGACGCCGCTCGGGACACTCCGGAGCGGATCGCGCTGGTCGACGGCGACTACCGACTGTCCTGCGCCGAGCTGCATCGGCAGGCCACGGCATTGGCCCACGCGCTGCACGCGCGGATCCCGCCGGGCAGTGTGGTGTCGTTCCAGCTGCCCAACTGGCATGAAGCCGCGGTGATCTACCTGGGCGCCACGTTGGCGGGCATGGTGGCCAACCCGATTCTGCCGTCGCTGCGCGATCGGGAGCTGCGCTTCATCCTGGAGGACGCGGACAGCCGAGTGGTGTTCATCCCGCCTGATTTCGGCGGCTACGACTATGTCCCGATGTTGCGTCGGGTCACCGCCCAGCTGGAGTCAGCGCCGGATGTCGTCGTGGTGCGCGGTGACGGCGGACCCGACGAGATCCCGTTCCGGTCACTGCTCACCACGCCGCGCACGCCTGAGCCGTTGCCGACACTGGATGCCGATGCGGTCCGGATGATCCTCTACACCTCGGGAACCACCGGTCGCCCCAAAGGCGTTCTGCACAGCCATAACTCGATTCACGCGCTGATCCGACAGATTCGCGAGCACTGGTTCGTCTCGCCAGGGGACGTGTTTCTGGTCGCCTCGCCGATCGCCCACATCGGCGGATCCATCTACGCCTTCGAAGCCCCGCTGCTGCTCGGCACCACCGCAGTGCTGATGGACCGCTGGCATGCCGAGAGCGCGGTGCGGATCATGCGGGCCCAGCGTTGCACGCACATGGCGGGCGCCACGCCGTTTCTGGAGCAGCTGCTGGCGGCCGCACAGCGCGCCCACACCCGCCTGCCCGATCTGAAGTTGTTCATCTGTGGTGGCGCTTCGGTGTCACCGTCACTGATCCGCAGCGCGACAGCGTATTTCGAAGCAGCCGTGGTGACCCGGGTGTACGGTTCGACCGAAGTGCCGGTGACCACGATCGGAGCGCCGCGGGACCGCGATCGTGCCGCGGATACCGACGGCCGGGTCGGGGTCGCAGAAGTGCGGCTGATCGACGACGAGATCCGGGTGCGCGGCCCACAGATGCTGGTCGGCTACCTGCACCCCGAGGACGAGGACGGATCCTTCGACGCCGACGGCTATTTCCGCACCGGGGACCTGGCGCGCTGGGTCGGCGATGGATACCTGGTGGTCACCGGCCGGGCCAAGGACATGATCATCCGCAACGGCGAGAACATCTCCCCCAAGGAGGTCGAGGACGTGCTGGCCAACCATCCGGGGATAGCCGAGATCGCGGTGGTCGGGCTGCCCGACCACCGCACCGGCGAGCGGGCGTGCGCGGTCGTCGTCGCCGCCGGTCCCGGCCCCGACGTGCACGACTTGCGCAGGTTCCTCGAAGCCGCGGGCGTTGCGCGCTTCAAGGCACCCGAGCAAGTGGTTATCTGGGCGGGTCTGCCGAAAAACGATGCGGGGAAGATCCTCAAGCATCGGATTCGGGCGGAACTGATGGCGGAAGATCGGTGACATGCAGGTAGCGATTGTGACGGGGGCGACCGGCGGCATCGGATTCGGTTGTGCGACAAAGCTTGCCGACGCGGGGGTGGCGGTGTTGGCTACCGGTCGCGACGAGGGCCGGCTCGCTGAGCTCAGTCGCGCGATCGGCGATCCCGCACGGGTGGCGACCCTCGCTGTCGACCTCGTCGACGACGACGCGCCCCGGCAGGTTGTCGCTGCTGCGCTGGACCACTGGGGCCGTGTCGATTTCCTGGTCAACGCGGCCGGAGTGGGCAGCCCCAAACCGCTACACGAAACCGACGATGAATCGTTGGACCATTTTCTGCGGCTGATGTTGCGCGCGCCGTTCCGATTAGTGCGCGAGGTGCTGCCGCACCTGCAGGCCGGTTCGGCGATCATCAACATCACCTCCACATTCGCGGTCGTGGGCAGCATGCGCGGTGGTGCCTATTCGGCAGCCAAGGGCGGTCTGACGGCGATGACCACCCACATCGCCTGCCAATACGGGGCACAGGGCATTCGCTGTAATGCGGTGGCTCCCGGGGTGATTCAGACGCCGATGACCGAACATCGCCTGCAGGACGAACGTTTCCGGCGCATCAACACCGAGATGACACCGCATCAGCGATTGGGCAGTGTCGACGACGTCGCCAGTACGGTCGCGTTTCTTTGCTCGCCGGGTGGTGCCTTCATCAACGGACAGACGATCGTCGTCGACGGCGGGTGGAGTTCCACCAAGTACCTGTCCGAGTTCGCGCTGACGTCGGAATGGAAAGCGGCTCAGCCTGATTCAAAATGACGCCGGATGCCGGACAGCATCTTAGTGTGCGCCTCGGCCGCCGCGCGGACGGTGAACCCGGCCAGCGGTCGCGGCGCGGCGAACCTGATCCGCTCGGTGACCAGCGTGCCGCCCTCGATCGGCGCGAAACTCACCGTGCCCCGCAGCCGCACGCCCGGGGACTGGTCGGCCTCGGTGTGTACGTCGCCGTCGACGGGAACATGCAGCCGCGCCCGGTAGCGGACCTTCACCGTGATCGGCCCCAGCGCGATGCGGTCCACCACCCGGTAGCCGACCCGGTAACCGTCCGGGGTGTCACTGCGATCGAGCAATTCCACCGAGACGATCAGCGGGTGCACCAGTTTGATGTTGCCCAGGTCGACGTAGTAGTCGCGCACCTCGCCGGGCGGGGCGGGCACCTGTTCGCTCAGCGTCCGCTCGGCCTGCGCGGTCCACCAGGTCATACCGGGCAACCTACCCCGCACGGGAACCGCCGCCCCGGCGTCAGGTGAGTTGGTTGAGCAAATCGGCCGTGCGCCACCAGATCAACGCCCCGAACAGGCACAGCGCTCCCACGGTCGCGGCGGCCTGGACCAGGTCACGTCGTTGCCGTGGTGCATACATGTAGGCCGCCGCGATCGCGCCGCCGGCCACCAACCCACCCACATGACCCTGCCAGCTGATCGCCTGCGAACTGATCACCGGCACCACGAACGTGAACGCCAGGTTGATGAGGATGACCGCCACCACCCCACGCACGTCGAGGGTGAGCCGCTTGGCCAGGACGAACATCGCCGCGAACAGCCCGTAGATCGCGCCGGATGCGCCCGCCGTGGCCGTGTTCAGCGGTGCGAGCAGGTACACCAGCACCGAACCACCCAGTCCACTCAGGGCGTAGAGCGCGACGAACCGCAACCGGCCCAGCCACATCTCCAGCGGTGGCCCGACGAAATACAGCGCCAACATGTTCAACCCCAGGTGAGCGGGGCCGTAGTGCAGGAACGCCGAGGTCACCAGGCGGTAGTACTCGCTGTACGCCGCCACCGCCGGCGGCCACAGGGTGAACTGCTGTTGCACCGCGACCGAGGCATACTCCGCAACGAACGCCAGCACGTTGATCACGATCAGCGCGTAGGTGACCACCGGCCGGTCCGAGCGCTCCCGCCCGCCGAAGCGGGTCCGCGGCTGCCGGACGGTGGCCGCGCCCGCCTGCACGCACTGCTCACACTGGTGACCGACCGCGGCACTGCGCATGCAGTCCCCACAGATCGGCTGTTCGCAGCGGGTGCAGCGGACGTATGTCTGGCGGTCGGGATGCCGATAGCAGGTCGGCGCATCGGCCGGCGGCTGCGGTGTAGTCATGGCGCCATTCTTGCCGGGCGTCCGCTGCCCGGCGCCGCACCCCCGCCACCGGGACTATTCCCTCGCCTGCCTGGTTCACCTACTGTGACAGAGGTGGAGTCACACGGAACCCCCGAGTTGGTGGCCGTCGAAGATTTGCACTCAGGCGATCCGATCACCGACAACGGTCAGCGGTACATCGTGCTGGAATCCAAGGCCGTCGGCGACGGCTGTGTGGTCCTCGAGCTGGAATCCCGGGTGGACCACCACCTCCAGGTGATCGAGAAGTCGTTCCCCACCGGCTATCACGTCGGCCGGGCGAATCACCGGCACTTGTAGGAGCTCGCGGCCGCGCCGAGCGTGCGGTTCACGACGACGCGCCGGCGTGTCGCGTCGTGGTCCGCACACTCGCCGATTCAACCGGCCGTCGCCGGGTACCGGCCAAACACCGATAACATGGTGGCGGCCCATTCCATCCAGGTTCTTACCTGCCTCAACCGGGGCGGCGTCCCGGGCATCGCCGCGATGGCCGTCTTTCTCGATCCGTTGCTGTTCTCGTTGTTTGGGTTGCCGCCCACGCGGTAGTCCAGGGGCAATCCGCGGACCGTGTGGACAGGTGCTGAAGGCGCCGGAAGGATTGGCGCGGGATAGACGTATTCGAAGGGTGATGGATGAAAATTCCGGGCGTGGCCGACATCGTCGGCACTCTCACCGGAGGGGCCACGCAGGTCGTCCGGGCCGGCGTCCAGGGAGCTGCCGGCGCGGCCAGCGCGGTGCAGACGTTGACCAGTCCCGTCACCGAGCTGGTGGGCCCGGTGGTGCAATCGGTGGCGCACAGCACCGGGCGCGCGATCGGCCTGGGCGGCGCCAAGGACGGCGCCCCCGAGGCGGTCACCCCGCCGGTGCGCTGGCACAGCGGGCGCCGGGTGCACCTGGACCTAGACCCGCTGTTGCCGTTTCCCTGCTGGCATGAATACGCGGCGGTAATGGAGGAGCCGGTCCGCCGCATCGACGGAGTAGCCCAGGCACACGTCGAAGGGGCGCTGGGCCGGCTGGTCGTCGAAATCGCCGAGGACGCCGACGAGGACACGGTGCTGGACGAGATCCGCGAAACGGCCGCGGCCGTCGCTACCGACCTCACCGCCTCGGGCACCTCCTCCGCGTCCCAGGCGGCACCGTTCGCCGACCCGGCCAACCCGCTGGCGATCCTGGTGCCGCTGACCGCTGCGGCGATGGACGCCGTGGCGGTGGGTGCGGCGGTGACCGGTTGGCTCACCCGGCTGCCCATGGCACCGAGCAGCGCCAAGGCCGCCGCGGCCCTGCTGAATTACCAGCCGCGGGTGGTCGCCGTCCTGGAGTCGCGCCTCGGTCGCGTCGGCACCGACATCGCGCTGAGCGGTTCCACCGCGTTGGCCTACGGGTTGAGCGGTTCTCCCAGCACACCCATGCTGAATCTCACCCAGCGCACATTGCAGCTCGTGGAGGCGACGGCCCATCGGCAGCGCTGGCGGGAGCGGGAACGCGAACTCGCCTCACCCGCCCGGCCGCAGGCGCCGGTGGTTCCGGTGCTGAACTCCGCGGGGGCCGAGTCGCAGATGCCCCGGCACAACTGGGCGGCGGCCGCCGCCGGCGAGGCCTCCCACGTCGTGGTCGACGGTGCCATCGACGCGGCGATCGACATCGGCAAGGGCGCGATGAAGGGCCCGGTTGAGAACTACTCAGACCAGGCGGCCAGCGGTTCGGTGATCGCCGCCGCGGGTGCGCTGTTCGCCGGTGGCGGTGCAGCCGAGGCCGCCGAGGCGATCCTGGCCGGGGTGCCGAAAGCCGCGCACATCGGCCGGGAATCGTTCGCGACCACTCTCGGGCGCGGTCTGGCGAATGCGGGATTGCTGGTACTCGACCCGGGGGCGCTGCGTCGCATGGACCGCATACAGGTGGTGGTGATCGACGGCGCCGCACTGCGCGGTGATCACCGCGCAGTGCTGAGCGCCTGGGGTGAGGAACCCGGCTGGGACGACGACCGCGTCTACGAGGTGGCCGACGCGCTGCTGCACGAGGAGGAGCCACCCGAACCCGATCCCGACGAACTGCCTGCCGGGGGTGCGCGGCTGAAATGGATTCGGCCGGAAGGTTCTTCGTCGGCGACACCGGCGCAGGGTCTGGAACACGCCGATCTGGTCTGCGACGGCCGGCGGGTGGGCCACGTCGACGTCGGTTGGGAAGTCGACCCCTTCGCAATCCCGTTGCTGCAGACCGCGAACCGCACCGGGGCGCGGGTGGTGTTGCGGCACGTGGCGGGCACCGAAGATCTGTCCGCCAGCGTCGGTTCGACGCATCCGCCCGGGACTCCGCTGTTGAAGCTGGTGCGCGACCTGCGCGGGGACCGCGGACCCGTGCTGCTGATCACCGCACTGCACCGCGACTTCGCCTCGACCGACACGTTGGCCGCACTGGCCATCGCCGATATCGGGGTCGCCCTCGACGATCCCCGTGCTGCCACGCCGTGGGCCGCCGACATCATCACCGGCACCGATCTGGCCGCCGCGGTGCGCATCCTGTCCGCGCTGCCGGTGGCCCGCGCCGCCAGCGAATCCGCGGTGCACCTGTCCCAGGGCGGCACCACGCTTGCCGGCCTGTTGCTGGTCACCGGTGAGGACGGCCGGTCCACGAGCCCGGTGTCCTTCCGGCGCTTCCTGAACCCGGTCAACACCGCCGCGGCGACGGCCCTGCTCTCCGGATCTTTCTCAGCCGCCCGGGTGCTGCGCCTGCCGGATCCCACACCGCAACCGCTGACCGCCTGGCACGCGCTGGACCCGGAGATCGTGTACTCGCGGCTGGCCGGCGGATCGCGCCCGTTGGCAGTGGCGTCCGACACCCCGACTTGGCGCCGTCGGCTCGACGACCTGTCCTACGAGCCGGTCGTGGCGCCGCTGCGGGGTCCGGTTCAGACGCTGGGGCGGCTGGCGGTGGCCACCCGGCACGAATTGTCCGACCCGCTGACGCCGATTCTGGCGGTGGGCGCGGCGGCTTCAGCGATCGTCGGCAGCAACGTCGACGCACTGCTGGTCGCCGGCGTGATGGCGGTCAACGCGGTCACCGGCGGAGTGCAGCGACTGCGTGCCGAGGCCGCGGCCGCGGAGTTGTTCGCCGAGCAGGACCAACTGGTGCGTCGGGTGGTGGTGCCTGCGGTGGCAACGACGCGGCGCCGGTTGGAGGCCGCCCGCAACGCGACCCGGACCGCCACGGTGTCGGCCAAGAAGCTGCGCCCCGGCGACGTCATCGACCTGACCGCCCCCGAGGTGGTCCCGGCAGACGCCCGGATCCTGGTTGCCGACGACCTCGAGGTCGACGAATCCTTCCTGACCGGCGAGTCGCTGCCGGTCGACAAGCAGGTGGATCCCGTCGCCGTCAACGACCCTGACCGGGCCAGCATGCTGTTCGAGGGAAGCACGATCGTCGCCGGGCGCGCCCGGGCCATCGTCGTCGCCACCGGAGTCGGTACCGCCGCACAACGCGCCATCTCCGCGGTGGCCAACGTCGAGACGTCGGCGGGCGTGCAGGCCCGGCTGCGCGAGCTGACCAGCAAGGTGCTGCCACTGACCCTGGCCGGCGGGGCGACCGTGACCGGCCTGGCCCTGCTGCGGCGCGCCCCGCTGCGTCAGGCGGTGGCCGACGGTGTGGCCATCGCGGTCGCCGCAGTTCCCGAGGGCCTGCCGCTGGTGGCCACACTGTCCCAGCTCGCCGCCGCCCAGCGACTGACTGCGCGTGGAGTGCTGGTGCGTTCGCCGCGCACCATCGAAGCCCTGGGCCGGGTCGACACCATCTGCTTCGACAAGACCGGCACCCTCACCGAGAACCGGTTGCGCGTGGTGCTGGCCGTCCCGGCCGCCACCGCGGCACAGGGACCGTTCCCGAAAACGTCCGAACCGCAGTCGATTGCAGTGCTGCGGGCCGCCGCGCGGGCATCCACCCAGCCGCACGACGGCGAGGGACACGCGCACGCCACCGACGAGGCGATCCTCACGGCGGCGAATTCCCTTGACGGCGAAGGTGACTGGACGATCCTGGCCGAGGTTCCATTCGAATCCAGCCGAGGCTATGCCGCATCGATCGGCGCGGAGGCCGACACGGCGGCCGCGCCCGTGCTGATGGTGAAGGGCGCGCCCGAGGTCATCCTGCCGCGCTGCCGCTTCGACGATCCCGAGGCTGAGTCCGATCATGCCGATTCGCTCGTGCAGCACCTCGCCGAACAGGGGTTGCGGGTGCTGGCCGTGGCGCAACGTACCTGGGAGCACGGCACCAGGGAAGACGACACCGACGTCGACGACGTCGACGCCGCCGCGCACGACCTGGAACTGCTCGGTTACGTGGGTTTGGCCGACACCGCGCGGGAATCGTCCCGGCCGCTGATCGAGGCGCTGGTGGAGGCCGGGCGCAACGTCGTGCTCATCACCGGCGACCACCCGATCACCGCACGGGCCATCGCCCGCCAGTTGGGCCTGCCCGACGACGCGCGCGTGGTGACCGGTGCCGAATTCGCCAGCCACGACGAAGAGGGACACGCCAAGCTCGCCGCCGATGTCCAGGTATTCGCCCGGGTCAGCCCGGAGCAGAAGGTGCAGATCGTGGCGGCGCTGCAACGTTGCGGGCGGGTCACCGCGATGGTCGGCGACGGCGCCAACGACGCCGCCGCCATCCGGATGGCCGACGTGGGGATCGGTGTGAGTGGCCGCGGATCGTCGGCGGCCCGCGGTGCTGCCGACATCGTGCTCACCGACGACGACCTGGGGGTGCTGGTCGACGCCCTGGTCGAGGGCCGCAACATGTGGGCCGGTGTGCGTGACGCTGTCACGATCCTGGTCGGCGGCAACGTCGGTGAGGTGTTGTTCACCATCCTCGGCACGGCCTTCGGCCAGGGCCGCGCCCCGGTCGGCACCCGTCAGCTGCTGCTGGTGAACCTGCTCACCGACATGTTCCCCGCCCTCGCGGTCGCGGTCACCTCGCAGTACGAGGACCCGGAAGAAGAAGACGGTCTGAGCGCCGACGAAGTGGAGGATGCGCGCCGGGCCCGCCAGCTCGACCTGCTGACCCAACCCGCGCCGTCACTCGACGAGCCGCTGATGCGTGCGATCGTCAACCGCGGCGTCATCACCGCTGCCGGTGCGACGGCCGCCTGGTCCATCGGACGCTGGACACCCGGCACCGAAAGGCGCACGTCCACAATGGGTTTGACGGCCCTGGTGACGACGCAGCTGGCGCAGACGCTGCTGACCCGTAGCCACAGCCCGCTGGTGGTGGCCACTGCGCTCGGCAGCGCGGGCGTGCTGGTCGGCATCATCCAGACACCGGTGCTCAGCCAGTTCTTCGGCTGCACACCACTGGGCCCGGTGGCGTGGACGGGCGTGATCGGCGCCACCGCGGGGACCACCGTGGTCTCCGTGGTGGCACCGCAGTGGCTCAACAGGGCCGTCGGCGCCGTAACTCCTGACCCGCCCGAGTTGGAGGACGGCTCCTGATCGGTGCCGCTTCGCATCCATGTAAGCGAAATCGACTGTATTGCAGCACTTTTGTGTGCTGTGTCGTTGCCGGAACTGTCGGTATTTTGCCGATGAAGCGGCGTTGACGGCCGGCCGGCCTCAAGCGTCACGTGTGCAACTCGAAGAGCGCGGTGATGGCTTCGGAAATGTGATGGTGCATCTGCTCTCACGTGCCGCCGGCGGCCACTAAAGTGTTAGACGCAATCCGGTGCCGATCGGTTCCCTCCATTTTGAACGAAATGTGTTTCAGCGCAATCGGTTAGCGGCGTCGCGCGGCGATCTGGTTGTCGGTGGTGGTTCGTAGAATCATCGGTATGGCAACGAGTTCGCGCGATGAGATCGTGGCGGTCTTCGACGCGCTCGATGCTGGGTTGGATCGGTTGTGTGGGTTGTCTTTTGAGGTGTTGACCACCCCGGAGCGGCTGCGCGCGTTGGAGCGTCTGGAACGGATGGCTCGCCGGTTGCGGGTCCCGCAGCACCCGTTGATCAATCAGCTCGCCGCCCAGGCCGACAAAACCGAGTTGGGGGGCACACTGTGTGAGGCGCTGGCCACCCGGCTGGGCATCACCAAACCCTGCGCCGGGCGCCGCATCGGCGAAGCCGCCGATCTGGGCCCGCGCCGCGCGCTGACCGGCCAACCCCTGGAGCCGGTGCTGAGCGCGACCGCAGCCGGCCAGCGCGCCGGCCGCATCGGCGACGGCCAAGTCAAGGTGATCCGCGACTTCTTCAAACATCTGCCCGCGGCGGTCGATGTGTTGACCCGCGAGGCCGCCGAAGCTGACCTGGCCGACAAAGCGGCCTGGCAGCGCCCCGATGAGCTCGCCGGCTACGCCCAGCACATGATGAACTGCCTGCATCCTGACGGGGACTTCTCCGAGGAGGAACGCACCCGGTCGCGCGGGATCACCCTGGGTGCCCAGCAGCGTGACGGCATGTCCACGATCAGCGGGCTGATCACCCCCGAGCTGCGGGCGGCGATCGAGGCGCTGTGGGCGAAACTGGCCGCCCCGGGCATGGCCAACCCCGCCGACGACGCCCCGGTCATCGACGGTGAACCCGACTCCGAGGTCGCCGGTGGGGATCGGCGCAGCACCTGCCAGCGTCAGCACGACGCGACGCTGGCCGCCCTGCGAGCGTTGTTCGCCTCCGGGGACCTGGGCACCCACCGCGGGCTGCCGGTCACCATCATCGTCACCACCACCCTGCAAGACCTCGAAGCTGCTCGCGGCAAGGGCCGCACCAGCGGCGGCACAGTACTGCCGATCACCGATGTCATCCGCATGGCCAGCCACGCACACCACTACCTGGCGCTGTTCGACAGAGCCAAACCCCTAGCGCTGTACCACACCCAACGCCTGGCCAACCCCGCCCAACGCATCATGCTGCACGCCAAAGACCGCGGCTGCACCAAACCCGGCTGTAGTGCCCCGGCCTACCACAGCGAAGTCCACCACGTCACCGCCTGGACCAAAACCCGACGCACCGACATCACCGACCTCACCCTGGCCTGCGGCACCCACAACCGCCTGGCCGAACACGGCTGGACCACCCGCACCAACACCCGCGGCCACACCGAATGGCTCCCCCCACCCCACCAAGACCACGGCCAACCCAGAACCAACACCTACCACCACCCCGAAAAACTCCTCAACCCCGATAACGACGACGAACCCGCTTGACGACCTGACCCGTCGCTACCCGGACAACTCCCGGCGGATCACCTTTCCCGCGGGATTACGCGGAATACTGTCGACGATATTGATGTCCCGAGGCTGCTCGAAGCGGGAAACCTTGCCCTTCAAAAACTCTCGCAACGCGGCCTCGTCCACCTCGGCATCCGGCCGGAGCACCACAAACGCGGCCAGACGCTTGCCGAACTGCTCGTCGGAAATGCCCACGACCGCGTTCTCGGCGATGTCGGGATGGCCGGCGAGCGCGTTCTCCAACGCGCGGGGATAGACGTTCTCACCGCCGGAGACGATCATGTCGTCTTCACGGCCCACGATGTACAACCGGCCGGCTTCGTCGAGGTAGCCCATGTCCCCGGTGCCGGCCATCCGGTCGATCACCGTCTTGGCTCCGCCGCCGATGTAGCCTTCCGAATTCAGTTCGCCACCAACGAATATCCGCCCGGTAACCCTCGGCCCGACCGGCCTGCCGCTGCGGTTGTAGATGCGGACGGGGCATCCCGCGACGGGCCTGCCCACGGTCTCCGGGAAGCGCCGCAGCTCGGCCGGTGTCGCCAGAGATCCGATTCCGACCTCGGTGGAGCCGTACAAGTTGTAGACCACATCGCCGTATTCATCCATGAAACGCCGGGCGAGTCCGGGATCGAGCCGGTCGCCGCTGGACACCACTACTCGCAAGCAGGGCAACGGGTTTCGCGCCCGAACTCGTTCCGGCAGGTCCAGGATGCGGGCCAGCATGATGGGCACCGCACTCAAAGCGTCGGCCCGGTGCAGCGATGCCTGCGCCAGAGTTGCTTCAGCGTCGAAGCGCCGATGGGTCAGGACAGTTCCGCCCAGGCTGACAGTCAGCGTCAGCATGCCGAAACCCAGACCGTGAAACATCGGTGTTGCCATGGCCATTCGGGTGCCGATGTGCAGCCCGGTGCGCTCGAGAACCGTGACGCCGACACCCAGTCCGGAGCTGACCTTCGGGGTGCGCGGCACCCCCTTGGGAACGCCGGTGGTTCCCGACGTCAGCAGAATGATCCGGCCCGACCGCGCGACCTTGGGCCGCGGACCGCCCCGCGGCTCGACCTGCTGCGGATCGATTGCTGTGATGGACTCGGCGGTTTGGTGTATCTGGTGCAGAAACTCGTTGTCGCAGCACATCGTCAGGATCTGATGTGCGTCCAATGCGCCGGCCAGCGCGTCAGTACGGAATTCGGTGTTCACCAGCACCACGTCGCCGCCCACCAGGCCGGTGGCGAACACCGCCGCGAGGAAGTTGCGTCCGTTGCGGCACATGACCCCAACCGGCTGGCCAGTCCGGACGCCGGCGTCGCACAACGCACGCGCCAGCGATTCGGTCATCGCCTGCAGCTCGCGGTAACTCAACGCACCGTCGTCATCGATGATCGCGGTGCGGTCAGGCCACCGCGCCGCCGAAACGGCCAGCAGCGTGAAGAGGTTGGTGCCACCCCGGGCGACCTCGCGCACCAGCCGCAGCGCCGTCAGCGGCCCGGGCGGGGCGAGCAGACCCGACGACAGCACCGCACGAGCTGCCGTGCCCAGCACGCTGTCTGTCACGATCGTCACGCTAGCCCGGGACGGGGCTGTGCAGTAAACCGGCGGTGCCACAATCGGGCCGCAGTTTCGGCCGGCCCGGCCAGCAGTACCGAGGCGAGTTCGGCGGGCCACACCCACGGTGGTTCGCTGGTGCGGGGCCGTTCGATGATGGCCTTTGCGATTGCATCGGCCGCCTCATCAGGAGTCAGCGCCGGGAGCCGGCCCAGCAGCGGAGTGGGCTCGATCATCCGGGTGCGCACCAGCGCGAAGTAGATCGTCGACACGCGGACGCCGTCACCGTCCAGTTCGGGCGCCACGCTGCGCAGCCAGCGGTCGAAGGCTCCCTTGGACGCCTGGTAGGCGCCCCAGTGTGGTCCGGGAACCACCCGTACGCCGACACTGGAGACGTTGACGACGTGCCCGCCGCCCGCCTCGCGCATCGCCGGCAGCAGTCCCAGCAGCAGCCAGATCGGCCCGAGGTAGTTGATGTCGATCGTGCGTTGAAAGTCGTGCGGCCGGTCGTACTGGTCCTGCAGCGACCTGCGCAGCGACTTGCCCGCGTTGCTCACCACGATGTCCAGTGGTCCGTGAGTCTCGTTGATCTGCTTGGTCAGCACGCTGACGGCGGTCTCGTCACTGAGATCAGTCGGGTAGGCGACCGCCCGTCCGCCCCCGGCGTTGATCGCGGCGGCGAGGTCGTCGAGTCGCTCCGCGGACCGGGCCACGATCAACACCGTCGCTCCGGCCGCGGCCAGTTTGCGGGCAGTGGCTTCGCCGATGCCGTATGAAGCACCGGTCACCAGCACGGTCAGGCCGGCCACCACGTTGCGCAACTTGTCGGGATCCGATGTGCGCGCCGGATTGGCAAGGCGGTCGACGCCCGTCTGCAGAGCCGCCTGTACCAGATTCATGGCTGCGTCTCCCGGTTGCGTTCGACCTGTGCCCTCCCATTGTGACCCATGGTCACCACGGAAATTCAAGTCCTCGATCCAGTCCCGCACGACGCCTGGCTGGTCAGCGGATCGAAATCCAGCTCTCACGAGTGCGCAACCAGAACCGGCTGCCGGTCTCCTCGCCGAAGTGCCAGGCGATGGCGGCACGCAGATATGCGTCGGGGTCCGGCACCGGTTCCCGCCTCGGTACGTCCAACAACGAAAAGTCGGCCACGCAAACCACTCTGAAACATCAGAGTGGCAGCTGTCGCGTTCCGGGGCGACCCGCCACCAGGGATTCAGCGGTTATTGATCTTGCGGGGGTCGATCCCCACCCGCTCCCACGCGTCCGCCGCCCAGGACGCATAGACCACGCGCAGCGGTAATCGGTTGAACAGCGGATTGAGCGCTCGCATCACGGCGGCGAACCGCTGAAATCGCTTTTCCTTCTTGGCGTTCCAGTCCAGCTGACAAACTTCGCGCATTTGCGGCGGGCAGGTTCCGGCGACGATCAGCCGGGTATAGGCGTTCAGCGGCGCGGACAGCACCTTCCAGATCGGCCGCGGAATCCGGCGCGGTCCCGGGATCCCTTTGCGGATGTAACCGGTGCCGTACAGCACCGTCTTGTGCGGCACGAATCGCTCGAGCATGCCGTCCCAGTAGGCGACGAACTCGTCATAGGTCTGCGGTTGGCCCCGGTCACTGACACCGTAGAGGCTGAACCAGACCTTGCTTTCCTCGAAGATCTGTTCCTTCTCGGCGCGCGACAATCGCCGGATGAAAGTGTCGGTGTTGTAGAGCACCTGGTCGACGAACGTGGCGTGCGCCCAATAGAACAACTCCGGATTGAGCGCGTGATACCGGGAGCCGTCGCTGATGGTGCCCTTGATCGGCTTGTGGAAGTCCCGCACGGTGCGGCCCCACGCGTGTGGATCCTCAGAATAGACGGTTTTCATCAACGGCGGCGCGGTGCGTTTCGCCCGGCCCAGGGTGTCGCTGAAGATCACCGAATGGTCCAGCACACCCTGGCCGAGTTGCTCGATGCAATTCTCGGTACCGGCGACCCGCTGGAATCCGAAGAGTTGGGTGCGGTGGTCTCCGTAGAACTTCCAGATCAGCGAGTCCGGACCGAGCACCGCGGTGTCGTCGACGTCGTCGATCACCATGGGCGTCGCTTCGCGCACGCCGGTATCGAAGCCAAACCCGAGTTCAGCAGTCATCAGGACCCCCCAGTCCAGTTGTGAAGCACAGACACAAAACTGTACCTTTGTTTCAAAGGTACCCCAGGACAGCGGCGTAGGTCGACTGCTGTGGTGACCGCCACAGCCAACCCGGTGCGGAAGGGAGGAGGCGCAGCCATGCCTGCCAAGTCCACAGAGACCGACCTCGACCGCAACATCCTGGACACCGCTCGGGCGGTGTTCGAAACCTACGGGGTTCGCCGCGCCAACATCGAAGACATCGCAGCCCGGGCCGGTGTCAGCCGGAGCACCATCTACCGGCGATTCCCCAGCAAAGACGACCTGTTCGAAGCCGTGGTGCGGCGCGAGGGCAAGTCATTCTTCACCACGCTGGACCAGGCCACTACCGGTCGCAACCCCCAGGAGGCGGTGATCGAGGCTTTCGGCCTGGGGGTGCGCCTCATCCGGGACTCACCCCTGTATTCGCGCATCGTGGAAAGTGAGCCCGAGCTGTTGGGCATGTTCTCCCGATCGCAGGCCTTCCCGATCAACCAGTTCGCCGACGGGATCGCGCTCACGCTGCGCCGATGTGGCGCTGAGATGCCTGACGCCGACCTGGCCAACATCGCCGACATTCTGTTGCGGGTCGCCGTCGGGATCATCGTGTTCCCCACCGACCGCCTCGACACCGAGGATCCCGCGGCGGTGCGCGAATATGCGGCGCGTTACCTGGTGCCGATCATCAGCCGGTAGCCGCTGTACTGACCCGTGCGCAGGTGGCCGACACGCCCTGACCCGCTTGTACCCTGGCGTGGTGACTCCTGTTGTGCAGGGCTCCGACCTGGCGCAGCGGGTCCAGCTCGACGTCTCCGGCATGTCGTGTGCGGCGTGCGCAGCGCGGGTGGAGGCCAAGCTCAACAAGATGGCCGGCGTGCGCGCATCGGTGAACTTCGCCACCCGGGTCGCCACCATCGACGCCGTCGAGGTCCCGGTCGCCGAGCTGTGCGAGGCCGTGGCGAGGGCCGGCTACCAAGCCGCACCGCACGACGAGACGACAGCCCGCCACCAGGACGGCCCCGACCCCGACGCCGCCCACGCCCGCAGCCTGCTGCGGCGACTGCTGATCGCCGCCGTGCTCTTCGTTCCGCTGGCCGACCTGTCCAGCATGTTCGCCATCGTGCCCGGCGCCAGGTTCCCCGGCTGGGGATTCGTGCTGGTGGCGCTGGCGACGCCGATCGTCACGTGGGCCGCGTGGCCGTTCCACTCGGTCGCGCTGCGCAACGCCCGCCACCGGACGGCGTCCATGGAGACCCTCATCTCGGTCGGTATCGCCGCCGCCACGGTCTGGTCGTTCGCGACGGTCTTCCGTCCCACCCCGCCCCGGGACACGCACGGTATATGGCAGGCGATCCTGCACAGCGACGCGATCTACCTGGAGGTCGCCGCGGGCGTCACGGTGTTCGTGCTGGCGGGCCGATACTTCGAAGCCCGCGCCAAATCGAAGGCCGGCGGCGCGCTGCGTGCCCTGGCAGCCTTGGGCGCCAAGAACGTGACGGTCCTGCTGCCCGACGGCGCCGAGTTGGTGATTCCCGCCGGCGAACTCAAGAAGCGCCAGCGTTTCGTCGTCCGACCCGGTGAGACCATCGCCGCCGACGGCGTCGTCGTCGAAGGCACCGCAGCCGTCGACACCAGCGCCATGACCGGCGAAGCCGAACCCGTCCGCGCCTCTCCGCGGTCCGACGTGGTGGGCGGCACCGTCGTGCTCGACGGGCGCCTGATCGTCGAGGCGACCGCCGTCGGTGCCGACACCCAGTTCGCCGCGATGGTCCGCCTCGTCGAAGAGGCGCAGGCGCAGAAGGCTCGGGCGCAACGCCTTGCCGACCGCATTTCGGCCGTGTTCGTTCCGGTGGTGTTCGCCATCGCGCTGGTCGCCGGGGCCGGGTGGTTGGTGGCCGGCGCCGGTGCCGATCGCGCCTTTTCGGTGACGCTCGGCGTGCTGGTGATCGCGTGTCCCTGCGCGCTGGGACTCGCGACGCCGACGGCGATGATGGTGGCCTCGGGGCGCGGCGCGCAACTCGGGATCTTCATCAAGGGTTACCGGGCGCTGGAGACCGTCCGCAGCGTCGACACGGTGGTGTTCGACAAGACGGGCACCTTGACGGTCGGGCAACTCACGGTCAGTTCGGTGACGACCGCCGACGGGCACGACCGCGATGAAGTCCTGTCGCTGGCCGCGGCCGTGGAAGCGGCGTCCGAGCATGCGGTCGCCGCCGCGATCGTGGCCGCCTCTCCAGACCCGTTGCCCGTCAACGATTTCGTCGTGGTAGCGGGTTGTGGGGTATCGGGGGTCGTGGACGGCCGCCATGTCGAGGTGGGCAAGCCGACGTGGGTCACCCGCACAGCGCCGGGAGCCGCCCTGCTGGAGTCCGCCCGCGCCGACGGTGAAACACGCGGCGAGACAGTGGTGTTCGTCGCGGTGGACGGCACGGCGCGCGCGGCGATCGCGATCGCCGACACCGTCAAGGACTCAGCGGCCGACGCGATCGCCGCACTGCACCAGCGCGGGCTGCAGACGGTGCTGCTCACCGGCGACAACAAGGCGGCGGCCGACTCGATCGCCGCTCAGGTGGGCATCGACACAGTCGTCGCCGACGTGCTGCCGCAGGGCAAAGTCGATGTGATCCAAGGACTGCGCGAGCAGGGCAGGACCGTCGCGATGGTCGGCGACGGGATCAACGACGGCCCCGCCTTGGCTTGCGCCGATTTGGGATTGGCGATCGGGCGGGGCACCGACGTCGCTATCGGCGCTGCCGACATCATCCTGGTTCGCGACGATCTCGACATCGTGCCGCAGTCGCTGGATCTGGCGCGCGCCACCATGCGCACGATCCGGATGAACATGGTCTGGGCGTTCGGCTACAACGTCGCCGCGATCCCGGTGGCCGCCGCCGGACTGCTCAATCCGCTGATCGCCGGTGCCGCAATGGCGTTCTCGTCCTTCTTCGTGGTGTCGAATAGCCTGCGGCTGCGTAACTTTGGACACAGATATGAGGTAAACCATGGCTGAACAAGTATTTTCGGTAGCCGGACTGCACTGCCAGGGCTGCGTCGCCACCATCACCACCGCACTCACGTCGCTGCGGCCCGTCAATGCGGTCAGCGTGGAGTTGAATGCCGAAGGCACCTCCGCAGTGCGTGTTTCGACCAATGTCGAACTCACCCGAGAGCAGGTCCAAGCGGCGTTGGCGGGCGAGGGCAACTTCACCGTCGTCGAGTGAGCCCCGCCTTGTGACATCAGCGGCGCATCCGCGCCAATTCGCGCAGCATGGCGTTGTAGGCCTCCAGGTCGTCGTCGGCGTAGTCGCTGTCGGCGTGCCGGTCACTGCGTGAGGCTACTTTGCGGTCCTGGCGGGCCCACTGCGTCACCAACGCCACGATGACGATGATCACCGGCAATTCCGTGAGGCTCCAGGCAATTCCACCGCCGAGATGCTGGTCGGCCACGATGTCGTGCAGCCACGGCAGGTTGACCGAGCGGTAGAACGTGCTGCCGATCGGCGTGGCCATCGTCATCAGTGCGATTCCGAAGAACGCGTGAAAGGGCATGACAGCGAACAGCAACCCGATACGCCCGGGGTAGGGCAGGCGCCGCGGGCCGGGATCGATGCCGATGATCGCCCAGTAGAAAAGGTAACCGACCAGCAGAAAATGGATCGCCATGAACTCGTGGCCCCAGTGGTAGCGGACCAGCGTGTCGAACAGCGGGGTGAAGTACACCACGAAAGGCGAACCGACGAACAGGACGAACGCCACCACCGGATGCGAGACGAACTTCGTCACCTTGGAGTGCAACAGCCAGGTCAGCCATTCCCGTGGGCCCGGCGCCTCGCCCTCTGCGGCGGCCGGCAGCACCCGCAGCGCCAGCGTCACCGGTCCGCCCAGCACCAGCAACACCGGGATGAACATGTTGAGGATCATGTGTTCGGCCATGTGCATGCTGAACATCGCCGATCCGTAGGCCCGCAGTCCCGAGCTACTGGCGAAAACCAGTGCGGCGCAACCGCTGAGCCAGGCGATCAACCGGCCGACCGGCCACGGGTTGCCGTTGCGCCGCAGCCGCAGGAAGCCGACCGCATACGCGATCGCCAAGACCAGACCGGCCGTTCCGATCAGTCCGTCGAAACGCCAGAAGGTCAGCACCCCGAGGACGGTCGGCGGTCGCGACAGTTCGTAACCCAGGAACACGTCCCAGCCGGTGAAGTGGTGCGTGAGCAGGCGCGGCCCGGTCTGCACCGCCATGGCGGCGATCGCCGCCGTGGCCGCCGTCATGGCCAGCGCGACAAGCGTGCCAACGCCCGCGGAGTTCTGCGGCCGGACGTATCCCCAGCAGTCAGCCAGCAGCACCAACGCGGTCAGGCCGCCCACCACGAGTCCGAGGCGGGCAAAGGTCGAGCCCAGCGTCCAGCCCGGGATCAGCAGGTACAGCAGCACCGCCCCGTAGGTGATGACGAGCCCACCGCAGATCACCCGCAGGCCGCGCACGAAGGGGGTCGGCATTGCCCCGGTCAACGCTGCAACCACCGTCAGCCCGGTCAGTACCGAGACCGCGGCGGCGACGACGAGCACGGTACTGGTCGAATAGTCGTGATCGGGGCCCTGCCCCGCGTTACCGGTCACCGCGGTAGCGACGACCGCGATCAGCGCGGGAACCAACAGCACCACATGGCTGAGCCAACGGGTGCTGATCCGCAGCGTCACCGCGATCGGCAGGGCGCAGACCAGCACGACGATCCAGGCCCGCGCTGTCTCGGACAGCTCGACGGCGTCCATCAGCGCCCCGCTGCCCAGCAGCGCAACCGCATCCACCCCGGTGTCGTGGGCGGCCTGGATGACCACCATCAGCGCGGCCGTGATCGGCCAGAAAAGCGAAACACGCTCTGCCACAAGATGGATGCGGAAGGCAGCGGGATCGAGTAGGCCGTCCGCCTCCGGCCGCGAGGTCACTACGACCAGGATCAGTGCGCCCAGGCACAGCGCACCCAGCATCGACGCGACGAAGTAGCCGACCGGTTCGGCGACGCTGACAAAACCGCCGGGGAACGGGTTGCGGCCTTCGGCGTAGCGGCCCGGCCCGGAGATCCATCCGTAGCCGGCGAGGGCGATTGCGACAACCGCAAACCCGACGGCCAATGCCGCCCTTTGCACGACCGGCGACCGGGCAGGCGGCGTCGTCGCTGCGCTCGGCTCGGTCTGCACCCTTGCAGCTTACGGGCGCACATACAGCCGGTTCGTCGGTGCAACCGCATAGTCTTCGGTGAATGATCGAGGACCTGCCGCTGCGTTGGGCTGTCACCGCCCTTTTCCTGCTCAGCGGTATCGGCTTCGCGCTCGTCCTGGACCGTCGGTCCTGGACGTCGGCGATCAGTCACGTACTACACCTCACGATGGTGATCGCGATGGCAGTGATGGCGTGGCCGCAGGGTCGCCGGTTGCCCGCCACACCGGCTGAGGTCTTTTTCCTGGCTGCGGCGGTGTGGTTCGTGATGACGGCGGTCCTCGCCGCCCGCGTGATCGCGTCCCGGCTCGCGCGGGGTTATCACGCGGTGAAGATGCTGGCGATGGCGTGGATGTACGCCGTGATGGGCGGGCACCTGACGCCCGGGAGTGCCCACGCGGCCCCGGACATGTCGATGCCGGGCATGGAGATGGCCGAGGCCCAGGAATCCACGAGCGAGGCGGCCCACAACTGGATCGGCACCGGCAACTGGGCGTGGGTCGTGGTCTTCTCGGTCGCGGCTCTGGTGTGGGGATACCGGTTCCTCAAGCTGCCACGGCGGCGCGGCAGGCGGTGCTGGCGCAAGCGGTTGGGCAGTGCGGTCCAGGTGATGACGGCTGTCGGCATGGCGATCATGTTCGCCGTGCTTGCCACGGACTGATCCGTTCCGGCTGCGACGAGATCTCACCCCGCCCACGCGTGCGCCAACAGATCCGGGATCGACTGCACCGGCGCGGTGAGTTCGGCAACGGATTGGAGGCCGAGTGCAATGGTCGGGTAGTCCGCCAGATGCTCGGCGTAAGACCGCCCGCCCAATGTCATGCCGAGGGTCAGCCAGCCGTCGACCACCGACCATCTGCGCGGATTCGTCTTCGCCCAATCGCTGCCGTCGAGCCGATACTTCCACGCTGCAACGTCGAGTTCGTCAAGCGCAAATCCGTTGAGCAGCTTGGCATAATCCGTCGCTTCGCCGCGCAACACGGTGATGCCGCGCCCTAACCCGGTGGGCGCTGCCAAGACGCGTCGCAGGATCGCGGACGCCGCGGCGCGTCCGGTGGTGATCTCTTCGGTGAGCGTGAGCGAAGGGTAGGCCTGCACCGCGTGACACGCGTCGGCGACCGAGACCAGGACATCGGCGGAGTCGCGCACCTGATAGTCCTCGCCGAGCACCCGGGGCAACCGAACAACGGTGAAGTCGAGCGTCTCCGGCGCGGCGGCGACGATCAGTTCCGCCAGGGACTTGGCCGCCGCGTACGGATACGGCGCTGTGCGGGGATCGGTGACCCGCGGCGCCGTGACATCCGCGTCAACGACGAAGGTGGACAAGTGCACCAGTTTGGTGTTGCGCTCGGCGCACACCCCGATCAGTGCGGAGACCAAATCGACGTTGGCCGTGCGTAATTCGCGATAGGGCACCAGCACATTGGTATTGCCGATGCAATTGATGACGGTCCCGGCATCGCTGTCGCGCAACAGCGCGTCCAGTTCCGCCGCACCGAAGTTCGGCGGGAGTTGTTGTATCCGTACCCCGTCCAGGGTCCGCAGCGCACCCCAGGGACCGGCTGCGGGGAGGTCCGACCTGGCGGCCAAAACTATGTCGGGACAGTGCACTCCGGACTTCTTGAGGTCCAGGATTGCGCCGGCGAATCCGGTTCCGAGGATGCCCGATGCGCCCAGTACGACGAGGGCCGCACCGGAGCCGGTCCCCGCGCGCACCGGGTTCACCGGTCGCGTCAGCACGGCGAGATCGTGCTCGATCTCGGTGGCCGTGTCGGCGTCCATCCAGGACCCGACCGGGGCTGTGTCGGCAACCAGGTTGGCGGCGGTATCGGCACTGATCAGATCGAATATGGAGACCTGTCGGCCCAGGAACTGCCGGCTGTCCGGCAGGATCCGGATCAGGTCCAACGATCCGATGCCCTCGTCGAGCAACGACGAGTCCGCCTGAATGACAGTGCCGAGCCGCCGGCTCCAGACCTGCGCCAGGGCGGTGGCCCTGTCGTCGGCCTCGGCATCGTCGCGCGCCGCACCCGCGAATTGTGGCAGTGCGCGCAGGTGGTCGCTGTCCACCTTGCCGTTCGGCTTGCGTGGGATCGTCGGCACGCCGACAACGAAGAACGAGGAGACCCCCGCGTTCAGCAGGATCAGCCGGATGCGCGCCGCCGCGGCGGCGTCTTCTGCCGCCTCGCGGGTTCGCAAGGTTTCGAACCACACCCCGAGACTGCCGTCGTGCAGCTCGACGGCGACATCGGAGACCGCGGGGTCTTCGGAGATGCGCCTGGTCACGTCCGCGATGTCGACCCGCTTGCCCGCGATTTTGACGACGGCGTCCTTACGGCCGGCGAACAGCGGAAAGCCGTCACCGTCCAGGGTCACCCGGTCGGCGGTGGCGAACGCCCGAAGTTGCGTGCCGTCGTCGGTGGTCACGGTGCCGAAGCTGCGATCCGCTGTCCCGAGATAACCGGCGGAGACCAGGTCACCGACGACGACGATTTCACCGAACCCGACGACGACGGTGTTCGGCACCATCGGCCGGCCCACCCTGAGCCGGGCACCGCCCGGCACGTCGGCAGCATCCGGCAGATAGGTCACCACCACGGTGGTCTCGGTCGGCCCATAGGTCGATACCAGCGAGATCCGTTGTGCTGTACCCGAATCGATCCACTTGTCGACGGCGACGGGTCGGACGGCTTCACCGCCGATGACAATTTGGCGCAGGCCTGAATCACGCATCGCGTCAAGTGCGTCGCGATCCTCACACAACAGATGCCAGACGGCAGTCGGCAGGTCGACGACGGTCGCCGCCCGGTCCACGAATTCTCTTGTGAGCGCTGGGAAATCGCCGGTCTTCATCGCTGTGGTGCGGACCAGCCGCGCTCCGCAGCGGACCGCACCGAAGATCTCCTCGACGCTGATGTCCGACGTCAACGGTGCGCATTGCAGCACCGTGTCCGACCGCCCCCACCCGTAAGCATGCGTGACGGCATCACAGAACAACGCCAGCGAGCCGTGGTCGACCCGGACGAGCTTGGGTTGGCCGGTGGATCCCGATGTCGGCATGATGTATGCCGGTTTCGTGGCGAGTGAATTGTCCTGGACCACGTGTGCAATGCGTTCATCAGCCCGCGCGCGCGCTGACTCACTTACGACTTCGGGAAAACTGATATCGGACACGTCCAGGGCATGGGCGGCCAGACCAGCACCGTGCTCGGCGATCGCGCCGGCGCGCAGCCCGACCTGGTCCGCGGAGTCGCAGACGCTGTAGGCGTAACCGGCGAGGTGGCAGGCGATCAACAGATCGATCGTCTGGTCGGTGTCGTCGTCGGTGAACACCATGACGTCGCCGGGTCTACCGATGTGCTGCGTCAACCACGCCACCCAGCGGTACACCGTTGGGCGTCTGTCGAGCAGGTCTCGGACGTCGACACCTGCGAACCACGCCGGTGTCGACGGTCGCGGCATCTGGGCCGAATCACTGTGGCGCAGTGCGCCGTCCGGGCCGGCCACCAGCCATTCGCCGACCGTCATGGCCAGGGGCTGTTCCCACCGGGTCGGCATCGCCGCCAGTGCCGCACCGATCCGTTCTGCGATGCCCGTCTTCGACTCCGGCAGATCGGCCCTGTCCCAGATCGCCAAGTGCAGGGTGCGCTGTTGCTCGTCCAGCACGCTCGCCACCGTCATGCCCTCGACTGGGCCGATGTCCGTCGCTACGGGAGCCTCCAGCAGGAACGGCCGCAACTCGGGCGCGCACGTCTCGCGGATGAAGTTCAGCGTCAGCGCCTCGATGTGGGACGTGCGGTTGATCGCCAGATACATTCGGCGGTAATGCTCTTCCCGAAGCCAGCGGCGCCGCACAGCTTTGACATAGCCTCGGTCCAGGGTTCGGACCACGTCGTGCACCGACGCGAAGGGGGAGAATCGGGCGGAATGTGCGACCGAATTGACCAGACACGTCGCGACATTCAGCGTCGGGTCGCCGAATCGGTTGTCGACGGCGTGGACCAGCAGACACTCGGTACTTTGCCGAATGCTGGCATCCACTGCCACCGCCGCCGCGGACACCAGCACGTTCAGCGGTATCTGCTGGTCCTCGGACAGGGCGAGGATTGCGTCAAACGCGCTGCCGGACAACGTCACCGATTCGCGTAGGACACCTTTGGCGGCCGTCGCGGGCGCCGTCCCCGCACCCTGTCCGTGCGCACCCAGCCGCGCTTCGTCGGCGAGCTCGCGCTGCACCCCGGCGGCAGTCCGCTGCAACGACTCTTCGACTTTGGCTCGCTCCCGCCGGTGAGCCTCGACCAGTTTCGCCAAGCCCGCAGAAACACCGGGCTTTTCGATGATGTCCACGGCGGTGAGATGGCGCGCCAGGGCAGCTTCGATCAGCCCGGTTCCGCCACCATCGACCACGATGTGATGGCTGCTCACCGACATTCCGGTGACCGAGCCGTCCTCATCGGTCCACACGGTGTAACGGATCAGCGGCACACCGAGGATGCCGGAGGACCAACTGCCCACCAGCTCGTCGTCCGGCGGGCCCGGGGCACCCGGGCGCACCCGGACGATGTCGTCGAATGCCAAGCGCAGTACGAGTTGCGGATAATCTTGGTCGGTCGCAGCCGGTTCAAGCACGCAGAGCTGCACCGGGTTCTCCAGCACCGAGGCTTCCAGTGCGCTGAGAAACCGGGACAGATCCAGCGGGCGGAACCGGTACTTCTTACCGATCAGGTACAGCTCCGGGTCGTTGTCCTGCAGCACCCCGTGGTAGAGGTTCTGTTGCGACCGGCTCAGTGGAACCGGTTCAGACGGACTCACTCGCGCACTCCAGTTCGCGCACCCAGGCCGCGATCGACAGATTGTCCGCCAGCCGGGACGGCATGTCGGATTCCCGGTCCACCCCAAGCTGTTTCATCAACAGGACGAACCGGACGGAGTCCAATCCCAGGTCCCGGAGATCGGTGGCGTCGCCGTCGGTCAGGTCTTCCTCGTCGATGTACAGCACGTCGCAGACAGCCGCCAGGACCGTGTCCCGCAGATTCTCAGCCACCGGTACCCACTCCCCCCACCGTTCCCGCCAGCGAGGCCCGCATGACCTTGCCGGACTGGGTGCGCGGAATCTCCGCGACGATCACGATCGACGACGGTCGCGCCGCCGACTCGGACTCGCCCCGGAAATGCGCCGCGACCGCCTGCTTGAGCTTGCGGGCCTCGGCGTCGTCAAGACGCTTCGACGGGACGACGGCCAAACCGACCAGTGCCCCGAATTCGGGGTCCGGGATTTCGTAGCACGCGGCCTCGCGCACACCCGGCACGCGTTCGGCGATTCGATCCACCTCGTCCGGCGCGATGTTCACGCCGCCGGAGATGAACATCTCCGACGATCTGCCTTTGATATAGAAGAAGCCGTCGTCGTGCCGCTCCAGCAGGTCGCCGGTGTTGACCCAGCCGTCGACCAGTACCTCCTGGGTACGGACGGGATTGTTCCAGTACCCCAACATGTTTGCCGGCGACTTGATCCACAGCGTCCCGAACGAGGCAGACGGTGCCGCGTCCGGGTCCGTGGGGGCGCCGCCGTCCGGGCCGGCGAGGTAGAACTCGACACCGGGGTAGGGACGTCCCACCGCGCCCGCCTCGATCTTGGCAATCGAATTCTCATCGGTCGGCAAACACAAAGCGGTGCAGCCTGTTTCACTCAATCCGTAGACCTGGGCGGTGCGCACTCCGGTCGCTTCGATGAAGCGCACATCAGCCGCGATCGCCCGCGACCCGCCATATCCGACCAGCCGCAGCGACGGAACCTTCCCGTCACTGGATTTCAGTTCAGCAACCAGTTTCGAGAGCAGGGTCGGCACCAGGCAGGTCGTCGCGACCTCGTTGGTGTTCAGAATCTCCATCAGAGAGGTCGTGTTCTCACCGCCGGTGATGCAGGTTCCACCGCGCATCAGGCAGGTGAAGATCCACCACAGTCCGCCGATGTGTGTCGCCGGCAGCGGTGAATAGGTGGTTTCGCCGTCCACCCAGGTAACCCAGTTCAACCCCGTTTCCCGCAGGATGTCCGGGATGGCGAAAAAGGTGCGGTTGGCCAGCAGGACGGCTTTCGGCTCGCCCGTCGTGCCGCTGGTGAAGATCATCGCCAACGGAGTCTGCGCGCCCTGCCGGTCAGGCTTGGCATCGTCGACGTTGTCGATGCTCTGACCCGTAGCCGCGAAATCGACGGCGATCGCCGGTATCGAAGCCGGCAGGGCGGCCGATCCGATCCTGCTGGCGGGCGCGACGAGAATCGCCTCCGGGCTGGTGATCTCGGCGAACCGCGCGATGGTTGCCGGCGGCAGGTTGCCGTCGGCCATGACCGCGATCGCCCCGAGCCGGGCGCAGGCCAGCACCGACAGATAGGTCTCGGGACCGTTGTCGGAGATGACGAGCACCCGGGAGCCCTGCGTCACCGAGTGCGCTCGCAACCCTGCGGCGAGCCGCTCTACTTCCCTGACGAGTTCCCCATACCGCAGCGCGCTGCCGCCGTCGCAGCGGCGCAGGGCAATTGCCTCGGGCCGCTGCTGCGCTTGGGCAACCACGCGCTCCAGCACGGTGGGTGGTAAGTGCGACATGACTGTGCAGCTTTTCCTTCCAGCGGGTTCAGGGGATGTTGAGCGCGGCCAGTTCGACCTCCGCGGTCGCGGCTCCGCCGAACTCGTCCCAGAACTCGATGGTGCAGGGAACCGAAAGATAGCGCATCGATCGTTCCATGACCTGGAAGTTCTGGCACAGCAATCGCGCGGAGAACTTCTGCGCGTGGATCATCCGCTTGAACCGCGACGAGGTGTTCTTGATCAGCATGCTGGGCAGCTGCAGGCTCAAGAAATCCGCGATCGACCAACCCCGCAGTGGCGGAATTTGCTCATGCAACACTGCCGGCGCGAAAGCGCTGTATGCGAGCTGATTGAAGCAGATGATGAGTTCGACCGCGTTGAAATGCCCCGTGCTGCGAATGTACGCCGGGTCGCTGATGCTGAAATTTCCGTACGCCAGAACCGAATCTTCGGTCGCCTTGTAGCTGGCGTCGATCAAATAGCGGCACCCTTTGTAGGCATACGGCTCGAGCACTTGCTCAAGCAATTTCTCGTCGATCGGTTCCGTATCGCTGATGTCGGTGAATTCAGTCGTCCGGGTGTACGGGGACAAAGTGATGGTGGTCATGCTGGATATCCTGGTGTGATAAGGCCGTCCAACATGGTCAGACGGTGAGTGGTCAAATGTCCCGCGGCGGTACCGTGTTTCGCCCGGTGCATGAGCACGCGGTTGTCCCACAAAATGATGTCGCCGACTTCGTAATGCTGGGTGTGGATGAATGGCGATTCGTATTCGGCGTCGAGCTGCCCCGTCGCCTCCATGAGTTCCTGCAGCACCGCCGGGTCGAGGACATTCCCCTCTGTGTCCTCGATCTTGGTGGTGCCGGTCGCGCAGATGTACAGAATCTCCTGGCCGGTGTGCGGGTGCCTGATCACCGTCGGCCACTTGATCGGCGGCGTGGTGCGGTTGATCTCGTCCCAGACTTCGCCGATCGGCTTGTAGACGTCGCTGGGACG
The DNA here is from genome assembly GCF_055419285.1 of Mycobacterium sp. IDUB_28. Lineage (NCBI taxonomy): Bacteria > Bacillati > Actinomycetota > Actinomycetes > Mycobacteriales > Mycobacteriaceae > Mycobacterium > Mycobacterium sp. IDUB_28. Next base: position 53,377 of record NZ_JBVAXK010000009.1, on the reverse strand, counting down.
AATCTTGATGTGGCGCCTGGGATCGTGCGTGCTGAGTGTGCCGCGGACCGCGTCCTGCTTGGTGGCCGGCAGCGACTCCCACACTCGGTTGAGATCGATGAAATAGGTTCCGCGATCGTGCCCGGGCACCGTCAGCGGCAGCACCATCGAAAAGGCGAACGGCTCCGGCATGAACATGTAGTCGATGTGCCAGAACGCGCCGGTTTTCGGGACCCCTTGGCCTTGCTCCGTGGACGACACAAAGATCTCGTGGTGGTCCTTGTGGTGGTAGACCGGCTCGTAATAGGGAACGATTTCTCCGATCAGCCGGCCGAGGTTGATGAATTCTTCCGGTGTCGGGTGCACATCTTTCAGAACGACGAGCTTGTTCGTGTAGACGATATTGCGGAGTTCTTCGGTGGTGATATGGTCCAGATTCGAGGGATCCAGTCCGGTGACTTGCGCACCGAGCCCCTCACCTTTGACGTTGAGCGTCATTGACGATTTTCCTTTGTTGATTTCGGTTTGGCTGTGTCGTGTCGGGGCCGGCAGCGCGCCTGAACACGTATTGCGCTAATTTGGACCAGCGTGCACCAACCTCCTTGGCTTCGATGTGATTTCTCGAGACTGCCAGTGCGCGCTCCGCGTATTCTCAAAGCATTCTTGGCGGATTCTTGGAGTTGTGGTCGGCATTATCGGCGTCCCGCCGCGCTGTAGGTGTCGTCCGGCCACGTGGTGGGCACCAACGGGACGCCGGTGTTGTCGGCTGCTTGTCGCACCAGTCCGGCCGGGCTGGTGGCGGCCGTCGGCAACGTGCCGGTGAAGCCGAGCGGACCCGCCCCCTGCCCACTGGTGCTCGATTCCGGTTCAGCGTCGTCGGCGACGACTTCCAGGTCGGCAGTGAGGAATTCGTCCCGGTATCCGCGTACTCCGGTCTTGCTGCGTCGGTGCCGACTGATTCGCCCGGTGGCGGGGGCCGGTCGAGTTGGCGCTGCAGCCCCGACGCTGTCGGCCATGTCGTCGGGGGATTTGGCACCGGCTTTGGGCCCTGAACTCACCCCGGGCGGCGCCGACGCCGCGACGGCGTAACCGATGCCGGCGGCCGGCGGTGCACTGCCGGCCGGAGCGGACGTGGGTGCACTGGATACCGGACTGCTGGCCGGTGCGCTAGCGCCGGCGACGGCCGCGCCGACCGGTGCGACAGCAGCCGGCAGGTCTGCGGCGACGTGCTGGCCGACGCTGGGCACCGCGGGAACAGCAGACAACCCGGCCGCCGGCCACCCGTTGAGCCACTGCGCCAACACATTCAGGGCCCCCAGCGCACTGAGCGCCGGGGTGAAGAAGGGCAGCAGCAATAGCGCATAGGACGCGTAGTACGGGTACCAGAGGATGTCGTACAACAGCAGGGCGATGACTGCCAGCACGACGGTAGCCCCCGGACTGAACCCGAACTGCTGGAAGAAGTTCAAGAAATAGGTGTACGGGTCGGCCATCAAATCTGCCAGCTCGCTGAAGAACTGGGAGATCGAGCCCAACCCGTCCCACGGCGCGCCGAGCGCTTCCGCGCCGCTGGTGCGAATGGGCGGTGCCGGTGCGGTGGTGGGGGTCGCGGCCATCGCGGTTTCGGTGATGGTCTGGTAGACCGCCATGGTGTCGGCAGCCTGAATCCACATCCGGACGTAATCGGCTTCGTTGACGGCGATGGGAATGGTGTTGATACCGAAGAAGTTGGTGGCCAGCAGCACGCCGTGCACCGTGTGGTTGGCGGCCAGTTCCACCAGGGTGGGCATGGTGGCTAGGGCGCTGCTGTAGGCCGCGGCCGCTGCGTCGTGTTGCGTGGCGGACGCCGCACTGTCGGCCGCGGCTTGCTCCAACCAGGCGAGGTAGGGGCCGTGTGCGGCCACATATGTGGCCGCACTACTGCCCTGCCAGCTGTCCTGGACCTCGGCGAGCAGCTGGCTCAACTCGGCTGCGGTATTGCTGTACTGGATGCTGAGCCCCTGCCACTGGGCTGCGGCGGCCAGCAGCGAACCCGGGCCCGGCCCGGCGCTCAACAGGGCCGCATGCACCTCCGGAGGCATCGCCATCCATATCGGGCCGGTCAGGCGTCCACCTCCTTCTCGCGCGTGTCGGAGGTGTAGTCGTTGTGGGCCGGCGGAAAGTTCCCGCGGCGCTCAATTGGAGCAGGACCCTCGTGCGCAGGTCAGTACAGTCAGATCCATGCCAGTCGTCGACGGCCGTCACCTCGACGGGATCTCCGAGACCGCACTCATCACGCTGCATCAGCGAGCGAGTGAGGCCGCCCGGCCCGACGGCATCATCGACGACCCGATGGCGATCGAGCTGCGGGACAGCATCGACTACGACTACGAGAACTTCGGCCGTACCCATCAAGCCACTGCGTTGCGCGCCGTGGCATTCGACGATGTTTCACGCCAATTCCTGGCCGCGCATCCGCGCGCCACCGTCGTCGCACTGGCAGAGGGACTGCAAACGAGCTTCTGGCGTCTCGACAACGGCGAACTGAACTGGATCTCGGTGGACCTGGAGCCGATCGTGCAGTTGCGCCGGCAACTGCTGCCCGCCTGCGACCGGCTGCGGTACTGTGCTCAGTCCGCGCTCGACCACTCCTGGATGGATCAGGTCGGCGACACCGACGGTGTGCTGATCACCGCCGAGGGATTGTTCCAGTATCTCGACCGCGACGCGGTGTTTGCCCTGATTGCGGCGTGCGCCCACCGTTTTCCCGGTGGCCGGCTGGTTTTCGACAGCATCCCGTGGTTGCTGAGCGTGTATTCGCGGCGGCGGGGGTTCAAGCTCAGCAAGTACTACACGGCGCCGCCGATGCCGTTCTGGTTCACTGCCGACAACTACGACGACTTGCGCGCGGTGGCCGGTGTCCGCTCGGTGCGTGAGTTGCCGGCGCCCCCGGGGCGGGGCAGGCTGCTGCGGAGCGTCGTCCCGCTGGCTTACCGGCTGTCTGCGCTGCGCCGCTTGCGGGCTCCGACCACACTCGTCGAATTCGGTTGACCGGTTTGACTACCGGCGGAAAAGTACGGGTGCACCGGGAATTATTCGCCGCCGTTGCGCGACTATAGAAACATGGATTGCGAGGTGGCCCGCGAAGCCTTGTCGGCTCGCATCGACGGGGAGCGGGAGCCGGTACCTTCGGCGCGCGTCGACGAGCACCTGGGCGAGTGCGCTGCCTGTCGAGCCTGGTACGAGCAGGCAGGCGACCAGGCCGAACTGCTGCGGCGCCTGGTCCAGTCCCGGCCGGTGATCACACCACTGGGCCCGTTCGGGCCCGACCGCATCCCCCGGCCCCGACGGGCCCGAATGGCTTGGCAGCGTTGGGCTTTGCTCAGTGTCGGCCTGGTTCAGCTGATCCTGGCCGTCGCACAGGCCCTGGGCCTGAGTGTCGGATTGGGTCACGATCACGGTGGCAACCCGGGCAGCCACCTGGTCAACGAGTCGACGTCGTGGTCGGTCGCACTTGCGGTTTCGATGATGGGTGCGGCGTTGTGGCCGCGTGCCGCTGCCGGTCTCGCCGGCGTGCTGACGGTGTTCGTCGGTGTGCTGACCGGCTATGTGGTGGCCGACGCCCTGTCCGGTGCCGTCACCGCCGCGCGGATGCTGACCCACGGTCCGGTGCTTCTTGGCGCCGTCCTCGCGATCATGGTGTGGCGAAGCCACCAGACTCCCCGGCCGGCGCCATCAGATATCGCAACAGAGCCGGAGATTGTGTTGCCCGACAACGCATCTCGCGGCCGCCGGCGCGGTCACCTGTGGCCGACGGACGGGGCGGCCTAGCCTTTCGGTCGGCGGCCCACGCCGAAGTTGCGCAGCCGCAGGCTGTTTGACACCACGAAGAACGACGAGAACGCCATCGCTCCCCCGGCGATCAGCGGGTTGAGCAGCCCGGCCGCGGCGATCGGGATCGCGGCGATGTTGTAGCCGAACGCCCAGATCATGTTGACTCTGATGGTGCGCATCGTCGCCGCAGCCAGATCCAGCGCCAAGGGCACCACTTCGAGGTCGTCGCGCACCAAGATGACGTCAGCCGCACCGATCGCGACGTCGGTGCCACGTCCCATCGCCATACCCAGATCGGCGCACGCCAGTGCCGGTCCGTCGTTGATGCCGTCGCCCACCATGGCCACCACGTGCCCGCGCTCACGCAGCTGCTCGATCACGTCGACCTTGCCTTCGGGCAGGATGTCGGCGATCACCTCGTCCAGGCCGACGCGAGCGGCCACCGCGGCCGCTGCTGCCGGGTTGTCTCCGGTCAACAACACCGTCCGATAGCCCCGCTCGTGCAGGGTGGCGACCGCGCCGGCCGCCGAGTCCTTGACGGTGTCACCCACCGCGATGACACCGCAGGGCACACCGTCGACTTCGACGAGAACCGCTGTCTCGCCCCGTGATTCGGCGCTGCGCCGAGCCGCGGTGAGGACGGTTTCCGGTCCCGGGGCGCCGATCCACGACGGTTTGCCGACTCGCACTTTGCGGCCGGCCACACTGCCGCTGACGCCACGACCGGGCACCGCACGGAAGTCGCTGACCGGTTGAAGTTGGGCTGCCGATGCCGCGATCGCCAGCCCGACCGCGTGTTCGGACGCTGCCTCCACTGCCGCCGCCAGCTCGCGTACCTCGTCGGCGTCCCAGCCCGGCGCCACGGTCACCGCGCCGACCGTCAAGTGGCCCGTCGTCAACGTGCCGGTCTTGTCGAATACGACTGTGTCGACAGCGCGGCTGGCCTCCAACGACTGGTGGCCCTTGATGAAGATGCCGAGTTGGGCGCCACGACCGGACGCCACCATCATCGCTGTCGGGGTGGCCAGGCCCAGCGCACACGGGCAGGCGATGACCAGCACGGCCAGGGTGGCTGAGAAAGCCTGATCGAGCCGTCCGCCAGTGATCAGCCAACCAGCGGCGGTCAGGGCCGCGATCGCGAACACGCACGGCACGAACACCGAGGCGATCCGGTCGGCGAGTCGTTGCGCCTCGGCCTTCTGCGCCTGCGCCTGTTCGACCAACCGGACCATGCCGGCGAACTGGGTATCGGCGCCCACCGCAGCCGCCTCCACGATCAGCCTTCCGTCGAGCACCGTCGTGCCGCCGACGACCTGCGATCCGGGACGCGCCCGCACCGGTTTGGCCTCGCCGGTCATCGCGCTGATGTCCACCGCGGCGGACCCTTCGACGACGAGTCCGTCGGCGGCGATCGTCTGACCGGGGCGGACAACGAAGCGCTGCTGCTCTTGCAGCTCGTCTGCGGGAATGACCGATTCCGACCCGTCAGCCTGCAGCACCGCTACATCCTTGGCGCTGAGCGCGGCCAGCGCCCGCAGGGCGCCGCCGGCCCGCGACTTCGCCCGGGCTTCGAAGTAGCGGCCCGCCAATACAAACACCGTCACGCCTGCGGCGACTTCGAAGTAGATCGCGTCACTGCCCAGCAGTGCCTGCCAGACACCCCGCCGCTCGGTGGTCGGGTGGACGCTGAAGACGGTATAGAACGACCAGATGGTGGCGGCCGTGATGCCCACGGAGATCAACGTCTCCATCGACGCGCCGCCGTGCATCGCGTTGCGCAGCGCGATGCGGTGGAACGGCCACGCCGCCCACAGCACCACCGGCAGGGCCAACCCGGTCAGCACCCACTCCCAGCCGGTGAAACGGGAGCTGGGCAGTACCGCGAACAACACCGACAGGTGCGCCAGCGGGACAAAGCACACGGCGGCGACCGCCAACCGGATGAACAGATATCGCGCACGGTCGGCCTCGGGGTCGCTGCCGAGGTCACCGCCGCGGCGCACCTCGGCGTCATACCCCGCAGCGCGGACCGCCTCGCACAGCTGGTCAGCCGTGACGTTCTCACCGGATTCGACGGTCGCGACCCGGGTCGCGAAGTTGACCGAGGCACGCACGCCGGGCAGTTTGTTCAGAGTCGATTTCACTCGGTGAGCGCAGGCGACGCACGACATCCCGGTGATGTCGAGTCGGACGACCTCGAGCTCTGGGTGCGCCTCAGTGGGGGCGGTCGTCGCCGTCATCGTGGGTCCTCATCTCGTGAAAATCCGTTCCGACTAGATCAGTCGTAGCAACCAGCCCGCTAGTTCCCACCTCGTCGTGGAAGTTATGCCCTATTCTCAACATCCGTGGCGACAGGTGGCGACGACGACCAGATCACCCAGCTCGCCAAGTGCGCCGGACGAGGCGACCAGGCCGCGCTCACGCAGTTCATCCAGGCCACCCAGCGCGACGTGTGGCGGATGGTCGCTTATCTCACCGATCCCGCCAGCGCCGACGATCTGACGCAGGAGACGTTCCTGCGGGCGATCGGCGCGCTGCCGCGCTTCGCCGGGCGTTCCACCGCCCGCACCTGGTTGCTGTCGATCGCGCGTCGCGTCGTGGTCGATCAGATCCGGCACAACACGAGCCGGCCGCGCACCACTCACGTGGTCGATCTCGACACGGCGCTCGCCGCCGGCCAGGCGGCGGGCCCGCGCGGCAACCGGATCGAGAACATGGTGGAGATCCGGATATTGATCGACGGACTCGACCCCAAACGGCGCGAGGCCCTGGTGCTGACCCAGATCCTCGGGCTGTCCTACGACGAAGCAGCCGAGGTGGCCGGGTGTCCGGTCGGTACCGTCCGCTCCCGGGTGGCCCGGGCGCGCGACGATCTGCTGCGCGCCGCCAGCGAGAGCGACCGCACCGGCTAGTTCAGCGCTTGAGCGCAGGATGACTGCGGGTGAGCAGCGGCAGCATCCACTCCGGTGGTGCGATCCGGAACAGTCCGGACGAGATCCGGTTGACCAGACCCGGTACGACGACGGCCTTGCCGGCGGCCAGCCCGTCGATTCCGGCCTGCGCCACCTTATCGGCCGGGACCCACATCACCCGAGGTAACGCCGCGTCGGCCTCTTCCTTGGAGAATCCGGCCGCTTCGCCGAAGCCGGTGTCCACCGGGCCGGGGCACAGCGCCGTCACCGAGACGCCGGTGCCCGTCAATTCACCCCGCAGGCTGTGGGAGTAGGACAGCACGAACGCCTTGGCCGCGCCGTAGGCTGCTTGCCCCGGCAGCGGCCCGAACGCGGCCACCGAGGCCACGTTGAGGATGGCGCCGCGATGGCGGTCCACCATGCCCGGCAGGAACCGGCTGCACAGGTCGACGACAGCGGCGACGTCGACCTCGACCAGGTTGAGTTCCTGCTCGGGGTCGGATTTCGCGACGACGCCCGTGGTGGACAGCCCGGCGTTGTTGATCAGGATGTCAGGGGTCAGGCCGAGGGCGGTGACGCGGTCCAGCAGGCTAGCCCGGTCGGTGCGATCGGACAGGTCGGCGGGCAGTGGATGCGCCGATGCGCCCAATCGGGCGGCGATCTCTTCGAGGCGGTCGGCGCTGCGCGCCACCAACACCACCTGATAGCCGCGTTTCGACAGGATCTGGGCGAGCTGCTCGCCGATACCCGACGAGGCACCGGTGACGATCGCGGCGCGGTCCTTACCGGCTGGTGGGAGGGCCATCTGCTGACCGTACCCGGTATCTCAGCAGCGCTCGGCGCCCCGCTCCATCAAGCGGAAAGCGCTGGCCGACCGGCTCGGTTGGCTGCGCCGCACGGCGTGCCACGCGTGGCAGGCCCGCGCCTTGATGGGTGCGACGATGTCAGCGCCACTGGGGCCCGGATTCATCCAGTTGTGTAGTGCTGTCACGGCAGTGGTCCCTCGTCAGTGCGACTCGTGTTGTCCTCGGCGAGTGCCGGGTCGGTGCGGCGGATGAGTCACTTGTTGAATTGCAGTCTGTCCCCTTTACATCATGGCCGCCCTCAGGTGAACAACGAGAGAACCGGCTGTGTGGGATCCGGCACAACTGCGCGGGGCGGGCCGCGACGTCACACCATGCGGCTTCCGCGCTTCGCAATGCGCACTGTCGTGTCAGCCAACGAAACGTCGTGACCCGCTGTACACCGGACGTGCGGTGCCACGGCCGCACCGCAGCCGTCGTGGACGAGCTCCATCGCACCGGCCTCGCCCTGCAGCAGTCTGCCGAATTCGATCAGGCTGACGAGCACCGGGAACAGGGCGCGGCCACGCTCGGTAAGCACGTATTCGTAACGGGTGCGCTGGCCCGGCTGTTGATAGGGCCGCTTTTCCAGCAGGCCCGCGTCGACGAGTTGGCGCAGCCGTTTGGCCGCGATCTGTTCGGTCACCCCGGCGCGGCGCGCCAGATCGTCGAAGCGCCGTTCACCGAAGAACGCCTCCCGTAGCAACACCATCGCTGAACGGGTGCCGATCAGCTGCAGCGCGTGTTCCATCGGGCACCAGTCCGCCGCCGCCCAACGGTCCCGATCAGCTAGCTGGCCCGCTAAGTTCATGTCTGTCCTGTTGTGCTGCAATCGATTACGGATGGATGATCAGACAGTTGCTGGTCGCCGTGGCCAACAGCTTGCCGGTGCCGCTGGTCAGCACCGCTTCGGCGAGCGCGGTACGGCGGCCGAGGTGTTTGACGGTTCCGGTGGCCCGCACCGGTCCGGTGTCGACGCTGATGGCGCCGATGAAGCGCACCGACAGATCGAGGCTGGTGTAGGCGACGCCGGCCGGCAGCATGCTGTGGACCGCACAGGCGGCGGCCGAGTCCAGCAGCGTGCAATACATGCCACCGTGGACGGAACCGATCGGGTTGTAGTGGAATTCGGCCGGCGTCATGGTGAAGACGGCGGTCCCTTCTGAGACAGCCTCCAGTTGCGCACCGATCGTCGTCATCACCGGCGGCGGCGCCACTTCGCCGTCGACCATGGCCTTGAGGAAGTCCAGCCCGCTGCGGTTGCGCGCCGCGTTGGCCGGCTCCAGCGGATCGGCCCATTCGATGGTCCGGGTTCGCCCGGCTCGTCGGGTATCGCAGGTTGTCTCGGTCACAGCGACCATCCTCACCGCTGACTAAACTCGAGTCAAGTCAGTGTCGTCTTGGTCACTCGGCGGTATTCAGGAAGCCGTCATCGCAGCACGTTCGAGGTCCAACAATTGCTCGCCGTGCAATTCCTCGTCGTAGGCGCGGCGCCCGCCCCGCGCCCCGAACAAGCGCTTGGAGATCACCAGGTACAGGACGGCGGCAATGTTGATGGTCAGGGTGGCCACCCTGGTGGTGGTCACTCCCTTGAGCAGGTCGTGAATCTCCAGCGGCAGAAAGACAGACGTAGCCACCACCGCGAAGTACTCGCCCCAACGTTTGAGCAACCAGAGGCCGATGCCTTCCACGATTTGCAGCACGGCGTATGCGGCGAGCAGGCAGGTGATCAGCGCCAGCGTGGAAGGCTTTGCCGCCAAGGCCTTTTCCAGCTCGTGGATGGCCGACATCTGATCGACCTTGAAGCCGGCGGCGCGAAAGATCGGCAAGTCGCGATCGAGGGTGGCCTGAATGGCTCCGCGCGATCCGCGAAACGTCCAGACCGCCCACGCAGCCAGACCCAGAATCACAGCGCGCCCGAGTCTTTCGACGGCCAGCGCACGGATGATGATGGCTTGACGCAGGGCCTTGCCGCGCATGATCAACGGCGCGTCCTCCGGGCGCCCGCGACCGTGCGGCTCGCCGAGCGCGAAATCACCACAGCGCAGGCAGCGCCACACGTCGCCAAGGTTGGTCTTGGCATGCAGCCGGTCGGCCAGCGCCTCGTCGTCGGGGGCGTAGGTGGCGTGGCCGGCGAACGCGCAGGTGATCAACTCCCACCGGTTCAGGGCACGGTTCCTGGCTTTGGTCACGCGCGCTCCTTCGGGGCCGGTGTGCGACCGGTCCGACGCCGGCATGCGCAGATCATTCAATGTGGGTAGCAGACAACGCAAGCGGATCCGTGCCGCGGCTTTACGTCCTTGCGACACCACCGGCTCCTCGGCATCGAACCATTCGACGGCAAGAACCCCCGTTCCATAGAGTGAGTCGTTGAACATTCGGGGCTGTATCTCGAATGTTCGAAAATCAGGAAGAGGGTCTGTGGCGATGCGGGCAGTGGTATTGCGTGGCGGCAAGTTGGAAGTGCGCGATACCGCCGACCCCCGGCCCGGCCGCGGGGAGCTGTTGTTGCGGACGCTCAGTACCGCGATCTGCGCCTCCGACGTGCACTTCATGGATCACCCGGAATTGGGCGTCAACGACCCCACCGGCCGATCGCTTTACGACGCCGACCGGGACGTGGTGCTCGGTCACGAGTTCGTCGGCAAAGTAATCGAGCTCGGACCCGACTGTTCGGATCAGTGTGCGCTCGGCACCCGCGTAACGGCCATGCCGGTCCGCCTGGTGGACGGCGGTGCCGGAGGCATGCGCATCATCGGCCAGCATCCTGAAGCGCAGGGCAGCTTCGGTGAACTGCTGGTGGTCTCCGAGGCAGCTGCCAAACCTGTCGACAGTGAAATCTCCAGTGACGCAATCGCGCTCACCGATGCCTTCGCCGTCGGCGAATTCTATGTGCGGTCGGCGGCCGTCGCGCCCGGTGAAGTCCCGATCGTCGTCGGTGCCGGCGCGGTCGGGTTGTCTGCCGTTGCCGCCCTGGCGAGTCGCGGCCTGGAGCCGATCGTCGTGTCCGACTTCAAGGCCGAACGACGCGAACTGGCCCGGAACGGATTCGGTGCCCACGTTGTGGTCGACCCCGCCGAGCAGTCGGCGTTCGACGCATTCCGCGAGATTCGCAGTCAGCGCGGATTGCCCGGGCCGGCAGTCATTTTCGAGTGTGTCGGCGCCCCCGGCCTTATTCAGCGGCTCGTCGAAGATGCCGAATTCGGCACCCGGATCTATTGCGCCGGCGGCTGGTACACCGGCGACACCCTGGACATCACCACTGCCACCCGGCAAGGGGTCACCATTCAATTCGGTGGCGGCCCACATCCGCAGGACTGGTACGGCACGCTCGAGGCGATCGTCTCGGGACGACTCGACCCATTACCCAGCGTGGGCAAGGTCATCACCCTCGACGAAGTGCCCGACGCGCTCGACCTCGCCCGCCGATCCGATGGTCCGCCCCGGATCGTGGTTCATCCCAACGGAGCCGTCAAATGACTGAACGCGAAGACCGCCAGGATATTTCGGAGCTGTTGGTGCGTTATGCCACGGCCATCGACCGGCGCCAATGGCAGCTACTCGGCACGGTTTTCGCCGCCGAGTGCGACGTGGACTACGGCGGGATCGGCACCTGGACGAGCGCTTCCGCGGTCGCGGAGTTCATGGAACTGGCGCACGCGATGGCCGGATACACGTTGCACCGGCTGAGCAACATCGCGATCACCGTCGAGGGTGACCGCGCCGAGGCCCGCACCTACATCGACGGCCTGATCATGGCGGCCGACAACCAGGGTGGTGTCAACGCGGTCGGCTTCTACGACGATGTGCTCGTCCGCACGAACGAAGGCTGGCGCATATCGAAGCGCCAATTCACGTCGGTGCGCATCACCGCGGTGAGCTAGGAGTGCCGATGAGCTTCGCCGCGAAGTACGGCCCGTGGGCATTGGTCGCGGGCGCATCCGACGGCGTGGGTGCCGCGTTCGCCATGGGCCTGGCACAGCGCGGGGTCAACGTCGTGCTGCTGGCGCGGCGCCGGGACGTGCTGGATCAAGTTGCCGCACAGATTAATTCGGCGACTCACGCGCAAACGCGGACTCTGGCAGTCAATCTCGCGCAACCGCACGCGGCGACCATCATCGCCGAAGCCACCAGTGATCTGGAGATCGGCTTCCTGGTGTACTGCGCGGGCGCCGACCCGAATTTCGAGCCGTTCCTGGCCAACTCGGTCGAGGCCGCGGAGTCGATGGTGCACCGCAACTGCATGGTGCCGATGCAGCTGTGCCACCACTTCGCTCCGGCGATGGTCGAGCGGGGGCGCGGCGGCATCGTCCTCTTCGGATCGGGCGCCGGATTCGCCGGCGCACCCAACATGGTCGCCTACGGCGCCTCCAAGGCATTCGATATGGTCTTCGCCGAGGCGTTATGGGCTGAACTGCACGGCAAAGGCATTGACGTCCTGGGCTTCATCCTGGGTAAGACCGACACCCCCGCACTGCGCGAACTCGAATACCGCCGCGGTCAGATCACATCGGCCGACGACATGCCACCCGGCGCGGCCCCTGTCGACGAGGTGATCAGCGAAGCGTTCGACAACCTGACGAACGGTCCGACCTGGATCGTCGGTGAAGACATGCGCGCGGCGATGCAGATGCTCGGATCGCTGACGCGCAACCAGGCGGTCAACCTGATGGCGCAGGCCAGCGCTGCGGCGATGGGCACACATCCGCACTAGCCTGCCAGCTGATCAGCACCCGTCCGTAGAGCAGCCGGCGGACGCGGGCTCCGGGGAGCACCGCGCGAACGTGCGTGCGCAGCTGCGAAAACGTATCCGGCGGAGGCCATTTGATCGGCGCGGTGTGCTCCCATTTTCCCTTGACCCGGTTGACGACCGCGCAGGCCACCCAGCTGGTCAGGTGCCACAAACTTTCTCGCAGGGCAGGTTTGACGAAGCTGACCACGGCCAGCGTTCCGCCGGGTCGCACCAGGCTCGCCAATCTTGCCAGCGCGGCTCGGGTGTCGTCGATGTGGTGCAGGGCGGCGTTGGACACCACGGCGTCGAACCCGGGCAGATCGGCCGTCATGACGTCTGCATGTGTCCAGCGGACCGAAGTACCGGCAAAGCGAGCCCGGGCACGCCCCAGTACGGGAGCGTCGATGTCGATCGCGGAGACCTCGGGTATTCGAGCGGCCAGGCGGGCGGCCAGAAAGCCGTCACCGCACCCGACGTCGAGCACCTGGCGCGCGGTGGGCGGGACGGTCGCATCGACCAAAGAGTCGTAGTGGATGTTGATGTTCCACGGTCGTTCCGCCGACACGCAGCCAACCTAACCGCTCGACCACCCTATTCTTCGCCTGGGGACGTTTTAGTCAGGACGTGCGCAGAGGAGATGCAATGAGTCAGTACCGGGAAGTGCTGGTCGTGGTCGGCGTGGGCGGCATGGGTCAGGCCATCGCCCGGCGGCTCGGTCCGGGCAAGACGGTACTGCTGGCCGATAACAACGACGCCACCCTGAGCTCGGTGACCGACGCGCTGGTCGCGGATGGGTACGAGGTGCAGAGCCAACGCGTCGACGTGTCGGCCGCGGAGTCAGTGCACGCACTCGCCGACTTCGCCGCCTCCCTCGGCACCGTTACCCAGTTGGCGCACACCGCCGGCCTGTCCCCGGCACAGGCTTCGGCACAGGCGGTGATGGCCGTCGATCTGCTCGGTGTCGCCCTGGTGCTGCAGGAATTCGGCGAAGTGATCGCGCCGGGCGGGGCCGGCGTGGTGATCGCCAGCATGGCCGGCCACCTCTTCCCGCCGTTGACCGCAGACCAGGAAAAGGCGTTGGCGCACAATCCGCCCGCGGAGTTGCTGGACCTCGAATTCATCAGCAGCGTCACCGAATCCACGTTTGCCTATCCGATCGCCAAGCAGGCCAACCTCATTCGGGTCCGAGCTGCCAGCGCACAATGGGGCGAACGCGGTGCGCGGATCAACTCGATCAGCCCGGGCATCATCTCCACTCCCATGGGTCAGGAAGAGTTGGCATCCGCGGTCGGTGACGGTATGCGGGCGATGATCGCGATGTCGGGCACCGGCCGCATCGGCACTCCCGACGACATCGCGGCCGCGGCCGCATTTCTGCTCGGCCCCCAGGCATCTTTCATCACCGGCGCCGACCTGCTGGTCGACGGCGGGGTAGTTGCTGCCCTCAAGGCCGGGAACCGCTGACAGCCCAGCGAACCTGACTACCGTTCGTGGTATTCGTGCAGAGTTTGACCGGCATACTCGCTGATGGTCACGTATCCCCGTCCATCGGGGTGGAATGCGATCGCCTCACCCTGCCGTTCGGCCGCGACCGGCCCCTCCACCGGTTGCTCGCTGAACGGTGACCAGGAGCTGCTGCCGGTGCTGCGGTCCCATAACAGCACGTCGTCGTAGGTGCGCACCGCCAACTGCGACCCGTCCGGCGAGAAGTCAGCGCTGGTGACGAGTTGTTCGTCAGCCGCCGAAAGGTTCAGTGTGGCAACTTGTGTCAGTGTCCTGGTGGCCGGGTTGGCGCCAGCGGTGCTCCACCCGCTGTCCGGTGTCGAATACACCCGGGAGACGTCTCCGTCAGTCTTCTCGATGAGCAACATGTTGTGGTGGACCGGATCGACCGCCAGCGCTTCGGAATTCAGTTTCAGCCCGTTCGGGTAAACCAGTTTCTGCTGCTGGACGCCGGTCAGCGTCGTGTTCGTCGGGTTGTTCGCGGTGCCGGTGACGATCGGCTCCTCGACACGGTAAATGGTTACGCTGCTTCGTGATTGACCGTTGTCGCCGATGTCGCCGACATAGATGTAGGACTTGCCGTCCGGCCCCTTGGCCACCTCGATGTCCTCCCAGTCGTTGGCGGTTGCTCCACTGAGTTGGTAGGTGGCCAGCGTCTGGCCGGTCTTGGCGTCGATCGCGAAGATGCGCGCGGTGTCCCCGGAATCGTTGTGCACCCAGTAGACGTCCGGGTTGTTGATGCCCGCATCGATGCCGGAGATCTCGGTCAGATTGGCGTCGGTGACGGTTCCGCCGTTCGACGAAACCAGGTCACCGTCGCGGGCCGCCGCCACGGCATTCGGCCGCGGTGGTTCGCTCGGGGTGCCGGGATCGGTCGGGGATCCAGGGTTCGTCGCTGTGGCTCCCGACGCCCCGGCGGCACCGTCAGCACCCAGCAACCCACCGGACCCGCCAGCGCCACCCGCGCCCGGAATCTGGCCGGTGCCGCCGCGGCCACCGACGCCACCGTCACCGGAAAGCCAACCGCCGTCACCGCCGCGACCACCGGCAGGAGCCGCAGCCGTGGCATCGACAGCCGCGCCACCCTGACCACCGGCGCCACCGCGTCCGATCAATCCGGCGCTGCCACCGCGGCCGCCCGCGTGACCGGCGGCGCCCGAGCCACCGTCGCCGCCGTCGCCGTACAGCAGTCCGCCCGCGCCGCCGTCCTGTCCAGTGCCGGGCAGGCCATCCGTGCCGGTGCCGACCAACGGGCGACCCAGCAGAGTTCGGGTGGGTACGTTGACCAGGTCCAATGCCAGTGCGGCCGCGTTGTTTGTCTCGGCCGTTGCGTACGCGCCCGCCCCCGAACCCAGCAACTCGACGAACCGGGTATGGAACGCTCCGACCTGCGCGCTCAGGAGTTGATACTCGCGACCATGCTGGGCGAACAGGGCTGCCACCGCGGTCGACACCTCATCGTTGGCCGCGGCCGGTATCCCGGCAGTTGGTAGCGCCGCGGCGGCGTTCGCCACTGCGAGGGCCAACCCGACGCGCCCTAATTGAGTTGCTGCCGCCGACAACAACTCCGGTGCCGTTACCACGTACGACATGGCCGCCTCCGTCCACCGCTCATATAATCAATCGATTGATCGTAAATGGAACGCGCCGTTCAGGGACCGGAAACAGGAAATTAATTGATCAGTCGATCACTTCAGGCGGCGTGAATCTCGGGCAATAGGTTCGGCCCCGCTCCAGGATTCGCCCGACGCTGCAATCAATCAGTTGATCGCATCAGAGCTGCTGCTGCCGAAGAGTGCCCCGGCGACCAGGACCTTGGACGCGCCGAGCGCATCGTGGAAATCCGCCGGCGCCAGGGTGGCTGCCAGTTCGGTCAACCCGTAGATCAGCGCGTAGACAGCCTCCAGCACGGCCTGCGGATCGGGGTCCGGCCCGAGCTCTCCGTTCTGGTGTGCATCGCCGACGATGTCGGCGAGAATGTCGCGGACCGACTCGAACCCCGGGCGCGTGTCACCGGAGGCGCCATCGCTGCCGATGTTCTCGGCCCGAATCGCCCACTCGAAAGCAGCCAGGTCGGGGTAGTCCCGCAGTAGCTCTCCACACTCCTCGAGCACTGCTGTAATGCGGTCGACGACGGTGCCCGCGGCTGCGGCGGCGCGGCGTAACCGTGGCATCGCGGTTTCGGACCGGGTCGCGATGGTCGCCCTGATCAAGTCCGATTTGTTCGGAAAATAGTTGTACAGGCTGGCACTTGTCACGTGCGCCAACTGTGCGATCTGGCGGATCGTCGCCCGGGAGTATCCCACCTCGGCCACACACTTCATCGTTGCCAGGATGACCCGCTGCCGAGTCTGTTCGCCGCTGGCGCCGGCCGGACGCCCCAGCTGCGTGCGGGCCATGCGTCTCGTGTCCTCACCGGCCCGATCGGCCACTCGCAGGTGCTGCACCGAACGCGGCACATCGGTCGAATATATTCGACCGATCAATTATTTCCGGTGTCCGCGGCGGTACCTGGCGTGACTGGCGGCTCTTCCCCACTCGGTCGGCCGGTCGGCGCCAGCGGCGAGCAGACCCGTCGGCGAATCATCCACGCGACGATGAAGTGTGTGGCCACGACCGGCTACTCCCAGGCATCCATTCGCGAGATCGCCCGCGCCGCCAACATGACCAGCGGCAGCCTCTATCACTACTTCCCCAATAAGGCCGAACTGATCCGAGCGACCGGGGAAGAGATCGAGCAGATCGTCCTGCCGCGGCTGCGCGACGCCGCTGCCCGGTCCGACGAGATCGTCGACCGACTCGAGGCGGTACTGGACGAGTCCAAGGCTCTGATGCGCGACTACCCCGCCTTGGCCGGATTTCTGCAGGCCACCCGTGCGCAGGGCACCACGCAGTCGCGTCCCGAAGGCCCGCAGTACCCGGGATCCAGGGCACTGCGCGACGTCGTCACCGAGATCATCGACGACGCCCGAAGCCGCGGCACGCTGTCTCCGAGCACCAGCACGACCGCCGCGACCGAAGCCGTGTGCGCGCTCACCCGAGGCCTGTCCGAGCAGGCCGCGCGGCTGTCGCCGCAGGCATACGACGCCACCCTGGAGTCGATCAAACAATTGCTCAAAGGCACTCTCTTTGGCATCCCGACCGAACGGTGACCAGAGTCTGCCGGCTACGCGACACAGCATTACCGCAGGTGCAGGCACACCCCACCGGCTCGCTAGGTACCGGTCGAGCCGCTAAAATTTCTCGTCGTCGTTACGCTTGCATTGGTTTGGGATGCGGTGAGGAGGGAAAAATAATGCCCATGATTTCGCGTGTTCTGGGGTCCGCGGCTGCCGTAGCCGCAGGGGTGAGTTCGGCAATATTCATGCCCGTCATACCGTCCGCGTCGGCGGCGCCGCCGTGCCCGGATGTGCAGGTGGTGTACGCCAGGGGTACCGGGGAAGACGGTTTGGGCGCCACGGGTCAGGCGTTCGTGGATTCTCTGCGGCCCCGGATCGGTGCGCAGTCGATGGACGTGTACTCGGTCAACTACCCCGCCAGCGACGAATGGGCCACCGGGATCGATGGCGTCCGGGATGCCGGTGCGCACGTCAACTCGATGGCAGGTGCGTGCCCGAAGACCAAGATGGTGCTCTCCGGCTTCTCCCAGGGCGCGGCCGTGATGGGCTTCGTCACGTCGGCCCGGGTGCCCGACGGGGTCGACCCCGCCACGGTGCCCAAACCGCTGGACCCCGGGGTGGCTGATCACGTCGCCGCGGTGGTGTTGTTCGGGACGCCGAATGCGCGGGCCATGGAGTTCCTCGGTCAGCCGCAGGTGGCGATCGGACCGCTGTACCAGGCCAAGACGCTGAAGATCTGCGCCATCGACGACCCGGTTTGCTCCGAAGGCGTCAACTTCGCCGCCCACAACTCCTACGCCGACGATGCGGCGGCGATCGATCAGGGTGCCGCGTTCGCGGCCAGTCGGGTCGGCGCGCCGGGTCCGGCGCCGGCGCCGCCTCCGGCCGGGTTCGGGGAATAGTCGCTGCGACCAGGGACCGGCCGCCCATCTCACAACATGGCGCGTCGCCCCGGGCAGGTGTCGTGAGACGCACACTCGGTGCTGCGGCGATCAGGCGTAGCGGTCGCGCAGCTTGGTGAGCGTTGCCTCGATACCGGTCGCGTTGGATTTCGCGAAGCCCATCCGCTCGTAGTACTTCAGCTTGTTCTTCAGCGTTCCGGCGCTGTGGTAGTCGAAAGTCTCGGTGACCCGGGTCAGCGTCGGGGAGAGTGCCTCGAACTCCCAACGCCACCGGTGCCCCAGCGGATGACGCCATTCGACCACCTTGTCCGGTTCCAGCACGGTCACCGTGCTGGTGATGCGGTATGGCACGCCCAGCATCTTCATATGGGTCGAAAACTTAGATCCCTCAACAAGATTGGCCGGCGTCTTGATGTTGTCGCGAACCGTGCCGGATCCGTCGAGTTCACTGTGACGCCGGGGATCGGCTGCCATCTCGAACAGTTCGGTCGCCGGGGCGGCAACCTCCACCGATCGACTGACCCGCCGTGGTCCGGCATCGACGACGTTGATGGTCATCGTGTCTCCCTTTCTCTCAATTGTTGCGGCTCTGCGAAATTCGGATCCCAGGCCGCGGACGGCACGACGCGCGCCGGCCAGCGGCCGGATTTGACCAGTCGCGTGACCTCGTCGCGCAGTAGCACCCCGACCTTCGCGGCGAACTCGCGGGGCACCTCGAGCGCAGCAGTGGCCGCGACACCGAGCTGATGACTGATCTCCGGTTCGCAGATCGGTGCATACCGCAGCAGGCCGGCCCTTACCTCCGCGCCGCAGGCCGACAGCGGCAACACCGCATGCGCCAGCCCCGCCCCGACCAATGACTTCGCCACGTCGGGCGAGTCCGTCGAAAAGCGGGCTGTCACAGTGACTTTGAGACGCAACGCGGTGTTCTCCAAGGTGTTGCGGATCCCGGTGGGCGCACCGGGCAGCACCAGCGGCATAGTGGCCAGTTCGGTGAACCGGACCGGGACGTCCGGTGCCAACCCGGATGCGGGACCGCCCACCAGCACCAGCTCTTCGACCAGCAGTGGACGGAAGAACAGCCGGTCGTCGGGCACCGGATTGATCACCGCGAGGTCGATCGCGCCATGGAGCATCCGCTGCACCAGATCGTCGGTGTCGGCGACCGCCAGGTGGATGTGGACGTTGGGAAACGCCGCGGCAAGACCGCCCGACAGCGGAGCCGCCAGCACGCCGGCGGCGGTAGGCACCACGCCGAGCAGCAGGCCACGCTCGATCCGCGCCAGCGGGGACCCGGCGTATTGCACGGCGAGTTCCAACTGACGCAGCGGCGCGGCGGTCGACGCCCGCAGCCGCTCGCCCTCCTCGGTCAGCACCACACCTCGCCGCGTCCGCTGGAACAGCGTGATGCCGAGATCTTCTTCGAGCAGCCGGACCTGGCGACTCAGGGCCGGCTGCGCGATGCCCAGGGCGGTGGCGGCACGTGTGATCGAACCTTCTTCGGCTATCCGCAGGAAGTACTTGAGCCGATGAGTGTCCATCACCTCCACATCTACCAGCCATACAAATCGAGCATGACTGGTTTTCTGAATCGGTATTACCTGAGCTGCGCATTTCGGTCATATCGTCGGCGTGAGCCGCCCGGTGTTGCCGGCCCGGTGCAGCTGTCTGGTCGAGTGGAACGTGGGGTCTGAATGCCGCAGGACGTCGAGACCGATTGGGTGCAGCTACTCGGATTGGACCAACTGCCGGAGCACGTCGTCGGTAAACGGGTTACCGACCTGATGGACCTGTCCGGCAAGAAGGCGTTCGTCACCGGCGCTGGTGGTGACGGGCTGGGCCAGGCCATTGCCCACCGCCTCGGCGGTCTCGGCGCAGATGTGGCACTGATCGGTCGCACCTTCGAAAAGGTCCAGCGGCGCGCGCAGGAGGTCGAACAGCGCTGGGGTGTCCGCGCCGTCCCGGTCAAGGCCGACATGTCGCAGTGGGACCAGGTGCACCAGGCTGTCGATCAGGCCTACGCCGAGCTCGGTGGGCTGGACATCATGGTGAATAACCCGGTGATGGTGGCTGCCGGTCCCTTTGAGAAGCAGACCCAGCAGGAGATCGACTACACCGTGCTGGGCAGCTTGACCATGATGATGTACGGCGCGCACGCCGCGCTGCAGCACCTGCTGCCGCAGCAGTCGGGCAAGATCATCAACATCGGAGCCGTGGGTGGCCGCATCCAGCAGCGCGGTCTGGTGGTCTACAACTCCTGCAAGGCGGGCGTCATCGGGTTCACTCGCAACCTGGCCCACGAGGTGGCTCCGCGGGGAGTCAACGTGTTGGGCGTGGCGCCGGGAATCATGATCAAGGCGGAGATGCGCCAGTATCTGCTGGACCCGCAGGATGACCGGCAGCGCGCCGGCCGCGACGCGATTCGCGAGGCGATCACCCACCAGGTCCAGCTCGGCCGGGCTTCATTGCCCGAGGAAGCCGCCAACGTCGTCGCGTTCCTGGCGTCCGAGGCCGCCGACTACATGTGCGGGCAGACCATCGATGTCGCCGGCGGGCAGTGGATGGGATGAGCGACCCCATGGCTCGACCACTTTCGGGACGCGTGGCGTTGATCACCGGCGCGGCACGGGGGCAGGGCCGTGCACATGCGGTACGGCTCAGCGCCAACGGCGCCGACGTCATTGCGGTGGATCTGGCCGGACCCTTGCCGGCCAGCGTGCCGTACGACTCGCCGACGCCGGCCGACCTCGCCGAGACCGCACGGCTGGTACAGGACAACGGCCGGAAGGTCATCACTGCCGAGGTGGACGTACGCGATCTGGACGCGCTGCGCGGAGCGGTCGACTCCGCCGTGCGCGAACTCGGCCGATTGGACATCATCGTCGCCAACGCCGGGATCTGCAGCCCCGCGCCCTGGGATCAGATCAGCGCGCAGGCATTCCGCGACACCATCGACACCAATGTGATCGGCACCTGGAACACCGTGATGGCCGGGGCCCAGCACCTCATCGACGCCGGCCGTGGCGGATCGATCATCCTGATCGGTTCCGCCGCGGGGATCAAGATGCAGTCGTTCATGATCCACTACACGGCCAGCAAGCACGCCGTCGTCGGCATGGCGCGCGGATTCGCCGCCGAGCTGGGCCGGTACAACATCCGCGTCAACAGTCTGAACCCGGGAGCGGTCGCCACGCCGATGGGCACCGGCCGGATGCGGGAGGCGCTGCAATCGGCGGCCGACACCTACCCACACCTGCGCGGCATGCACAAACCGTTGTTGCCCGACGGCATCGCGCAACCAGAAGACATCTCCGACGCGGTCGCCTGGCTGGCCTCCGATCAATCCAAATTCGTGACGGGAAGCCAACTTTCGGTTGACATCGGGGTTGGTTACTGCTGATGCGCGGACTGCGGGGCAAGACTTTCTGCATCGCCGGCGGTGCTACCGGGATAGGGGCGGCCACCGCCAAACGGTTGGCCGACGAAGGCGCGCGGGTTGCGATCGGCGATATCAACGTCGACGCGGCCACAGCCACCGCCGAACAGATCACCGAGGCGGGCGGCGCGGCCATCGTCGTCGAATTCGACCTCGCCGATGAGAGGTCGGCCCGCCACTTCGTCGAGCGGACCCTCGCGGAATTCGGCGCGGTGCACGGTCTGCACAATGTCGGCGCCGACCTGTCCGAGGACAACCTGGGACGCGATACCACGATCCTGGACACCGACCTCGACGTGTGGCACCGGACATTGGAGGTCAACCTGCTGGGCTACGTCCGCACGATCCGAGCGGTTCTGCCGCATCTGCTCGAAGCCGGCGGCGGCAGCATCGTCAACACATCCTCGGGTGCGGCATTGGGCAGCGACCCGATGCACGTCGCCTACGGCGCGTCCAAGGCCGCGGTGAATCACCTCACCCGCCACGTAGCGGTCAATTGGGGCCGGCACAACATCAGGAGCAACGGGGTCATGCCCGGCCTCGTGATGGGCGAGACCCAGGAGCGGCAGAACGACCAGCAACTTCAGCAGGCCTTCCTGACCTTCGGCAAGACCACCCGCCTGGGCAGACCCGACGACCTCGCCGGCGTGGTCAGCTTCCTGTTGTCCGACGAAGCGGAATGGATCACCGGCCAGGTCTGGTACATCGGCGGCGGTTCACACCTGCGGCAGTGACCCACTGCTGTGACTGCCACAACACTCGGGCGGCACACCGGCGTTTCCGGCCGAGTCGGCCGCCCCGGCCGTGGTACGGTTCGCTGCTGTGGTGTCGTCGCTGGTCAGCCTAGGTCGCAGCCCGAGTGGGGGCGTGCCCGGATCACGCGATCGATTGCGGCCGGGAAATGTCTGAGCTGAACCGACGCCGATTTCTCGGGTCGCTCGCCGTCTCCGCAGTGGCCAGCGTGGGTCTGGCCCGCTGCATGGTCGACCCGCAACCGCGAACGTTCGCCCAGACGCCGGCAGCTGCCGTGCCACTGCCCGCCGGTCCGACTGTCGCCGGCCTGCTGCCGCCGCCGCCCCCCAGTGCGCGCATCCGACTCCCCGGCGGGGGTGCGCTCAGCCAGCTGCCCGGGACCGGTGATCTGCTCGCCCTGACGGTCGACGACGGCACCAACAGCGAAGTGGTGCGTGCCTACACGCAGTTCGCCAAGGACACCGGTATCCGGATGACGTTCTTCGTCAACGGCATATACGACTCGTGGACCGACAACGTGGCGATGTTGCGGCCGCTGGTCGAATCCGGTCAGATCGAGCTCGGCAACCACACCTGGTCGCACCCCGACTGCACCTCGATCCCCCCGGGCGAGATCGCCAAGCAGCTCAGCCGCAACGACGAATTCCTTCGCAAGACGTATGGCGTTGGCGCCAAACCCTATTGGCGCCCGCCGTACGCCAAGCACAACGCGGCTGTCGACGCTGTGGCGGCAGACCTCGGATACACCGTGCCGGTGCTGTGGTCGGGTTCGCTGTCGGATTCCACGTTGATCACCGAGGAATACATCGTGAAGATGGCCGACCAGTACTTCACCCCGCAGTCGATTGTGATCGGACACCTCAATCACCTGCCGGTCACCCACGTCTACCCGCAGCTGGTCGACATCATCCGCGAGCGAAAACTACGCACCGTCACCTTCAACGACATTTTCCTGAAGACGCCGTAGCCTTTCCTGTCCACCCTCCCGCACACGGTCGCGGGGACAATTTCATATCCATTGTCCTGGTCAGCCTCAGCACATGTGCGTATGCCGGTCAGCGGCGGATGCTGCAACATCGTCTGATCGATCAACAACACGTGGGGCCGCACTGCAGAAGGCTGGGGCCGGCATCTTGCTGCCCAAACACGCCAGCCCGCAACGCATTCGCAAAGCCGTAGCGGCAACGCTGCACGACCCTCGCTACGAGCAAGCCGCCCGCAGTCTCGGGGTGGCGATCCGGCGCGGCGGCGGAGCGCAGTTGGCAGCGGACGCGATCACCCAGTTCGCAGTGATATCGATGTCTCCCTGATCGGATCTCCAAATAGCTTGTCGGACAACAGCACCGTCACTGCGGGCTGATTAAGTTGTGCGAAGGGCACGCTCATGGGCGACCGAATCAAAAAGCCCACGACTCGGTGTTGAGTCGCGTCATCGACAAGAATGGCAAGAATGCCCGCTGCGACCCGGCTCACCACCCGAACTCCCGCCCACGAGTCGAATGAAAAGCGCCGGCAATAGATGGCTGAGAATGTGTTTCGACATCGACGCGCCGTAGGTTCGCTCGTCCTGGCTGGTTTGGCTGGCGCGACATCCCTGCTGGTCAGTTGCCAGGACCACCCGCCGGGACCAGGGGGCCAGCAGTCATCGCCGTCGCGCACCACGAAGCAGGCCGTGCACGGACCGGCCTTCCCGGAATGCGGTGGCGTCAGCGATCAGACCGTCGCGCAACTCACCAACGTGTCCGGCCTGGTCGTCACCGCTCGCAACCCGATGGGCTGTCAGTGGTTGCTGCACGGCAGCATCGACGGGCCGTGGTTCTCCTTCAGCTGGTTTCGCGGCAGCCCGATCGGGCGGGAACGCAAGAACGAGGACCTCACCCGCTCCACCGTCAGCGACATCACCATCGACGGACACAGCGGCTACATCGCGGCAGGCACCGACCGGCTCGGCACCCGGTTGTGCGACGTTGCCGTCCAGTTCGGCGACGACTTCTTCGAATGGTCGATCCAGTTCACCAGGAAGCCGTTTCCCGATCCGTGCGAGATCGCCACTGAGCTGTCCCGCCGGACCATCGCGGCGGTGAAGTGACGGCGGCCGCCCGGGACCGTCAGCCCTCGAGCATCCCATCGATGATCAGACGCAGCACCTGACTGATCTCCTCGCGCGCCCGCTTCTGGTCGGCCGCCGTGGCGATCGCCATGGCGGCTTCGTCGAGTGCGCCGATCAACACGGTGGCCATCGGACGAACCGGTAGCGGTTGCAATTGGCCGGCCTCGATGGCCGCCGTGATCAACTGCTCGGTCATACCCAGGCTGTAACGCTGGGCAACGTCACGGAAGCCGGCCCAACCCAGCACAGCCGGCGCGTCCAGCAGGATCAACTGGCGCGCCTCCGGGTCCCCGGAGACCTCGAGCCAGGCGTCGACCGCGGCGCGGATCGTGTCGGCGGGCGTGGTGGCACCCGATGCAGCAACCAGCGTGGCCATCCGATTCATCAGATCCTGCTCCACCGCTTCGACGACGTCGCGGAAAAGCGCTGCCTTGTCGGCGAATTGGTGATACATCGCGCCTCGGGTCACGCCTGCTTCGCCGGCGATCTCCGGCGTACCGACGTCGGCGTAACCCCGCGATCCCCACAGCTTGCGGGCAGCCGAGACCAGCGCCGCGCGGGTTGCCGCGGAACGCTGTTCCTGAGTGCGCTTCTTGATTTCCATACACCCTGTTGGTAACTTACGAACAGACAGCCTGTTTGTAACATAGCGCGAGTAGGAGCTTGCCATGCCGACGATCGACATTAACGCCGGAACCATCCATTACGAAGCAACCGGACCCGCAGCCGGGCGTCCCGTCGTGTTCGTGCACGGATACCTGATGGGCGGCGAACTCTGGCGCGACGTCAGCACCCGCCTCGCCGAACAAGGACTGCGCTGCATTGCCCCCACCTGGCCGCTCGGTGCCCACACCCAAGCCCTGCGCGCCGGTGCCGACGCCACCATCACCGGCGTCGCCAGGATCGTCGCCGACACGCTGGCGGCGCTCGACCTCGACGACGTGGTCCTGGTCGGCAATGACACCGGCGGGGTGGTCACCCAGTTGGTGGCGGTGCACCATCCCGAACGGCTGGGGGCGCTCGTCCTCACGAGTTGCGATGCGTTCGAACACTTTCCGCCGCCGATCCTCAAGCCGGTGATCCTTGCCGCCAGGTCCAGGTCGTTGTTCCGCACCGCCATTCAGACCATGCGCGCGCCCGTCGCGCGCCGGCGCGCCTATGCGGGTTTGGCCCACAACGACATTGACGATCTCACCGCGGTGTGGGTGCGCCCAGCACTGTCCGACCTCGCGATCGCGGAGAACCTGCGCCAGCTCTCGCTGTCGCTGCGCCCCGAGATCACCACCGGGGTCGCCGCACGGTTACCCGAATTCGGCAAACCTGCCCTCATCGCATGGTCGGGCGACGACAAGTTCTTCGACCTCGAAGACGGCCGACGACTCGCCTCGACGATTCCGAATGCCCGGCTCGAGGTCATCGAAGGGGCCCGCACCTATTCGATGGTCGATCAACCCGCGCGTCTCGCCGAGCTGTTGGCTACGGTCGCGGTGCCTGCGCAGCACGAGCGGTCCAGCCACGCTGGGCGCTCACCCGGCCGGGCCATGCGGCGACGGAGCTGATCGTCAGTGGCGGCCAGCACCCCAGCACCAGGTAGGCGGTGATCGGCAGGCCGTTGGTGGTGCGAGCGGGACTCACGGCGATCCGGTGAAGTACGGCAGCGTGACCTCGGAGTCGACCGCGTGGAATTGCACACGCACCCGCATCCCGATCCGCAGTGCGTCGGCGGCCACGCCGACGATGTTGGTCAGCAGCTGATAACCCTCGTCCAAGGTGACAATTGCCGGCGCATAAGGCGGTTCGAATTCCGCGGTGACCGGCCTGTGCACGACGGTCCAACTGTAGATTTCGCCGACGCCACCGCCCGGTGTCCACCGCAGCTCGGCCGACAGGCAATGGCGACAGTGCTCGGTCGGTGGGAAGTTGGCCAGGCCACACTGTCCGCAGCGTTGGTAGCACAGTTCGTGACGACGGCATCCCGCCCAGAACGGCACGCTGAGGTGACTGCCAGCGTGCGGCAACGGGCCGGTCTGCGGCAATAGATTCATCGCGGTTCGTCCCCCAGTAGCAGCACTGTGGTGAACATCGCACCCGCTCCCCCGTTGCTACACAACGCAATACGCGCGTCCGGCACCTGCAGTTCACCCGCCTCGCCGCGCAGTTGCTGCACGGCCCGCACGGCGCGCTGCATCATCTGCGGGTTGGCTCCCGCGTGACTGAACGACATGGTTCCTCCGTCCGTGGTGATCGGGTGACTGCCGTCGATCGCGATGTGACCGTCGGTGACGAACGGTCCGCCTTCACCGGGTGGGCAGAACCCGAACGCCTCCAACTGGCGGATGATCTCGAACGAGAACGGGTCGTAGAGCTCCAGCACGTCGACGTCGTCGCGGCGCAGACCCGCGTGCGCGAAGGCACGGTCGGCAGCCCGCCGGCCCACCACGCCGTTGACGTGATCGCCGCGGCGGCCGACCAGGTCCCACGCCGGCGGATGCTGATAGGACGGCCCGTGAAAGTCTGCGCCACTGCCCAAGATGTAGACCGCACGGTTGCGCGGGTCGACCTTGGCGAGGTTCGCCAGTACCAGCGCACAGCCACCCTCGGACGTGGTGGCGCAATCGAGAAGGTGGAAGGGATCGGCGATCAGCCTGGACGCGGTGATGTCGTCCGGGGTGAACGGACCACGTTGGTGATACACGGCTTTCGGGTTGCGCGATCCGTTGTTGCGGATGGTGGCCGCCACGATGGACAGCTGCTCGCGGGTGGTGCCGTAGACGTGCATGTGCCGACGCGCGATCAGCGCGAATTCCGCGGCCGTGAACATGCCCCACGGCGCTACGAATTCGTTCTCCGGTCGCGTCCAGGGCGCGGTGGCTTCGTGGTCGCGATACTCACCGGCCTGGGCGGCGACCAGCACCACCACGTCGGCCATGCCGTGTTCGATAGCAGTGGCCGCCTCGGTGATCATGCCGACCCCGAAGCCCAAGCCTTGCCACGCCGGTCCGAGCCGCAGGTCATAGATCAGTGCGGTGGACTGTGGACCCGCGCTGATGCCGTCCACGTCGTGCAGGCTCAGACCGGCGTCGGCGAGGGCTCCTCGGATCGCAGTAATGGCCAGACTTCGTGAGGTCTCACCTTCCAGCCGGCGGCCCTGCGCGGTGTTGAACACCCCGACGATGGCCGCGGTGCGGTGTGCGCTCAATCCCGCTCCACTCTGATGCCGTCAGTTTTCATCAGCGACGACTCTCGACGCCGGTAATGCGATGGCGCGCAGTCAATTCCATCACCACCGAATCCTGCCGCAGCAGGAACCGCACCGGTGCGCACAAGTCACCGCAGCGAGGCGGCACACAGGGTGACGGCCATGCCACAGCCCTGCCGGTCCTGTGGCGCTGACGCCCGACCGGGAGAGATCCAGCAACTTCTCTGGGGTGCAATGCAATACATCCCGCAGCACTTCCTCCATGTGCTGGCCGTAGAGCGGTGACACCCTGCCGATCCAGCGCCTCGGCTTGGCGGCGAAAAACCAGGTCAGCTGGCAAGTTCTAGGGTCATTCCTCTCACCAGGTCGCTCGGACGGACACGCTCGATTCTGATGCTATTAGTCTGCCAACAGACCGGATATCCGCGGGAGGGTGCGCTGGCGTGGACACCCCGTGCCACCATGTGGCAGGAGCAGCCCGGGAAGGTGACGCGTGAGCACGGACAAAAGTGTGCGACCCACCACCGCTGACGTGGCTCGGCTGGCGGACGTGTCGACCGCGACGGTCAGTTATGTGCTCAACAACGCCGAGGGCCGCCGAATATCGGCCCAGACCCGGGACGCGGTCAATCGGGCCGCCAAACTACTCGGCTACCGGCCCAACCTGGCCGCGCGCAATCTTGCCCGCGGCAAGAGCGGAGTGGTGCTGTATGTGGTGCCACACGTGGCGGTGGGCGACATGCCGATGCAGGCCGGCAGCCGGATGACCACCGAGCTCGCGCGACTGGGTCTGTTGCAAGTGCAGATCTTCGAGACCGAAGACGACCACCACGTCGTCGATGCGATCGCCAATCTCGATCCGGTCGCGGTGACCAGCCTGTTCCCTCTCAGCGAAGCCGCCGCCGCGGCGGTGAGCGAGGCGGCCATTCCGCTGGTCGAAATCGGGACCCTGCCGGCGCTGGGTGATCCCCACCTCGCGGTCGGCGAGATGCGGGTCGCCCATCTGGTGTCGCGGGGCCACCGACAGATCGCGTTCGCCAATACGGGAATCGCGAAGTGGCGGGCGCTGGGCGAGTACTGGCTCGAAGGTGTCGTCCGCGCGACACAGGTACGCGACCTCCCGCCGGTGCCCGTCGCCGAAATTACCGTCGCCAACGCCGCCGACGTCGTCACCACGTGGGTGCGCGACGGCGTCACCGCGGTGTGCGCGCAGAGCGACGAAGTCGCCTGCCTGGTGCTGTACGGGATACACCTGGCGGGTATGCGCTGCCCCGGGGACCTGGCCGTGATGGGCGTGGACGCCAGCACCATGGGCATGGTGAGCACCCCGCCGCTGACCACCGTGCAGTTCGACCCGAACGCGGTTGCCGACGCCGCGATCGCCGCGGTTTACGAACGGCTGGGCTACCCGCCGCCGCCGTCGCCGGATATCACCGACATCGCGCGTCTGATCGTGCGCTCCTCGACCTGACGTGCCCGCCTGCTGACCGAACGTCCGTGGTTAAGCGCATCACTCGCGATGACGTGCGGCTGATACCCGAGGAGGAGTACCGATCGCGCTCAGGCAGGTTCGTAGCGCAACATGGTCACGTCGTGCTCGGGATAGTCGAAGAACACCGGACGCACCCGCATTCCGACTTCGAGGTCACCCGGCTCGACGTTGACCATCTCGGTGGAAAACCTTGGGCCCTCGTCCCAGTCGACGATGGCCAGCAGTTGTGGCACCGCGTCGGCGAAGTGCGGGCTGACGGGCCGGCGCGCCACTGTGAACGAGTACAGCGTGCCCATACCGGAGATCTCGCGCCATTCCAGGTCGTCGGCCAGGGTGCGGGGCGCGCGCACCCGCGGGTAGAACACATAGGCCTGCGACGACGGCGAGTACTGGATCACCACCCGGTGTTCGGCCAGCGCATCCCAGAACGGCGCGGTGGTGGGCGTCTTGACCGGCATCGGTCGGTCGAAGCTGATCGCCATGAATCCTCCTGCTGCTCAATCGCCTTCGAGGACCAGCGCGGTCTGTTCGGACAGGATTCCGCCGTTCCCCGACACGAAGGCCCGGTTGCAGTCGCTGACCTGCGCCGCACCCGCACGCCCCATGATCTGCCGGGTGGCGTCGCAGACATGATGCATGCCCCCGGCCAATCCGGCCTGACCGAACCCGAGTTGGCCGCCGGCGGTGTTCAGCGGGAAGTCGCCGCGGAAGGTCAGGTCGTGGCCGGCAACGAATTCCAGGCCCTTGCCCTTCGGGCAGAAGCCCGCGTCCTCCAGG
Source organism: Mycobacterium sp. IDUB_28 (assembly GCF_055419285.1). Lineage (NCBI taxonomy): Bacteria > Bacillati > Actinomycetota > Actinomycetes > Mycobacteriales > Mycobacteriaceae > Mycobacterium > Mycobacterium sp. IDUB_28. Next base: position 23,808 of record NZ_JBVAXK010000009.1, on the reverse strand, counting down.
GACAGCATCACGGTGATGGTGTAGCAGTCGTAGATCGAGACCATGTCCATCTGGTCCCGGGTCAAGCCGGTCATTCCGAATGCAGTGTCGGCGGCCTCGACCATCGGTGTCTGCAGCAGATCCTCGGCATAGGTGGGTGTCTTGAACGGCACGTTCTCACCGAACCCCCTGACCCACACCGGACGGTTACGGGCCCGCTTCGCGATGTCGGCGTTGGCGACGACGACGGCAGCGCCGCCGACGCAGGGCATCACGATCTCGAGCATGTGCAGCGGGTCGGCGATGACCGGACTGGCCAGCACATCGTCGACCGACAGTAATTTGTCTTTCCAGATCGCACCGTCGGTGTGGTTGGCGTTGACCCGCTGGTCGACCACGATCTTGGCCATAGCGCGCTCGTCGTAGCCGTAGACCGCGGCGTAGCGTTGCGCTACCTGGCCGTACGGGCCATTCTGACCCAGGTTGCCGTAGGGAATCTCGAATTCGGCTTGCGGAGAACCGTATTGGTTGCTCGACGAGCCGAAGAACATGGCATCCACCAGCGGCCTGGGCTTCTGCTTCGACGACGGCGTGATGTAGCGGGCCGGCAGGGCACACAGCACCGCGTCACAGATTCCGAGCTCGATGGCCGCGGCGGCCCGCCACACCATGGCGGCGGCGCTGGCGCCGCCGAGATCCACCAGTTCGGCGAATCGGGCCGGCATTCCGAGGTATTCGGCGATGGTGGACGGGACGAAGATCTGTGACTCGGCAAGGTGGGACGTCACGATGCCGTTGACGACATCACCGGACAATCCCGCGTCCTCGAGTGCTGCCGCGGCCAGTTCTGCCCACTGCTCGATGACGAACGGCGCCGGTGCCGCTTTGTTGAGGCGCTCGGGTGGCAGCTCGACGTAGCCGACTATTGCGGCTTCTCCGCGTAATCCCATGTGCGTTCCCTTATTTCCGCGGCAGTCCGAGAATCATTTGAGCGATGATGTTGAGCTGAATCTCACGGGTGCCGCCGCCGATCAACTCCGCCGGCAACCGCAGGTACGGCTCCACTACAGCAGGTTGCGCAGCGGGATCGGGGTCGGCCACCATTGCCAGCCGTCCGGTCAGTTGCAGTGTGGCCGCAAAGGTGCGGCGCAGCAACACATTCATCGCGACCTTGGCGATGCTGGACGCCGGACCCGACGGCTGCCCGTCAAGCAAGCGGATGGTCTCCCGCACACCCAGCGCTTTGATCGCATTGGTGTATGCGTCGAGTTCGCCGAGCGCGCGCAGCGCGTCCGCACGGTCCGGGCCGTCCTCCGACGCCAATCGGCGCAGTGCGGCAGCGCGGTCGAATTTGACGTAACCGCTGATGGCCGAACGCTCTTCGGCCATGGTCGCGATCGCCAGATTCCAACCGCCGACCGGGTCACCGAGCAACATCGCGTCGGGCACGAAGACATCGGTGAGGAACACCTCGTTGAAATGCGCCTCGCCGGTGGCGGTCTTGATCGGCTGGATCTCGATGCCCGGGGATCGCATGTCCAGGATGAAATAGCCGATGCCGCGGTGCTTTGCGGCGTCGGGATCGGTGCGGGCCAGCAGCGCCCCGAAGTCGGCGCGGTGGGCCACCGATGTCCAGATCTTGTGTCCGTTGATCTGCCAGCCGCCGTCCACTTTGGTGGCGCGGGTGGTCAAAGCAGCCAGGTCGGACCCTGCTCCCGGCTCACTGAACAGCTGGCACCAGGCGATCTCGCCGCGTTGGGTCGGCGGGATCAGTTTGTCCTGCAGCTCTTTCGGCGCAGCACGTAGCACCGAGGGCAGGATCCATTCGGCAATGCCGAGCGACGGGCGCACCAGGTCGGGCCGCTTGGCGAACTCGTCGTCGATGATGAGCTGGCGTAGTGGCCCGGCGTCGAGTCCCCACGGCGGCGGCCAATGCGGCGCGATCAAACCGGCTTCGGCGATCAGGGTGCGTTGCGGACCGGTCTTGAAGTCGTCGTAGTCACCTTGACGGCCGGGTTGGTCGTTGCTCAATTGCCGTGCCGCGTCCAGGGTCTGGGCCACCTGCGACCGGAACTCGGCATCCGCGTCGCCCAGGTCCACCGACATGTCACGCTGCTGGGTGCAGGTGAGCCGGCCCAGCCGCCGGGCCCAGCGATTCGCCGGACCGATCGATGCGGCCAGGCTGATTGCGCGCCGCCAGTACAGGTGTACGTCATGCTCCCAGGTGAAACCGATGGCGCCGAACATCGTGAGCGCATCCAGCACGAGATCGGGCACCGGCGACACCGCGATCAACGCGGCTCCGGCCGCGGCGATGCGGTGCTGATCGAGTGGCTCATCCACCGCCCGCACCGCGTCCCACGCCGCCGACGTCGCCAATTCGCTGCTGACCAACAGCATCGCCGCGTTGTGCTGCAGGGCCTGGAAGGTGCCGATCACTTTGCCGAACTGTTCCCGGATGCGCAGGTGCGCGGTGACCGCATCCACGCACCACTGCGTGATGCCGGCGGTTGTCGCGGCCACCAGTGCCAACACCACGCATTCGGCGCGTTCCGGCTCGATGCCGGTCAGCACGTCGGTCGCAGCGTAGTCGGTCAAACGCAGGATTCCGGCATCGGTCACCAGATCAGTGCCGTCTGCCGAATCGATTGCTGCCGCGGGGTTTTCGGTATCGACCGGAATCCATACCACGCCACTGTCCGCGGTCCGCACACCGACCAGGACCAGCCGCGCCGAGCACACCCCAGCGGTAACCTCCGAGGTCCCGGTCACCCGCCATCCCTGGCCGACCCGATCGACGCAAAAATCGCCGTCGCCCGGCAGGATGACCGCTGCCGGCGCACCGGCGGCAAGCTCACGCAGCAGCGACTCCGCCATCGGGGTCCGATCTGCCGACAGCGCGACCGCGCCGGTGGCGACCGTCGGCAGCAACGGCCCGGCCAACAACGCTGTGGCCGCGGCCTCGAGCACACATGCGCCGTCGACCAGCCGACCACCCTGGCCGCCTACCTCCTCCGGCAGGTGAACGGCGTGAAAGCCGTTGTCGACCAATGCTTCCCACCAGTCGGGCATCTTCCCGGCGGCGAGCGCGTCCAGGCTGTCCCGGGTGGCGGCAACCGGAGCGTGCCGTGCGGCGAATTGTCCGACAGCGGCGCACAACTCCTGCTGCTCGGCGGTCAGTCCCACGCTCACGACGGCGGCCCAGCCGTGGCAGCTGCGCTCGACAAACTCCACATGGGCGGCACCGGCTGCTATCCTCTCGCTTTACAAGACGAACCGTCTCGTCTTGCAGAGACTAACAAGGCGGACGCCGGAAAGTCGAACAGGACCACCTGACATGTCGACCGATCTCACGCCGCGCCGCCGCAGCGAAAAATCACGTACCGCAATCGTGACAGCAACGCGCGAGTTGCTCCTGGAACGCGGCTTCGATGCGCTGACCATCGAGGCGGTGGCCGCCCGGGCCGGGGTGGGCAAGCAGACCATCTACCGCTGGTGGCGCAGCAGGCCCGAGCTCGTCGCCGACGTCATGCTCGAGGACGCCGACAAGATCCTCGCCGCGATGAACCACACCGACGATCTGGCCGCCGATCTGGTCGAGTGGGTGGGCAAGCTCGCCGCGAGCCTGACCACCGCCCGTGGCTCGGCAATGCTGCGCACCCTGACCGTTGCCGGCATGGAACACCAGGACACCGCGGCCAAACTGCGCGACGGATTCAGTACGCCGCTGCACGACAGCGTCCGCACCCGGCTGCTCGCCGCGGGGATCGATCCGGCGACCGCGGACTCGGCGGCCGATGCCGTCGTCGGCGGCGTCGTGTATCCGATTCTGTCAGCCGGACAGGCGTATCCACGACGGCGCGCCGAGCTCACCACCCGGCTCATCGTCGACGCGCTGACACTCAACCGCTAGGAGATCGAAGCTATGACTCGGGTCGACGCACCCCAGGCGGTCGGCGCCTGGAAGTTCTTCCAGCAGATGCTGGCCGACGTCACCACCATCGTCACCCAGGACGCCGAAACCGAACGCGAACTCCTCGAAGGGCTGCGGGTGATCGCCCGGGTGTCGTCGCTGTGTTCGCAGATGGCCGTCGAAGCCGACCTGAGCCGGCCGGTGTTCTTCGACATGTGCTCGCCGAACCGGATGGTCGGCGGCCCGAACCCGGACGGCAACTACTACCTGGCCATGATCCGCGGTGACCGTCGCTATCGGATCACCGGCGCCCGGGGTACGTCGGCCTACCTCGGGATGCAGATCCTGGCCGGCACCGGTCTGACCCCGCGACGCATGTCCGGCTATCTCAGTGACACCGAATTAGACTTGTGCTCAGGACAATTCGCGATCGTGCTGGCCGCACAGCAACCGGCGGACCTCGACGGGGCGCAGTGGTTGCCGATCCCTGGGGACGCGTCGTCGGTGGTGGTGCGGGAGTACATCGGTGACCGCGCCCGCGAGGAACTGGCCACCCTGCACATCGAGGCTCTGGACCCCGACCCGGTGACAGCGCTGACCGACGACGCGCTGGCCGAGCAGTTCACCGCGATGGCGTGGTCGCTGATGAAGCTCGCAACCCTGCACCGCACCATCAAGCCCGAGCTGCTCGATCAGCCCAACGCGCTGTTGACCGCCGAGGCCGCCGACCTGGGCGCGGCGGACACCACGCCGGACAACCTGTACATGATCGGCACCTACCGCCTGGAGCCGGGCCAGGCACTCGTGCTCGACATCGAGCCGCCCGACACCAGGTATTGGAACGTCACCCTGGAAAACATCTGGCACGAGTGTCTGGAACCGCGGCGACGGCACAGCTCGGTGACCAACCGCGGCGTGCAACCCGGCCCGGACGGGCGGGTGCGCATCGCGATCGGTGACCGGGATCGCGGGCTGGGCCACTGGCTCGACACCGGTGGCCGTCACCGCGGGTTCATCGTGCTGCGCTGGCTCGACAACCCGAACCCGCCCCGCGTCGAGGTGTCGGTACAGCGATGACGCCGCAGGAGCGTTTCCAGCCCGCACGTTTGATCGCCACGGCCTGCGCGGAAACCGGGCACGACGACTTCGGAGATGCCGCCCCGGGCTGGGAAGCCGGACTCGAACGGGTGGTGGACGGCCTACTCAACGAGGCACGGCTGTCGGCCATCGGAGTCGAGATCGCCTATCTGGATCTGATGCGTGCCCTGAAGAACCGGCTGGACGTGATCGACTGGCGCAATCGCAACCCGCAGATAGCGACCGAGCCGGTCGAGGCGCCGATCTTCATCATCGGGCAACCCCGCACCGGAACCACCATCCTGTACGACCTGCTGGCCCAGGATCCCGCCCTGCGCGCGCCGCTGACCTGGGAAGTGGACGCGCCCTGCCCGGTTCCGCAACCGCAGACCTATCACGACGACCCGCGGATCGCCCTCACGCAGGCCAGCCTGGAGATGGCCGAGCAGATCATCCCCGGTTTCCTGAAGTACCACCCGATGGGCGCGCTGGTCGGGCAGGAGTGCGTCCGCATCACTGCCAGTTCCTTCGTCAGCATGATCTTCTCGGTGCAGTACCGCCTGCCCACCTACTACCGCTGGCTGCTCTACGACGCCGACCACGCCGCGGCCTACCGGTTCCACCGGATCTTCCTGCAGCACCTGCAGTCGGGCGTGCCCGGGCAGTGGCTACTGAAGTCGCCGGCGCACCTGTGGCAGCTCGATGCGCTGCTCGCCGAGTATCCCGACGCGCTGATCGTGCAGACGCACCGCGACCCGCTCAACGTCATCTCGTCGATCGCCGCCCTCACCCATCATCTGCGCCGGATGGGCAGCGACGAATCCGATATCGGTGAGTGCGCGGCCCAGTCCTACGAGGAGATTGTGGTCGGTCTCGAGCGGGAGATGGCGCTGCGTGACAGCGGCAAGATCGCCGCCGACCGCATCATCGACGTCCACTACGCCGATTTCATTGCCGACCCTTGGACCACCATCGACGGCGTCTACCGAAAGCTGGGCCGCGAACTGCGGCCGCAGGCGAAGCAACGCATGCGCGACTTTCTGGCCGCTCACCCGGGAGACGGCGGACGGGGCCGCTACACCTGGTCGGACACCGGTCTGAACGCCGACGAGGTGCGCGACCGGGTCCGCGGCTACCAGCAGCGCTACGCGGTGCCGACCGAGCAGCTGCGCTGAGGCCGCGAATCCGCGAAAAATGCGGGACGGATCTGTCCCCAAAATGTGATGAAGGACATAGACTTCCCGCTTGTGACGACCCCGTCGAACCCCTGGGGCGACGAACGACAGCGACTCGCGCAGCAACTGCAGCTACGCGGCCAGGTTCTCGGCCGCAGGCAGGCACGACGACTGAGCCGGCGCTTCGCAGCCGTCGGAGTGCATATCCCGGCGACCCGCCTCCGCCAGTTGTTCACCGGCTCCCCGGTGGCCGAACGGGAGATGACCAACGTCAATTTCGCGTTGATCGCCACGGAACTCAACCGCGAGAAACAGTCCGCCCGAGTCACGCGGCTGCAGCGGCGCTGCAGGCACGCGCTGGTGTGCGCCGGGCTGGTCCTCATCGCCCTGAACTTCTTGTTCTGCCTCGCCTACGTCTTCTTCACCCTGGCCCACCAGGCCTAGTCAGTGGTAGGACTACCCGCCCGGAACGAGTAGTCCTACGCAGGTGCCGGCCCGCACCCACCAGTAATGCTGCAGCAATGACAACTTCCTCGGGCTTGCTGCGCTTTCCGAGCGCCCCTGAACTGGCCGCCACCACGCCGGTCGACCGCGACCGCGCCATCGACGTCATCCGCATCACCGCACTGGTCGGCGTGGTGATCGGCCACACCGTGATGGCGATCAGCACCATCCGCGACGGCGTGTTCATCTGGGACAACCTGCTCACCACTTCGACCGTGTTCCAGGCTTTGACCTGGATTTTCCAGATCATGCCGCTGTTCTTCTTCGCGGGCGCCGCGGCGTGCGTCTCGTCCTGGGGACCGGAGGTCAACTGGGGGGGTTGGCTGTTGAAGCGGGGCACCCGGTTGTTCCGGCCGGTCTTCTACTACCTGGCCTTCTGGGCCGTCGCGTTGGTAATGCTGTATCCCTTCCTGCCCCAACATGTGTACGAACCGGTCGCAGGCATCAGCATTCAGCTGCTGTGGTTTCTCGGCGTGTATGTGCTGGTGCTCGCGGCGATGCCGGCCTTGCGCCGGATCACCACGGCGACCCGCCTGGTCGGCGGCGTCGCCGCCGTCTACGCGATGGTCGCGGTCGTCGACGTGCTTCGGTTGCATTGGCCGGCACTGGCGCCGATCGGCTATCTCAACCTCGCGGCCTGGCTCATCCCCGGCATGTTCGGCGTCGCCTACCGCCGCCAGTTGCTCAGCGGTCGTGTCGCGTTGGGTGTCGCGGCGGCAGTGTTCACGGTCAACATCGCGCTGCTGCAGTGGGGTCCCTACGAGCTGAGTCTGGTCGGTATTGAGGGCCAGCAGCTGCCTAACATGAGCCCCCCCTCGCTGCTGCTCGCCGGACACGCGATCGTGCTCAGCGCCCTGGCGATCGCGGCCGCACCGGCGATCAACCGCTGGGCGCAACGGCCGCGGGTGTGGTGGTTCACGGCGATCGGCAACTCCGGCGCAATGACGCTGTACCTGTGGCACATGCCGGCGCTGCTGGGCGTGCACCTGCTGTTCGACGCCTTCGGCCACCCGCGCTTCCCGGGTCAGCCCGACTTCCTGGCGATCAGCGTTGCGCAACTCGTCCTGATGATCGCCGTGGTGGCGGTGCTGTTCGTGGCGCTGCGGGTGCTGGAGAACACTCCGCTGCCTTGGTGGGACGGCGCCCCCGCCATTACGTCGGCGTTACGTGGCGTCAGCGTCGGCGTGTTGCTGTGCGTGGCCGGGGCGGCGATCCTGGCCGCGGTGAAGTGGGGTCTCAAGGACTACGGGCTGGTCTGCGTCGCGGTGATGCTGGCGGCGTTGCTGGGCGCCCGGGGGGTGGCCGCCGTGCGACTGCCGAAGCGGGAAACGGCTGCCCGGGCGCGCCGGGCGCTCGGGCGCGCACTCGGTGTACGTGCGATGCGCTGACGTCTGCTCGGCGACTCAGTCCGACGCGGCCAGCCCCCGGACGCCACCGACACCATCTGGCGGTTCTTCGCCCAGCACCACTCGTAGCGGATCAGTCGCTGCTGAGCTCGCGGTGTCCGATCAGGTCGCGCGGGCCGCCCGCGCCGAGACGCTCCCGGAAGGCCTGGGCGGTGTACCCCATCACCTTCGCATCGGTGCGCGCCCGCGCGGTCGCCGAGCGTGGCATGTGGAACAGCACGCCCATCTCCCCGAAGTAGTCGCCCGGCCCGACCACCTTGATCAATTCCTCACCGCCGTCGGCCAATTCATGTACCAGATCGAATTCGCCCTCGATCACCACGTAGATCAACTCACCCATGGTGCTCTGCTCGAACAACACCACTCCGGCCTTCAGTTCGAACAGCTCCGGCGACCTGTTGGTGTCGGCGAAATCCGGAGTCAGTTCGACGACCCGGTCCGCCATCGGCAGCATGCGGCTGTCGTGGGTTGCCACCACCACCACCCGGTCACCGTCGGCCAGTTCACGGATCAGCCGCAGCACCTCTTCGACTTGGATGAAATCCAGGTGTGCGGTCGGCTCGTCGGCCAGGATCAGCGGCGGATCCAGCGCGATCGCCCGAGCGACCGCCACGCGCTGCTGCTGACCGCCGCTCAGATCGCCGGGCCGGTGCTTGATCCGGTCGCCGAGGTTGACCCGTTCGAGCAACTCGGTGGCGCGCTTGCGCGAGGCCGCGCGTGACATCCCGGCGGCCCGCAACGGAATCATCACGTTCTCGAGGGCGGTCAGGCTGGGGACGAGATTGAACGCCTGGAACACGATGCCGACCTTGTCGCGCCGGTACTGCGCCATCGCCTTGCCGTCCAGTGCCGTGATGTCGACGTCGTCGAATTTGATGGTGCCGGACTTGGGCCGCAGGATGCCGCCGAGACAGGACAGCAATGTCGTCTTCCCGCAACCGCTCGGTCCCAACAGGATCACCAGGGATCCGGACGCCACATCGAGATTCAGCCCGTTGATCGGGCGCAGTGCATAGCCGCCGCTGTAGTACTCGACGACCAGATTCTGGATGCTCAGATCGCCCATGATCAGGGACCTCCGAACGCGAGCGCTGGGTCGATGGCGACCACCCGCCGCAACCCGGCCAGGCTGGCCAGCAGGCCGATCCCGGTGGCCACCACCGGTAACAGCACATAGGCGACGGACGGGACCGCGACGACCATCGGGAACAGCGGCGCCAGCAGCTTGGACAGGATCACCCCTACCCCCGCGGCCAGCAGGGAGACGACCAGCGCCTGCAGCGCCAGGCCGGCGAGGATCGAGCGCGTCGGGGTCCCGATCGCCTTGAACACCGCGAAGTCGCGGACCCGTTCCAACGCGGACAGGTACACCACCGAGCCGATGATCAGCACCGCCACCACCCACAGCAACAGCGCAACGATGGTGATGGAGTTCACCGCGACCTTCAACGGCCGGATCAGGTCGGCCACGGCGCCGTCCCGGTCATAGGTCCGGTAGCCGTTCGGCAGCGCCCGGGGGGTGCCGTCGATGCCGATCGAGGTGACCATCGGCTGCCCGTTGTACGCCAGTTGCTGCAAACCCTCGGTGGTCAGAAAAATGTTGGGGATCTTGGCGAGTGCGGTCGAATTGGGCACGATGCCTACGATCCGCAGCGTGTGGGCGCCCACCTGCAGGGTGTCGCCCAGCCGGCGCCCCAGCGTGCTTGACGCCGCCACCTCGTCGGGCTTCGACGGGGCCCGGCCCTGCGAAACGGACGGCATGCCGGGACCACGCTCAGGTGCCCCGAAGGCAGTGACGTTCCGGGTCGAGTTGCCGTCCCTCATGATCGTCCCCACACAGCCCAGCGGTGCCGCGGCGGAGACACCCGGTTCGGCGCGCACCCGCGCCAGGTCGACGTCGGGAAATGGCGTCGACCCCAGAAAAGGTCCCGCCGCGCCGTCCTTGACCACAAATGCGTCGACCCCCATGGAATCCACGGTCTGCCGGGCTTCGACGCGAAACCCGTAGGCAAGTCCGCTCATCACGAGCGTCATCCCGAAGATCAGCCCGGTGCTGACGATGGCAATAACCAGGCGACGTTTTCGCCATTGCATATCGCGCAGCGCAGCAAAGAGCATTCGTAGACGCTATCAACCCCGCACAAGGCCTTGACCCCGTTGTGCACCACTGTCGGCGCACGCGGCGCAGGCCGGCCGGAAAAGCGATCGGCCGCCCGCGGTGGCAGAATGTTTACCCGGCGGAACGGTACCCGGCGGGTGTTTCGCGCGATGGCCTAGGATTGGCTTTCGTTGGCTGCCGCGGCGCTGCATTCGGCAAGCAAGTTCGTGGCGGTTTTCCGGCGGGTTGAATCCACAGCCCCGGCATGGCGTGGTTTTCTGAGCACTATTGTTGTCCCCCCGAGGACGGATTTGAGATAAAGCATGGTCGATCAACCCGGCGATCCAATCAACCGAACGGCTTTCGAAGTCGAGCAGTACCAGGCGGACGGTGCCGTGGTACTGGCCGTCTCGGGCGAAGTAGACATGCTGAGTGCTCCTCAATTGGCGGATGCGATGCACACGGCGCTGGCCGGCAAACCCCCGGCGCTCATCGTCGATCTGACGAAAGTGGAATTCCTCGCGTCTGCCGGGATGAGCGTGCTGGTCAACGGGCAAGCCGAATTGGCGCCGCCGACACGGTTGGCCGTGGTTGCCGACGGCCCGGCCACCAGCCGTCCACTCAAACTGATGGGTATCGACAGCGTGCTCTCGCTGCACCGCACCTTGGATAGCGCGCTGAACTGGATCACCGGTGCGTAGCACGGCATCGCCGGGGGTCGGCCAGACACTCTGATTCGGCACCCCGTGACATCCCAGAGCAACGATTGCCCGCGCTTCGTCCGAACGCAGATTGCCGCCGACGCATCGAATGCCACGCGGATTCGGGTCGAGTTTCGCAATTGGCTGAGTCGTCATTTCGCGCTCGACGCCGAGCAGTTCAGTGACCTGGTGCTGGCTGTCAGCGAGGCGCTGGCGAATGTCGCCGAATTCGCCTACCCCGATGAGTGCGGGACCATGGATGTGCGCGCCGCCTACGACCCCGGTTCGGACACCCTCGCGGTGAACATCATCGACCGCGGTCGGTGGCGCCAGCAGCCCAGCGCAGCGAATCTGGCCCGCGGGCGCGGCATCCCGTTGATGCGTGCCCTCGCCGACGAAGCGAGCATCGACGGAACCCCGCACGGCACCGCGGTGAAGTTGACCTGGAATCGCCTGACCGCATCCTGACCCGCCCGTCCGCGCGTCATTGACTCAAGCCACCGGGACGCCTACCGTCGATACATACGCTACTCACCGTAGCGAAATGATCGCACAGCCCTGATTCGCTGCCCTGGAGGCATCCATGTTCGACCTGAAAATCGTCGGTGGGACCGTCGTGGACGGCACCGGCGCGCCACGCTACCGCGCCGACATCGGCATCAAGGACGGCAAAATCGTCGACGTGGTCCGCCGCGGCGCGGATTCTCCGGAGCTTGCCGGCGAAGCCGCCGAGACCATCGACGCGACCGGACATGTGGTGGCGCCCGGGTTCGTCGACATCCACACCCACTACGACGGGCAGGTCAGCTGGGACAGTTCGCTGGAACCGTCCAGCGGTCATGGAGTCACCACGGTGGTCACCGGCAACTGCGGCGTCGGCTTCGCGCCGGTGCGGCCCGGGACCGAGGACTGGCTGATCAGCCTGATGGAAGGCGTCGAGGACATTCCCGGCACCGCGCTGACCGAGGGCATCACCTGGGGCTGGGAGACCTACCCCGAGTACCTCGACGCCATCGGCAAGCAGAAGTTCTCGATCGACGTGGGCAGCCAGGTCGCCCACGGCGCGATCCGCGCCTACGCCATGGGCGAACGCGGTGCCCGCAACGAACCGGCCACCGCCGACGACATCAAGGCGATGGGTCGCCTGGTCACCGAGGCGATCGAAGCGGGCGCACTCGGATTCTCGACGTCGCGCACGATGGGTCACCGCGCAATGGACGGCGAACCGGTGCCCGGCACCTTTGCCGCCGAGGACGAGTTGTTCGGCCTCGGCCGGGCCATGGCCGCCGGCGGTCAGGCGGTCTTCGAGCTGGCCCCGCAGGGTTCGGCAGGTGAGGACATCATCGCGCCCAAGAAGGAACTCGAATGGATGCGCCGACTGGGCGCTGAGATCGACCGTCCGGTGTCCTTCGCGCTCATCCAGGTCGACGCCGACCCGGGCCTCTGGCGCGAGATGCTGGACCTCTCGGCGGCCGCACACTCCGACGGCAGTCGGCTGTACCCGCAGATCGCGGCCCGCCCGTTCGGCATGATGATCGGGTTCCAGGGCCACCACGGGTTCAGTCACCGGCCCACCTATCGCCGGTTGAAGGCCGAATGCAGCCGGGAAGAGCTGGCGCAACGCCTGGCCGACCCGGCGGTCAAGGCCGCGATCCTGGCCGAGGACGACCTGCCGGTGGATCCGTCGTTGTTGTTCGACGGCATGTTCGCGCTGGTGCAGCATTCGCTGCACCGCCTCTACGCACTGGGCAACCCGCCGGACTACGAGCCCACCCCGGACCGCACCGTGCAGGCGATCGCGCAGGCACGCGGCGAGGACCCGCTGTCGACCCTCTATGACCTGATGCTGGAACGGGACGCCAGCGCCATGCTGATGCTGCCGCTGTTCAATTACGCCGAGGGCAACCACGACGCAATTCGCGAGATGCTGCTGCACCCGGCCGGTGTGCTGGGCCTGTCCGACGGCGGCGCACACTGCGGAATGATCTGCGACGCTTCGTATCCCACGTTCCTGCTGACCCACTGGGCGCGGGACCGGCACCGCGGTGACAAACTCTCGCTGGAATATGTGATCCGCAAGCAGGCGCGGGACACCGCGCACCTGTTCGGTCTCACCGACCGCGGCACCATCGAACCGGGCAAGAAAGCCGACATCAACGTCATCGACCTGAACGCGCTGACGCTGCACCCAGCCGCGATGGCCTGGGACCTGCCCGCCGGCGGAAACCGGATCCTGCAGGGCGCCAGCGGATACGCGGCCACCATCGTCAGCGGCACGGTGACCCGGCGCCACGACGTCGATACCGGCGCACGGCCGGGCCGGTTGGTGCGCGGCGCGCGTTAGGCCGCGCCGGTGCAGACGGCCGCGGGTAACCCCGCCCGGACCCGTGCCGAGGACGCGATCGGGGTCCCGCCCGCGTCCCCGACCCTGGTGCCCGCCGAGCGCTACTACTCGCCGGCGTTCGCCGCCCTCGAGATCCAGCGGATGTGGCCGAAGGTGTGGCAGCTTGCCTGCCTGGTCGATCACGTCTCCCACCCGGGCGACTACTTCGAATACCGTTGTGGCCCATACGGAGTCCTGATTGTCTGCGATGACGACGGCGTGCTGCGTGCCTTTCAGAACGCCTGCCGGCATCGGGGGAATTCGCTGTGCGTAGGCAGCGGTTCGGGGTTGCGCGAACTCAAGTGCGGCTACCACGGCTGGACCTGGGACCTCGCCGGGGTGCTGAAGCGGGTCCCCAACCGCAAGGGCTTCGGATCGCTGAAGATGTCGGACTTTCCGTTGGTGCCGGCCGCTGTCGACGTTTGGGCGGGGATGGTGTTCGTCAATCTCGACCTCAGCGCGATGCCACTGATCTCCTATCTGGATGGCATCCCCGAGGACATCGCCTGGTGCGACATCGGCGACTTCCGTTGCTACGCAACGCTGACCGTCGACGTCGAAGCCAACTGGAAGACCATTGCCGACGGCTACAGCGAGACCTATCATATCCAAACGTTGCACCCCGAATTGCTGCGCTGCGTCGATGATATCCATGCGCCGCAACAGATCTGGGTGCACGCAGGTAAGTCCGACCAACCGTACGGGGTGCCCAGTCCGCGTTTCGAGGGCACCCTGAGTGACAAAGAAGTCTGGGACGCTTACGTTTACACCCAGGGTGCGCTGATGGGTGCGGCCGAGGGCACACCCTTTCCCGATGACGGCCAGTCGGTGCCGGACCTGATCGCGGCGCGCACCCGGGAGTTCGCCGCGGGACGCGGGGTGAACCTGGACTGGGCCGACACCGACCGGATCACCCGACTGCACCAGTACAACGTGTTCCCGAACATGACGTTCCTGGTCAACGCCGACCACTTGACGATCATGACGTCGCGGCCCGGCCCGGATCCGGACCACGGTGAGCTGACCATGTTCCTGATGACCCGGATGCCGCCCGGCGCCGACCGCAACAAGCCCGCCGACATGCGCATGTCGGCCGCGGATGCCGAACCGGGAATCGTGCTGACCCAGGACATCCGGATCCTGCCCGGCCTGCAACGCGGCCTGCACCAGCCCGGCTTGACGCATCTGGTGCTCTCCAATGAAGAACGTCGGGTGATCAACATGCACCGCAACCTGGAGCGCTACCTCGACCTACCGGAGTCCGAACGGATGACCGGCGGCGCTAGTGCTGCTTTTCTGGCGCGAGCAGACGCAGAATCGCACTAACACCGTCATTTTCATGCGATTCTGTGTCTGCTCGCCACGGATTTCAGGCGTGGCGGGCGGCTTCCCGGGCCAGTTGGACGCGCGAGGCCAAGCCCAGCTTCGTGTAGACGTGCGTCAGATGTGCCTCGACGGTGCGCGGCGAGATGAAAAGCCGGGCGGCGATGTCTTTATTCCCCAGCCCATCGCTGACCAGGCGGACGACGTCGAGTTCGGCGGGGGTGAGCGAAGCCCAGCCGGACGCCGGGCGTTTGCGTTCGCCCCGACCTCGCTGGGCATAAGCGATCGCTTCGGTAGTGGATAGCGCTGCCCCCTCGGCCCAGGCGGAGTCAAAGTCATTTTGGCCCATCGCATCTCGGAGCGTCGCCACCGAATTCTCATAGGCGGCCTGATGGATCAGGTATCGCACCTCCCCGGTGCGTTGCCGGATTGCCTCTGCGGCACCGAAGAGCCTAGCCGCCTCGGGATAACTCGCGGCTAGCACGGCCAGCCCAGCGAGAAAGTCGAAGACGTCCGGCACTCCCAGCTGTGCCCCGGTATCGGCGGCACGCGTCAGCGCTTCGTGAGCGTCACGCTCGGCCGACTCCGCGTTCCCCTCAGCGAGCGCCACGCGGGCACGGGTGTTCAATGCGAACGTGCCGAAATAACCAGCGGTCGCCGGAACTCCGCGATCGGCCCAGCGGCGGGCCGCCACGACATCGCCTTCCGCGAGCTCGGTTTCGGCTCTCCACATCAAGTTGGTCGACGAAAAGCCGGCGTTCGGTATCTGGCCATAAGCTGTCGTGAGAGCGTCGCGCGCGCCTGCGACGTCTCCCACGGCCAGCCGTGACCAACCCAGTGCGAGATAGCCGAGCCCCTCGATCGCAGCACCTAGCTCAGCGGCGAACTCGACCGCCGTCTCGGCCGCGGCAAGCGCTGCAGTCGTGTTGCCGTGCCTCCCCAGTACAAAGCTCTGCGCCATCAGGGCGTTGAATCTCGTGAGCAGGTCGCCGGCTGCATCGGCCTCTGCGAGCAGATCCCCCAATTCATCCGCGGCGCCCTGGAGCTCACCGCGCATCGCCCGTCCCCCAGCGATACCCCATAACCGGCACTGGCCCGACGCCACCCGGTCGCCGATCGAGTCGGCGAGGTCGCGACCTTCGGCCGCCGCGTGCTCGGTGATCGAGCTGCCGGCCATCACAGCGGCGTATGCGCGGAAGCCGAGCAGCTGGCTCAGTCTCCACTTGTCGCCCAGGGCGCGCGCCAGCTCGATCGCCTCGGCGAAGTACGTTGCCGCTTGTTCGGGATCGAAGGCGGCCGTGCCAATGCAGCCGGTGAGAGCACGAACCAGCAGGACGGGGTCGTCCAGTTGGCGAGCAATGGTCAGCGCTTCGGTGGCTTGCTACCCGCGCTCCGGCATGCCGACCCAGCCGTCGAGGAGTGCCGCGTCGGCCAGCGCCCGCGCCACCACCGCCGGTGCCACCTCGCCGTCCACGGCGTCCAGATCGGTCAGCGCCTCATCGATCCAGCTCATTCCTTCGCGCAGGCGGCCGCGCGTGAGCCACAGTGGCTGCAGCGACGACGCCAGCTGCAATGCCACTTCCGTGTCACACCTCTCGCGGCTCCAGGCGAACGCCGCGCGCAGGTTGTCGAGTTCGGTTTCGGTTTGCTCAACCCGCCGCTGGTGTCCGGTGGCGGCTGGCGCGTCGAGCGCGGCCGCCATTGCGGCGTAGTAGTCGCGGTGGCGTGCACGAACCGTGTCCACCTCACCGGATTCGTCAAGTTTTTCCGCGGCGTACTGCCGAACGGTCTCCAGCAGCCGATAACGCGTTCGCCCTACTGTGTTATCCGCCACCACCAGCGACTTGTCCACCAGTAGCGTGAGCTGGTCCAACACCTGGAAGCGCTCCACCTCTGTGCCCCCGGCCACGGCACGCGCGGCGGCGAGATCGAAGCCGCCGACGAATGCCGCCAGCCGCCGGAATAGGGCGCGTTCGGAATCGGTCAGCAGCGCATGCGACCAGTCGACCGACGCCCGCAGGGTTTGCTGGCGGCGCACCGCGATGCGCCCGCCCCCGGTCAACAACCGGAAGCGGTCATGCAGACTGCTCACGATTTCGTCGAGCGAGAGCGCCCGTACCCGGGCGGCCGCCAACTCGATCGCCAGGGGCATGCCGTCGAGCCGACGGCAGATCTCCTTGACCGTCTCGCTGTCGTCGTCGGCGATGTGCAGATCGGTGCGCGCTCGCCGGGCCCGGTCCAGGAACAGCGCAACGGCGTCGTCCTCCAACGACAGGGACGGCACCCGCCAGGTCACCTCGCCGGGTACGTCGATGGGTTCGCGACTGGTCGCCAGCACCGTCAACCCGGGGCAGGCCGTCAGTAGCGCGGCGGTGAGCGCGGCGATCGCGTCGAGGAGGTGCTCGCAGTTGTCCAGTACGACCAGCATCTGACGGTGACCCACGAACCGGATCAACGTCTCGGTGGTGGAGCGGCCCGGCTGGTCGGTGAGCCCCAGTGCGCCGGCCGTCGCGACCGGCACCAGATCGGGGTCGGTGGCCTGCTGGCCCGCGACCTGAATGGCCAGCCGGGTCTTGCCCACCCCGCCGGCACCGGTCAGGGTGACCAGCCGGTTGGCGGCCAGGATGCGCCGTACGCCGTCGATCTCGGCGCCGCGGCCGACAAAACTGGTCAGTTGCGTCGGTAAGTGCTCGGCAGCAACGGTTTTCGATGTCCTCAGCGGCGGAAAGTCGTTGGCGACGTCCGGGTGGCAGAGCTGTACCACCCGCTCGGGACGAGCAATTCCGCGAAGTTCGTGGCGGCCGAGGTCGGTCAGCCACGCATCATCCGGGAGCGCGTCGACCACAATGTCCTCGGTGGTGCCCGACAGCACCGTCTGACCGCCGTGCGCGAGGTCGCGCAGGCGCGCCGTGCGATTGATCGTGGAACCGACGTAGTTGCACCCGTCGCGCAGTTGCACCTCGCCGGTGTGCAGACCGATGCGTAACCGGATCGGGGCCAGCGGCGCTCGTTGCAGGGCCAGGGCGCACGCCACCGCGGCGCTGGCGCGCGGGAACGCGACCACGAAGCTGTCGCCTTCGCCTTGCTCGACCGGACGCACCCCGCCATGGGCGGCAAGCAGGTCGCTGAGAGTGCGGTCCAGGCGCGCGAACGCGGCAGTCATCGCGTCGGCTTCGGTCTCCCACAACCGCGTCGAACCCTCGACATCGGCGAGCAACAGCGTCACCGTTCCGGTTGGCAGCTCGCTCACGTCCAACTCAATCCGTCGATCGGTTTTGGTCATGCTAGCCAGGATCTCGGTGCGCGGAGCCGCGAACATCGGGGAAATCCCGTATTCGGACGCGCGGCGCGGCGTTGACCCTGCGGTGGGGGTGCGATTCTCCCGCTTCTTGCCGCCATAGCCGCAGAGTGAATTCCGAGTTCTCCCCGATGATCTGGCCTGCGCGATTCAGCAGAGTCGATCCCATGACCACCACACTCAGCAACTGCCCCAGCGTCTTCGAGGCCGGGCTACCGGCGATTGACTACGCCGACGCCCAACACCCCGATGATGCGCACGCGATCATCAGCCGGGCCCGTGTGAGGGCACCGATCGCGATCGGACCCTACGGGCCCGAGCTGCTGAGCTATGACCTGGTGCACACCGCGTTGCGCGACCCCCGCTTCCGCGTGCCGCAGGGCATGTTCCTTGCGGCACAGGGCATTACGTCCGGCCCGCTCTGGGACCGCGTGGCCGCACTCATCATCTGCATCGACGGCGAGCAACACCACCGGCTGAGACGGCTGGTCAGCAAGGCCTTCAGCCCCAAGTCGACCGCGCGGCTGCGCACGACGATCGTCGACATCATCACCGGTTTGGTCGACGGCGTCACTGCGGACGGTCGCTGCGACGTGGTCACCGACATTGCCCGCCAATTCCCCATCCGGGTGATCTGCGCGCTGGTCGGCGCACCGCCGGAGGACTGGGAATTCATCTCGGACTGGACCGACCACATCATGGAGGCCTTCGGCTGGGACGCCGCGAGCCAGACACCCATGATCCTGCAGGCCTGGGAAGCTCTAGACGCCTATATCGACGAGATGATCGCGCGGCGCCGCCACACCCTGACCGACGACCTCCTCTCGGAGCTGATCCGCGCCGAAGACCCCGGCTCTCCAGGCGACCGCCTCAGCGGGGACGAGCTGCGCAGTATGGTCGCCTCGCTGCTCATGGCCGGCACCGACACCACTCGTCTTCAGCTGTCCGCCGCGGTGCAGGTGCTGTGCGAGCACCCCGACCAGTGGGAACTGCTTGGCCGGCAACCGGAGCTGGCCGTCAACGCCGTCCACGAGCTCATCCGCCACTCACCGATGACGTTCGTCACGCTGCGCATCGCCGGCCAGGACGTCGAACTCGCCGGAGTACGAATTCCCGCCGGCACGATAGTCATCGTCAACACCGGCGCAGCCAACCGGGATCCCGCCGCGTGCGACGACCCGGACCGTCTCGACATCCGCCGGGCAGGCACCCCGCCGATTCAGACTTTCGGCGGCGGTATGCACTACTGTCTCGGCGCCAATCTCGCCCGCCTCGAGTTGACTGAAGCCCTGTCAGTCATGACCCGACGCATGCCCAACGCCCGCCGCACCGGTCCCGCTCCTTGGAAACCGGTGAACACGCTGGGTGGACCCATCGCCCTGCCCATCGAATTCGACAGGGGGCGTGTGACGTAGACGACGAACCCGGTATCGTGCTGACCCAGTATCCCGGGGGCTGTCCGAGAAGGAGCGGTGCATGACTCAAAGGCATCGCAACGGCGCCCAGTGACGGCGATCCAGCACGCGGGTCTCAGTGATATCGGCCGGCTGCGCGGCACCAATCAGGACCACTGGGGAGCCGACCCGGATCAGTCCCTGTTCATGGTTGCCGACGGTGTGGCGTGCAGCAGCGACGGCGCGCTGGCCGCGCACCTGATCGTCGAGTTGTTGCCCACCTACGTCGCCCGGCACCTGAAGCCGGCCGATGATGCCACGGCGGAGTCACTGGGCAGCGCAGTAACCGACTACTGCAACGACTTTCGCGCATTCGCAGCCACCGACCCCCGTGCCGTCGGAGCCAACACGACGGTAGTGGCCGTGGTGATCGCGGGGTCCCGCGCGCTACTCGTCCACCTCGGGGACAGCCGGGCCTACCTGTTCCGCGACCAGCAGATACAACAACTGACGCACGACCACAGCGTGATCCAGGATCTGATCGACGCGGGCAAGGTATCGGTCGAGGACGCCGAGCACCACCCCTCCCGTGCGACGCTGACCCGGCATGTGGCGATGCTGCCGCGTCCGTTGCCCGAGACCTCCGAGGTGGATCTGCGGCCCGGCGACCGGATCCTGTTGTCCAGCGACGGGTTACACGGTGTCCTCGCTGACGCGTCGCTGCGCCAGATCCTGGCATCGCACCCCGAGCCCGCCGACGCGTGTGCGGCAATGATCGATGCCGCCAACCAAGCGGGCGGGCCGGACAACATCACCGCGTTAGTTGTCAATATTCCGGACGACGATCAATAGCGTTGCCTACGGAGTCCGGCCGGGGAAGGGGACACGAATGGCCAGCAAAGATCGTTTCGCGGTCATCGCCGTTGTAGCCGCACTGGCCGCGGCCTTCAGCGGCTGCTCAACACCGGACCGGCCAACTCCCACCACCACCACGACCACCACGTCGGCCACTACGACCACTCAGGCCACCACGTCGGCCCCCGACGGTCCCGGGCGGCACGGAACAGCGGACGGCCTGTCCATAACCCTTGCGCCGCAAGCAGGTACAACCGTCACGCCGGGCGGACCGCCGCTGTCCTTCAACCTCGCGCTGCTCAACACGACACCGACTGATATGACTCAGGTCGGGTTGGTGGTGTCACTGGGTCACTGCGGGTGTGGCTCACCCGAACAGCACATGATGCCACTCGGGTCGCTGCGCATGCTGGACCCGAACACCAACCAATGGGTCGCGGCCCCGTACAACCGGGAAGCGGGCGGGATGGACTTCATCCTGCAGACATTCGCCCCGCCGTTCGGGATCAAGGCCGGGCAGATCATCAACTATCAGTTCGAGTTGCAGCTCGACGCGCAGCAGGACTTCACCGTCGGCAAGGGTGACGGCGCTGTCCACGTCACCAGGACCGACGCCGCCCACAACGCGATCGGCCCCAGTCCCGCAGCGGCCCTTCGGATTACAGTCGAACCCAGGTAACCCAGACATAACCGGGATGGCAGCAATGGCTGATGACGAGCGGTTCGTTGATTCCGCTGACGTCGTAGTGGTCGGTTTCGGTGCGGCGGGAACGTGCGCAGCCATCGCCGCCCGCGAACAGGGCGCCGAAGTCGTCGCCGTCGACCGTGCCAACGGCGGCGGCTCGACCGCGATGTCCGGGGGCATCATCTATGCCGGCGGCGAGACCTGGGTCCAGCAGCAGGCCGGGGTCAGCGACACCTTCGAGCAGATGCTGACCTACCTGCGCCTCGAAGTCGGCGACGCGGTCAGCCCGCAGACCCTGGAATCATTCGTCCACGGCAGCCCCGAAATGATCCAGTGGCTGACCGATTACGGCGTGCCGTTCGACTCCACGTTATGCCCGTACAAGACCTCTTATCCGAACAACCACTACTACCTGTATCACTCGGGCAGTGAGAACGCCGGCGCGTTCCGCCGGGTAACCCCACCCGTGCAGCGCGGGCACCGCGTCAAGGGCAACGGCACCTCCGGCAAGAAAATGTATGGCCCGTTAGCCAAATCGGCACTGGCACTCGGTGTTCGATTCCACCCGCAGACCAGGGTGACGAAGCTGGTGCAGAACTCCGCTGGTCGGGTCACCGGGGTGGAAGCGATGACGATGCATTACGCGCCGCCCCGCGTCCGCCGGTTGTATGCCCAACTGGCGGATCTGTCGACCAAACCCGGGGTGTACTACCCGCCGTTACGGACCGCAATGGAACGACGGCTGCGCAAGCTCGAACGACGTTATGCCAGAACAGTTCTGATCGAAGCTCGGCGCGGCGTGATCCTCTGCGCGGGCGGCTACATGGCTAACCGAGACTGGGTGCAGCGGTTCGCGCCGCAGTACCTGGGGGGACTGCAGCTGGGCACCAGCGGTGACGACGGCAGCGGGATCGCGCTGGCCCAGAGCGTCGGAGCGGTGACCGAACGGATGGACAACATCTCGGCGTGGCGATTCATCACGCCGCCAAGCGCTTTCCTCAGTGCCATCATCGTCGACGAACACGGGCGGCGAATCATCGACGAGAGCCGCTACGGCGCGGCGTTGGGTCGCGCCATGGTGCGAGACCACAATGCCAAGGGCTGGATCCTGGTCGACGCGGCGCTGATGAAAGAGGCGCGGCGCCAGATGATCAAGCAGCCGCTGTGGTTTCAGCGCGGTCAGTCCGCGGCGCTGATGCTGTTCGACTCGGTCACGGGCGCCTCGTTGCGCGAGGTCGCTCACGCGGCCGGGATCGATGCCGACGGGCTGGTGGCCACCGTCGCCGCGCACAACGATGCCATCGACGCCGGCCGAGAAGACCCAGCCGGGAAGCATTCCGACTTTGTGCGCCGCATCGGTGAGCCGCCCTACCGGCTGCTGAATATCTCCATCCGGCCCAACCTGCTCAACCCCACTCCGATGCTCACCCTCGGCGGCATCCGCATCGACGAGGGCACCGGCGCGGTACTCGACGGGACAGGCGCGGCGATTCCCGGGCTGTACAGCGCGGGACGCACAGCGACCGGCGTCTGCTCGAATTCCTACGTCAGCGGCTTGTCGTTGGCCGACTGCGTGTTCGGTGGCCGTCGCGCCGGTTCCCACGCCGCCACTCAGCGGTTGGTGGCCGACCGCTGAATCGCCAGCTCGATACCGGCCGCAACCAAATCCGGCTGGTGGATCTGAACGAAGTGGTCACTTCCCGTCGCCACCAGGTGCGGCGTCTGTGGTCGCAGCGCGATCAATGTCGACGTGGCGTCCCGCCAGGCCTGTTCGAGCTTGGCTGCTCTGTCCCCGGCGAGGTCCGGCGGTATCAGAAACGGCTCGGTCCGGGTCAACACCACGACCGGGATGGCCGGGAAACCGGGAGCGGCGGCGACCTGCGCGACGCTGGCGTCGATGTCGATCTCCTCGAAGTTCGTGGCATCCCGCAGTTGCGCGGGTGGCGTGTCCAACTCCCGCCGGTAATCGGGCCAGTCCGACCCCATCAGGTCGGGTATCTCCACCCCGAACGCGTCGACGAACACCACCGCCCGCACCTGCTCCGGGTAGGTCTGGGCGTACAGCCGCGCGAACACACCGCCCAGCGAATGCCCGGCGAGCACGTACGGGCCCGGCACGTGCGCCGCGTCGAGCAGCACATGCAGGTCGGTGACCACGTCGCGCGCGGTGCGCGGCATCGGGAGCGGCGAACTGCTGTCGCCGACAACGGGAGGATCGGCATAGCGCAGCGTGCCGGGCCGGTCGTAGGCGCAGACGCGATGTTCGCGGGCTACGGTGGGCAGCACGGCCGGGCCGGTCGCCGGTGCGGTGGCGTCGGATTTGCTCCACGGGTCGGACGAATTGTGGTATCCGGATTCCAGAATCACCGTCGGCGTGCCCTGACCGCGGCACTCTAGATACAGATGTCGCCCATTGCCGATGTCGACCGGGCCGGCGATGTCGCCGGGCGCCAGCGGCGGCATCGTCGGGCGACTGGTATGTGAGCAGCCGGCGAGCAGGGCGGCGACCGCCGAGATCACCGCGAGGCGCGCAATTCCCGGCCTGGTCTGCGATATGCGCATCGAAACATTGTGTCGCGCCGGTGGGTGATACGGCCGCCCGGATCAGTTGAATCGTGCCGGCCGACCCGCCTGCCAGGTCCGCAACGCGGCGTCGATCGTGTCTTGACGGCCGGACAAGGTCCCGTCGCTGATGTCGAGCCAGTGCACGCGGGGATCCCGCCGGAACCAGGACCGCTGTCGGCGCACATGTCGACGAGTGGCCAGGGATGTTCTGCGCTGGGCCTCCTGTAACGCGCTGGCATCGCCGCCCTCACGCAAGGTAGCGATGATCTGGGCGTAGCCCAAGGCACGTGAGGCGGTGACACTTTTGCCCAATCCGCGCCGCAGCAGCGAAACCACCTCTTCGACCAGACCTTGGTCGAACATCTGCTTGGTGCGGGTCAAGTCCACGGACGTGGTGTACGACGTCGTTGTGTGATTCTTCGATGTGATGGTTCAGGCGGTCAGTGCCGCGG
>NZ_JBVAXK010000008.1:0-306209 GCF_055419285.1 Mycobacterium sp. IDUB_28 | reverse complement strand
ACCTTCAATCACTCGGCTACGACACGCCGGTACCGCTGATCAGGTCCGACTCGTACACCACTCTGCTGGACGCAACCGCCGAATGATGGGTTCCCCCCTGGCTACGTCCCGCAACCCGCCCATTTACCCGAAGGAACGATTATTGACCGCTTCGGCTCCCCATTTGGTCAGTACCTTGCACCCGATGGCACTCCTTTCGCAGATCGTGCGCTGATGCCAGAATCGGTGGGAGGCAACTACAACCGCTACATGGTGACCTCTGAGCCTTTGCCTCCGGGATGGAGAATTGTGGAAGGGCCGGTAGCACCGTGGTTCGGCCAGACGCCGTCGCCGAGCGCCCGGCAATACATGATCTTGGCTCCTGACGGGGTAAGACCGACTGTTGATGAATTAGTGAGGTTAGGCATTCTGGACAACTACGGACCGCCCCTTGGACGCTAAATCAGACGATCTGCAGTACGAGATCAACCGGTTATCAGAAATATTAGGCGTGCGCCCGATGCCAGTAGGTTTGAGGACAAATGATGATCTGAACATCTTCGTGGCTGATGACGGTTCCTATCACTTTACTTACTACGAGCGCGGCAAACTCGGCTTCGACCGTGCAGGCAGCCTCGACGATCTTCTGTATTGGTATTGCCAAAGCGTTGTCAGCACTCAAGCCGCCAAACGGGTCGGAGATCGAGCGGAGCGTTTCAGGTACGAGTACCAAGTGCTCAGCGAATTAAGTGTCGATTGGGCAAAGAGAAACGTCCGCGAGACGGCTGACATGTTTCGCAGGTACGGAAAAGTTCAGGATATTGCCTTACTACCCGACATCGGCGAGACCCTATAGCGGTTCAATTAACTAGCTACAGCTATATGGTGAGGCGGCGGGTTCCTCGGCCTGTCTGAAAAGCGGGCCTCTGCGCCTCGTCCAGCCGGTAGCCGCCGAGCACCAGGACCACGGCAACGACCACCGAGATGGAGCAGGAGCCTCGAACCTCTGCCCGTAGTCCTCGTCCGGGAGCCCAGGAAGCGACCCGATCATCTCGTCGACATCGTCGCCTGGCTCTTCCTCGCCGTCAGCGCCCGTTCCGGCGTCATCGTCGCCGCAGGTCGTGGCCGAGTCCGCTTCCTCCTCCCCGCCCTCGATAGGCTGGACCGCCTCCTTGTCGCTCGTGCGATCGCCACTCGCAAGAAGGTAATTTTCGATGCGACCCACGTCAGCCAATTCGATGCGGCTAGGTGTACTCATCGCACACCGTCCAAGGCATTGATGCCGACGTCGATTTGGCTGCGCAGCCGCTTCAATCGTGCAACGTGATTCGTGCGCGTGAGCGCAGAGTCCTGGTAGGCAGCGGCGAGTTGCTGCGTACTAGTAGCAAGGCGCTCGGCCAGCCGCCGTGCACGGTCTTCAAGCCCCGTCAAATCACCGCTGACGGCCTCGCGCAGCTGACGAGCCTGTCGGGCTGCGGGGCTGGCGTGGGCGGTCATGCCGACACTTCCTGCGCTGCGACCCATGCGTCGACGTCGCTCCACCGGTAGCGGACAGAGCGTCCGAGCCGGACAAACTTCGGCCCTTTACCCTCAAAACGCAATCGGATCAATTGATTGCTGGTAGTGCCGAGAAACTCAGCCACTTGGGCAGTTTTGACCAACGGTTCGCGCTCGCGACTGCCTGTGCGATTGGTGGTCATATAACGTCCTCTCAATTCGCAAACCGCAAATTTTCTGCGGTTGTTGAGAGACACGCTACGACACGATTCAGACCCCTGAGTCAGGCCGAAACATGTTGTGCTACAGGGTGACTATAGCTTTTCGTCGCTCGGACGTAGTCGCGCTGAGGTATGGCGAGTTATGACCTGCGTATTTACGTGCTCCCAACGATTGAGAAAACGTCTTAAGATAGCAATTTTCCTTATGAACTTGCCAAACCGCTATAGGTAATTAGGTGCTCGCTTGATGCTTCGTTACCGTTTCTGTCCGGGCTTTGTCCAAGGCAACAGCGACCCCTTCCAAGTCATCGTCGAACAGGTCGGCGTATAAGTCCAGCGTCATGGCGGCGCTGGCGTGACCAAGCATCCGCTGCACCGCCTTCACGTTGGCGCCAGCTGAGACCGCCAGCGAGGCGGCAGTGTGCCGCAAGTCGTGCGGCGTCACCCGAGGCACCTTAGACGCGGTGACCGCCTTGGCGAGCCACCCAGACACGGGGTGCGGGCGGCGCACATGATCGCCATCGCCGAACAAGAGGTCTCCCCTGCCCTTCTCCTCGCACTGGCGCGCTAGCAGCGGCACCAGGAACTCCGGCAGCGGGATTGAACGCTGCTTGTGCGACTTGGGCGTACCGACATGGATGCTGTTGCCCGACTGCACGGCGTTCTCATGGATTACGGCACGCTTGCGCAACAGATCCAGGTCCGCCACCCGCAGGCCGATGGCTTCACCCCAGCGCATCCCGGTGTATGCCAGCAGCAACACCAGAGTCCTGTACTCCCCCGCTGCGTCGGCCAGGTCGTTAACGTGCCGATGGGTCAGGTACACCGGCCTCTTGCGCGAGGTCTTGGGAAGCTTCAGACCGGCTGCCGGATTCTTAGGGATCAGGTTGTCGGTCACGGCGTCGGCGAGGATTTGGGACAGCACGTAGTGGGCGCGCTTAATCGCAGCGGGACCGAGGGCCTTGGTGCTCTCGGTGGCCTGGCCCAGCTCAGTCATCCATCCCTGAACGGCGGTCGGCTTGATGTCGCCGAGCGCCACCTGGCCCCAGCGTGGTTTGACCCGCATGCGCCAACTCGTCTCCATGACGGCGTAACCGGACGGCTTGAGGTAACCCTTCTGCCGGTCGAGCCAGGCCTGCCCGAGGTCGTCGAGCGTCCTGCGGGCATCAGCAGGGTTAACGTACTCGCCTTGAACTTGGCCACCTCGACGGTGTTGGCGAACCGCTGGGCATCGCGCTTGGTTCTGAACCCGCGCTTATCAGTCTGCCGATTGTCCGGCGTGCGGTACCTAACGCGGTAGCGCTTACCCTGCTTGGTCTCGTAAGCCTGCACGACCGCCATGCCCACAACGGTAATTCGAATGTGGGCAAAATGTGGGCAAGAGTACCGCTACGCCGGGAAAGGCGCGGGCGCATTGAGTTAGCTGACGATGCACACACCGCAATTGTTAAAGCTCTGAACTGTGCCGTTAGAAGTTCCAGTCCTCGTCCTCCGTGACAACGGCCTTGCCGATCACGTAGCTCGACCCGGACCCGGAGAAGAAGTCGTGGTTCTCGTCGGCGTTGGGTGACAACGCGGACAGGATCGCTGGGTTGACGTCGGTCTCGTCGCGCGGGAACAGCGCTTCGTAGCCCAGGTTCATCAGCGCCTTATTTGCGTTGTAGCGCAGGAACTTCTTGACGTCCTCGGTCAGGCCTACCTCGTCGTAGAGGTCCTGGGTGTACTCCACTTCGTTGTCGTACAGCTCGAAGAGCAACTCGTAGGTGTAGTCCTTGAGTTCCTGCTGCGTGGCCGCATCCTCCAACGCCAGACCGCGCTGGTACTTGTAGCCGATGTAGTAGCCGTGTACGGCCTCGTCGCGGATGATCAGCCGGATCATGTCGGCGGTGTTGGTCAGCTTGGCCCGGCTCGACCAGTACATCGGCAGGTAGAAACCGGAGTAGAACAGGAAGCTCTCCAGCAACGTCGAGGCCACCTTGCGCTTGAGCGGCTGGTCACCGCGGTAGTACTCGAGCACGATCTCGGCTTTGCGCTGCAGGTTGGGGTTTTCC
Organism: Mycobacterium sp. IDUB_28; assembly: GCF_055419285.1. Lineage (NCBI taxonomy): Bacteria > Bacillati > Actinomycetota > Actinomycetes > Mycobacteriales > Mycobacteriaceae > Mycobacterium > Mycobacterium sp. IDUB_28. The sequence goes on along the minus strand of NZ_JBVAXK010000008.1, from coordinate 302,461 downwards.
TCCGACCAGCGGAACGCGTCGTCGATCTCGGCGGTCGAGCACAGCGTGGAGAAGATCTGGCTGTAGCTCTTGGCGTGCACCGACTCCATGAACGCGATGTTGGTGTACACCGCCTCCTCGTGCGGGGTCAGCGCATCCGGAATCAGGCTGACCGCACCCACGGTGCCCTGAATGGTGTCCAGCATGGTCAGACCCGTGAACACCCGCATGGTGAGCTGCTTCTCGTTGGCGGTCAGCGTGCCCCAGGACGGGATGTCGTTGGACACCGGGACCTTCTCCGGCAGCCAGAAATTACCGGTCAACCGGTCCCACACTTCGGCGTCTTTGTCGTCTTGCAGGCGGTTCCAGTTGATCGCCGAGACGCGGTCGATCAGCTTTGCATTTCCAGTCACGCCGAACTCCACTTCACCGAAACGAATAGGGCTGTGTTGCTTAGGCCACAGACACTACCCCTGGGGTCCAACAAGCCGTGGCAACACAAGAACTTGTGTTGAGGGCGTGTCGCTACGTCGGCTGCAGAATCAACTGAACTGCGCGTTCGGGCTGGTCCCAGTGTGGAAAATGCCCACAATCCTCGAACCAGTGCAGCGTCGCATCCGGGAAGGCCCGCTGGGCCCGCTCGGCCTGGCGCGGCGAGGTCACCCGGTCGTTGCGTCCCCAGCCGATCACCACCCGGCCGTTGACCGAGCCACCCGCTTGCTTGGGACCGTGCACCAACGTGCTCAGCGCCTCGTCCAGCCGCGTCGCGCGAGCAAAGCTGCGCAGTTCCTGCAGGACCAGTGCGGGCGGCAGTCGCCACGGCTTGGCCGAGAACTGCAACAGCAGCGCCGTGCGCCCGACCCTGCTGCGCGTCAGAGCGGGCAGCAGCGGTTGGATCCGGCGCACCAGCGCGATGGACGCACCCACCGTCGCGCCGAACACCCTCACCTCGGTATCGGTCCAGAACCCACCGGGATCCAGCGCCACCATCGTTCCGGCATGACCACGACGGGCCATTTCCAGCACCATTCGCGCACCCATGGAACTGCCGACGACGTCGATGTCCCCCAGCTCGTGCGCGGCGATGAAGGCCTGCACCGCATCGGTCAACGACGCGATGGTCGTCTCCCCCGCCAGCGGTGGGCTGTCGCCGAATCCGGGCAGGTCCAACGCGATGACCTCGCGTTGCACCGACAGCTGCGGCAGCACGGATTCCCAGTTGCGCCAACTGGATCCGAGGCCGTGGACCAGCAGCAGCGGTTGCCCTGACCCGCGGCGCACGAAGTTCATCGTCGATCCGTCGATCGTCATGGTCGCCTCCCCTCGACCCGTCTGGCGTACCCCACCCCGGGCCGTTCAACCCGAGTCGATGATCTGCATGACGCCACCGGACGCCCCGGCGACGAACAATCGGCCGGTGGCCGCGTCGACGGCCAGGCTGTACGGATTCTGCACAGTCGGAAATCGTTGCACCACAACGGGGTTCGTTGTGCTCATGTCGTAGCCGACGACTTCGTTGGTGCCCGACGACGCCACCCAGAGTCGGTCCCGCGACCAGTCGTAGGCGATCCCGTAGGGGCCGCCGAGTTGGTCGATGCCGGCCACCTGGCGCGGCGTCGGCAGCGGGGTGAATACCCGGATTGCGTTGCCGCGGGTATCGGTCGCGATCATGCGTCCATGCCGGTCGGCGACCAGGTGAGTCGGTCCGGCACCGGCCGGGGTGGATCCGGCGATGGTCAGCCGGTCGGCGTCGTAGACGGTGAGGTCGTTCTTGCGCACGTCCAGCACCCCGACCGCGGTGCCGACCGCGGCAGCGCCGGCCGGTTGGACACTGTCGGTGAAGACTTTCACGATCTGCTCACCACGCAGGACCGCGATCGTCCCGCCCAGTTCGTTGGCGACGAAGACGGTCCCATTGGCCGCCGCGGTGGCATCGTGTGGTTCGGTCCCGGTGCGGATCGGCGCGTGCGCCGGCCCCAGCGGCAGGTCGACGCGGACCAACGCGTCGGCCGACTCGACCGGCACCAGCACCGGACCGCCCGCGGCCGCCAACTGGAGATGACGAACTCTGCCCGGCAACGGAATTCGGCCGGTGATCTCGCCGGAGTCCGCGTTGAGCAGCACCAGCTGGTTCGGATCGCTGGTGGCTACCGCGACGGTGCGCGTCGAGGCGTCCACCACAATGCCCTCGGCCGTGTGCCCCACCGGGATCGTGCGCCCGATGGGCGTATCCGCGGCGACCGGGGGTGCGCGCAGCGGTTCGGCTGCGGTCGGCAGCTTTGCAGCCGGCGGCCGGCTGCCTTCGGTGGGGACCCCGGCCGGCAGGAGGCCGGTGGTGGTCATGCCCGTGGACGGCGGGGCGACGCTGCTGTGCCCGCAAGCCGCCACCATGAGCAAAGCCAAACCGGCGCAAAGCTTTCGGATCACCTGCGGGTAGTACCCGCTGCCGGGCGGACCAACACGGCCTGCCGGCCTGGGCACTACCCAGCAGAGCGTGTACCATTTGGTACATGTTTACCGAACACAGTGTCGAGATCGATGCGTCCCCGGAAATCGTCTGGGACGTGTTCAGCGACGTCGAACGCTGGCCCGACTGGACCGATTCGGTGACCTCCCTGGTCGGGCTGGACGGACCTGGCCTCGCGGTCGGCAGCCGGTTTGCGATCAAACAACCGCGGATGACCAAACTCGTCTGGCAGGTGACTGAAATCGATCCCGGCGTGTCCTGGACCTGGGAGCAACGCGCCCCCGGCGCGCTCGCCGCCGCTCGCCATGACGTCGTCCCCCGACCCGGCGGCGGCACCCTGGTGCGCCAGCAGATCGATCAGCGAGGTGTGTTCGGCGCCTTGGTCGGCCGCTTGATGGCCGGGCTGACCAGGCGCTATCTCGATATGGAGGCCACCGGTCTCAAACGTCGGGCCGAGGAGTGCAGCCGCGCGCATGGCCCGCACGCCTGACCTGCACCGGCGCGGCGAGCTACTGGACGCGCTGGTCGAGGAATTCGCGGCACACGGAGTTGGTGACCGGTCCCTGCGCGACGTCGCCGCAGCCGTCGGCACCAGTCATCGAATGTTGCTGCACCACTTCGGTTCTCGGGAAAATATGCTGGTCTGCGTGGTCGAGGAGGTGGAACGGCGGCAAAAGGGCGTGCTGCCGGGTCTGCCGACAAGCAGTCCCGCCGCGGGTTTCGCGGCGATGTGGGCCGACGTTCGCCGGCCCGAACTGCGACGGCTGGAACGCTTGTTCTTCGAGTGCTACTCGCGCGCCGCCCAGGGCGAAAAGCCCTTCGCGCCAATGATTCCCGACGCGGTACACGGCTGGCTGACCGAGGTGGACCCGGCTGCCGAGCAGCCCGCCATGGCCCGTCTCGGTCTGGCCGTCATCCGCGGCTTGTTGCTGGATCTCGTCGCCACCGACGACGAAGACGGCGTCGACGCGGCCGCGCAGGCCTTCGGGGACCTGCTCAGCCGGCTGCCCTGAGGGCGCGGCGGGCGTCTTTGCCCCTGCCCTTGCCCGCGCCGTCCTTGCCCAGGCCGAGGAACTGGTACTCCTCCGGTTTCACCGACCGGGTGGCCCGCCAATACTGCCAGGTGTAACCGCCCCACAACACGGTGTTCTTGCCGTGCTCATCCAGATACCAGCTGGCGCAACCTCCGGTGTTCCACACCGAGTGGGTCAGCTTCTCCTGCAGCTCGTCGTTGAACCGGTCCTGCGCTTCCCGAGTGGGGGCCAGCGCCTGGGCACCCTTCTTGTCGCAGGTGGCGATTGCATCGGCCACGTAGCGGATCTGCGACTCGATCATGAAGACCACCGAGTTGTGGCCCAGCCCGGTGTTGGGGCCCAGCAGGAAGAACAGGTTCGGCACGTCGGCGACGGTCACGCCGCGATGCGCGCCGATCCCCTCGCGGTTCCACCGGTCCACCAGATCCTCCCCATGCTGACCCTTGATGTCGACGTAGGTGTAGGAGTCGGTGACGTGAAAGCCGGTGGCGTACACAATCACGTCTACTTTTCGTTCCCGGCCGTCTTCGGTGACGATCCCGTCGGGAGTGATGCGCGCGATTCCCTCGGTGATCACTTCGGCGTTCGGGCTGGACAGCGCGGCGTAGTAGGTGGACGAATTCAGGATGCGCTTGCACCCAATGCGGTAGTTCGGGATCAGTTTGCGGCGCAGTTCGCGGTCGCGCACCGATCGGAAGACGTTCCATTTGCAGTACGCCTCAATGAATTTCAGCACATTGGGCCGCTTGGTCATCCCGATCGCCAGCGACTCCTGTCCCCAGTAGATGGCCAGGCGCACCAGCGCGCGCAGCCCCGGCACATTCTGCATCGCGGCGCGCAACGCCTTCGGAATTTCTGGGTTGGAGCGCGGCACCACCCACGGTGGGGTGCGCTGGTAGAGCTGAAGTTCGGCGACGTCCCCGACGATCTCGGGCACGATCTGGATCGCGCTGGCGCCGGTGCCGATGATCGCGACCCGCTTGCCGGTGATGTCGACGCTGTGATCCCACTCCGCGGAATGGAAAGAGGCGCCGATGAATTCATCGCGGCCGTCGATGTTGGGGAAGGACGGGATGTGCAGCGCCCCCGCCCCCGACACCAGGAACTGCGCAACGTATTCCCGCCCGTCGGCGGTGAAGACATGCCAGCGGTACTCGTCGTCGTCCCAGTGGCCGCGGTCGACCAGCGCGTTGAACTCGATGTGGCGACGCAGTCCGTACTTCTCGGTGACACCCTTGAGGTAGTCCAGGATCTCGGGCTGGAAGGAGAACGGGTTCTTCCAGTCCGGCTTGGGTTCGAAGGAGAACGAGTACAGGTGCGACGGGATGTCGCAGGCGCAGCCGGGGTAAGTGTTGTCCCGCCAGGTGCCACCGATGTCGTCGGCCTTCTCCAGGATCACGAAATCCACGCCTTGCTTTTGCAGCGCGATCGCCATGCCCAGCCCGGAGAAGCCAGTGCCGATGATGACGACACGGGTGTGCACGGGCGGCTTGTCGGACTTGGGTTTGCCGGATTCGTCTACTGCCGGGGTCACGACGTCGGTCATGGTTATTGATCTTTCCTGTTGTGGTCTGCCCGAAACCAGCCGGATCGACTCGGTCAACGGCGAACCGCAGATACCCAGTACCCGGGGTATCGGGTATTTCGAGTCTTGTCGATCGCTACCGCGATGTCAACGTCGGCGCGAGCCGGCTCACGGAAGGGCCGCGGGCAGTGCCGCGTGTATTGGCTGGTCGGGGTCCATCGCGATGCCCATGGTTTCGGCGGTGCCCACGATGATGCCCATCATGATGGTGGTCAATTGCGCGACGAACTGCTCGCGCGTCATCGACCGCGGGCTGTCCGGCTCGGGACCCAGCCACCATTCGGTGGCCGACGCCGCGCAACCGAACGCGGAGAACGCGGCGAGTTCCATCGCCGCCTTATTGAGTTCCATGTCCCGCAGTTCGTCGTTGAACATCTCGGCGATGGTCAGCGTGATCTCACGGCCTTCGTTGAGGGTGCGCACCGTCGCCTTCGATTGCGCGCTGGAACCGCCTTGGATGAACACCCGCATCACGTTGGGGTGCTGGTCGAGCAGGCTGACGAACTCCTCGACGGCGCGGTGGATGACCTGTCGCGCCGAGTCGGTGGCCAGGTTGATGGACGGGAAGATCGCCGCCCAGAGCATGTCGCGCAGGCGCTCACCGATGGCCAGGAAGAGGTCGGACTTGTCGGCGAAATGCCGGTAGATCTTCGGCTTGGCGGTGCCGGCCTCCTCGGCGATCTCCCGCACGCTGAGCTCGGGGCCCAGGCGGTCGATGGCGCGGAAGGCCGCCTCGACGATTTCGCTGCGCACCTTCTTGCGGTGTTCGCGCCAACGCTCGCTGCGCGCGTCGACTTTCACCGCCGGCTTCGGGCCGGGGTGCGGCAACGATGGTCGAGGCACTCTCACCACGTCCAGCACTTTACCGCGTGGCCTCGGTTGACCTGGGCAGACTCGACGTTCCCGCCGCCGAGCGTGCACCGGGCGACGGGACACAGCGGCATTACGTCGTGAATCGCACGCTCTGCGCCGGCGTCACAACATGCAACTGACGCAACCCTCCACCTCAGTGCCTTCCAGCGCCATCTGCCGCAGCCGGATGTAATACAGCGTCTTGATGCCTTTACGCCAGGCGTAGATCTGCGCCTTATTCACATCACGCGTGGTGGCGGTGTCCTTGAAGAACAGCGTCAGCGACAATCCCTGGTCCACGTGCTGGGTGGCCGCGGCGTAGGTGTCGATGATCTTCTCGTAGCCGATCTCATACGCGTCCTGGTAATACTCCAGGTTGTCGTTGGTCATGTACGGCGCCGGGTAGTAGACGCGGCCGATCTTGCCTTCCTTGCGGATCTCCACCCGCGACACGATCGGGTGGATCGACGACGTCGAGTGGTTGATGTAGGAGATCGACCCGGTGGGCGGGACGGCCTGCAGGTTCTGGTTGTAGATGCCGTGCTGCTGCACCGACTCCTTGAGCCGTTTCCAGTCGTCCTGGTTGGGGATGCGGATGCCGGCGTCGGCGAAGAGCTGGCGCACCTTTTCGGTCTGCGGCTCCCACACCTGCTCGGTGTACTTGTCGAAGAACTCGCCCGAGGCGTACTTGGACTTCTCGAATCCCTTGAAGTGCGTTCCACGTTCGATCGCAATCCGGTTCGAGGCCCGTAGCGCGTGGTAGAGCACCGAATAGAAGTAGATGTTGGTGAAGTCGATGCCTTCTTCGGAGCCGTAGTAGATGCCCTCCCGCGCCAGGTACCCGTGCAGGTTCATCTGCCCCAGCCCGATCGCGTGCGAGTCGTTGTTGCCCTGCTCGATGGACGGCACCGAGGTGATATGGGTCTGGTCGCTCACCGCGGTCAACGCCCGGATCGACACCTCGATGGTTTGGGCGAAGTCCGGCGAGTCCATCGTCTTGGCGATGTTCAACGAACCTAGGTTGCACGAAATGTCTTTGCCCACACGGGCATACGACAGATCTTCGTTGAACAGCGACGGCGTGGAGACCTGCAGGATCTCCGAGCACAGGTTCGAGTGCGTGATCTTGCCCTCGATGGGGTTGGCGCGATTCACGGTGTCCTCGAACATGATGTACGGGTAGCCGGACTCGAACTGCAATTCGGCCAGCGTCTGGAAGAACTCGCGCGCCTTGATCTTGGTCTTGCGGATGCGGGCGTCGTCGACCATCTCGTAGTACTTCTCGGTCACCGAGATGTCGGCGAACGCCTGCCCGTAGACCCGTTCGACGTCATACGGCGAGAACAGGTACATGTCCTCGTTTTTCTTGGCCAGCTCGAAGGTGATGTCGGGGATCACCACGCCCAGGCTCAGCGTCTTGATCCGGATCTTCTCGTCGGCGTTCTCCCGCTTGGTGTCCAGGAAGCGGTAGATGTCGGGGTGATGCGCGTTGAGGTACACCGCGCCGGCGCCTTGACGCGCACCCAACTGGTTCGCGTAGGAGAAGGAGTCCTCCAGCAGCTTCATGATCGGGATGACACCCGAGGACTGGTTCTCGATGTTCTTGATCGGAGCGCCGTGTTCGCGAATGTTGGTCAGCAGCAACGCAACTCCCCCGCCACGCTTGGACAACTGCAGCGCGGAGTTGATGGAGCGCCCAATGGACTCCATGTTGTCTTCGATGCGAAGAAGGAAGCAGTTGTGCACGACGGTGCCACGGATCGTGTAGGTGTGCGTGTCCTCGACATGCAGGTTGTAGACCTTCGCGGGAACGTCCTCGGTCTGCCGTACATGGCGGATTCCGTACACGTGCCGCCCGAGCACAACCTGATAAGTCGTGCGGGACGTGCCTTTCTGGCCGACATAGTTATACAGATTCTTGCCGACGTCGAAGATGAAGTCCTCGTTGGTGCCGGGCAGTCCGGGCACAAACACCTGACCGGTCACATTGCCCGACTGGTTGACGTACTGGCGGACCCTGGACATGATCCCGTTTCGGCGCAGCAGCAGCTGCACCTGATCGACCAGATTCGGATTGACCAGGTCGAGCACCATGCCGCCCTGGGTGCTGCACCCGTCACCGCGGAACAACCCAGCCAGCAATCCACGTTGAAACTCTTCGTCTGCCGTTAAAACGTCGTGGGACAACTGCTTCAGGTGATATCCCGTGCCCACCAGCGAAAGGAACAGCGCCGCAATCACTTTGCTATTGCAGATCATCCGCACCGACTGATCCGACAAGCTCTGATGGACGGCAAGATCCGTGGCGAACACCCGCTTGAAAGCCACCGCGAGCTGTTGCTGGTATTCGAGCTCGTGCGTGCCGATGGTGAAGTGGATGCCATTGGGAAGCCGTCCTGCGGGACCCGATCGCTTGGAGATGTGGCCTTCGGCGACATACCAACCGAGCAGCAGGCCAAGTTCGTAGGACTCTTCAACGTAGCGATTCACCGAAACGAATCGCATGTGATGACGTTGCTTGTTGCGATGCTTCTTATCGGTGTTGACCTTGCGGATCAGACCGTCGACTTCTTCGTATTCGCCCTCGCCGACGTACTCCATCAAGTCATAGGTCCGTCGCGGCCGTCCCTCCAGCGGAGCTGCCGTCACGATGAAATCGGTGGGATGAATGTCTTTGGCGGCCAACCAGACAAATCCGTTGAACGGGTCCGCACCGTCGCCGTCAATGAGTGTCTGCACATCGCGCGAAGTCCACACCAGAATCGGATGCTCCGGCGTGCACATGATTGGTTCTTTATGCCCGAAGTGTGAGATCGAGATCAACGCCTGGTCATTCGGATTCTCGATAAGAGACTCGACGACGGAGAAGGACCCGTCGTGGGACAGCACCCGATCGCCTGCCCGCAGCATCTCGATGGCGCGTGGACCGTCGGGCGTATCCACTGGTGTTCCGGCGGGAAAGCACGACACCGGCTCTCCGCGTTGCTTTTTCCCTGAATTCAGGAACGTCGGTGTGGCCGGTTGGAACCGTCCGTCGATGATCTCGTCGACCAGCTTCTCGGCCAGCGCGGTGTCACCCGCGGCCAGGGTCAGCGACACCATCACCACGCGGTCCTCGAAACGCTCCAGGTAGCGCTTCCCGTCGAAGGTCTTCAGCGTGTAGGACGTGTAGTACTTGAATGCACCCAGGAACGTCGGGAAGCGGAACTTCTTAGCGTAGGCGCGGTCCAGCAGTGTCTTGACGAAGTTGCGCGAATACTGGTCGAGAACCTCACGCTCGTAATAGTTCTCGCGAATCAGGTAGTCAAGTTTCTCGTCCTGATTGTGGAAGAAAACGGTGTTCTGGTTGACGTGCTCCAGAAAGTACTGGCGCGCCGCCAGGATGTCCTTATCGAACTGAATCTTGCCGTCGGCGTCGTACAGATTCAACATCGCGTTGAGCGCGTGGTAATCCGTTTCGTTGATCTGCGACGCGTGCGGGCCGGCGGTTACAGGCTCTGCAGTGACGGTTGGTGGCACGTCTGTTCCTTCCAGAATTGAGCCAGGCCCGCACGGACGGCGTCGACGTCGTCCTGGGTGCCCATGAGTTCGAAGCGGTACAGGTACGGAACGCCACACTTGCGGGACACCACATTGCCGGCGTAGGCGAATTCCATACCGAAGTTGTTGTTGCCCGCGGCGATGACGCCGCGGATCAGGGAGCGGTTGTGCTCGTTGTTCAGAAACGCAATGACCTGCTTGGGGACGTAGCCGCCGTCGTTGATGTCCGGCGTGGCCCGGCCCCCGCCGTAGGTCGGCAGCACCAGCACATACGGGTCGTCGACCTCTATGCGTCCATGCAGCGGGATTCGCGTGGCGGGAACACCCAGCTTCTGCACGAAGCGGTGGGTGTTCTCCGACACGGAGGAGAAATACACCAGGTTGCGCCCCGCGACATCCATGAGAACCGCAACCCTTCCTACTCGACGGTCTATCGCTACGCGCTCATGGCCGATTCGGCGAGCGCCTTGATGCGGTCGGGCCGGAAACCGGACCAGTGCGTGTTGTCCGCCACGACGACGGGCGCCTGCAGGTAGCCCAGCGCCATCACGTAGTCGCGGGCCTCGGTGTCCAGGCTGATGTCGACCTTCTCGTAGGCGATGCCTTGCTTGTCCAGCGCCTTATAGGTGGCGACGCACTGCACGCATGCCGGCTTGCTGTAAACGGTGATGCTCATGGGCGTACCGCTCCTTTGCGGAAGTGGGAAGTAATCGGGACTGGCAACGACGTTGGTGGCACTTCGGCGCTATGTACAGCGCCCCGGTAGGCCCCCAGATTCCCGTGTTGCGAACTCCGGGTCGAATGACCCGCGGACGCCGATTCCGGGAAGTTCAACGTGCCCTCACTCGCTGGTCGGGACCCGCTGAACCTGGGATCTGCCGGTCCTCGGAACACTACACCTAGTGGGTCACTCGACGAAGAGATACAAGATGTTCGAAACAACATTCTTGAAATTCGCAGGTCGTAAGCCTGAGTCGGGCGTGTCGTCGGCGTGTCGCAAATCACAACTTCTGCGGCCGGTGTAGAGAGCTGGCACATGCACAGAGGTATATCAGTGGCCACCGACAACTAGGGGCCGCCAGCTCCGCAGCCACTGCGTCAGCAAAGCCGCCGACGCAGCCCGCCGACGGCTTTGACTAGAGCGTTTGTCGAATCAGCTGACTTCGGCAGCGAGCTTGCCCACCACGTCGGAGACGCCGGCCGACAGCTCCGCGTTCGCGGCCGGCGGGTTGCCGCCCAGGGTTTTGAAGGGCACCGAGAGTTTGATCGTCTCCACGACGCGCGCCCCGGCGATACCGAACGACTTGCGGGTCTCGTCGTGTGCCCACACCCCGCCGTACTGGCCCAGCGACCCGCCGATCACCGCCAGCGGCTTGCCCTTCAATGCACCGTTGCCGAACGGCCGGGACAACCAGTCGATCGCGTTCTTCAGGACCGCGGGAATGGAACCGTTGTATTCCGGGGTCACCACCAGCGCAGCATCGGCCTCGCCGGCGGCGGCGCGCAGCGCAGCGACCGCCGGGTGTTCCTCGCCCTCCGCGCCCATCGCGGGGTCGATGTCCTCGTTGTAGAACGGCACGTCGGCCAACCCGTCGAACACGGTGACGGTGACGCCCGCGGGGGCCACCTGCGCGGCCAACGTTGCGATCTGGCGGTTGATTGATTCCGCGCGCAAGCTGCCGACCAGGGTCAAGATCTTGATCTCTGCCACTTCGTCGTCTCCTTCGCTGACTGGTCTACATCCTTGCACGAGATAAACGGACTTTAGTCCGATTCATTCCCGACGCGCTAGCATTGCAACGGTGACCGGTATCGAGGTGCTGGGCGATGTGCCGGTGGCAGCCCTCCAACAGCCGCAGCAGGAGCGCAGCGACGCCGCACGCAACCGCGCGCTGCTGCTCGCGGCGGCGCGCCAACTGGTCCGGGAACGAGGTGCCGACGCGGTCACCATGGACGACGTTGCCGCTGCGGCCGGCGTCGGGAAGGGCACGGTGTTCCGGCGCTTCGGCAACCGGGCCGGCCTGATGATGGTGCTGCTCGACGAGGACGAGAAGGCCAGCCAGCAGGCTTTCCTGTTCGGACCTCCGCCGCTGGGACCCGATGCGCCGCCGTTGGAACGGCTGATCGCCTTCGGCCGGGAACGGATCTGCTTCGTCCACACCCATCACGAGTTGCTGTCGGCCGCCAACCGCGACCCCCACACCCGCCGGGTGGGTGCGGCGGCGGCGCAGCGCCGGCACGTCCAGGTATTGCTGGAGGCAGCACACACCAGCGGTGACCTCAACGCTCAGACCGACGCCCTACTGGCCCTGCTCGCCGTCGACTACGTCGAACATCAGCTCACCGCCGGCGGCCACACCGAGCAGACCTTGGGTGACGCATGGGCGAGTCTGGCCGCCAAGCTGTGCGGGCGGTGACCGGTCGAGGATGCCTGCGCGTTGGGTCCTGCATGTAGACCTCGACCAGTTCCTGGCCTCGGTCGAGTTGCGTCGTCACCCCGGGCTGGTGGGGCTGCCGGTGATCGTCGGCGGCAGTGGCGACCCGACCGAACCACGCAAGGTGGTCACCTGCGCCTCCTATGAGGCGCGCGAATTCGGCGTGCACGCGGGCATGCCGCTGCGCGCCGCGGCCCGGCGCTGCCCGGACGCCACCTTTCTCCCGTCGGATCCCGCCGCATACGACGAGGCGTCCGATCAGGTGATGGGTTTGCTGCGGGATCTGGGACATCCCGTGGAGGTATGGGGCTGGGACGAGGCCTACGTGGGTCTGAACCCGGCTTGCGACCCCGATGCGGTGGCCGCGCAGATTCGCAGCGTTATCCTGGCCGAGACCGGGTTGTCGTGCTCGGTCGGCATCAGCGACAACAAGCAACGCGCCAAAATCGCCACCGGCTTCGCCAAGCCGGCCGGGATTTTCACGGTGGTCGACGACAATTGGATGACGTTGATGGCCGACCGTCCCGTCGACGCGCTCTGGGGGGTTGGCCCAAAGACTGCGAAAAAGCTTGCCGCCCTCGGGATTACGTCGGTACGGCAGCTGGCTCACAGCGACGGTGAGCTGCTGGCGTCGACCTTCGGGCCGCGCACCGGTCTGTGGCTGCTGCTGCTGGCCAAGGGCGGCGGCGATACCGAGGTCAGCGCAGAACCCTGGGTGCCGCGCTCACGCAGTCATGTGGTCACTTTCCCGCAGGACCTCACCGAGCGGTCCGAAATGGACTCGGCGATAACGGAATTGGCCCGGCAAACGCTCCACGACGTGGTCGCCGAGTCGCGCGTCGTGACACGTGTCGCGGTCACGGTGCGTACCTCGACGTTCTACACCCGCACCAAGATCCGTAAGCTCGATCAGCCCGGCACGGACGCCGACGCGATCATCGCGGCCGCGCTGCGCGTCCTGGACCTGTTCGAACTGGACCGCCCGGTCCGACTGCTCGGGGTGCGTCTGGAACTCGACATGCCGCCGGACTAAAGACCCCTGGTCGGCGGGCCCGGCCGCAGCGCGCGGGTGAAGATGCCGTTGACCTGGCGCATCGCCACGCTGTAGGGCCACCACGCGAGCCGTTTGAACGCATACAGCGCCCGGATGTCCGGCGAGGTGTAGATCAGGTAGCGGTTCTTAGCCACGCCGGCCAGGATTTTCTCGGCGGCCCGCTCCGGGGACACGGCGTGCCCACTGAACCGGTCGACCCAGCGCGCGACCTGCGGGTCGTCGCGATCTACGCCGGCGATCTCAACCGTGTTGACCAGCGGCGTCTGTACAGCACCGGGCACCACGACGTTCACCCCGATGCGATGCTTGGCCAGGTCGAATCGCAGCACCTCGGACAATCCGCGCAGCCCGTACTTACTGGCGCTGTAGGCCGCGTGCCACGGCAGTGCGACGATCCCGGCCGCCGATGACACGTTCACCACGTGCCCGCCCCGACCGGCCGCGACCATCTGTGGAACGAACGACTCGATGACGTGGATCGGCCCCATCAGATTGATCGCGATCAGCTTGCTCCACTGGTCGTGCGTGAGCCGGTCCACGGTGCCCCACGCCGAGATTCCGGCGATGTTGAACACCGCGTCCATGCTGCCGTGCGTGGTGTGGATGTCGACGGAGAAGGCGGCCACCTGGTCATAGTCGGAAATGTCCAGCACCCGGTACGCCGGGACCTGTGCCCCGAGGGCCCGGGCATCGGCGACCGTGCGGGCCAGGCCGTCCGCGTCGCGATCGGTCAGGAACAGCTCTGCGCCGTGCGCGGCCAGCCGTAGTGCGCAGGCGCGTCCGATCCCGCTGGCCGCACCCGTGACAAAACACCGTTTCCCCGCGAAATAATCTCCGGAATCGCCCATGGACGTGACCCTACCGGCGGTCCTGGCGACTACCGCGCTGGTCCGCCCCACAGCGCGTTGAGCCACAACTGCTCGAGCACCCGGACACGTCGCTCAACGTCATTGTCGTGCCCGGCCAGGATCGGGTCTCCGGTCAGTACCAGCGCGGTGGTCCCTGCCAGGGTGCGGATCAGCGTCGGAAGGTCGTCGCTGATGGGCTGCGCAGTCCCGGCTTTCACCTCCGCGTCGACGACACCGACGATCTGACGAAGCACCATCTCGAACTGTTTGTCGAGAATTTCGCGGATCTCGACGTCGTTCTGGCGCGCCGCATTACATGCAGTCATCACCGGGTCGTTGTTCGCGTAAACCACTGCGGCGCTGCCGACCATCCGGGTGGCGAACTGCTCTGGGGACTCGCCGGGCTGGCGCGGCGCGAAATACTGGGTGAGCTCCTCGAGTTCTTCGGCGGCCTCGGCCAGGATCTGCGCCAGCACCGAATATTTGGAATCGAAATAGAAGTAGAAACCCGAGCGGGCCACGCCCGCCCGCAGGCTGATGGTGCTGACCGAGAGTTCGGAGAACGGCCTCTCCTGGAGCAGGTCGCGGACCGCCTGCATGATCGCCACCCGGTGCTTGTCGCCGCGCCGGCGCAGGACGGGGCCGGCGTCGTCCTGACCGGCTGCGTTGCTATTCACTGTCGATCACCACTCGACCATTGCATCATGCCGCCCCGAAGAAAAACTTGACAGGCGTCAACTTCATCCCGAAATATAGACGACAGTGACGGCCGCCACAGCCGGTAAAGGAGCATGTCAATGGTGACAAGCAGAGCCACCATCAGCACCCCCGCGTACTTGCTTGATCAAGCTCAGCGACGGTTGACGCCGTCGTTCAATAATTTCCCCGGCATGGGCCTCATCGAACGCAAACTGCGAGATGTCCAGTTTCCGGAGACACAGCTCGCCGATCCCCCACCGGGCAGCGGGCTGCAACCCGTGGTCGGTGACCGAGGACTGCCGATCCTGGGGCACATGATCGAGATGCTGCGTGGCGGTCCGGACTACCTGATGTTCCTCTACGAGAACAAGGGCCCGGTGGTGTTCGCCGACTCACCGGTGATGCCGTTCGTCGTGGCGCTGGGCCCCGACGCCGCGCAGGCCATCTACTCCAACCGCAACAAGGACTTCTCGCAGCAGGGTTGGACGCCGGTGATCGGTCCGTTCTTCCGTCGCGGTCTGATGCTCCTCGATTTCGAAGAGCACATGTTTCATCGCCGGATCATGCAGGAGGCGTTCATCCGCTCCCGGCTGGTCGGTTACGTCGAGCACATCGATCAGGTCGTGTCGCAGGTTGTCTCCCACGACTGGGTCACCGACGACTCGCGCTTCCTGCTCTACCCGGCGATGAAGAAGCTCACCCTTGACATCGCCTCCATGGTGTTCATGGGCCACGAACCCGGCACCGACCACGAACTCGTCACGAAGGTGAATAAGGCGTTCACCACGACCACCCGCGCCGGAAACGCCGTGATCCGAACCGCGGTGCCACCGTTCACCTGGTGGCGGGGCATCAAGGCCCGCGAGCTGCTGGAGAACTACTTCGCCGACCGGGTCAAAGAGCAACGCGGCAAAGAAGGCAACGACCTGCTGAGCGTGCTGTGTCAGACCGAGGACGAAGAGGGCAACCGCTTCTCCGACGACGACATCATCAACCACATGATCTTCCTGATGATGGCCGCCCACGATACGTCCACCTCGACGGCCACCACGATGATCTACTACCTGGCCAAACATCCGGAATGGCAACAGCGCTGCCGCGACGAGTCCGACCGGCTCGGTGACGGACCGCTGGATATCGAGTCGCTGGAGAAACTGGAGTCGCTCGACCTGGTGCTCAACGAGTCGATCCGCTTGGTGACGCCCGTGCAATGGGCGATGCGCCAGACCGTACGCGACACCGACCTGTTGGGTTACTACCTGCCCAAGGGCACCAACATCACCGCGTTCCCCGGAATGAATCACCGCCTGTCCGAATTCTGGACTGACCCAATGAAATTCGACCCCGAGCGGTTCACCGAGCCACGCAACGAGCACAAGAGACACCGGTATGCGTTCACTCCGTTCGGCGGTGGCGCCCACAAGTGCATCGGGATGGTGTTCGGCCAGCTCGAGGTCAAGACGATCCTGCACCGGCTGCTGCGCCGTTACCGCCTGGAACTTCCCCACCCCGGCTACCAGCCGCGCTGGGACTACGGCGGCATGCCCGTCCCGATGGACGGAATGCATATCGTTCTGCGCCCGCTGTGAATCAGCCCGCCAGCCGGTTGGCGCACGCGATCACCGCCCGCAGCGCCGACTGAATCGGGTCCGGCGCCCAGCCCATCGCCCACTCCGCGCGGGCACCATTGGTGCCGTAGACGAAGGTGACCGTGTCGCCGCCCGCGCTGATTTGGTGAAAGTTCAACGTTTCCACCATGATTCCGCGCGCGTGCAGCATCGCCGTGAGCGCTGCGACGGGTCCGCTCGCCGACGCTTCGGAGGTGCTGATGCGGTCGCCGACTGCGATCACCGCGCGGAAGTTGCGGGCCTGCGGACCCAACCGGGTGGTCCGGCGCTGCGGGTCGGTGCATGCCCACTGCCCGAGGCGCAGGGGCCCGGCCGTCGGACCGTAGGTGGCCGCGAAGTCCGCCCAGGACGTAGCGGTGGCCTGTTCGCGCAGGCCGCGCGGTAGGGAGACACCGAAGTGGCCCTCGAACCAGGCGTCAGCCCATTTGTCGGGCAGATCGATGGAAGTGGAAAGCGTCATGATGCCGGTCTTCTCTGGCTCGAAGGAGCGACCGACGGTAGTAGCGTCCGACCCACAGCGGGGGGTCGGTCTGGATCAGACCCCGCTGCGGGTGCTGGCTACTACGGCACACTCGAGAAGATGCACGATCGGTGACATTAGACCGCCACGACCGTCAGACGCAAGTTTTTTCGCCCACCGTGCCGCCGTTATCGCGCTGTGCGAGACCTGCCCAAGGACGTGGGATCCGACTGGTGATATTGGATATTCGACTGCCAGATAACTAGCGAATGTAGTTGCCGGACGGAGAAACCCGGAAAAGAAATTCAGCTATTGGCACACGCCAGGGAGGCAATATTTCCAAAGTGCCAATGCTTTTCGACACCGTCGCTAACATCAAACGCGTTCGTCGAAGAACCAATATGCGGACAAGGAAAGGTCAGGAAGATGAGGACCAGAAAAAAGGTCGCGACCGCGATTGCAGCCGTGCTTTTCGCAGCCTATGCGCTGTTGGCAACCGGCTGCAACAAAGTGACGCCGAGTGTCCCGATCGACCCGGAGATCACCGCGGTTCCGCAATAGCCGAGCCTCAGCAGGTCAGCAACATGCATCCCGCGACGGGACCGCCGCCGACCGACACCACCCCGACTTCGGGACGCTGCGCTACCTGACGCTCCCCGGCCTCGCCGCGCAGCTGTAGACATGCTTCGTGCAACGCCCAATAGCCGTGCATGCGCCCGGCGGAGAGCTGGCCCCCGTAAGTGTTCAGCGGCAGTTGGCCGTCGCGGGCGATGCGGGCGCCGCCCTCGACGAATGGACCGGCCTCGCCGTCGCCGCACACTCCGATGGCTTCCAGCCAGGCCAGCGTCAGGTAGGTGAATCCGTCATACAGCTGTGCGACCTGGATGTCGTCGGGCGTCAGTTCGGTGCGCGACCACATCTGGGCGGTCGCATCCGACATCGCCATCTTGGGATAGTCGGCACGGTGGAACCAGCCGCCCGCCCCGTCGGAACCGCCGATCGCCGCCACGCGCACGGCGCGGTGCGGACAGTCGTCGGCGTACTCCGCGTGCGAAACCACCACCGCGATCGAACCGTCAATGGGCACATCGCAATCCAGTAGTCCGAACGGCGTAGACACCAGGCGCGCACCCAGGTAGTCGGCCATCGTCATCGGATCGCGATACACCGCCCGAGGATTCAGCGCCGCGTTGCGACGGCCGTTGAGAGCGACCCAGCCCAGCTGCTCCTTGGTGGTTCCGTACAGCTCCATGTGCCGGCGACAATTCAGCGCCAGCCAGTTTGCCGCCGAATAAGCATGCGCCGCAATGAGATCGTTGATGTCGTCCATCGCGCCGACCGCGGGGGCGTCCGCACCTTCGGGTGTCTCGAACATGCGTGCCAGCGGCGGAGCCGGCGCATCCTTGTCCTGCTGCAGCACGGTGCCGCCCAGCATCTGGATGGTCCGGTAGATCACCACATGGCGGGCACGTCGTTCAGCGACCGCACGGCACGCCGACATCACCGGACTCAGCAGGCCGCCGGTACCGAACCCGCTACCGCAGTCCCCCGCCTCGATCTGCAGTTCGGCGTTGACCTCGGCGGCAGGCGTGTCACCCAGCGTGGCGATGCCGTCGATGTCGGTGGGCCGCAATCCGGCGTCGTCGATGGCGGCGCGCACCGCCTCCATGGTCAATTCCCGTCCCGCAATGCCGGTGCGACGCCCGATTCGGGAAATACCGATGCCGGACAGGATCGCGTCTTTTTCGAAGTACTCCATCGGCACCGTCCGTCGCGCGCATCTGAGAAGGGATCCGGTAGAGCGTACTGTATTGCCCGTGACAACCGAGCCAACCACCTCCCCGCTGCTCGTCGAACACTGCGACGACTGCGCGCGCTGGGTGCATCCCGCGACCGGTAGCTGCCGGGATTGCGGAGCCGAGCTGACGGCGAAACCGGTCTCCGGACGAGGGACGGTGTTCACCTACACGGTCAACCATCACCCGTACAACCCGGAGATCCCGACGCCGTACGTCATCGCCCTGATCGAGCTCAGTGAGCAGCCCGGACTGCGTGTCGCCGCCAATATTGTCGACTGCGAACCAGATTCGGTGATCTGCGGAATGGCCGTGCAGGTCCAGCCGGCGAAGAGTTCCGGCGGCGCACCGCTGTTCGCCCCGGCCTGACCGGTATCCGCGCGGTGCGCCTCAGTTGATCAGCGGGTCACGGGGCATACCGAGGATTCGCTCGGCGATCTGGTTGCGGGTCACCTCTGAGGTGCCGCCGGCAATCGCCATGCCGCGGGCCCCCATCACCATCCGGCCCGCTAGCGCGCCGGCGCCGTCCAGCAGCACCGTCTCGGGTCCGGCCAGCGCCGTCGAGATGGCCGCGCCCTCGATCATGTGATCGGCCAGCTTGAGCTTGGTGACATTGCCTTCCGGCCCCGGGCCCGCGCCTTCCACGCTGCGCGCCGCGCGGCGCAGGTTCAGCAACCGCAGCGCATTCTCCTCGGCGAGGTAGCGGCCTACCCGAATAACGATGCCCGCCAACTCATTTGAGCGTTGTTGAGCCAGTTTGACCAGCTCGGGTGCCAGCGCCTCGTAGAACGAACCGCTGCCGCCGATGCTGACCCGTTCGTTGCCCAGCGTGGCCCGCGCGACCGTCCAACCCGAATTGGGTGCCCCCACCACGTCCTCGTCCGGCACGAACAGGTCATTGAAGAACACCTCGTTGAAGTCCGAACCCCCGGTGATCTGCCGCAGCGGGCGCACTTCCACCTCGGGGGCGTTCATGTCGACGATCACCGCGGTGATTCCGGCGTGCTTGGGCGCCTCCGGGTCGGTGCGCACGGTGGCCAGGCCGCGCGCGCAATAGTGCGCCCCACTCGTCCACACCTTCTGGCCGTTGATCTTCCAGCCACCGTCAACGCGGGTGGCCCGGGTCTTGACGGCCGCCGCGTCCGAACCGGCGTCGGGTTCGGAGAACAACTGGCACCAGATCTCGTCCTTGCGCAGCGCCTTCTCCACGAATCTTTCGATCTGCCAGTCGGTTCCATGCTGAATCAACGTCAGGATGACCCAGCCGGTGATGCCGTAGTCGGGACGCTTGATCCCCGCCTCGCGGAATTCCTCTTCGATGACCAACTGCGCCACCGCATCCGCGGCCCGGCCCCATGGCTTGGGCCAGTGCGGCATCACGTAACCCGTCGCGATCAGTTTGTCGCGCTGCGCTTTCTTGTCCAGCGCGGCGAGTTCGGCTGCGTCGGCGCGGATCTGGGTGCGCAGCTCCTCAGCCTCCGGCGGCAGATCGAGGCTGTTGTCCCGGGCGACACCGGCGGCCGTCAGATCGAAGACATCCTGCGCCGGCGCGTCCCCACCCAGGACCGCCGAGGACACCAGTGCGCGGCGTAGGTGCAGATGCGCGTCGTGCTCCCAGGTGAAGCCGATCCCACCGTGCACCTGGATGTTGAGTTCGGAGTTACGGGCGTAGGCGGGGAAGGCCAGCGCAGCAGCGACCGCGGCGACGAGCCGGAACTGCTGTTCGTCCTCACCCGCCGCCCGCGCGGCGTCCCACACCGCGGCCAGCGCCGACTCGGCAGCCACCAGCATGTTCGCGCAGTGGTGCTTCACGGCTTGGAAAGTCGCGATGGTACGGCCGAACTGCTTGCGCACCTTGGCGTATTCGACCGCGGACTCCACGCAGTCGGTCGCTCCGCCGACGGCCTCCGCGGCCAGCAACGTCCGGGCGCGGGCCAGAGCCGCCGCGCTGGCGCCCGGCAGGATGTCGTCGGCACTCACCTTGACGTTGTCCAGCCGAACCCGCCCGGAGCGCCGGGTCGGATCCAGGTTCTCGGGTACCTGCACCGACACCCCGTCGCGGTCGCGTTCCAGCACCAGCACGTCGTCACCGGCCGTGATCAGCAGCAGTTCGGCCAGCCCGGCACCCAGCACCACACCCGCCGCGCCGTCGGCAACGCCGTCGGAGACCTGCACGGCGCCACCGAACCCGATACCGGCGGTGACGGTGCCGTCGAGCAGTCCGGGTAACAGTCGTGACTGCTGCTCGTCGCTGCCGTCGTGGGCGATCACCGCCGAGGCGATCACGGTCGGCACAAACGGTCCGGGCGCCACCGCACGGCCGAGTTCCTCGACCACGACCACCAACTCGGGCAGGCCGTAGCCGGAGCCGCCCTGCTCCTCGTCGATGTGCAGACCGAGCCAACCCAGTTCGACGATGCCCTGCCAGAACCCGGGCCGTGCCTCCTCCGGCGAGTCCAGCAATGACCGCGCGGCGGCCCGCGCCTTCTGCGACGTCAGGAACGCGCGGGCTACCTCGGCGAGTTCGCGATGGTCGTCGGTCAGTGCGATACCCATGCGGGCCCTCCTCGCGGCACTGCAGGACCCGCACCGTCGCGGGCTCCTGGATCAGTTACAGAGACTACTCACCGCCGGTGACGCGACCGGTGGGTCACTACTTGGGCGCGAACCGCTGTCCGGCGTCCAGGCGCAGGCATTGCCCGTTGAGCATCGGGTTGTCCACGATGGCCGCAACCAGTTTCGCGTACTCCTCGGGCCGGCCTAGGCGCTTGGGGAAGGCCGCGTCCTTGGTCAGGGCAGTGGCGAACTCGTCCGGAATGCCCTTGGTGAGGCCGGTGGCGAACAGGCTCGGGGCGATGGCCAGCACCCGGATGCCGAGCGACCCCAGGTCACGCGCCATGGTCAGGCACATGCCCGCGATGCCCGCCTTGGCGGCGGTGTAGGCGACCTGCCCGATCTGACCCTCGAAGGCCGCGATGGACGCGGTGTTGATGATGACGCCGCGCTCGTCGTCCTCGGGCTCGTTCTTGCTCATGTGCGCGGCAGCCAACCGGCTGATGTTGAAGGTGCCGATCAGGTTGAGATCGATGACGGACTGGAAAGACTCGAGGTCGTGCGGGCCGGTCTTGGTCATGGTGCGCTTGGCGATACCGCCGCCGGCGGTGGTGACGGTGACGTGCAGCCCACCGAGGTCGTCGACGGCGGCCTGCAAGGTCTGCTCGGTGCCGGCGAAGTCGGTGACGTCGACGGGGTAGAACTTGCCGCCGATCGCCTCGGCGACCTCCTTGCCGTCCGAGTTCTCCCGGTCGAACACGGCCACCTGCGCGCCGCGTTCATGAAGCAGTTCGGCGCTGGCACGTCCCATCCCCGAAGCACCGCCGATGACGACGACCTTCTTCCCGCTGATCTCCATCCGGACCTCCGTTTGTTGGGTTGTCATATTCCCGTGAATTTGTAACGTTACCGAGGCACGCTAGCCGGTCTGTCCGGCGGGGTTGTCGGTGAGTCGTGTCAAGCTCAGCACTGTGCTCCTTCTCGAGTTGGCCAGCACGTCGATTGACGTCGGCGGCACATCCTCGCGGCTGACCAAGGTCGCCCACATCGCCGACCTGTTGCGGCGTGCCGCTCCGGACGCCGAGCTGGTCGCAACCGTCGTGTCGTGGCTTTCCGGGGTGCTGCGGCAACGGCAGATCGGCGTGGGCTGGGCCGCGCTCCGGTCGCCGCCGCCGGCGGCGTCGGACCCGGTGCTGACGGTCGGTCAGGTCGACACCGTCTTCACCGAGATCGGTGGCATTTCCGGTAAGGGCTCCCAGGCGCGCCGCGCGGCACTGCTGAACGGCCTGTTCACCGCGGCGACCGACACCGAGCAGACTTTTCTGCTGCGGCTGCTCGGCGGCGAGCTTCGCCAGGGCGCACTGGCCGGCATCATGGCCGACGCGGTGGCCAAAGCGGCCGGCCTGCCCCCTGCCGCGGTCCAGCGTGCGGCGATGCTGGGCGGGGATCTGCCGGCGGTCGCCGCCGCGGCGCTCAGTGGCGGGTCGTTGGACGCGTTCACGCTGCGGGTGGGCCGCCCGGTCGGCCCGATGCTGGCCCAAACCGCGGCGAGCATCCCCGAAGCACTCGAAAAGCACGGCGGCACAACAATATTCGAGGCCAAGCTGGACGGCGCCCGGGTTCAGATCCATCGCGCCGGCGAGCAGGTCACCGTCTATACCCGCAGCCTGGACGACGTCACCGCCCGGCTACCGGAGGTGGTGGAGGCCACCCTGGCGTTACCGGTGCACGATTTGATCGCCGACGGCGAGGCGATCGCACTGCGGCCGGACAACCGTCCGCACCGGTTCCAGGTCACCGCATCGCGGTTCGGCCGCTCGGTGGACGTCGCCGCCGCCCGCGCCAAGCAGCCGCTGTCGGTGTTCTTCTTCGACATCCTGCACCGAGACGGCACTGATCTGCTGGACGCGCCGACCAGCGAAAGGCTGGCGTCGCTGGACGGGTTGGTGCCGGCGTCCCAGCGCGTCGACCGCCTGCACACCTCCGACCCTGCGGCGGCGGCGGCGTTCCTGGAGGCGACGCTGGCCGCCGGTCACGAGGGGGTGATGGCCAAGGCCCCGGACGCGCGGTATCAGGCGGGCCGACGGGGCGCGGGTTGGGTGAAGGTCAAACCGGTGCACACCCTCGACCTGGTGGTGCTGGCCGTGGAATGGGGTTCGGGGCGGCGCCGCGGCAAGCTGTCCAACATCCACCTCGGTGCCCGCGATCCCGACACCGGCGGATTCGTCATGGTCGGCAAGACGTTCAAGGGCATGACCGACGTCATGCTGGACTGGCAGACCGCGCGGTTCAGCGAACTCGCCACCGGCGGCACCGACGGATACGTCGTGCACGTGCGGCCCGAGCAGGTCGTCGAGATCGCGCTGGACGGCGTACAGGGCTCGTCGCGGTATCCGGGCGGAGTCGCACTGCGGTTCGCGCGGGTGGTGCGCTACCGCGACGACAAGCGTCCAGCGGAAGCCGACACTATCGACGCCGTGCGCGCGATGTACTGACCCGCCAAGAGCGGGTTCGCCCTTGTAGGGTTCTGGCCGTGGCCGACCAGCAGATCAGCTACATCAACACCGAGCCCGACCTGCCGCCCGTCGCGATCCTCGACCAGTCTCCGATCACGCTGCGCCACAAGGTGTTCTTCGGCCTCATCGCCGTCGTCGGCGCCATCGCCTGGACCGTCATCGCGATCGTCCGGGCCGAGCGGGTGAACGCGGTGTGGGTGGTGGTCGCGGCGGTCTGCACCTACCTCATCGCCTACCGGTTCTATGCGCGGTTGATCGAAAGCAAGATCGTCCGTCCCCGCGATGATCACGCCACCCCGGCCGAGGTCTTCGACGACGGCAGCGACTATGTGCCGACCGACCGGCGCGTGGTATTCGGTCACCACTTCGCGGCGATCGCCGGCGCCGGCCCGCTCGTCGGCCCGGTGCTGGCCGCCCAGATGGGCTATCTGCCCAGCACCATCTGGATCGTCGTCGGTGCGGTGCTGGCCGGGTGCGTCCAGGACTACCTGGTGCTGTGGATCTCCACCCGACGCCGGGGCCGCTCGCTGGGCCAGATGGTCCGCGATGAATTGGGGGCGACCGCAGGTGCCGCCGCGTTGATCGGCATCCCGATCATCATCACGATCCTGATCGCGGTGCTGGCCCTGGTGGTGGTGCGGGCACTGGCCAAGAGCCCGTGGGGCGTCTTCTCCATCGCCATGACCATCCCCATCGCCCTGTTCATGGGCTGCTACCTGCGCTTCCTGCGGCCCGGGCGGGTCGCGGAGGTATCCGGGGTCGGCGCGGGGCTGCTGCTGTTCGCGGTGGTCTCCGGCAACTGGGTCGCCAACACCGCGTGGGGTGTCAGGTGGTGCACCCTGTCGCCGGTCACGTTGTGCTGGTTGCTCATCGGCTACGGCTTCGCAGCGTCGGTGCTGCCGGTGTGGTTGCTGCTGGCTCCGCGCGACTACTTGTCGACGTTCATGAAGATCGGCACCATCACGCTGCTCGCGGCCGGCATCTGCATCGCCCACCCGACGATCGCGGCACCAGCGGTCTCCCGCTTCGCCACCCAGACCAACGGTCCGGCGTTCGCCGGCTCCCTGTTCCCGTTCCTGTTCGTCACCGTCGCCTGTGGCGCGCTGTCCGGATTCCACGCCCTCATCTCCTCAGGCACCACGCCCAAGATGTTGGAGAAGGAAGGCCAGATGCGGTTGATCGGCTATGGCGGCATGATGACCGAGTCGTTTGTGGCAGTGATGGCGCTGCTCACCGCCGCGATCTTGGACCAGCACCTGTACTTCACCCTCAACGCGCCGTCGGCCCAGACCCATGACACCGCCGCCGGCGCCGCGCACTACGTCAACGGTCTCGGTCTGCCGGGCGGCCCGGCGACCGCCGCCCAGCTCGACCAGGCCGCCCGTAGCGTCGGGGAACAGACCATCGTGTCGCGCACCGGCGGTGCGCCGACGCTGGCCTTCGGCATGTCCGAGATGCTGCAGCGGGTCTTCGGCGGCACCGGTCTCAAAGCGTTCTGGTACCACTTCGCGATCATGTTCGAGGCGCTGTTCATCTTGACCACGGTGGATGCCGGCACCCGCGTCGCCCGGTTCATGATCTTTGATGCGCTCGGCAACATCGGCGGTCCGCTACGCGCGCTGCGCAACCCGAGCTGGCGGCCCGGCGGGTGGGTGTGCAGTGCGGTGGTGGTCGCCGCGTGGGGTGGCATCCTGCTGCTGGGCGTGACCGATCCGCTGGGCGGGATCAACACCCTCTTTCCGTTGTTCGGCATCGCCAACCAGCTGCTCGCAGCGATTGCGCTCACGCTCATCACCGTCATCGTCATCAAGGCGGGCAGAGTCAAGTGGGCGTGGATACCGGGCATACCGTTGCTGTGGGACCTGGCCGTGACCTTGAGCGCGTCATGGCAGAAGATCTTCTCCGGGGACCCCGCCGTCGGGTACTGGACGCAGCACGCCCAGTACACAGCCGCCAAGAAGGCCGGGAAGACCGCGTTCGGGTCGGCGACCGACGTCCATCAACTCGACGCCGTCGTCCGCAACACCTTGATCCAATGCACCCTGTCGGCCATCTTCGCGATGGTCGTCGTGGTGGTATTCGCTGCCGGAATCATCATGGCAGTCAAGGTGATTCGCGGTTCCGGGCGGCCTTCGAGCGAGGACGATCCGGTGTCGTCGAAGCGATTCGCGCCGGCGGGTCTGATTCCCACCGCCGCCGAGCGGGAGGTGCAAAGTCAGTGGGATGCCCTGCCCCGCAACGGCTAGGCGTGCCAGCTGGTCAGGTCTCGCATCGGAATCCCGTTACCGACGCAGTAATTCGTATAACGCTCGATGGAAGTCAGATGGTTTTCCTGCCAGAGGATCTTGTCGCCATCGAGGAAGAGCAGTTCGCCGATCATGTAGAAGAACACCTCGGTGTCCTCGAAGCTTTCGGGCGTGTGCGACGAGCCCGCGACTTCATAGAGGGTGTCACCCGCGCGAGATACCCAGTCGCTTTCCCGATAGCGCCACGCTCCGCTAACGGTGTGCGCTACAACAATTCCGGTGTGGTAGTGGGTTCCCCATTCCACGCCGGGCGGGAACTTCATCGAGACGATGACCTCGGCACACACCGCGGGCAGTCGGATCCTGCAGTGGCCGCCACTGGGGCTCCATGTCGGCAGAATGTAGCCCTGATGTGTTGCAGGCACAATCGCCCCTAGAATCGGGTCCGATGAGAGTCGGTATCGACTTCGGCACCACCCACACCGTCGCTGCGATCGTCGACCGTGGCAATTACCCGGTCGTCGCCTTCGACGGCGTCGATGCATGGCCGTCTCTGATCGCCGCCAACGCGGCCGGGGACCTGCGGTTCGGCCCGGACGCCGCCGCGGTCCGCCACGAACCCGGGTGGCAAATACTGCGCTCGGTGAAAAGACTGCTCAACGACGCCGGACCGCGTACCCAGGTCACCCTGGCCGGCCGCAGCTATGCGCTGGCCGATCTGCTCACCGGCTTCCTCGCACAGCTCAGGCACGACCTTTGTCACCGGTCCAATGCCGGCTTCGGCCCTGACGACCCCGTCGAGACCGCGATCAGCGTGCCGGCCAACGCCACCAGCGCACAGCGCTTCCTCACCCTGGATGCGTTCGCGGCGGCGGGATTTGACGTCGTCGCGTTGCTGAACGAACCGTCGGCCGCCGGCCTGGAGTACGCCCACCGATACCGCTCGACGATCACGGCCAAGCGTGAGTACGTCCTCAT
The DNA here is from genome assembly GCF_055419285.1 of Mycobacterium sp. IDUB_28. Taxonomy (NCBI): domain Bacteria; kingdom Bacillati; phylum Actinomycetota; class Actinomycetes; order Mycobacteriales; family Mycobacteriaceae; genus Mycobacterium; species Mycobacterium sp. IDUB_28. The sequence continues at coordinate 275,791 of NZ_JBVAXK010000008.1, read as the reverse complement.
CTACGACCTCGGCGGCGGCACCTTCGACGCGTCGCTGCTGAAGATGGCGGGCCACGTCAACGAGGTCGTGGTCAGCGAAGGCATCCAACGGCTCGGCGGTGACGACTTCGACGAGGCGATCGCGCAACTGGTGTTGGCCGGCTGCGAGCTGCCGCCGCTGGACAGCGCCGGCTATGCGCTGCTGTTGGAGGAATGCGCCGCCCGCAAAGAGGCCGTCGGGCCGCAGACCCGGCGTTTCCTGGCGGATTTGACTTTCGACGGGATCGAGCGAGCCCCGTTCTCCTGCGGTATCGACGACGTCTATGCGGCGTGCGCGCCGCTGGTCGCCGAGACTGCCGACCTGCTGTCCCGCGTGCTGCGCGACCCGGCCGGCGACGGCCGGGACGTGCCATGGTCGGAAGTGGCCGGCATCTACGTGGTGGGCGGGGCAGGCAGCTTCCCACTCGTCGCGCGCATGCTGCGCAGCAATTTCGGCGACAAGCGCGTCAAACGGTCGCCGCACCCGTTCGCCGCAACCGCCATCGGTCTTGCGGTCTTCCTGGACATCAACTCCGGTTTTGTTCTCTCCGAACGCTTCTCGCGACATTTCGGGGTCTTCCGGGAGGCCAGGGCAGGCGCCGACGTCGTCTTCGATCCGATCGTGCCCAAGGATGTACCGTTGCCCGTCGACGGTCATACACCGCTGGTGGTCAGCCGGACCTACCGTGCGGCCCACAACATCGGACATTTCCGGTTCGTGGAGTGCAGCCGGCTGGTCGACGGCCGGCCCGACGGCGACGTCACACCCTACGACCCGGTGTTCTTCCCGTTCGACCCCGCACTGCACGACCGGGACAATCTCGGTCACCAGCCGATCGACCGGTGGAGCGAGGGACCCGACGTGGAGGAACGCTACGTTGTCGCGCCAGGTGGTGCGGTGGAAGTCACCGTGACGACGCAGCCGGCCGGCTTCCAACGCACCTTCCGGCTCACGCGGGCCGCTGCACGGTTGTGATAGTCGCGATCGCAACCGGGTAATTCGGGATCATGCCCGACATCGATCTGGACGACCTGTCCACTCCCGAGCACGGCTACACCGTCGACGACAGCGATGACGACGACCCGGTGCTGCTCGACCGCGACGGCAACCCGGTCGCCACCTGGCGGGAGCGATACCCCTACGACGAGCGCATGCCCCGCGACGAGTACGACCGGCTCAAGCGGCGATTGCAGATCGAGTTGCTCAAGCTGCAGAACCACAGCCGCCAGACCGGTGCCCGGCATCTGATTTTGTTCGAGGGCCGCGACGCCGCCGGCAAGGGTGGGACCATCCAGCGTTTCACCGAGCATCTCAACCCGCGCACCGCCCGAGTGGTCGCACTGGAGAAGCCGAGCGATCGGGAGAAGACCCAGTGGTATTTCCAGCGCTATGTGTCCCATCTCCCGGCCGCCGGCGACATCGTCTTATTCGACCGCTCCTGGTACAACCGCGCCGGCGTGGAGAAGGTGATGGGTTTTTGCACCGCCGAACAACATGCCCAATTCCTGGAACAGACACCGTCTTTCGAACGCCTGCTGGTCGACGACGGCATCAACCTGACCAAACTCTGGTTCTCGGTGTCGCCGGCTGAGCAACGCACCCGGTTCGCCATCCGGCTCGTGGACCCGGTCAAGCAGTGGAAGTTCTCCCCAATGGACGTGGAGGCCATTCACCGGTGGGAGGCCTACACCGCGGCCAAGGAGGAGATGTTCGCTGCCACTGACACCGACTTCGCCCCGTGGATCGTGGTCAAGAGCAACGACAAGAAGCGTGCCCGCATCAACGCGATGCGCCATCTGCTCGCCAAGTTCGACTACGCGGACAAAGACCACGAATTGGTCGGCGAGCCCGACCCGCTCATCGTCGGACGCGCGTTGGCGGACTAGCTCACAGAATATAGTTATCCATTTTGGGTAATATGATTCTCATGACGAAGCCAGCGATTGTCGACGTCGATTCCGACCTACCGGGGCATGTGCACGGCGCCGCGGACCCCCGTTTTTCCTGCGCGGTCCGCACCTTCGCCAAGCTGTTCAACGGCGATCCGCGATTCGGCGGCGGTTCCCTGTCGGTCTACGTCCACGGCGAACCGGTCGTCGACATCTGGACAGGCTGGTCAGACCGGGACGGCGAGATCCCGTGGACGGCCGATACCGGCGCCATGGTCTTCTCGGCCAGCAAGGGGGTCGCCGCGACGATCCTGCACCGCCTGGTCGACCGCGGCCAATTGGCCTACGACGAACCGGTCGCGCGGTACTGGCCCGAGTTCGGCGCCAACGGCAAGTCCGCGATCACCGTGCGCGACATGCTCGGGCACAAGACCGGGCTGTCCCACCTCAAGGGCGTGACCAAGGAGCAACTGCTCGACCACCGGTTGATGGAGGAACGACTCGCCGCCGCGCCCGTCGACCGCCACGCCGGCCGGGCGGCCTACCACGCGTTCACCTACGGTTGGCTCACCTCCGGACTGGCCCGCGCCATCACCGGCAAGGGCATGCGCGAGTTGTTCCGCACCGAGGTCGCCCAACCACTCGACACCGATGGCCTGCACTTGGGCCGTCCGCCGGCGGACGCGCCCACCACGGCCGCGCAAATCATGTTCCCGCAGACGACCCGGGCGAACCCGCTGTTCGACCGGCTCGCACCCTGGCTGTCGGAACTCCCGGTCGCCGGCGGTCTGGGCGCGATCTACGTCCCCGGCATCACCTCGTTGATCCAGGGCGACACTCCCCTGCTCGACGGTGAGATCCCGTCCGTCAACGCCGTGGTGACGGCGCGCGGTCTGGCGCGCATGTACGGAGCGCTGGCCAACGACGGCCATACCGGCCAAACACAGTTACTGTCAACGGAATTGGCGCGCGATCTGCTCGGCAAAACCAGTCTGCGACCAGACCTCAATCTGGTGGTGCCGATGTCGTTCCACCTCGGCTACCACGGCTCGCCGGTGCCCGGCTTGCTCCGCGGATTCGGGCACGCCGGCCTGGGCGGGACGATTGGCTGGGCCGACCCGGTGACCAAGAGTTCGTTCGCCTTCGTGCACAACCGGCTCATCACGCCGATCATGCTGGACCAGATCCTGTTCGTGCCGCTGATCCTGCCGATCCGACGCGCGGCCGCCGCCGCCCATGCCGACGGCTTCGAGGCGGTGCCGAACTTCGGAGCTTCGTACTCCTGACTCAGACCGCCTTGGTGGACCCGACGTAGGACAACACCACGTCAGACTCGTCGGTGATGCGGGTCAGGGTCGAGTACGAGCGGACAAAGGACTGCCCGACGCAGCCGTCGATCTTCATGTGGAACTCGTTGATCATGATCCACGGGTTCGGGCCTTTGAACTCTTTGCGGACCACCGGGACCACCACCACGAATCCGGGTTTGAGCCCGACACTGACCACGCTGTTGTACTGCGCGCCGAGGATCGGTAGCAGCTGGAACGGCTCCCCGGGCCCGAACGGCACCACCGCGCCGAGCGAAGGCGAGACACCGGCGCCGTTGGCCATGGTGACGCCGTTGGCCGTGCTCATGTCGATGCCGCAACCGATCTCGTACCCCACTTCGAGCACGCCGTGCGGAGGTTCGGGCCCGGTCAGCGAAGCCACGAACACTCCGCTGGACAGGTATTCGCGCGACGAGACCGCAGTCGTCAGCGGCGCCACCGGAACGTGCCGCTCGTCTTTGGCGCCGAGCGCCAGGATCCAGCCGTCGGGCGTCGTGATCCGGACAGGAACGCCCGGGGGTACGGCTCCGCCAGCGACCGCTCCTGCCGGTTCGGCGTCCGGCTGGGCAGCCGCCGAGGGTGTGGTCATGGACGTGACCAGACACACAGCGACGGCCGCGGCACGACGAACCACGGCGGACATCGGCATCACGCGCTTCACGGTATGCACGGCCTGGTTTGCCAAACGCTTTGCTGGCCGCCGCAATCAGAGTTGTTGTGAGTTTGTGGCCGGTTTGCGACGAAGACTCGGCAGGCTCGGATCGCACATCAGTTCGCGGGTACGCTTGATGCCGGCCCGTGATTCGCGTCACAAGCAGAGAGGGCGACCGATGAGCCTTCCTAAGTTCGCTTCGGCACTTGCCGCCGGTCTGATGACCGTTGCGGCCCTGGTCGGCGGAACCGGCGTAGCCGCAGCGGACCCCGAAGACACATCCCCACCGTTGATCGAGGATTTCCTGACCGTCATTCAACCGGGCATGGCGCAGGATTTCCGCTCGACGGACACGCCCAACAACTTCGGTGTGCCCGGCGCCAAAGACTGGACCGGCAGCGGGATGTTTTGCCAGAATCGGACCGCCAAGTGCCGAAAGATGGGCTTCTAGCATTGGCGTCGGCGAAATCGTCTGCTTGTCAAGATAATTGGTAGTTCCGGTCGGCTCGCTGGCGATCGTGACCGAAAGGAACCACTGGGTTGTCCACCTGGCTCATCACCGGCTGTTCGACCGGCCTCGGCCGCGCCCTGGCCGAGGCTGTCATCGCAGCCGGTCATAACGCAGTCGTCACCGCCCGCGATGTGTCCAGCGTGGAAAAGCTGGCCGAGGCCACGGCCGAACGGGTGCTCGCAGTCGCCCTGGACGTCACCGACCCCGAGCAGATCGCGTCGGCCTTCGAGCAGGCACAGGACCGTTTCGGCGGCGTGGACGTGCTGGTCAACAATGCCGGCTACGGTTACCGCGCGGCGATCGAGGAGGGTGAGGACGCGGACGTGCGCGCGTTGTTCGAGACGCACTTCTTCGGCACCGTCGCCATGATCAAGGCCGTGCTGCCCAGCATGCGGGAGCGCGGCTCCGGCGCCATCGTCAACATCTCCTCGATCGGCGTGCAACTGACCCCGGTCGGCTCCGGCTACTATTCGGCGGCCAAGGCTGCGGTGGAGGCGATGAGCGGGGCATTGCACGGCGAGCTTGCGCCCCTGGGCATTTCGGTCACCGTCGTCGAACCCGGCGCGTTCCGCACCGACTTCGCCGGCCGGTCCCTGAAGCAGACGTCCACCGTCATCGACGACTACGCCGACACCGCCGGTCGGCGCCGCAAAGAGAACGACACCATGCACGGCGCCCAGGTCGGTGACCCCGCGAAAGCCGGTGCGGCGATCATGGCCGCCGTCGAGGCCGACGAACCTCCGGCGTTTCTGCTGCTCGGCCAAGACGCGCTGTTTTCGTACCGCTTCATCGCCGAGCGCCGCGCCAAGGAGATTTCGGCCTGGGAGAAGACCACCACGAGCACCGACCTCGACGCCTGATTATCCTTGCGGGCGTTGAGCTTTCGCAGTTCGAATCGTGTCGACGGCATACCTGCCCGGACCCAGGAACACCAGCAGGAAGAAACCGAAGCAGAACAGTATCGCCGGGGTTCCGCCGTTGCCACCCGGTGCCTCACCGATCGGCCAGAGCGCATTCGGTTGGTGCATCCAGAAGTACGCGACGGCCATCGTGCCAGAAGCCAGGAATGCGGCGGCACGGGTGAACAGCCCCGCCGCGACCAACACCCCTGTCACCAGCTCGATCAGTCCGGCATACCAACCCGGCCAGTCGCCGACCCCGACGTGGTGCCCGGTGGCGACGGGCCAGCCGAACAGAATCATCGAACCGTGACCGGCGAAAAGCATGCCATAAACCAAGCGGAACAGGCTCAACACTGCCGGCGAATAGCCGACGAGGCGGTGCGTCAGATTCTCGGTCATGCCCCTACGTTACGGAGGTCGGACTTCGTGTAGGTCTGTAGATGTACAGCTGCCCGAGGAGACCAATGCTGGCCTATCTGTTCCTGTTCGTCGCGATCTTCGCCGAGGTCGGAGCGACGAGCCTGCTCAAGAGCACCGACGGGTTCACCCGATTGTGGCCCACCGCGGTGTGCCTGCTCGGTTATGCCGCGTCGTTTGCGTTGCTGTCGTTGTCGATCGCGCGGGGCATGCAGACCGACGTCGCCTACGCGCTGTGGTCGGCGGTCGGCACCGCCGCGATAGTGCTGATCGCGGTCATGTTTCTCGGTTCTCCGGTGTCGGCAGGCAAGGTGGTCGGCGTCGGCCTGATCATTGCCGGGGTGATCACCTTGAATTTCGCCGGTGCCCATTGACCCGCGCGACCGACGAACTGCGCTCAGAACAGGCCTATGTCGACGGCCTGTACGCACGGCTGGACGATGACCGCGCCCGCGCCCAGGCCAGGTACCGCGCGGCGTTGCGCGCAGAGACTGAAACACCGATGGACCGCGACGTGGAGGTGCGTGCGCTCGCCAAGCGGATCAAGCGCCTCGACGTCGCCGACGACGGCCTGTGCTTCGGCCGGTTGGACAGCGTCGCAGGCCACCTGACCTACATCGGCCGCATCGGGCTGCTCGACGAGTCCGACGAGTACGAACCGCTGCTGCTCGATTGGCGGGCGCCGGCGGCCAGGGCGTTCTACACAGCCACCGCGGCCCACCCCGAGGGCATGCGTCGGCGCCGCCAGTTTCACACCCGCGGCCGTCGGATCGTCGCCTTCACCGACGAAGTGCTCGGCCGCCCGGACCCGGCCGAATCCGGTGACGGACACCAAAGCTCAAGCGACACCGCGCTGCTGGCGGCGATCAATGCGCCGCGTGGCGACGGAATGCGCGACATCGTGGCGACCATCCAGGCCGAGCAGGACGAGATCATCCGCCTGGACCACGCCGGCGTCCTGGTCGTCGAAGGCGGTCCAGGCACCGGCAAGACGGTGGTCGCGCTGCACCGCGTCGCCTACCTGCTCTACACCCAGCGGGCGCGGATGGAACGCCACGGGGTGCTGGTGATTGGACCCAGCCCGGCCTTCCTCAACCACATCAGCCAGGTGCTGCCGTCGCTGGGCGAGTCGACGGTGGTGTTCATGACCACCGGCGATCTGGTGCCGGGGCTGTCCGTCACCGCTGAGGACGAACCGGAGGCGGCAGCCCTGAAGGGATCGCTGCAGATCCTGGACGTACTCACCGCGGCCATCGCCGACCGCCAACAGCTGCCGCAGGATCCGTTGTTGATCAAGTTGTCCGACGTGACGATGCGCATCGACGCCGAAACCGCGCAGTGGGCGCGAGAGGAGGCGCGCGCCACCAAGCTGCCACACAACGCTGCCCGCGCCGCATTCACCGACATCGTCACCTATGTGCTGACCGAGCGGGCGATCACCAAGATCGGGCGGGGCTGGCTGACCCGTTCGGACCGGGACGCGTGGGAGAAGCTGCGGGACGAACTGATCGAGGAGCTCGCCGACAACGACGCCTTCGCCGCTGCGCTCGACGAGCTCTGGCCGATCCTGACGCCGCAGGCACTGCTGTCCGCGCTCTTGGAGTCCCCCGAGAGACTGAGCGCGGCGGGTGCCGATCCGGCGCTGCTGCGCGCCGTCGGCGACGCGTGGACGGTGTCGGACGTGCCGCTGCTGGACGAACTCGTCGACCTGCTGGGCACCAACAAGGAAGCCGAAGAACTGGCCAGGCAGCAGGCCGAACGCGAGCAACGTGAGGAGGCCGCGTACGCCGCGGGCGTGCTGGATCTGATGGTCAGCCGCGAGGACCTGATGGACGACGAGGATCAGCTGCTGGCCCAGGATCTGCTCTACGGCGAGGACCTGGCCGAGCGGTTCGTCGAAGGCGACGCTCGTGAGCTGGCCGAGCGCGCCGCCGCCGACCGTACCTGGACCTACCGGCATGTGGTGGTCGACGAGGCCCAGGAGCTTTCTGAGATGGACTGGCGGGTGTTGATGCGGCGCTGCCCGGCACGGTCTTTCACCGTGGTCGGTGATCTGGCCCAGCGCCGGTCGGCGGCCGGTGCGAGGTCCTGGGAATCGGTGCTGGCGCCCTACGTTCCCGGCCGGTGGGTTTACCGGTCGCTGTCGGTGAACTACCGGACCCCGGCAGAGATCATGGCGGTGGCCGCCGGGTTGCTGGCCGAGTTCGCGCCCGATACCGCGCCACCGGAGTCGGTCCGGGCCAGCGGCGTACCGCCCTGGTCCAAGCAGCTCGATGCCCACGAATTGCCCGCTGCGATAGCGGAATTCGTTCGGGACGAGGCCGGCCGCGAGGGTACCAGTGTGGTGATCGGGCCGTCGGATGTGCCGGGCACGGTGCCGCCGTCGCAGACCAAGGGCCTGGAGTTCGACGCGGTCCTGGTCGTGGAGCCGCAACGGATCCTGGCCGAGAATCCACGCGGGGCGGCCGAGCTCTACGTCGCCCTGACCCGCGCCACGCAGCGCCTGGGCGTGCTGCACCAGGGTCCGTTGCCGCGGGCGTTGCGCGGCCTGGCCGTCGACGGCGCGTCGTAAGGACGTGGCGTGCCGTTCACGTTTTTGACGGCGATCGGGAAGGCAAAAGCGAGCCGGGTGTGCAAGCATCGCTGCCAGACCCACTTTCTGCTGCCGCCGGGTAAGTCGGTGCGACTGTCGAAGAATCTCGAGAGAGTAGGACTCACCATGACCGACCTCGACCGCACCACCAACGACGCCGGCGCGCGCTCGGAGCTGAACGAGCACTCGCGCACCGGAATGGGTGCGGCCGCCCTGCAACGGGCGATCACTGACCATCTGCGGTATTCGATCGGACGTCCGGCCGCCGCCCTGCGGCCCGAGCACTATTACCGCGCGCTCGCCCTGGCTGTGCGTGACCGCATGCAGGACCGCCGGGTGGCCTCCACGCAGGTCTCCCTGGATCTCGGTCGCAAGGTGACCTGCTATCTGTCCGCCGAGTTCCTGATGGGCCCGCAACTGGGCAACAATCTGTTGAACCTCGGTCTGGAGCGGGCGGCCAAGACCGCGCTGGCCGCGATGGGCCAGCGCCTCGACGAGGTTCTGGCGTGCGAGGAGGAACCGGGTCTGGGCAACGGCGGCCTGGGCCGGCTCGCCGCGTGCTACCTGGACTCGCTGGCCACCCTGGAACGCCCCGCCATCGGATACGGCATCCGCTACGAGTTCGGCATCTTCGACCAGGAGATCCACGACGGCTGGCAGGTCGAGCAGACCGACAATTGGCTGGACAGCGGAAACCCTTGGGAGATAGCCAAACCCGACGTCAACTATCTGGTCAAGTGGGGCGGTCACGTCGAGCACTACACCGACGACAACGACCGCGACCGCGCCCGGTGGGTGCCGGGCCTGATGCTCAAGGGCACCGCCTACGACACCCCCATCCAGGGCTACGGCGTCAACACCTGCAACGTACTGACCCTGTGGAGCGCGCGTGCGGTCAAGTCCTTTGCGTTGGAAGCGTTCAATACCGGCGACTACTACAAGGCCGTCGAGGACGAGGTCACCTCCGAGACGGTCACCAAGGTGCTCTACCCCAACGACGAGCCGGAGGCCGGCAAGCGGCTGCGCCTGCTGCAACAGCACTTCTTCGTCTCCTGTTCGCTGCAGCACGTGCTGCACATCATGGACGACCTGGCCGATGCGGGAGTCCGGGAGCTCCCCCAGCGGTTTGCCTTACAGCTCAACGACACTCATCCGTCCATCGGTGTCGCCGAATTGATGCGCCTGCTGATCGACGAACGTCAGCTGGACTGGGACGAGGCGTGGGACATCACCGTGGCGACCTTCGCCTACACCAACCACACGCTGCTGCCCGAGGCGCTGGAGACCTGGCCGCTGGAGATGTTCGGCCAATCACTGCCGCGGCACCTCGAGATCATCTACGAGATCAACAGCCGGTTCCTCGACGAGGTGCGTATCAAGTTCCTCGGCGACGCCGAGCGGGTACGGCGGATGTCGCTGATCGGTGAGGATGGCGCCAAGTTCGTCCGAATGGCGCATCTGGCCACCGTCGGCAGCCACGCCATCAACGGTGTCGCCGCGCTGCACTCGGAACTGCTGAAAGACAGTGTGCTCAAAGACTTCTACGAAATGTGGCCGGAAAGGTTCAGCAACAAGACCAACGGGGTGACGCCCCGACGCTTCCTGGCGCTGGCCAACCCCGGGTTGCGGGAGCTGTTGGACCGCACCATCGGCGAGGGCTGGCTCAAGGATCTCGACCAGCTGCGCGGGTTGGAGGAGTTCGTCGACAAGAGCGCGTTCCGCGAGCAGTGGCGGGACATCAAGCGCACCAACAAAGCTCGCTTGGCCTCGTTCATCCGCTCGGCGACCGGTGTCGAACTGAACCCGGAATGGATATTCGACATTCAGGTCAAGCGCATCCATGAATACAAGCGCCAGCATCTCAACGTCCTGCACATCATCGCGCTGTACTACCGGCTCAAGCAGAACCCCGGTCTCTCGATTCCGCCGCGGGCCTTCATCTTCGGCGGCAAGGCGGCGCCCGGTTATTTCATCGCCAAGCGGATCATCAAGTTGATCAACGCAGTGGCCGAGACCATCAACGCCGACCCGGAGGTCAACAAGTTCCTGAAGGTGGCGTTCATCCCGAACTTCAACGTGCAGAACGCGCACCTGATCTACCCGGCGGCCAATGTGTCCGAACAGATCTCGACTGCGGGCAAGGAGGCATCGGGTACCGGAAACATGAAGTTCATGATCAACGGCGCCCTGACCGTCGGCACCCTCGACGGCGCCAACGTCGAGATCCGCGAGGAGGCGGGCGCGGAGAACTTCTTCCTGTTCGGGATGACCGTGCAGGAGGTCGAGGCCCTCCAGGCCGCCGGGTATCGGCCGGCGGACTACATCGACAGCAACGAGGAGCTCGCGGCGGTCCTGAATCTGATTGACAGCGGGCTGTTTTCACACGGCGACCCGGAGGTGTTCCGGCCGTTGGTGGACAATCTGCGCTACCACGACCCGTTTCTGGTGTGTGCGGACTTCGCGTCCTATGTGGAATGCCAGCAACGGGTCAGCGAAGCGTGGGTGGACCGGGACGCGTGGACCAAGATGTCGATCCTGAACACCGCACGCAGCGGCAAGTTTTCGTCAGATCGCGCGATCGCAGAATACTGCGATGACATCTGGAAGGTCTGGCCGCTGACGGTGAAGATCTGACACCGGGCCGCAATTCGGGTGTCGGCTAACCAATCTCGCGTGTGACGAAGACGGACACATAACCGATCGGGATACCGGTCCGGCTCGCGATGCAGCGGCGGGCCGCCAATTCCACCGCCGCCCGATCCGCGGCACGGGCGACCCCGTCTACCTCGGGTATCCGGATCGACCAACCGTCCGCATCGCGGGCGATATCGATGTCGAAGCACTGGCCAACGGTTACGCATTTCACGCGAGGACTACGAACCCTGCGCACCGAATGTGCGCGCCGCAGAGTGGGCTGAAGAGGCATGGTGTGTTCCTGGGACGACGATGGGCCGCGCGCAAGAATAATGCCGATTGGCGGCAATACCTAATTGAACCGTATCGAGCCGGCCTATCGGGTCTGCGACTGCAGTTCGGCGATGCGGTCGGCCAGCGCCAGGATCCGCTCGGCGTTCCGCACGTGCAGGCTTTCGATCATGCGGCCATCGACGGTGATGACGCTCTCGCCGGCGGCCTGCGCCTGTTCGTAGGCCTGCACGATCTTCGTGGCGTCGGCGAGCTCGTCCTGCGACGGTCCGAATACGGCGTTGGCCGGATCCACCTGCGAGGGATGGATCAGGGTCTTGCCGTCGAATCCCATCTCGCGGCCCTGGCGCGCTTCGGCGCGGAATCCGGCCTCGTCCTTGATGGCGTTGAACACTCCGTCCAGCACGACCTTGCCGGCGGCGCGTGCCCCGAGCACGGCCAGCGCCAAAGCGGGCACGACGGGGGCGCGTCCGGGCACGTGCAGTCCGTGCAGCTCGTTCACCAGGTCGTTGGTGCCGACCACCAGCGCGGCCAGCCGGTCGCTGGCCGAGGCGACCTCGTCCATCCGCAGGAACGCCCGCGGCGTCTCGACCATCACCCACAACTGCAGCGACTCCGCGGCACCCAGCTCCTCCAACCGCGCCGTCAGCGCTTGAACCTGTTGGCCTGTCTCGACTTTCGGCACCAGCACGCCGTCGGCGGCCGAACCGGCTACGGCGGCCAGATCGTCGTCGTGCCAGTCGGTATCCAGGCCGTTGATACGCACCACGATCTCGCGGGGCGCATACTCCCCGCTTGCGACAGCTGCACACACCCTGCTGCGTGAGTCGGCCTTCGCATCGGGACCGACCGCGTCCTCGAGGTCGAAGATCAACACATCAGCCGCGAGCGATTTGCCCTTCTCCAGGGCACGGGCGTTGTTGCCCGGGAGGTAGAGGGCCGATCGGCGGGGGCGCAGCGTGGGCGCCATGAGTGTGTTCGCTTTCTGTCCGACAACAGTTCCGGGGGCATCAGTAGCCTAAAGCAGGCTGTCAGAGCAGATCCCGCGCACACGAGGAGCAGAGCATGCCGGTCGTCTTGGTCCATGGCAATCCGGAGACAACGGCGATCTGGGGGCCGCTGGTCGACGTCCTCGGGCGCAACGATGTGGTGTTGCTGTCCCCGCCCGGATTCGGTGCACCGCTGCCCGACGATTTCCCGGCGACGTACCTGACTTACCGCGACTGGCTGGCGGGTGAGCTGGAGAACATCGACGGGCCGATCGATCTGGTCGGTCACGACTGGGGTGGCGGCCACGTCGTGAACCTGGTGATGCACCGACCCGAGCTGGTACGCAGCTGGGCCAGCGACATCCTCGGCGTGTTCGACGCCGACTACGTCTGGCACGACATGGCCCAGGTGTGGCAGACACCCGGGCAGGGCGAGGAACTGGTCGACACCATGATGAGCGGAACCGTCAAGGAACGTGCCGCCCTGCTGGCCGGTCTCGGCATCACCCCTGACATCGCGACCGCGCTGGCCCAGGCGCAGGGGCCGGAGATGGGTCGGGCCATCCTGTTGCTCTACCGTTCGGCGGCGCAGCCGGCGACGGCCGAGGCGGGGCGGGCGCTGGAGCACGCGGCGGCGCGCCCGGGACTGTCGATACTGGCGACCGAAGACACCTACGTCGGCTCCCCCGACATCCGCCGGCGTGCCGCCGACCGGGCCGGTGCCCGCACGGAAGTTCTTGACGGCCTTGGTCATTGGTGGATGCTGCAGGATCCGGCGCGCGGGGCCGCCGTCCTCGAGAAGTTCTGGGACTCGCTGCAGTGAGCGGTGCGGCGCCGCAGTCACGCCGTGCCGGGCGACACCGCCCGCGCTGAGGCGACACCACCGGCGCGCGCCATCACGCCGTATTGCGGTAGCGGTCCGTCGGGCGCCCCGCCGTCGTCCATCGACGTGCCCCGGGTGCGGCCGAGGACTCGCCAGGTGCCGTCGTCGGCACGGCGGGCGACCTGGTATTCCACGTCGGCCGCGCTGTCCGCGGGCACCCACGAAACCCGCACGCTGCCGTCAGCGCCACGCTGTGCGTGTACCTGCCGCGGTGCGGGCAACGGGCCTGCCGTCGGCATCGGCGGCGGGACGGGCGAACGCGGCGGCACCAGGGAACGTCCAGTCCGGTCCCGACCGGCGGGCGGCGGATTGGTTCCGGCATCGGAGCGGACCGCCGCCGAGGCCCGCCCGGTGTGCAGCGCGACGACGGCGTAGACCGGGGTCCCCAGCCCCGCGGGAGCCCCGCCGTCGGTTATCGAGACGGCGCCCGTCCGGCCCACCGTGCGCCACGCGCCGTCGGGATCGAGCCGGGTGACTTTGTAGGTGACACCGGCATCGGGCGACCGGTCCCAGCTGATCGTCACGTCGCCGCCGGCCGCCCGGGTCGCCGCGACCCGGGCCGGTCCGGCCAACGGCAACGCGGCCAGGGCCGCTAACGCGCGCGGGTGCCCGGGACAGGCATCAAGCGCAGCCATCAACTGCGCCGCGCGGGAGGTCTGCGGGCCGGCGGCTGCGGCCTGGACGATCCGGTCCGCTTCGGCGACCGCGGCGCGTGCGGCGGCTAACGCCGGCTGGGCGTCGACCGCGCCGTTCGGGTCGGCCAGGTCGGCGGCGACGCGGGTCAGGTGCTCCAACTGGTCGGCCGCGTCGGCGTACCTGCGCGCCTGCAGCGCCGCCGAGGCCGCCCGCCAACGCTGCCGCGCATCGGCGAGCACCGATTCGATCTCGTCGGCCACCGCGGCGATCGACGGTTGTCGTTCCGGCAGCGCGTGCCGGCGGGCATCCTCGGCGAGCCGCTGCGCCGCCACCGGCCGGCCTTCCCGAAGCGCCTTGCGCGCCGCCCGCAACGGTGCCGACCAGTCCGGCTTGGCGGGCGGCGGCGGTACCGGCTCGTGGCGTGGGGGCGGCTGCGACGCAGGTACCGCGGTGTCGACGGGCGCACCGAATTCAGCTGCGAGAGCGACCAATACGCGTGACGCCCGGGCGGCATCCAGCCCCAGATCGACGGCTTCGGCTACCAGATGGGCGTGGTCGTCGACGGTCAGCCGATCCTCCACCAGCACGGCCGCCCGGACCCGGGGCCGCAGCTTGTCCGTCAAGTCGGTCGCCAGGCCGTCCAGGTATGCCTCGCGTAGCGCGGGGCCGGCCTCCAGCAGGTCGCCGACGTGTACGAGCAGCTCGTCGATGACGGTGCGCAGCCGGTCGGACGGCAGCTCACGGGCCCGGGCACGCCACGCAGCGGCCCGCGCCGCGACCTCGGCCTCGTCCGCGTCCGGATCGCAGCCCAGCAACGAAAACAGCGTCGCCGGCGGCGGGGACTCCCAGATCCGGCCGAGTTCTTCTAACAGTGCGCGGATCTGGCGACGGCGATGCTCCGGCACGAGCTCGCCGGCCGGCATCGCGGGCGCGCCGATCACCCGGTGCATCTGCAACCGGGCCGCGACCTCCGCCTCGGTCAGGCCGGAGTCGCGACCGACCTGCTCGAGCTGGGCCAGCTTCTCGTGCGGTATGCCACCGTGTCTGGCCGCGAGCGCGGCCAGCGCAGCGTCGAACAGTTCGTAGCGGGCGGCGTCGTGTCCGGCACGTTGTCGGCGGGCCTGTGCGACCAGTTCGGCGCGGGCGCGCGGATCGAGCAGCGCGGCGCTGTTGGCGTCGTGCGCGGCCAGCAGGGCGGCGACCAGCACCCGGTACTTCGGGTGGTCCCGCTGCCGCTGCCAGAACGCCCAGACCTCGGTAACCCGCTCGGAAACATCTGTCTCACTGAGGCTTTCGACGTCCTCGAGCGGAATGTCGTACAACTCGAAGGGATCAGAGTTCTGCGGGCCACCCCGGGCCTCGACTGCGGCGAGTACCCGCTTGCGGTACGCGTTCGGTTCGAACGGGTGCAGCCCGGCCGACATTCAGGACCCCGCCGTCATAGCGATCACCGGCCGGCGTCGCGCCGTCGGGAACGCTGGACCTGTTGCCGTTCGCGCTCCACCTCCGCGGCCGACATGGTCGCCCCGGTTTCTGCGGTCAGCACCAGCGGCATGTTGGCCTCGACGTGCCGGGCCGTCACTTGCAACACTCCGTCGAAGCCCATCGCAAAGGTGATGCGGACCTCGCTGCCTTCGCCGAATCCCGGTGGGATGCCCTCGATCATGCCTGCGATCAGCACTTTCGCGTCCTCCGGTCGGGACGACGCCACCTGGCCCTGCTGCTCGACGACGACGAGCCTGATGGCGTCCTGATCGTCGCGGACCGTGCCGAAGCTGCGGTGCACGCAGATGGGCAGTGGGTCGTTGCGGCGTACCAGCCAGGTCGCCTGCAACGACAGCGTCTGCTCCCCGAGCGAGAGGATGCCGAATCCGCGGGAGACCACGGTGTCGACCCGGATCAGCACCGCGCGGCGCACCTGGGCCAGCGGCAGGTCATACGCGTCGGCGACCCTGCTGCAGGCGTCGTTGAGATCGCTGGGGCGTGCGTCCTCCGGCAGTGCGCCCGGCGCCAGCCGGCCACGGGTGATCAGATCGTTGGCGACCATGCGTTCCATTTCGAGCTTCTCGCCGTAGAGCGCGGCTCCGCGGACGACGGAGAGTTCCGGATCGTTGAGCTCGGGGCGCATCCCGAAGTCGGTGTGCAGTGCGGTCGCGACGGCAGGCATGCGCGAGGAACCACCGACCAACAGGATGCGGTCAACGCTGTCTGCGCCGCGGCGACGGGCGGCGGCCAGACAGTCGCGGGTCAGGTCTAAGGTCCGGCGCAGCAGCGTCGAGGTCATCTCCTCCAGCTCGGTGCGGGTGATGTCGATGACCGCGCGGGCACCGTCGTGGGTGACGATCACCTGGGTGACGTCACGGTCGGAGAGTTCATGCTTGGCCCGCTCGGCCGCGATCACCAATTCCTGGGCGCCGGCGGAGTCGTCCAGCGGATCTTCGGCCTGCGGGTTGGCCGCGCAGAACCGCCGGGACAGATGCAGGGCCAGCCGCTCGTCCCAGTCGGCACCGCCGAGCTGGTGATCGCCCTCCACCGCCAGGACGGCGATCCGGCGGTCGGCGAGCTCGATGACCGTCGCGTCGAAGGTGCCCCCGCCCAGGTCGTACACCAGGACCGTTTCCCGGTGACCCTCCTTGACCATGCTGTGCTGGCCATCCAAGCGCCCGAAGCCGTAGGACAGCGCCGCGGCAATGGGCTCGGAGAGCACGCCGGCCACGTCGAGTCCGGCGTGGGTGCCGGCGAGCACGGTCGCGCGGCGTTCCTCGTCGCCGAAGTAGGCGGGCACGGTGATGACAGCCTTACGCACGGGCTCGCCGGTGGCGTATTCGGCGTCGGCGGTGAGGCTGCGCAGGATCAAGGCCGACACGGCCGGGGCCGACCACGCGTTGCCGTTCGCGACGAACCGCCACTCGGCATCGCCCATTCGGCGCTTGACCAGCGTGCACACCCGTTCCGGGTCGAGCCGCGCCTGCCGTCGCGCACCCTCGCCGACCAGGTATTCGTCGCGATTGGTGAACAGGACCACGGAGGGCGTGGTCAGATCGCCGGTGAAACCGCTGAGGACTTCCGGGGATCCGTCGCGACCCGTCCTGGCGATCGCCGAGTTCGTTGTCCCGAGGTCAATCCCATGGATGGTCACTCTGGTGAGCGTAGCGACGACCGTCGGGCGACTGAACGCCTTCCGTACTATCGATGCCCGTGGCCGAGGATGACCTACAGACCGCGATCGTCGAGCGCCTCGACGATCTGGCGCGCGCGCTGCGACGGCAATCCGCCGGCATCGACCGCCTCGCCGAGGATGCGCGCGCCCGCCAGGCCAAAGACGTTGCGGGGGCGGACATTTCGTTGTTGGTGGACTTATACGCGGTGCACTCCGATGCCACCGCCTGCGCCGCGACGTCGCGCAGCAACCGGGAGCGAGCCGGATTCGAGGCTCTGGCGGCGGCGTTGGAGCGCCTCATCGCGGGCCGCGGCGGCGAAATCGTGGTGCCGGCGCCGGGGACCGATTTCGACCCCGCGACCATGGACGCGGCGGAGGTCCGGCCCGCCCATTCGGCATCTGAGGACCGGCTGGTCGCCGCGCTCCTCACGCCGGGGCTGCGGGTGACGACGACCGGGCGCACCGTCCGGGCCGCCCGGGTCGCGGTGTACCGGCACCGGGCCTAGGTCGTTACTTCCGGCCCGGTGTCCAGTCCATGCCCCAGCCGTAGGTGCGGTCCAGCAACGACTGGCCGCCGCGGATGTAGCGCACTTCGCGGTTGATCGTGATCTCGCCGTTGGTGTTCGTCAGCATCGCGATGGCGCACATCCGGGAGCCTGGATCGTGCTCGTCGAGCCGGACCTCGATCTGCGGGCCGGTCTGCGGGAAGACGGTCACCACCGCATTGGCGGCGGCCCAGTTCGGGGTGCCTTCGTAGATGTAGGCGAAGATGAGGACCCGGCGGATGTGGTTCGCCCGCGAGAGGTCGATGAACAGGTCTTCCCCGCCCTGACTCGCCCCCGACCGATCGTCGCCGGAGAGCCAGATGATCTTTGGTCCACCGGACAGTGGGCTGACCTGAAACTGGTTGCCGAGCGCCTGCACGACGCCCTTGTCGCCATCGACGAACTCGAACAGGCAGCCCAGGTCGAGGTCGATGTCTCCGCCGGATGCGGCGAGCCGCTTGAAGAATCCGCCGCCGGTTTGCCGTTGGGTCCAGTTCAGGTTTGCCCGGATGACGCCCGAACCGCCACTCCCCTTGCTCAACGAGACTGTCGGCGCCTGTTTGGTGAGCGTCACCTTCGACAGACTGACCGGCGGGCCCTGCGGCGGCGCCGGCGGCTGCTGCTGGTACGGCTGCTGCTGGTAGGGCTGCGGCGGATACGGCGGCGCCGGCGGGTACGGCTGCTGCTGGTAGGGCGGCGGGGGCGGCTGATAGGGCGGTTGCTGCTGATATGGCGGAGGCGGCGGTGGTGGCGGGTACGCCGGAGGCGGGGGTGGTGGCTGATAGGGCGGCGCGGGAGGGGGCGGGGGCGGCTGAGCTGGCGGCGGTTGCGACTGCGCCGGTTGCTTGGGCGGCTTGTTGTAATTGATGGGCATGCCGATGACCCTCCTCTTCGACCTCACAGGACGCCGTGGGGGTGCCGGTGGCCGTCCCCCTCAACCGAGGCTACTTCGTAGCCGCCAGGTATTCGCCGGTCGGTTCCGTCCCAGCGCCCGGCATCACCGACGACGGGTGTCGGGCTGGCCCTGCTGTAGCCAATCGCATTGAACACCAGGCACTTTGAATGGCCCCAGAGATCACCGCACGAATTTTGGCCGGGGTCCGCTCGGCGGCCACCCGGTCCCCGATACCGTGACGACGTGGAAATCAATGGAGCGAGCGCGATCGTCACCGGTGGCGCGTCAGGAATCGGAGCGGCGACTGCGCGTCAGTTGGCCGCCAAGGGTGCCCGGGTCGTGGTTGCCGACCTGCAGGCGGACAAGGGCGAGGCTCTCGCCCACGAAATCGGTGGTGTCTTCGTCACCGTCGACGTCACAAACACTGACCAGATCATCGACGCGGTCAAGACCGCCGCGGACCTCGGTCCGCTGCGCGCTCTGGTCAACTCGGCGGGTATCGGATGGGCCCAGCGCACCATCGGCAAGGACGGCGAATTCTCCTCGGCGCACAACCTGGATGCGTACCGGAAGGTGATCGCCATCAACCTGGTCGGCACCTTCGACTGCATCCGGATCGCCGCGACCCAAATGAGCAAGAACGAACCGACCGAGACCAGGGAACGCGGTGCCATCGTCAACATGACCAGTGTCGCGGCGTTCGACGGTCAGATCGGTCAGGCCGCTTACAGCTCGTCCAAGGGCGGCGTGGTGGGTCTGACCCTGCCGGTCGCGCGCGACTTGTCGGCGGTCGGCGTCCGCGTCAATACCGTCGCCCCCGGCCTGATCGACACCCCGATCTACGGCGAGGGTGAAGCCTCGGAGGCATTCAAAGCCAAACTCGGCGAGTCGGTGCTGTTTCCGCACCGTCTCGGCAAACCCGACGAGTTGGCCTCGATGGTCGTCGAGTTAATCACCAATTCGTACATGAACGCCGAAGTCGTGCGGGTGGACGGCGGCATCCGGATGCCACCGAAGTAGCCGTTTGGCCGGTGCCCGCACAGTCTTGGCCTGCGGGCACCGGTACACGGTCGACGACGGCAGTCAGAGCGACGAATTCTTCTGCGTCAGAACGACATTCGGCGAAGCACCGAGCGCGAACGTCGCCACGGGGCGGTCGACTGGGCTGGATTCATATCTGACCCGGCGATTCCGTTGCCCGGGAGAGCCATAGCTGCGAGAAGCCGAACCGTCAACACGCGGCGCGGCCGTAGCCCGAACGTCCATCCGCGTTCGCGACCAAGAGCTGCGTGTGTTCCGGCCGGTCCGGGCGCACCTGCGGGTCAACGTCAGCAGCCGTTCGCGTACGGGAAGTTGGAAGTGAACGGGCACCCGTTCCACGCTTCCGGTGACTTTCGGCGCGCTCCAATGACGGCAAGACATGGTGCGCGCGAAGCAGTTTCGGCTCAATTCCGATCCGACGCGCCAGCGACGTTTCCCACGGAAGCCCACAGCTGTTTCTGCAACCCCACCGCTGCCCGGCCGTCAGAGAGTGCCGACGCGAGTCGAGCCCGGCCATCGCCGGGGACATCTACCCGGCGACTCGCCAAATTTTCACGCATGGTGATTTTAACGGTTAACGTCGGGTAAACTGCCCGTGAACTCCTGGCGCACCGCAGCGGCCGACGGGCAACCACAGGTCCCACCCCACAATCTGCCGGGGGCGTAGCAGAAACGGAGCCTCGTCATGTTCACCCGCCTCGCCGTCTCTGCCGGAACCGTGTTGACTTCGATGCTGGCGCTGAGCGGAGCGGCAATTCTGGGTGGCGGTGCAGCATCTGCCGACTCGAGCCAAGACGACCAGTTCCTGGCCCTGCTGAATCAAAAAGGTGTTTCCGCCCTGTCGGGCGTGCCGAGCCTGATCGCCACGGCGCACGAAATCTGCGGCAATCTTGACGCTGGGGTGTCGGCAAATGCCCTGGTGGACGCACTGGTAGACAACGCGAACAACGTCACTCCGGGTGCCGAGCGAGGCCGACTCGTGCGTACCGAAGGCCGGTTCCTTGCTGCGGCAGTAGAGGCCTACTGTCCCAACAATCTCGGCAGGATAGGTTCTGTCACTGCCGGCTGGAACAACGCGACGCACCGGGTGGTACTTGCTTCGCGGATCAAAGAGACCAACCCGGACAACCCGTCACCGCCGGTACCAGGTGGACCCGACATCCAGATCCTGACGCCGCCACAGGCGGCGGCTCCCCCTCCAGCACGCAAGGTGGCGCCCCCCGTCGTCGGTCCTCCGCCAGGGGGCGGCGGCGGAGGCGGCGGCACTGGTGGCGGTACCGGCGGAGCGGCCCCGCTACCGCCCGTCGAACCCGGCATCATCGCGCTCGCGCCGTAACAAAACTGCTCGCTCACCCGCAGCCGCGCCTGTGAGCTGCTATTTTGCCGGCGTGGATTAGCGACGCACACGACACGGCCTCGATTCGGTATCAGCTGGCAAACGCTACTTCTTTTCGCAGCAGTCAGATTGTTAACGTCGCGCGATGCAGGACACGTCGGTGAATTCATGCCTCCGACAATCACGTTCATTTTCCCGACGTGAAGTGATGCGCTATGCCGTTGCCATGTCTGTGTTGCCGGGGATCTGCACGGTCTCGGCGTATGGCGGCGTCCCTGAGGCCGCGGCGGCCGCCCCCAAATTAATCGACTTCGCCATGCACCAGATTCCGGCGGAGCACATTCGGGCAGCGGGCTATTCGGGCGTCATCAACTACGTCTCGCTGTCGCGCCCCGGGTCGTCCTTCGGCGCCAAGCCGATCACCCGGCCCTACGCCGAACAGCTGAAAGCTGCGGGGCTGATGATCGTCAGCAATTACCAGTACGGCAAGCCCGGCGGGACAGCGCCGTCGGATTTCAAGCGTGGGTTCGACGGTGGTGTCGCCGACGCTCGCACCGCCTGGAAGCTGCACACCGAGGCCGGCGGCGGCCAAAGTGCGCCCATCTTCTTCACTATCGACGAGGACATCAACCGCGACACCTGGAACACCGTGGCGCTGAAGTGGTTTCGCGGTATCAATTCGGTGCTGGGCGTGCAGCGCACCGGCGTCTACGGCGGCATTGACGTGTGCCAGTGGGCCGCTGCCGACGGGGTCATCGGCAACTCGCGCACGCCGGGCCACCGGTGGGCCTGGCAGACCAAGGCGTGGTCGGGCAGTCGAGTCGATCCTGCCGCGGTCCTCTACCAACGAGTGGTCAGCACGGCGTCGAATCCCGGCCCGACCGTCGGGGGGCAGGAAGTCGACGTCAACGACGTCCTCGCCCAGGATTGCGGGCAGTGGAGTCTGCATCCGTGAGCGCGGGGCAACGTCGTTCATCCCCACGGGTTGGAGTTGCGTCCGGCAGGATCTGAAATCCAGCACCGGGTGCCGGCGAGCACTGCCGCGTGCACCGCTCGCGCGATCCGGGCGCCGACCACAGAGCGGGGCCCACCGTATGCCTCCGCAGTTCCGTCCGTCGGGCAGTGCACGACGATCGCGTCCGAGGCGGTTCCGCTGGCCTGTACTTCAGCCTCGTACAACGCCTGCACTTTCGCCTCCGTCGCAGTAGTTACCGCGTTGACCAGAGCTGCCTCGGACAGCCGCTGCGGCACCTCGACCACAACGTTGATGGTGCCCACCCGGTACTCGTCGCCGGCGAGCAACGGTCGGTAATCGACGGTCTCGAACACGCCACCTTCGGCTGTTCTTACGCCGCAAGGCAATTCGCGGCGAAGGTGCCGGTCAGGTGCTGCTGCCCAGGTCGGGTGCGAGAGCCCGACTGTCGCGGTCGCAACCACGCCGGTGTCTTCGGCCAGCCGGTACCGGGAGACGTCGACGGCGGTGAGCAGCCCGCAACCGGTGCCGGCGAGCTGGAGCGCGGCACCGATCTCCGTCAGGTGACGATCCGGGTCGGTCCGGTCGTAATCGAACGGGACCGTCGCGTTGAGCACCCAGTTCCGGGCGGCGATGCCGCCGCCGAGCGGACCCGACGAAACGCACAGCCGAGGCTCGGCGAATTGCCACAGAAGTACCGGCAGCGAACGCGCCTGTTCCACGCGTGCGGTCAACCTGGGATGCATAGCTTCATCCTGGCCTAATATCCAGGCGTCGAAGCCAGGGTGCCCGCGAACCTCGTGCTACGCGCATGAGTACGAATCGATTAGGGATCCAGTCGCGCCGGTCGGCTTGAATCGCCCTGGTTCTGCCAACGCCGCCGCGGAAACCCTACGCCGTACCACCACCGGCAACCCGCCAACAACGACACTGACCGCTGCTCACAGGCGAGGAATTTCGGCGAGCACACCCGGGGACTTTCGATGAGCGCCGTCAGGTGCCCAACTCGGCACGCAAAACACGCACCATCCGCACCGCGGCGGCGTTCTCTTCCGGGTTATCCGACGCGACGTCGGCTTTCCAGGCACCTGTTCCTTTGACATGACTGCATCCTCGTTTCCAAGGTCTGGAGCCTCCGGGATTTCCAGGGCGATTCAATCCGAGCAGTTCGACTGTGCAGCGCCGTCAGAAGAACTAGATGGCAGCTATACCGCGACTGAACTTTGGGCGCCCGGTGGAAAAGAAGCCTGCACACTCTGCGCGGGCTGAGCAGCCCTCGCACTCCTCAACGTAGGCATTCTTCCAGTCCGAGATGGACTGCACCGCAAAAGGTCGGACACAAGGATCAAGAACACAGAGCGGCAGGTTATAGATTGAGACGTTCACTCCAGCTGTCTTCAACACATTGACGCCGGCCTTTAAGTGCTCCTGGTAATCGAGCGGGTCGATCCATAATTTGTCGTCGTTGGCGATCGCAAGGCCGGTTTGCTCCATACCCATCAAAGCGACGTGATCAACGAACGGCAGGTTCCGGGCGATCCAGGTGCACGTCTCGCGTAGGCGTGGCGTGGTGACAGCGTGGAGCACGATACGGATTTCGACTCTTTGGCCGCGGTCCTTGAGGCGCATCACACCAAGGACTGTCTCATCGAACGCGCCTTTCGCCTGAACCACATAATCGTGGATACTGTCGACGGCCGCATATATCGGTATACCTGCCGAAAGCTGCGGATGGTCAACTGCTGCCCAAGCATTCGTGACTTCGGGAGCAGCGAAGGCACGCCCATTGGTAAGTACGTGAACCGCCGTGTCCGGGAGCAGATCACGTGTCAGCGCGAGTAGGTCGATGAACCGGCGCCATTCCGTGAGCGGTTCGCCGCCGGTGAACGTGAATGCAGGCGTCGCCGGATCGACTAATGGAAGTGTCTCTGCGATCAGGTCGATCAACCAACCATCGTCGACTTTCTTCGGCGGTTGCGAGCACATTAAACAGTAGTTGTTGCAGCGTTCCGTCACGAGGAAGAAATTGTGTTTGGAGGACCGGCGGTAGAGCACCCAAACCCGACCAGACTGAGGCTGGATTGCCAGGACGTCGCCATCGCCCAGCTCGGCGAAGCCTGCCGGCAATCGGACATAGCTCAGCGACATGTTATCCGGACGCGCATCGCGGCCGACGGCGAGCTTGAAACCACGCGCCTGCGCCATATCCCAATCGCTGTTGCGGCCAATCAACGCGGCATCCTGCAAATCCGACGGAGAGTCGGCGGGGGATCGGAGTCGCCAAGACCGTCGCCTTCCATCCAAATCGGCGAGTTCGGCCGCCAGCGGACGTCCGGCGAGGACAAGCGGTCTCACGATGCCCACCTCCGGAGAATGGCGGCGTCCTCGGGGGAATGTTCCAACAGCTCGAATAGGTGCGTGATGACACCCTTCTGTCGCTCGCAGAACTCAGACAACGGCTTAATGCCCAATAAGTCGTTCTGGGTTGCGTGGTGATACACGGGATCTGCGCCGCAGTTGGGCTCAAAGACGCACGTCGAGCACTGCGGTGCCGTTTGCGTCAACGAATCCGCGACCGCCGAAACCAGTGTGTCGGACAGCACTAGGTCTCGGTAGCTGTGCTCGCGCACATTGCCGAGTTCGAAACTGCGGTCACCCATTTCCGCAAGCATTCTTGCCTCGTCGGATGCGAACACGGCACCGTCGTAGTTGTAGACGAGCGCCCCAAGTCCAAGCCCCGCCGGGCTTCTAAGATCGACATAACCGATTGGCTCATCACTTAGCATCCGGCGAAGTATCAGAGCTGAATAAAACTCGGGGAAGCGGCGGTCTGACTTGTTGATCTCGAGGATGTAGCGGAGACCACGTTTCCAGAACCGCAGCCACTCCTGGGCGCCGTAGCTGTGAAATTGCTTGGTCTTGATGGCGAACCCATAGGGAGAGAGTGGTCGAAGGAAAATGCCGTCAAGGCCCTGCCTGACGTACTCGTCTACGATCTCCTCGACACGATGCAGGCTCGCCTCCGTGGTGGTCATCAATGCACTGACTCTGTCCGGCCCGAGACGTTCCTTGATGCGAGTGATACCCGCTGCCGCGAGCTCATAGCTGTTTTGGCCGCGGCGCGGTCTGTTCTTGTTGTGCAGGTCGCGCGGGCCGTCTAACGATGTACTGAACAGAACATCGTGCTCCGCGCAGAAGTCGAGCACCTCGTCATCGAGCAAGGCCAGGTTCGTTGCGATCACGAACTGAAGCTGCTTCCCGAGGGGAGCCGCCCTCTCCTTCGCGTTCACGACAATCCATCGGATGAGTTCGAAGTTGAGTAACGGCTCGCCTCCTTGAAACTCAATCTTGATCTGCGGAGCCGGCGCGGAAAGGGCTACATCCAGCGCCCTAGAGGCGGTGGCTTGGTCCATGTCATAGCGGACGCGGTCCTTACTTTGGCGGGAGACTTGGCAATACGGACATGAGTGTTCGCACCGTAATGTAACGACAAACAGGTGGAGCGGGGTGGCCGCTCGCAAGAAACTCAGGCGACTACGCAAACGGAGGGCCAGGAGCTGCTGCTGTGCGCGTTGGTCGGTCGACCCGACGAAAAGCTTCTCGAATGCCCGCTCATAGAGGCCATCGCCGGGCAAGAGATCGAGCGAGCAAAGACGCTCCAGTTCGACTGCTGTCATCTCCGCCATGTCGCCGACCATGTTGCCGACTAAGAATTGATCCGCGCCAAGCCGTTCGAAGCGGATGGGCAGTAGTTGAAGCGCAGACGGGTCGGGAGAGAAGGTGTCTGCTGAAGCAAACCGGGCTATTGGGTCACGACTCCTCGGCCAGCGACCCAAATGCCAAGGCGACAATGACATCTCGGAGTCGGTCAGTCTGTCTGCGCACTTTCTCGCGAAGGTTTTCATCTGTGACGAGATCAAGGAATCGGGAGCGCAACTCGTCGCTTTGAAGTTGCGGCCGCGACGGTGAAAGTCGGCAAACGTATCGCCCGTCGGCCTCATCGATCTGGCAAGCCGCTTGTCCGATCAAGCGGTATGCGGCCTCCTGCAGCGGGCCAAGGGCCTGCAGCGAGACGCTGAACTCAATGACGATGTCGGACATCGATATGTAACTGATCGGTGGCACCGTCCCGCCCAGTATGGTGCAGAGAAGCGCCGGTAATCGCCGCAAATGCTAGAGATGTTGATGGAAGTAACTTCATTGGTCCTTCAATGTAGGTAGCCGTCGCAATAGTGTCCACCTCCATGCACAGCGGTCAAAGCTTGATTAGCAATGCTGACCGCCTCTGTCTCTGATAGGCCGTAGAGCCGTTCCAGTTCGCTTGCGATTTGATTCACGCCGAAGCCGGTGCTCGCCCGCGTGCATGCGAGGCGGGCTATGTCGGAGGGATTCGCGGGCGCCGACGAGGTTCTAGTCGTAGAGGGCGGCGTGTTGGTTGGCCCAGTAGGCGGGTCCGGTACACCTGGCACATATGGGGCACCGGGCACATATGGCGAACCAGGCACATACGGCGAACCTGGCACAGAAGGCGCGCCAGGCGCGCCGCCTGACACGTGCGACACATGCGACGAATGCGAAGAATGGGATACGTGAGACCCGTGCTGCGGGAATAGCATGCCATCGCTGGCCTGGTGCACGGTGAAGCTCATGAGCTCGGCGGCTGCAAGCAGCCCCTTATCTCGGACCGCTCGAATCCCGTCGTCCGACTTTTCCCTACGCATCTTGATATCGTCCGAGCCTGCCGCGTCCTTAATTGGCGGTGTGGCCCCCGCCGCGGCGAGCGCAGCAAGCGCCGAGGCCAGGCTCACGATCTTTGGACTGTCACGCATTTTCATCCACTGGGAAAAATCCTCGAATCATTCTTGCCTCAATGGGTCGCGTCGATCTATACCCCTACCGGAGCAAAGGTAATCCAACCAGTGGTTCTTGCGGTAAAAATTGGAGAGCGACGTCGGAAGACTCCCTCCGCTGGTACCCGCTCTATGCGGGCAGCAGCAAACGCCGCAAAGTCAGTCAAGATCATCAAAGTCGTTGTTAAGGCGATTGTTTGCGATGCGGAGTTCCGGAACCAGAAGAGGTCCGCGACAGGGCCCGTACCTACCAGATTGGCGGTCGATTCGATTCTGCGCGTCTCCCCAAGTCGACACCCCGGTCGAATGTTTAAGCGGTGCAGTATTCGCCATTAGAAGGGTCACCCCGGGCAGCGAAGAGTAGGTGCGTCGCCTTATGGCAAGGAAAACGGGGTGTCCGAAGGCGGAAACTCGAGCGTGCGACATAGCGGTCCCGGTTTCATCTTCCGGGCTGCAGTTCCGTCGATCAGTTTCAGCCCAGCGTCCAACAGCAGTCATCCGTCGATAGAATCGGCGCCCGGCGCTACGCACGTTTGGCCATGCAATTTGGAACAGATTCGGGAAACAAACCCCGCGAAACCACCCCGGATCAGCCGAACGCAGGGCAACTACCTAGGAATAAACCCGCTTGACCTGCACAAATCAGACTGCGCGAACACCCGAAAATCCCTGACCCGTAGCCCACAGCTCAGAGGTCGCGGGTTTGGCGCCCCCACTGTTTCAAGCGGTAAGCAATCAAAGCCGCTCGTAAAGCGCTGGGATCCTTTCAGCCTCAATACGGTTCGACTCGTACGCCAACTTGTTCAATTCTGGCGGGGATGCGACGCCTGCAGCGATGCTCCCCGTGGTGGTGATCGGTTTGGCTCGTCGATACACCTGTCGCCTTCGGGCTGACTCTAAGAGTGGCCTGTCGGCCGATCATCACCACAGCGTGGAGTGGCTGAAGAGAGGCTTGTTGAACCCAAAGTTGGTGTGCCCTCCTCGCAACCGAAATCCATTCGAGCGCAGGAACACATGCCATCAATCAAGAACACGTCCATGCCGTCGGTGATGATCGCGGTGGATCCGCACAAGCGTTCGTGGACCGCCGCAGCCGTTGACGCGAGGCTGCAGCCGCTGGCAACGGTCCGCGTCCCGGTCAGCCGCGACGGCTACCGAACACTGCGGCGCTTCGCCCGGCGCTGGCCGACACCGCGTGGGCGATCGAAGGCGCCAGCGGTCTTGGGGCGCCCCTGACCGTTCGACTGCGTCTAGACGGTATCGCCGTCATCGACGTCCCCGCCAAACTCGCGGCCAGAGTCAGACTTCTCTCCACAGGGCACGGTCGAAAAAGTGACGAGGCCGACGCCGTTTCGGTGGGCGTCGCCGCTCATACGTCGCACTCGCTCAATACCGCTGAAATCGACTCTTCAACAACGGCTTTACGCGCACTGGTCGAACATCGCGACGACCTGGTCAAGACCAGGACGCAAACCATCAACAGACTCCACATCGTTCTCACCCACCTGGTTCCCGGTGGCGCCAGCCGCGACTTGAACGCCGAGCTGGCCGCTGCGCTCCTGCGGACCGTGCGCCCCCGAGACACCGCCGGCAAGACACTTCGCGCACTGGCCGCCGATCTGATCTCAGAACTGCGGG
Source organism: Mycobacterium sp. IDUB_28 (assembly GCF_055419285.1). NCBI lineage: Bacteria > Bacillati > Actinomycetota > Actinomycetes > Mycobacteriales > Mycobacteriaceae > Mycobacterium > Mycobacterium sp. IDUB_28. Next base: position 247,609 of record NZ_JBVAXK010000008.1, on the reverse strand, counting down.
GGCTCGACCGCAGAATCGACAAGGCCGCTCACGATATCAAGATCGCCATCGAGGCCTCTGGCACCACCCTGACTCAGCTCCACGGCATTGGCGCGCTCACCGCCGCCAAGATCGTGTCCCGAGTGGAATCAATTCGCCGCTTCAACTCGCCGGCGGCATTCGCCAGCTATACCGGCACCGCACCCACCGAAGTGTCTTCCGGAGACGTCGTCCGGCGCCGGCTTTCCCGCGCCGGCGATCGTCAAGTCAACTACTGCCTACACGAAATGGCCATCATATAAATTCGACGAGACACCGTGGGAAGGGCTTACTACCTGCGCAAAAGCGGCAGCGGCAAGAGTCACAGCGAAGCGATGCGCTGCCTCAAGAGACGGCTGTCCGACACCGTCTACCGACTATTGCTTAACGACGCCGAGACCGCCACTTGACACAGAGAGGCGCCACTCTGGTGGACGCAACCCCAGAGGGATGCCCCCCAGACTTGGCTCAATATCCAACCGGAGATACCTGTCGTAGGTGTCGAGTGTGTATTGCTCAATTCCAGTGAGGTGGGAGTTGTGGTGGCGGCACCATTCGGCAACGGTCATTGACGGTGTGCCGGAATCATCCGACCGTGCCATCTCGTACCGTGCATGAATGAGGCGCAGTGGATGCCGTGTGCCTTAATGGCTGTCTCGAAGGCTTCGAACTGGCGCTCATCGCGCAATGTGAGCGTCCGCTGACCGCCGTCGAGGCGGTAGAGCACCGCCGAGGAATTGCCGCCGTTGGGCCGTTTTCGGGAGCAGATCGAGGCCCAGAAGTCCTGCGGAGAACCTCCTCCGTTTGTCAAACCGATTGTCATACGGCTGATCAAACTATAATTGCAGGTCAGAGGGTGGAGCTAAGGGGACTCGAACCCCTGACCCCCACACTGCCAGTGTGGTGCGCTACCAGCTGCGCCATAGCCCCAAATGTCGTGCCAGTCGAAGCTACACCACCGGCAACCGTGGTTCAAAGTTGCTGGTCAGGCTGACCCACCACCCGACACCGCCTGCGCCAGCCCGGTCGAGGTATCCGCGGCCGGCCGCGTCTCCGGCCCCAGCAACCACCCGACAGCGGCGATCAGCAGCACGATTCCGCTGATCGCGAAGCTCCATGCGTAGCTCACGTGCCCGGCGACCCATCCCACGGTCGTGGCGCCGACGATGGCACCCAGATCCGACACCATCTGCACCATCGCCACCGGCGCGCCGGCACGTGCCTCACTTCCGAGGATGTCCGCGACCGCGGCCTGCATCGGTGACATGTAGATGCCCGTCGTCACTCCGCCTACGAACGCCGCGACCAGAAACCACAGCAACGACGTCGCAAAGCCCAGCCAGGCGGTCGCCACGCCGGTCGCCGCCAGCCCGATGATCAGCAACGTACGACGCCCTATCCGATCAGAGAGGTCGCCGACGGGCACGACGGGTAACGCATTGCCGACGGCAAATGTCGCCAGCGCCAGACCGATGACCCCGACGCTGCGGCCCATCACGTCGGTGACGAACAACGGGACGAGCGCGACCCGAAGCCCGAACGCCGACCAACCTGTCGCGAAGTTGGCGAGTAGCGACGTCCAGTACGCGCGGACGCGCAGCGCTTGGCGCATCGTCACGGTTGATCGCGTCGGGAGCCCGGGAGCCGTCAACTCCGAGTTCCGCAAGCTGTAGAACAACACCACGACGACAACCAGGAGTGCGGCTCCGTAGGCGAGGAACGGCGCGGCTAGTCCCCCACCGGCGGCCAGACCGCCCACCGCCGGGCCGCCGACCGCACCCACCATGAAGGATGTGGTGAACAACCCGGCGACGCGCCCGCGCGCATCGGGAGGACTGATGTGAATCAGCAAGCCGAGCGCCGAGACGAAGAACATCGTCGAGCCGACACCACTGAGGGCACGCAAAACCGTTAACTGCCAATAAGTTTGAGAAAACGGGCATGCCGCGGTGGTCACCGCCACGATCAGCACACCGGTGATATAGATGCGCCGCTCCCCCAACCGCTGGACCAGCGCACCGCTCATCGGGGCAAACAACATGCGGCTCAACGCGAAAACGGTGACCAGAAAGGTCACCGCATCGATGCTGACGCCGAATGTGCGCGCAAAGGAAGGCATCACCGGCGAGATGACCCCGTAGCCCAGCGCGACCACCACGTTCGCCCCGCTGAGAAGCCAGACTTCGCGCGGCAGCGGGGTAGTCCCGCGACCCCTCGGGCGCGCAAGTCGCAGGGTATTGGTCACCCAATGACTTTATTGACCACCTCGCGAGCCGTTTCCTGCACCTCCGCCAAATGCTCGGGCCCCAGGAACGACTCGGCATAGATTTTGTAGACGTCCTCGGTGCCCGAGGGCCGCGCAGCAAACCAGGCGTTCGCGGTGACCACCTTCAGCCCACCCAGCGGTGCACCGTTGCCCGGCGCGGCGGTCAGCTTGGCTTCGATCGGCTCCCCCGCCAGTTCGGTCGCCGACACCTCCTCGGAAGACAATCGCGACAGCCGGGCCTTCTGCTCCCGGTCGGCCGGCGCATCAACTCGCGCATAAAACGGCTCGCCGTACGAACCCACCAGCTCTCGGTACCGCTGCGACGGGGTCCGACCGGTTACCGCCAAGATCTCCGAGGCCAGCAACGCCAGAATGATGCCGTCCTTGTCGGTGGTCCACACCGTTCCGTCGCGCCGCAGGAACGACGCCCCCGCCGACTCCTCTCCACCGAAGCCGATGGTGCCGCCGATCAGCCCGTCGACGAACCACTTGAATCCGACCGGCACCTCCACCAGCGAACGCCCGATGCCCGCCACCACCCGGTCGATGATCGACGAACTCACCGCGGTCTTGCCGACCCCCACCTCGCCCGGCCACCCGGGCCGGTGCGTGAACAGGTAGTCGATCGCGACCGCCAGGTAATGGTTCGGATTCAGCAGCCCCTCGTCCGGGGTGACGATGCCGTGCCGGTCGGAGTCGGCATCGTTGCCGGTGGCGATCTGATAGTGGTCCCGATTGGCGATCAGCCCGGCCATCGCATCCGGTGAACTGCAGTCCATCCGGATCTTCCCGTCGTGATCCAGCGTCATGAACCGCCAGGTTGCGTCGACCAGCGGGTTGACCACGGTCAGGTCCAAATCGAAGCGCGATGCGATCTCGCCCCAGTAGTCCACGCTGGCCCCGCCGAGCGGGTCGGCGCCGATGCGCACCCCCGCTGCGCGCACCGCCTCGATGTCCACCACGTTCGGCAGATCTTCGACGTAGGCAGCCAGATAGTCGTGTCGCTGTGCCGAACCCAATGCACGCGCCAACGGCACCCGCCGCACCGCCGACAGCCCGTCACGCAGAATCTCGTTGGCGCGCTTGGCAATCACGCCAGTCGCGTCGCTATCGGCCGGGCCGCCATTGGGCGGGTTGTACTTGAAGCCACCGTCCGAGGGCGGGTTGTGCGACGGCGTCACCACGATCCCGTCAGCCAACCCGTCCTTGCGTCCGCGGTTGTAGGTCAAGATGGCGTGACTGATCGCCGGAGTCGGGGTGTAGCGGTCGCGGCTGTCTACGGCAGCCAGGACGTCGTTGCCGGCCAGCACCTCCAGCGCCGTGACCCAGGCGGGCTCCGAAAGGCCATGTGTGTCACGGCCGATGAACAACGGACCGGTCGTGCCCTGCCCGGCCCGATACTCCACGATGGCCTGGGTAGTCGCCAGGATGTGCGCCTCGTTGAACGCACCGTTCAATGCCGAGCCCCGATGGCCCGAGGTACCGAACACCACCTGTTGCGCCACATCGTCGGGATCGGGCTGCACCGAGTAATACGCCGTCACCAGATGCGGCAGATCGACGAGGTCATCGGGTTGCGCCGGTCGACCGGCTCGCGGGTGGGCCATGGTCACAATTCTGCCCATAGGCCACGGCACCGCCCTAAGCTGCTAGGCGCACAGTTGGCACACGAGAGGGAAACAACCGGTGGCACGCCACGACTATCGGGAGTTGGCAGCGATTTTCGCCGGCGGCGCGCTGGGCTCGCTGGCCCGCGCCGCCCTCGCCACCCTTGCCGTCCCCGACCCGGCGCGCTGGCCATGGCCGACGTTCGCGGTCAACATCGTCGGCGCTTTCCTGGTCGGTTACTTCACCACCCGACTGCTGGAACGGTTGCCGCTGTCCAGTTATCGCCGCCCGCTGCTCGGCACCGGATTGTGCGGCGGACTGACCACGTTCTCCACGATGCAGGTCGAGACGGTCCGGATGATCGAGCACGGACACTGGGCGCTGGCCGGCGCGTACACCGTCGTCAGCATCACGCTGGGACTGCTGGCGGTCTACCTGGCTACCGCCCTGGTGCGCCGGGTCCGGCTCCGATGACGACGGTCCTGCTCTGGCTCGCCGTCATGCTCATCGGCGGTGTCGGATCGGTCGCCCGCTTCCTGGTGGACCGTTCGGTCGCGCGCCGAACGCCCGGCCCGTTCCCCTACGGCACTTTGACGGTGAACCTGACCGGCGCGGCGTTGCTCGGCTTCCTGGGCGGTCTGGCGCTGTCCAAGGACGCCGCGCTGCTGGCCGGAACCGCCTTCGTCGGCGCCTACACCACGTTTTCCACCTGGATGCTCGAGACTCAGCGGCTCAGCGAGGAACGGCAGTTGCTCGCGTCGTTCGCCAACATCGCCGTCAGCGTGCTCCTCGGACTGGCCGCAGTCGTGCTCGGCCAGCAGATCGCGGGCCTGATATGAGCGAGCAGAGCCTGAAACTCACCGCGTATTTCGGCGAACGGCAGCGCGCTGTCGGCGCACCGCGCCGGTTCCTGGCCGACGCCATGTTGGATGTGTTCGGCTCTCGCGGCGTCGCCACCAGCGTGATGATGCGCGGCATCTCCGGCTTCGGCTCGAAAGGTGAACTGCGCAGCGATCGTTCGCTCAGCTTGTCCGAAGACCCGCCGGTAACGATCGCCGCCGTTGACGTTTCGTCCAAGATCGGTCCCCTGGTCGACGAGGTCGCTGCGATCACCGGCCGCGGGCTGGTGACGCTGGAACGTGCCCGCCTGGTCACCAAGGACAGCGGGCCCGACGCAGCCACCGACTTCGACAGCCGAACCGGGGATGCCGCGAAGCTGACCGTATACGTCGGCCGCCAGGTGCGGGTGGCCGGCCGACCGGCGCACCTCGCCGTTTGCGAACTCCTGCATCGGCAAGGATTCGCCGGTGCCACAGTGTTTCTCGGCGTCGACGGCACCGTGCACGGTGAGCGCGAGCGAGCCCGGTTCTTCGGGCGCAACGTCAACGTGCCGCAGATGATCATCGCGGTGGGGTTGCCGGCCCAGGTGTCCGCGGCGATGGCCGAACTGGCGCAACTGTTACCCAACCCGCTGCTGACCGTGGAACGGGTCCGGCTGTGCAAACGCGACGGCGAGATGTTCGCCCGCCCCCAGGAGTTGCCGCCGACCGACAACCAGGGGCGCACCCTGTGGCAGAAACTCATGGTCCACACCGGCGAGGCAACTCTGCACGACGGCCAACCGCTCCACCGCGCCATCGTGCACCGATTGTTGCAGTCCAAGTCCGCGCGTGGCGCCACGGTCCTGCGTGGCATCTGGGGCTTTCAGGGAAACCATAAGCCTCACGGAGACAAGATTTTTCAGCTTGTCCGCAGCGTGCCAGTGACCACTGTCATCGTGGACACACCCGAGGCGATCGCGCGCAGCTTCGACGTCGTCGACACGGTGACCACCCGGCACGGATTGGTCACGAGCGAGATGGTTCCCGCGGCAATGGCTCTGGACGGAACGCAGAACTGGACCGGAACACCATTGGCGGAGTACGACTACTGACCGATGCCGTTCAGCAGCGCATCCAGCAGTGCGTCCAACCGGGCCGGACTGGCTCCGTGGTTCAGTGCGTGCAGCAGCAACGTGCCGATCAGTGCGTCGGCGACGGCATCCAGATCCGCGTCGTCACGAATTTGCTTGTCGCGCATGCCTTGACGAAGCCGCGTCATCAGTCCTTCGTGTTGCGGCGCGCTCAACTGCTGATACAGCGCGACCCCGTCGGACGAGTTCGCGGCCGCGGCCGCGACCAGAGCTCGGATTAGCGCACCGTTGGGCGCCTCGGCCAGAAAGTTCGCGTGGTCGTTGAGCCAGGCACGCAGATCGGCTCGGATGTCACCGGTGTCGGGGACCGGAAACGAGCCTGACCCGCCATACGCCTCCAGGACCGCTTCGGCCACCAGCGGCGCTTTGGAGGGCCAGCGCCGGTAGACGGTCTTCTTCCCCACCCCGGCATGGGCGGCAACGCTTTCCATGGACAGTTCGGCGTAGCTGCCCGCCGCCAGCAGGTCACGTGCGGCGGTCAGGATCGCGCGGTCGAGTTGCCTGTCGCGTGGGCGGCCTGGTTGCGTTACCGTCATAAGGAAACGATACGTGTCGTATCTTCGCCAAGGCAACGGAAGGATCCGCTGTGACCGCATCGCTCTCGGTGCCCAAGACGTGGGACGACATCACTTCAGGGTGGATGTCGGCGGCGCTGGTCAGCCGGTTCCCCGGCGTCGTCGTGGAGTCGGTCACCGTTGCGGACCGCGACGACGGGACCAACCGGCGCGCGCGTCTGGCGCTGACCTACGCCGCCGGCGCCGGCCCGGCCACTGTGTTCGCCAAAGCCGCCGACCCCGCGCACAAAGAGATGATCCGCATGACCAGCGGCATGTTCCACGAGCCGCGGCTTTTCATCTGCGGCGTCGAATTACCACTCGAGCACCCCGAGGTCTATACCGCCTTGATCGACAAGGACGACTACGACTTCGTGATGATCATGGAGGATCTGAGTGCGCGCGGCGCCGATCCGCGGCACGCGACCCGGCCCATGTCGGTCGAGCAGGTCGCCTCCGGCGTACAAGGGTTGGCCCGGATGCACGGCAGATATTGGGGCCACCGGCTGGCCGCGTACCCCGCACTGGACTGGCTCGAGCCCTTTTTGCCCTGGGACGGAATGCAATACGCGCCGCTGCACGAAGCTCAGGCGCGCCTGGGCGACGACGCGCCCGCCGAGGTGCTGTCGCTCAACGCCGACCAGCTGATCGAATCCATCTGGAAGCCGTACATCCGCACCCTCACCACCACGCCGCAGACCTTGCTGCACGGCGACCCGCACATCGGCAACACTTATCTGCTGGCCGACGGGGAGGTGGGCTTCCTGGATTGGCAGGTCGCCCGCCACGGCAACTGGTCGCTGGACCTGGGCTATTTCCTGCAGGGTGCCCTGACCGTCGCGGATCGCCGCAACAGCGAACGTGAATTGCTGGAGATCTATCGCGGCGCACTCGGACTGCCCGCCGCCGAGTTGCCCAGCAGCGACGAGGTCTGGCTGCGCTACCGCGCTTCAGTGGCCCACGGGCTGGCCATCTGGTTGTGCACCGCCTCCGCCGGTGACCTGTGGCAACGACCGGACATCGCTATCGCACTGGCACAACGGTATTCAGCGGCCTATGCGGATCTGGACACCGCCGCCGCACTGCGTGAGATCAGTGGGTGATCAAGCCGTCACGGCGCGCCGAGGCCCAACTCGGCAACGGTCAGTAGTGGTAGGTGTCCGACGGTGCCGGTGAATGCCCCTGCTCGTCCTCGAACGTCGACGCCTCGATGCCATACGACCGGGCCAGGTCGAGAATCTTGGTCGCCCGCGCGATGCGGGGCAGATCCGACCCGTTGCGGATCTCTCCCCCGTCGCGTTCGAACTCAGCGAAAAACTCCTTCGCCCAACCGATTTCGTCCTGAGATGGCGACAATCCCTCGTTCACCACAGCACACTGATCCGGCGAGAGACAGATCTTGCCGGTCATGCCGAACTCGACCGACACGGCGCTGGCCTCGATCAGCTTGAGCGGGTTGGACCCGATGGTCGGGCCGTCGATGGCGCTGGGCAGGCCGGCCGCCTTGGCCGCAATGGTGAACCGGGACCGCGCATAAGCCAGCGTGGACGCGTCTTCGCCGAACCCGGTGTCGCGACGAAAGTCGCCGATGCCGAAGGCGAGCCGGAAAGTGCCCTTGGCCGCGGCGATCTCGGTGATGCGCTCCAGCCCTCGGGCTGTTTCTACCAGCGCCACGATCGGCACGTTGGGCAGCCGTTTCGCGGTCTCGGTGACGTGGTCCACCGATTCGACCATCGCCAGCATCACCCCGCCCACCGGGGTACCGGCCAACTGGGCCAAATCATCTGCCCACCAAGGGGTCCCGAAGCCGTTGATCCGAACCCAGTCATTGTTGTCGGCGGACAACCACCGCACCACGTTGTCGCGGGCGCTGACCTTGTCCTTGGGCGCGACCGCGTCCTCGATGTCGAAGACCACGATGTCGGCACGGGAGCGCGCCGCGGCTTCGAACCGATCAGCGTGTGTGCCGTTGACCAGCAACCAACTGCGTGCCAGCACCGGATCGATGCGTGAGCCGATGTCGGTGGGGTCCGTCGTGGTGTCGGTGTTGCCCTGTTCGTACACGTCCCCAACCGTAGCGACACCGCAATCCGGTCAGAGCTGGGCCCACACCGACTTCGTCTTCATGTACATGTCGATGCCCTCGCGGCCGAACTCGTGACCCCAGCCGGACTGCTTGTGACCACCGAAGGGCACATCGTGGTCGAACACCAGCTGGCAGTTCACCTGCACGCTGCCCGCCTGCAGCCGCTTGACGATCCGGTGTGCGCGCCCCAGGTTCTCCGTCCAGGCGGTGGCGGCCAGGCCGTAGGTGGTGTCGTTGGCCATGGCCACGGCCTCGTCTTCGTCGTCGAACGGCAGGATGCTGACCACCGGTCCGAAGATCTCTTGCTGGTACAGCCGCATCCCGGGGTCGACGTTGGTCAGCACCGTGGGATGCACGAAGTAGCCTTTGCGGTCCAGACGGTAACCCCCGGCCACCACGTCGACCCCGTCGTTCTTGCCTTCGTCGATGAAGCCCATCACCCGGGTCAGCTGCTTCTGGCTGATCAGCGGGCCGCTGACGCAGCCCTCCTCACTGGGGGCGCCGAGCTTGAACGTGTTGGCCATCATCGAGATGCCTTCCACGACCTGGTCGTACACGCCGCGTTGCGCGAAGATCCGTGACCCGCACACGCAACCCTGCCCGGAGTGCACGAAGATGCCCAGCGACGCCATCAGAATGGTCTTGCTCATGTCGGCGTCGTCGAAAATCAGCACGGGCGACTTTCCGCCGAGTTCGAGGGTCACCTTCTTGAGGTTGCCCGCCGACGCGCGGACGATCTCCTTGCCCACTTCGGTCGAACCGGTGAACGCCACCTTCTCGACGCCGGGGTGCGCGGTGATCGCCGCACCCGCGGTGTGCCCATATCCGGTCAGTAGGTTGACCACACCGTCGGGCACGCCGGCCTCGTGGATCAGCCGATCAAGTAGCAGCGCCGAGAGCGGGGTCTCCTCGGCGGGCTTGACCAGCATGCTGCAGCCGGCGGCCAGCGCGGGCGCCAGCTTCGCACACGCGTTGAAGATCGGACCGTTCCACGGGAAGATCAGCCCGACCACGCCGTAGGGCTCCTTGAGCGTGTAGGCGTGCATGTTGACGAAGGCGTCCGTCGCGATGCCATCGGTTTTGACGTCGTAGGCGACGCCGTTGATCTTGGAACACCAACCGGCGTAGTAGCGGAAGAATTCTGAACAGGTGGACATCTGTAGCTGCGCCTGCATCAGTGGCATGCCGGTGTTGAGCGAGTCGAGTTGCGCGAATTCCTCGGCATGCTCGTCGATCAGATCGGCGATGCGCCACATGACTTTTGCCCGTGCGCGTCCCGGCAACTGGGACCAGACCCCGGAGTCGAAAGCTGCCCGGGCCCGCTCGACGGCGTTGTTGACGGCTTCCTCGCCGCAGTCGGTGAATTCGGTGATCTGTTCTTCGGTCGCCGGATTGATGACCGGGATGACATCTCCGGTGCCGGGGCGTTCACGGATTTCGTCCAGTACCGCATGCAGGGTCATCGTCGATCCTCTTTCGTCATCGAATGCTGAGCACTTGCTTAGCACCGTCAGTGGCGTGGGGTCAAGGCGCCGCCCCGCGCGCCCCCGTTTCGACGGATTCAGTCGTCGAACAGTGCTTGGATAACGAGGTGCCCACCTCCGGCAAGCCGAGGCGCTGCCCGCCGGATCGGCTCGACGATCGGAGAACCCGCATGTCTGACCGCCCCGACATCGTCATCCTGATGACCGACGAGGAGCGCGCGGCGCCGCCCTACGAACCGGCCGAACTGCAGGAGTGGCGCGAGCGGATGCTGCCCGGTCGGCGCTGGTTCGACGACAACGGGGTCAGCTTCACCCGGCATTACACCGGTTCGCTGGCCTGCGTGCCGAGCCGCCCGACGATCTTTACCGGCCAGTATCCCGACCTACACGGCGTCACCCAGACCGACGGAATCGGCAAGCGCTTCGACGATTCGCGGCTGCGCTGGCTGCGCGTGGGCGAGGTGCCGACGCTGGGTAACTGGTTCCGCGCCGCCGGTTACGACACCCATTACGACGGCAAATGGCACATTTCGCATGCCGACCTCACCGATCCGGAGACGGGCGGATCGCTGGCGACCAACGATGACGACGGCGTCGTCGATCCGGTGGCGGTGCAGCGCTACCTGGACGCCGACCCGCTGGCCCCGTACGGCTTCTCGGGCTGGGTGGGTCCCGAACCGCACGGGGCGGGCAACGCCAACAGCGGCTACCGGCGCGACCCGTTGATCGCCGACCGCGTGGTGGCTTGGCTCGAAGATCGCTACGCGCGCCGCCGCGCCGGTGACATCGCCGCCCTGCGCCCGTTCCTGCTGGTGGCCAGCTTCGTCAACCCGCACGACATCGTGCTCTTCCCGGCCTGGGCGCGGCGCAGTCCAGTGCAGCCTGCTCCCTTGGATCCCCCGCATGTGCCGCCGGCACCCACCGCGCAGGAGGACCTGTCCACCAAACCGGCCGCACAGATCGCGTTCCGGGAGGCCTACTACTCCGGGTACGGGCCGGCGCCAGTGATCAGCCGCACCTACAAACGCAACTCGCAGCGCTACCGCGACCTCTACTACCGCCTGCACGCCGAGGTCGATGCGCCGCTCGACCGGGTGCGCCGGGCGGTCACCGACGGTGGCTCCGACAATGCTGTCCTGCTACGCACCTCCGATCACGGCGAACTGCTCGGTGCGCACGGCGGACTGCACCAGAAATGGTTCAACCTGTACGACGAGGCCACCCGGGTGCCGTTGGTGATCGCCCGAATCGGTCACCGCGGCACCGACGCGCGCACCATCGACACGCCGACCTCGCATGTCGACCTGGTCCCGACTCTGCTGGGCGCGGCGGGCATCGACATCGACACCGTCGCCGCAGCACTGGCCGAGTCCTTCTCCGAGGTGCACCCGCTGCCCGGTCGCGACCTGATGCCGATCGTCGACGGAGCCGCCGCCGACGAGACGCGGGCGGTGTATCTGATGACGCGCGACAACGTGCTCGAGGGTGATACCGGCGCTTCAGCATTGTCCCGCCAGTTGGGAAGAAACACGAATCCCCCTGCGCCCCTTCGGATCAGGATTCCAGCCCACGTTGCGTCCAATTTCGAAGGCCTGGTGGTACGCGTCGCTGCTGCCGACGGTGGCGCAGGACATCTCTGGAAGCTGGTGCGCACCTTCGACGATCCGGCCACCTGGACCGAGCCCGGGGTGCGACACCTGGCCGCCAACGGAGTGGGTGGGGAAACCTACCGTACGGACCCGATCGATGATCAGTGGGAGCTGTACGACCTGACTGCCGACCCGGTCGAGACGCAAAACCGTTGGGCTGACCCCGAACTGCTCGAACTACGTCGGCACCTGCGAATGCGACTCAAGCAGATCCGCGCGGAGTCGGTCCCCGAACGCAATCGGCCGTGGCCGTACGCCGACCGGCAACCGCCTGCGGACGGAACGCACGGAGTGCTACGCCGAACGCTCGGGCGGTTGCGCAAACCCGGGTGATCCTGGCACTCCCGTTCAGCAGGGGCGGCGGGTATCCTGTTGACGCGCAGCGTAAATGATCGAGCCTGCGGTATGGAACGGCGTGGAGTCACGGTGGGCGGGTCCGATAGGCAGGTCGGCGGCGCGCCGCAACATCATCTGCGCCAGGGTGCCGTTGGTGCAGTACGGGACGATCAGGACGTTGGCGAGCTGTTCCGCGCCATTCACGCTGATCACGTGCTGCTGCTTATGTTGCCAGCCTTGCCAATTCAAGTCGGGCGGTCGCTGCAGTGGCGGCCAGTTGACGGCGATGCCGGTGACTTCGCCAAGCCGCGCGCTCAGCGCTCCGACCAGCTCCGGCAACTCCGCGCCGATCCGATCGGTACGCGGCCACCACGCCCCGTCGATGTTCTGCCCGAGCTCCAGTGCCAGCGTCAGCCGGATCGGGGTGGCCTGGCGCCGCCCGAGCAACGACGACATCACTGAATCCACGGGGTCGGCGGACCAAACCCCGACCCGGGGCGATGCAGGAGATTTCGTAAGAGCGGTACCGGATTACACACCAGGGGTGTTCCTTCATTCAGCGTCGACGCCCGCGGGTGCGGAACGACGGAGGAATCACATTGCCGGTGTGCGTAGCCTGAGCTGACTACCGCTGACAACGAAACGGCTCGGTCCTGAGGCTACGCCACCGAGGCCGCTGCCGAACAGCTGGATTCAGTTCCGATCAGTGCCGATGCGGCGAATAAGGCAGATGTAGGCGAGTATGGAAAGCATGGCCATAGAAAACTGGTGGGATGCCCCCGAAATCCATCCTTCGGAGATCCGGGTGGGTGATGCCATCGGTACGGTGGACGCCGATCATCTCCGCTACATCGTCAAAATGATCAGCGGCCCGCAATCCGGGCGTCAGCGGTGGACGTTCTTCGGCCGCGACGCGCAGGGCCGGGATCACGCGAGCACGTTCAAAGAAGACGACATGGTTCGCAGGTTCGCCAAAGCGTCCTGAGTTGGCCGGACGCTAATGTAGGCCTACCGCCAAGGACCCACGGGTCCACCAATCGAGCTGGTGACGGCTCCCCGGTGCCGACAGGGGTTGTATGTCTAGGTTTTCGTTGCCCGAGGAAGCGCCGGGGGGTTTGTCGTCGCCGGTGACAGCGAAGGTCATGAAGTATGCGGCCAAGGCGCACGTCGCGATCTTCAAGCTCACCAACGGCCGCATCGGCAAGACCTGGCGGGTGGGCGCCGGCTTTCACAAACCGGTGCCGACCCTGCTGCTTGAGCACCGCGGTCGCAAGTCCGGGAAACTGTTCACCACGCCGCTGGTCTATCTGCAGGATGGCGATGATTTCGTCATCGTCGGCTCGCAGGGGGGCATGCCCAAGCACCCGCAGTGGTACCACAATTTGGTCGCCCACCCCGACACCCAGGTGCACGTGACGGGTCAGCGCAATGTCAAGGTGACGGCCCACGTCGCCACTCCGGAGCAGCGCGCGGAGTTGTGGCCCAAGCTGCTCGAGCTCTATGCCGACTTCGCGAAATATCAGACATGGACGGATCGGGAGATCCCGGTCGTCATCCTTTCGCCGCGTTAGCCGTCAGTCGGAACAGCGCGCGATCCAGCGTCGGCAGTATTTCGGTGATGGGGATCTCGCCGGCGGCGAAGCGCGCCACCAGGCCGTAGGCGAGGTTGGAGATGATCGGCGGCAGGTCGTCGATCAAGTCTGGATCAGCGCCGTCCAACGCGGCGGCAGTGGCGGGGATGACTGCGTCCAGACCCCGGCTCACCAACCGCTGGCCGCCCGGGGCGGAGCGGGCCCGGAAGTACGCCCGCAGCATGTCGGGGTGGCGTTCCCATGGCTCGAAAATCGTTCGAAATATTCGCATCAGGCGCTCGTAGACAGAGGCGTGCGGATCGGGAGCCTGACCGGCCAGGCCCGCGTACCGGTTCTCGTTCATCCAGTACTCAAGGGCGGCCAGGATCAGCGCGTCGCGGTTGGGAAACCGCTTGTAGATGGTCGCCAGTGACGTGCGTGCTCGTCTGGCGACCTCGCGCAGTTGCACCGCGTCGTAGCCGTCGGTCTCCAGGATGTCCACCACGATGTCGATGATGCGGTCCCGCCCGCGTTCCGGCCTGGGTTCGGCTTCGCCGGCCGTTCGTTCAACGCTGACCACATGCACCCTTGCTCTCGTGGAGTAACACGGTTACCGTACCAGGGTGTAACGCCGTTACTCAACGAGGAGATGCAGATGCCAGGTCGGGTTGCAGGCAAAGTCGCGTTCATCACGGGCGCGGCGCGGGGGCAGGGCCGAAGCCATGCCGCGCGGCTGGCTCAGGAGGGTGCGGACATCATCGCGGTCGACGTGTGCCAGCCCTTCGACAACTCTCCGGCGCCGGCGTCCACGGCGGACGACCTTGCCGAGACAGCCGACCTGGTCAAAGGCTTCAATCGCCGGATCGTTGCCGCCGAGGTCGATGTCCGTGATTACGACGCACTCAAGGCCGCCCTCGACAGCGGTGTCGAGCAACTAGGCCGGCTCGACATCGTCGTCGCCAATGCCGGCATCGGCACCATCGCCCCCAAGCTGCACCGTATGGACGAGAGCCTCTGGCAGCAGATGATCGACGTCAACCTCAGCGGCGTCTGGAAGTCAGTCAAAGCCGCGGTGCCACATCTGCTTTCATCTGGCGGCGGCTCGATCGTGCTTACCAGTTCAGTCGCCGGATTGAAGGCCTACACCCACACCGGGCACTACAACGCCGCCAAACACGGAGTGGTCGGGTTGATGCGGTCCTTTGCCGTCGAACTCGGCCCGCAGAACATCCGGGTGAACACGGTCCATCCCACCCATGTGAACACGCCACTGTTGATCAACGAGCAGACATTTCACTTGTTCCGGCCCGACTTGGATAATCCTGGCCCGGACGATCTGGCGCCGATCTGCCAGACCTTCCACACCCTGCCAATCCCCTGGGTCAACGCCGAGGACATCAGCAACGCCGTGCTGTTCCTGGCCTCCGACGAGGCGCGCTACATCACCGGCGTCACCCTTCCCATCGACGCGGGCAGCTGCCTCAAGTGACCATCACCGGCGAAACCGCTGTCTATTACGACCCGTACGACGTCAACATCACCGCCAACCCATACCCGATCTTCAGTCGCCTGCGTGACGAAGCACCGTTGTACTACAACGAGCGCTACAACTTCTGGGCCATCTCGCGGCACGCCGATGTCGAAGCGGCGCTGTCGGATTGGGAGACGTTCTCCAACAGCCGAAGTGACATCCTGGAACTGATCCAGTCCAAGTTCCCGATGCCGCCCGGCGTGATGATGTTCGAGGATCCGCCCAAGCACACCATGCTCCGTGGCGTGATGTCGCGGGTCTTCACCCCGCGGCGGATGGCGGCCATCGAAGACCAGATTCGCCGTTACTGCATCCGGTGCCTGGACCCGCTGGTGGGGTCCGACAGTTTCGACATCATCGCCGAATTGGCTTCGATGATGCCGATGCGGGTGATCGGCATGCTGCTGGGTATCCCCGAGGAAGAGCAGATCGGTGTGCGCGACGCCAACGACGCCAACCTGCGTACCAAAGCCGGCACGCCCATGAAAGTGGCCAACCCCGACGCCATCGCCGATGGCCGCATCTACGCGGACTATGTGGACTGGCGCGCCAAAAATCCCTCCGACGACTTGATGACCTCGTTGCTCAACGTCGAGTTCGAGGACGAAAACGGGGTCACCCGAAAGCTGACCCGCAAAGAGGTGTTGCATTACACCCAGGTGGTCGCCGGGGCGGGCAACGAGACCACAGGCCGGCTGATCGGCTGGCTGGCCAAGGTACTCGCTGAGCACCCCGACCAGCGTCGCGAAATCGCCCAGGACCGTTCCCTTTTGACACGCGCGGTCGACGAGACGTTGCGCTTCGAACCGACCGGCCCCCACGTCGGCCGGTACACGATCCGCGATTTCGAACTCTACGGAACTACGGTGCCGGCCGGCAGCGCGGTGCTGCTGCTATTCGGCGCTGCCAACCGAGACCCGTTGCGCTACAACGATCCTGACATTTTCAACATTCATCGCAACAACATCTCACATCTGACCTTCGGCAAAGGGGTGCACTACTGCCTGGGCGCGAACCTGGCCCGCCTGGAGGGCAGGGTCGCCCTTGACGAACTGCTCAACCGGTGGCCCGAGTGGGAGGTCGACTACGAAAGCCTCAAGCTCGCGCCGACCTCGACGGTGCGCGGCTGGGAACGGTTGCGCATCGTCATCGGATGACGGGATTCCCTGCCTGTCAGCACCACCGACAACCCGACCAACATGCGAAGCACGCAGACACATTCGGCACGATTCAAGGGAACCGATCGACCCGGATCGCCGCTAGTTCATGAGCGGCCACTGCACACCGACCGGCGCCGAGTTCAGTCGGCCGGCGCCTCGACGGCCGCTCGCCGACTCGGACGGGCCGCACCCCATAGCCCGACGCCGATGCCCACTGCCGCCCCACCGAGCCCGACGAGGCGTTGCGCGGGTTTGAGCTGATCGTGCACGCTCAGCCCGCCGATCAGATCGGCCGCGTCCGCACCGCCGGACGCCAGGAACCAACCGCGGGTGTTCTTGCCGCGCAACGCCGCAGCGGCAAGTAGACCACCGATCAGCGCGTCGCGATATCCCATGGATCGCAACAGCAGTTGCGCAGTTGCTGTTTGATCGTCGGGATCGCCCCACAGCTTGTTTGACTTGACCGGGTCGATGAGGAACGACATGCCCGACGCCAGTCGGATGCTGCCCGCAACAAGTGCGGCACGATCGATCGACATGAGCGGAGCTTAGTCTTCCCTCATACCAACGGAGAAGGGGTGCAGAATGACGTGGCAGATTGTGATGGTCGTCTTGTCATTGAGTATCGCGGCCGTCGCAGGATTGGGTTGGATTTTCACCCGCAAAGAACCTGCCCGACAACGCCGCCGGACCGTAGCGCTCGGCTCCCTGGCAGCTGCGGCGATGTTTTTCGTGTTGGGTTCGTTCACGATGGTCGGAACACGCCAGATCGCGATCATCACGACTTTCGGCCGTCCCAACGGGGTGAGTCTGAACAACGGATTTCACGGCAAGTGGCCCTGGCAGGTGGCCCACCAGATGGACGGCGCGGTACAGATCGACAAGTACGTCAAGCACGGTGACCACGACGAACGCATCCTGGTGCGACTGGGCAACCAATCCACCGCCCAGGCCGACGTCAGTATTCGCTGGCAAATCAAACAACACGCCGCGCCCGAACTCTTCCAGCAGTACAAGACGTTCGACAACGTGCGCATCAACCTGATCGAGCGCAATCTGTCGGTCGCCCTCAATGAAGTGTTCGCCGCGTTCAACCCACTGGACTCACAGAATCTCGATGTCTCGCCGCTGCCGAACCTGGCCAAGCGTGCCGCCGACATCATGCGCCAGGACGTGGGCGGCCAGGTCGACATCTTCGACGTTAATGTGCCCACCATCCAGTACGACCAGGGCACCGAGGACAAGATCAACCAGCTGAACCAGCAGCGGGCCCAGACCTCGATCGCGCAGGAGTCACAGCGCACTGCCGAAGCTCAGGCCAGAGCCAACGAAATCCTGTCCCGCTCGATCAGCAACGACCCCAATGTTGTTGTGCAGAACTGTATTACAGCTGCGATAAATAGGGGTATCAGTCCCCTCGGTTGTTGGCCGGGCACTTCCGCCATGCCGACCGTCTCGGTGCCACCCGGCCGGTAGCGAGGGCATAGGGTTGATACCCATGCAGAACCCGTTCGCAGACGCGCTGCGCGGCCGCTGGGTGGGCCGACGAGGGCGGCAGGCGTCCTCGGTCGACGTCGCTGAAGACTTCGAGGACGAAGAAACCAAAGCCACCGACGCCGCGCTCGACGCCGTCGAGCTGCCGTCGGCGGATCCCGCGCTGCTGCTGCAGAAGATGGAGAACCGGCTGGTCCGCAACCACTTGAACAACGACGTCATGAGCGTTGAGCAACTACGCAGACTGCGTTACATCCTCAACTTCGCCCGACTCGCCGACTTCGAACCCGGGGCGGCCGGCCCGGGTGGCAGCCGCGGGCGCGGAGACGTGTCGGTAGGTGCCGAGATCGGGCCTTGGCGGTCCAGGGTCGTCGACGCACTGTATGAACCGTTGCGCGAGGAGTCGGACCCGGTCAAAGCGCTGACAGCGGCTCGGGAGATGTTGCCCGCTCTCAGCGAGGATCAGGACGACCAGCGACGTGTGCTGATCGAACGTCACCGCAACGACTTCTCCGCCGTCGAACTCGACACCGAAGTCGGCTACAAGAAGCTCGTCACAGTCATGGGCGGTGGCGGGGGCGCCGGTTTCGTCTACATCGGCGGGATGCTGCGCCTGTTGGAGGCTGATCAGCTGCCCGACTACATGATCGGTTCGTCCTTCGGCTCGATCATCGGCAGCCTGGTGGCCCGCGAACTGCCGGTGCCGATCGAGGAATATGTCGCGTGGGCCAAGACGGTGTCCTACCGGGCGATCCTCGGCCCTGAGCGGATGCGCCGTCGCCACGGCATGGCTGGTTTGTTCGCGCTGCGATTCGACCAGTTCGCTCAGGCCCTGCTCAGCCGCGAGGACGGCGTACGCCTTCGCATGTCGGACCTGGCAATCCCTTTCGACATCGTGGTCGCGGGGGTACGCAGACAGCCATATTCCGCGCTGCCCTCCCGATTTCGGCGGCCCGAACTAGCGGCATTGCAGGGACGGTCAATCCCGTTCCGCCCCATCGGAATCGGGCCACTGGTGGCGGCTCGGATGTGGCAGGTTTCGGCATTCATCGACTTGCGGGTCGTCAAGCCGATCGTGATCAGCGGCGACGATCCCGCTCTTGACTTCGACGTGCTCGATGCGGCGTCGTTCTCCTCGGCGATCCCCGGTGTGCTGCATCATGAGTCGAGCGACCCGCGGATGCTGCCACTGCTGGACGAACTGTGCGCGGAACGGGAGGTCGCAGCGCTCGTCGACGGCGGTGCCGCGAGCAATGTGCCGGTCGAGTTGGCCTGGAAACGGATCCGCGACGGGAAGCTTGGCACCAGGAACGCCTGCTATCTGGCATTCGATTGCTTTCACCCGCAATGGGATTCGCGGCACCTGTGGATGGCCCCGATCCTGCAGGCGATCCAGCTGCAGATGCTACGCAATCTGCCCTACGCCGACCACCTGGTCCGCTTCGAGCCCACCCTGTCGCCGATCAACCTCGCGCCGTCCGCCGCGGCTATCGATCGCGCCTGCAAATGGGGACACAACAGCGTCGGCAAAGCCATTCCGGTCACCACGGCACTCCTGCAGCCGACCTGGTGGGACGGGGACGAACCCGCTGCCGCCGGTTCCAGAGATCGCGTGCGCGCGAAGTCGGTGGCATCGTCGATGAGTTCGGTGATGGCTGCCCTCCAGGCTCCCGGTGGACGGGTGGCACGGTGGCGTGACCGCTACCTGACCTGAGGCCGCGGACCCCGCGGTCTAACATGACCTCATGGTCGACCCGGTCGGGGGCGCTGACTACAACACCGGCGCGCATGCGGACTCGGCGAGTCTTGCATGGTCTAGCGGTACCGAAGTTCCAGACATCCAGAGCGCGCCGCCGGGTGGGGTCCCCGATGATGCACTCGCTGAACCCGCGATCGTGGAACAGTCATGGGGCACCGTATTGGGCAGATCGGTGGCGGTGCTGCTGATCTGCCTCGGAGTGGCGGCGGTGATCGTGGTCGTGGGTCTGGTGCTGCTCCGAGACCCCTCTCCCGACGCTGCCCCGGCGCGCACCACCGCCGCTCCGACGGCGCCGGCCACCACCACGGCCATCGTCTCTGATCCCGAACAGGACAGCCGCTACATCGCGGCCCTCAATGAGAAAGGCATCGTCTTCGCCAACCCCGATGTGGCCGTCTCGAACGGCAAGGCGGTGTGTCAGAGTTTTGCGGCCAGAATGTCGGTGGCAGAAGTGGTGGCAGAGTTCCGGGCAAGCAGTCCCGACTTCAGCGCACACGCCGAAGACATTGTCGCCGTTTCCGTTCGGGCCTACTGTCCGCAATACAGCAAACTCGTCGCGGGAATGTAGGAGCCGACATTGCCCGTTGAGAGGACAGGTGAGAGCCCGTTGCGGGTGGCAGTCATCTCCACCGGCGGCGTGGGCAGCATCGCAGTGCGGGTCATCGTCCGCACGCCAATCACCGTCGGCGGCCACCTGAACCTGCCGATCACCGCGCCGCGGCACGCGCTGGTCAGTCAGTAGCCGCCCGAAATGCGCTGACCAGTTCCGACAGCACCTCGCCCGCCTGAACCGGATCCGCGGGCAGCGATCCGGAAAAGCGGATGTCGGTGGCGCCGGCGGCCAGCAGCTCAGGCACCACCGCGACTGACGCCGGGACGTCGATCGCCCGATCCGCACCCCGCAGCAACGCCGCGGAACCTTGGACTTGGAGATCATCCGGATCGCCGCCGGCGTCGACGATCGCCTGCTTCATGGCCGGGATGGCGCCGTTGAGGTTGCCGATCGCCGGACCCCACGGGATCCAGCGCTTTCCGAATCTACTCAGCCGACGTGCGACCGCCGGATTCACCGTGCCACTGACCCAGATGGGTATTCCCCCCGCCTGCAGGGGTTTTGGCATCTGGTGGATACCGTCGAAGGACAATTCGGGCGCATCGTAAGTGGCGCGTTGCTGTGTCCACAACGTCTGACACACCTCCAGGGTATGGTCGAGCAACCGTCCGCGACGCTCGAAGCGAAGTCCGGCGGCTTCGTATTCCTCACGCTGCCAACCGATTCCGACACCGAGATCCACCCGTCCACCGGACAACACGTCGAGGGTGGCCAGTTGTTTGGCCAGCACCGCCGGACGTCGCAGAGCAGCCAGCAGCACTCCGGTGGAGAGCCGGATGCGGTAGGTGGTGGCCGCAACCGCGGTCAGGAAGATCAACGGCTCCAGCCAGTTGCCGTCCGGTCCCGTCGGCTGTCTGCCGCCGGTGGTGCCGCCGACCGCGGGGTCGCTATACGCGGCGAGATTCTCACCGAAGACGACGTGATCGGAGATCACCACGCGGTCAACGCCGAGGGCGTCCATGGCCTGCGCCGTACGCAGCGTTGCGGCCCAGTCCTCGTCAGGACGGTCGCTGAAGGTCCGCAGATACAGCGACAGTTTCGGACGTTGCGTCATAGACGTCGAGCCTACGACGAGAGCCTCAGTCAATCGCGACGAAGGTCGCCTATCCCGAACCGTACTGCGCCCGGATTTGCTTCTTGAGCACCTTGCCGTTGAGGTCCCGCGGTAAGGCCATCACGAGTTCGAGTCGCTCGGGACATTTGTAGCGACTCAATCCCTGCTCGTTGCAGTGGTCGCTGAGCATCCCCAGCGTGACATCACATCCAGGTTGCGGCACCACGACGGCGCAAACGCGTTCTCCCGTGCGAGAATCGGGCACTCCGATGACCGCGACATCGGCGACGGCGGGATGTGTGGCCAGCACGCCTTCAATCTCCAGCGCGGAGATGTTCTCCGCGTTTCGGATGATTGCGTCCTTGATCCGCCCGATGACGACCACGTTGCCGTCGGCGTCGACTTGCCCTTGGTCTCCCGTGCGAAACCAGCCGTCGCGGTCGAAGGCGTCCTGGTTCAACGTCTCATCGACGTATCCCAGGAAGCATTGCGGTCCTTTGAGACGCAGTTCACCGTCCACGCCGACACCGACCTCACGCTCGCGGTCGTCGACGACACGCACTGAGACCCCCGGGACTGGGCACCCCACCGTTCGGTCGAGCAGATCGGGCGCGGCATCCGTGGTTTGGGACGTCGCGACGGGAAACTCGGTCAAACCCCAAGAATTTGCAATGCCATTTACCGAAAACGTCTCTCGCACCTGCCTTCCCAATTCTGCAGTGATCGGTCCGCCGCCTCCTACACAGCCACGCAGGTCGGGATACAGCGGTTCGGCGCCATGTGCCCGCTGCGCGGCCGTGAAGGCGACGAAAAACGGTGTCGCGGTGCCCAACAGCGTCGGCCGGTGTGCCGCCAACGCGTGAGGTGTAATTGCAGGGTCGAACACGTCATACAGGATCAATCGCATGCCGGTGCGCAGGCTTGCCGCCAGCATGATGGCGCCGCCGATATGCGAGATCGGAAACGCGATCGGGTTGACGTCGTTGCTTGATGCGCCGACCATGGCGACCACTCCCGTAGCTCCCGCCATCACCGAACGGTCGCAATGGCGAACACCTTTCGGTGCGGCCGTCGTACCCGAGGAGTAATAGATCCACCGTGGATCGTCTCCGTTGGTCGGCGCTGCGCACAGCGCGGACAAATCTCCCACAGGCAGGCGAAGCCGATCGGTGATCGGCGCGTCGTGGTCGATCTCAATAATTGACAGCGGCCGTTCTGCCGCAAGTTTTTTCGCCTGTGCCCTATGGTCAAAACCACGCCAACGGCCGGGAACGACAAGCACATCGGTCGCGATTTGTCTGGTCACGAAGCGAAGTTCCCTTTCCCGCCAGATCGGCAGGATCGGATTCTGCACCACACCCAGGCGGGCGAGCGCAACCATTATGACAACCGCTTCCAACGTAGTCGGTAACTGCCACGACACCACGGCGTCTTCGCGGACCCCTGACGCGACCAATGCCGCCGCCGTACGCTGCGCTTCATTTCCGAGCTGTGCGCAGGTGAGGCTGCGACCATAACCATCAGCGAGCACAACACGATCGGGATGCGCGTTGGCAGCCGCCTCGACCAGACCCCAGTACGTCGCACCGGACAATTGCGTGCTCACGTGCTCCGACACGTCCGGAGACTTTTCTCGAGATTGTTCGAGTGCGCCACCATAATCCGCATTCTGGCAGAGCGGCCTGACGATCTGCTCAACCGCTTGCTCCGACCCCCTTCATCGCTGATCCGTCACTGAAACTCGCGCCGACGTTTTGTCCATGGCTCGGCGAGAGTCATTTCCTCCACATGAGACCGTGAACAGCCGCTGCTTGCGGAATCTCGTCGGCGGCAATCAATCCCGCTGGAGCGCGACAAACCCATTCGATGACATTCAACACCCGCGCCGCTGTCGAGATGCAACCGGCGACTGTCGTGTCGTACAACGGATGGGAGACATGGGTATTGATCTCTATCCGGGGTTCTCCCTCAACGACGACCCGGTGCACCCCAGGCTGGCCCGCCGGCGGGAACGGCCAATCCGGCGCGGCAGCGTCAGTGAGTCGGGTGATGTGTTCGATGGTAATCACCGGTTCGCCGTCCACCACACCTTCGACCGCGAACCGGACCGCAGCCATCCCGCCGGGCTCCACCTTGGTCATGATGCAGTCGATTGGTTCGGTTGTGTACCAGCGCTCATCCCGCTGCCGCACTTCCTCGAGAACTATCCCGAGCTGATCCGCCAAATTGTTCACCGCGCCACCGAACATGGACACGATTACCCCGGGCAGGAAGAGCATCGGCGGATCGTCATCCTGCTTCAGTCCGAAACCCATTGACGTACCGGTGAATTCGTAGTCGTCGTAATTCCCGTAGTCGAAGATTTCCTGGACGGTGATCGAGGAGACGCGGGTGCTGAGGCTGCAGGCCGCGTAGACCAGGGTGTCACCGGAGAACCCTGGATCGATACCGTTGACGTACAGCGATGAGTTGCCGGTTTCGCACGCGCTCTGCAGCGGATGTCGGAGCCAATCCTCAGCGTGGTGCGGCGTGGCCAGCCAGACCAACGAGGTGCCGACAACATTGGTGCCTGCCGCCAGGAATCGTGACATCTGGTCGATGGCCTCCATGGGCCGCGTCTCACCCAACGCGGTGTACACCACGCAGTCGGCCCCGAGCGCGATCAGAGCGTCAATGTCGTCGGTGGCGACCAGTCCGGTCGCTTCGTTCAACCCGCACAGCTCGGCGGCGTCTCTGCCGACCTTATCCGGACCCGAGGCATGGACTCCGACCAGTTCAAGATCTGGGCGTCCGATGATGGCCCGCAACGAATGTCGCCCTACGTTGCCGGTCGAGAACTGAATCACCCTGCGCACGACGGCCGCCTCAGTAGTCGGGGATGGGTAGCGGCGAATTGTTGGAATCGATTCCGCCGTCGACGTGGAATATCGCGTTGGTGGCATAACAGTCGGATGTGCTCAGGTAAACACACAGCCGACCCAGATCCTCGACGTTGCCAAGGCGGTGCAGAGGCGTCGCGTCCTGCATCTTCTCCAGCGAACCCGGCATCAGGTCGAGACTGCTTTGGAGCCCATCGGTGGCGAATGATCCGAGCGCGATGGCGTTGACCCGGACCTTGGGGGCCAGCTCCTGGGCCATCGCCCGGGTCAGCGCTTCGAGCGCCCCCTTGGCCGTGCAGTAGGCAGCCAGCGCGCGGATGCCGAAACGCGCTGAGCCTGAGGAGATATTGACGATCGAACCGCGACCGGCGTCGATCATGTGCTTGGCCACCAACTGACTCATGATGAACGTGGACGTGACGCACCAGTCGAAGGCGAGCCTGAAGTCGCCGTCGGTGATATCGAGAAACCTCGCGTAGGTGGCTCCCCCGACATTGTTGATCAAGATGTCAATGCGGCCGAAGCGCTCCATGGCCGTCGAGACCACGCGTTCACCATCGGGACGGCTCATCGCGTCGGCAACCACAGCCAGTCCCTGACCGCCTGCCTCCTCGATGCCGTTGATCGTTGCCAGGATGTCCGCTTCCGTCCGCGCGGTGCCGACCACCGTCGCACCGGCCTCGGCCAGCACCCGGGCGATGCCCTGACCCACACCTTTGCCAGCGCCTGTCACGATCGCGACCTGCCCTGCCAAATTGAACTGCTCCAAAGCCACCTGAGCTCCTCTGCCCCGACTTGACGCCGACATCATCTAACGACTGAAACTGACTTAAGTCAACGATCCGCTCCGGTGCAGGGTGCAGTGTCACTGGCCCGACCAGCGCCGCCGCGATACTGTTTGCAGTCGAATTCGGCGGAGGAAACATGACGGCAGGCAACAAGATCTCGGCTCGCGAGACCAAACGACTGCAGACCCGGGAGCGATTGCTGGGTGCTGCGGTTGCGGAGTTCAAGCGTTCCGGGATGGCCGAAGCTGACGTCGCCGCGATCGTGGCGGCCGCCGGAGTTGCACACGGCACATTCTTTTTCCACTTCCCCACTAAAGAACACGTGCTGCTCGAATTGGAACGCCGCGAAGAACAACGCATCGCGAGCCAGCTCGCCCGATTCCTGGTCACCGAACACGATCTTGCCGGTGCTCTCGGTGAGGCGGTTCGACTGGTCGCCGGCCTCGAACGCCGACTGGGCGATGGTCTGTTCAAAGACTTTCTCGCGCTGCATTTCTCACAGACCCGCCCACCGGTCGAGGACGGCAGAGATCATCCGGTGATCATGGCGGTGGCCGGCGAGATCGAGCGGGCGCAGCGGCACGGCAGTGTTGCCGCCGACGTCATCCCGATGAACAGCGCAGTGTTCTTCCTGCTCGGCTTGTACGCACTGCTCATCACGACCAACACCTGGCCCACCCGCGATGCCATGCTCGCCGATTACGTGGCCAGAACGATGCAGAGCATGGCGCCTCGCTGAGTCCAGGCGGTTGACCTCAGTCAGTTTCTGCGTTACAACAGGCGAGGTTGAGGGAGGCCACATTGAATCTGCCGACGCTGAACTTTCGCCGCTGGAGCAGCGCGCCGGCCCCCGGCGCCGGGGACGGATTGGCCTTCGACGAGCACATGGAGGAATCCCGACTCGCGCAGCGACAGGCCGATAAGTGGCTCATTTCGGGCTCGCTGTTGATCGGCACCGCCGCGCTCGGCGTCTTCGGCCTCCCACTGTTCCTGCGCGGAGTCTGGTTGCTGCGACGCGCGCAGCGGGCGGGGTTGTCGGTGCGGCCGATGCTCGTCACGCTGCTCGGCTATCTGGTCATCATTGATGCCGCCATCAACACCGTGGGCTGGGCGCTGGACATGGTGGGCAACCACACCCTGCTCGGGCGAGTGTTGCTGGTGGGCTGGGGCGATATGTTCGATGCTGGCTACTTCTGGCATTTCAACGAACTCTGGATCGGCGGCGCGGCAGGCCCCGGAGAGAAAGGCTGGGAAGTCGGCCTGATCTTCACCGTGTTCACCATGCGAATCGCCGCCGGCATCGGCTTCCTGCAGATGAAACGATGGGGACACCAGTGGATGGTGGTCACCTGCTGGATGGGTGCGGTTATCTGGATCGGCTACGTGTTCAACATGACCATGTACGCCGACGTGCGCTTCGGCGGTGTGATATTCCCGGTCGTCGGCTGGTGGCTTTACGACATCTTCTACATCACCCCGTTCCTCGCGATCCCCTACCTGCACACCGTCAACCGCGAGATCTTCTCGGACTAGCTCGATGACCGAGGTCATGCAACATCACGTTCGGCTCGATGCTGAATTACTCATGGATTCAGGTCAATTCATCATCGAAAACGCTGCCGAGCCGGAACAGCGCCGTTGACTTCAGTCAGTAAAGAGTCTACAACAGAACACACCATGACGGCACAGGTCAGAACCTCGGTGCGCGAAACGCAGCGACTGCAGACCCGGCAGCGCCTGCTCGGTGCGGCACTTGCCGAGTTTCAGCGCTGCGGAATGGCCGCTGCCGAGGTCGGCGTGATCACCAGTGCTGCCGGTGTCGCGCACGGCACCTTCTTCTTCTACTTCCCCACCAAAGAGCATGTCTTACTCGAATTGGAAAGCCGCGAAGAGGCGCGGCTCGCCGCTGAACTCACCCGGTTCCTCGGCACGTCGCCCGACCTGACCGCCGTGCTGACCGAGGCGGCACACCTGGTCGTCGACCTCGAACAACGTTTGGGCGGTCCACTTTTCCGGGACTTCCTGGGCATACACTTCTCGTCCACGCGACCCAAGCGCGACGAGGAATGGACCGATCACCCGGTGATCGTGTTGCTGGTCAAGCAGATTCAGCAGGCACGTGACCGCGGCGAGATACACGCCGCGGTCGATCCGTTCTACAGCGCGGTGTTCTTCCTGCTCGGCGTCTACGGCGCATTGAGCACCACGTCCGCCGGGACCCGTCGCGACACCATGCTGGCCGAGCTGGTCGCGACGGCAGTCCGAAGTCTCGAGCCTCGACAATAACCAGGGAGATTCGTATGGATATGGTTTGGGAGTTGCTGCGGTACGTCGCCGCCTGGGGCGGAACCGGATTGATCATCTGGTTCTGGTACTGGATGTTTTCCAACATCGGAACGTTCTGATCGCGTGGCCGGGACGGCCGATTCATCGGCAATGGCGATCGAGCGCAGTTGTGCACTGACGGCAGTGGCGCTCAGTGGACAGCGCCGCGACGGTGCCCGCCTACTCACAGGTGCCGGCCGCAGCTTCGGTTTGAGCCCCGCGTTGGACCTCGTGCACGTTCCCTACCCGGGCGTCGGCGACGACTGGACCCGCCGCACCCTGACGTGTGGTGTCGCGTTGCAATGCTCGCCGTCCAAAGAACGCCTCGCCCACTACCGGTTGTCCGACCTGTCGCCCCGCGAACACCGCGCCCTGGCTTTCGTCGAAGCAGGTGTCGCGATGGGCTGGATCGCTGCGCACTGGCCCGGACTGATGCCTGAGCTAAAAAGAGCGTTGTCCGACATTCCGATTCGCGATCCGGACCTGGATGCCGCGACCATGTTCGACCAAGCGATCGACATTGCGCGCGGTAGACAGCCGATCGTCGAGCACCCATTGCTCGGCATGCTGCCGCGCACCCAACTCAGCGCCCGCGGATTAGCCAGCGCAATCAAGCGACTCGGCAGGATGCCGTGGACCAGCACCCAACAGCGTCATCCGCGCCCATATTCGGTGCCGGTGGGCGGCGATGGTGGCGTTCGCAACCCCAACCTGCCACCGCCCAGCCGACCAGAGGATAACGACCTCGACACCAGTCCCGAACGCCGGCAAGGTATCCCGTATCCGGAGTGGAACGCCTGGACAAAGACCTTCCTGGCGAATCATGTTGCAGTGCTGGAGTTTCCCTCCCACCCGCAGGCCGGTCACCCGGCCCCGGTCGCAGAAAACCTTCGAAAGTGGTTCGAGGAGCACACGCATCGCGCGATGACCAACCGGCTCGAGGACGGATCCGATCTCGACGTCGAGCAATACGTGCGGCACTACATTGACATGTTGACCCAGACGGCAAGCGAACCAAGGATTTTCCGGGAACTGTTGCCGCACAGCCGCGACGTCGCCACCGCGCTGTTGCTCGACGGTAGTTCCTCACTGGGCGTGCACGGCGGCCGCATTTTCCGCTTGGAACTCGAATGCGCCGATGCGCTGTCCCGCGCGATGACACTCGCTCGTGAACGCCATGGCATTTTTGTGTTCACCGGAAACACCCGGCACCGCGTCGAAGTGCGCTGTCTCAAAGACTTTCAGGACGGCCACTTCATAGCGCCGGGCAAGCTCGGGCTGATGACCGGTGGTTACACCCGGCTCGGCGCGCCGATTCGACACTTGACCTCGCGGCTGTTGACCCAACCGGCTGAACGCCGTCTGCTCATCGTGATCGGCGACGGACTGATCTCTGACGAAGGATACGAAGGCCGTTACGCGTGGGCCGACGTGGCGCATGCGGTCGAGGAGGCCAACGACGCCGGCGTCTCGGTGTACTACGTGGGCGTCGGCCCAACGCGGGTCGATCCGCTACCCGAGGTGTTCGGATCCCGCCGGTCGCGACGGATCAAACGTGTCGAAGAACTGCCGCGAGTACTCGCGCACGTCCACCGAGAGCTTGTCTCCGCGTGACCGGCGCAGACCTGAGGGGAGAAATGACCACCGACACCTACATCGCCAGCGGCAACGAGGTGGAGTTGTTCGAACAGGCTTACCGCGAACACGTTCCGGTGATGCTGACCGGGCCCACCGGATGCGGCAAGACCCGCTTCGTCGAACACATGGGCGCTCTGCTCCGGCAACCTGTCGTCACCATCAGCTGCCATGACGACCTCACCAGTTCGGACCTGGTCGGCCGCTTCATGGTCACCGGTGGAGATGTGATCTGGAAAGACGGCCCGCTGACCAGAGCAGTCAAGGCCGGCGCCATCTGCTACCTCGACGAGGTGGTCGAGGCCCGACACGACTCACTGGCGATTCTGCACTCCCTGACCGATCACCGTCGCGCTCTCTATCTGGATCGCGCCGACGAAGTCGTCCGGGCGCCCGACTCGTTCATGCTGGTCTGCTCCTACAATCCCGCCTACCGCAGTTCGTTGAAAGAGTTGAAGCCGTCCTTCCGTCAGCGATTCGCGACCCTGCCGATGACATATCTGCCCGCCGTGCAGGAGGCCGAGGTGATTGTGGCGGAATCGGACGTAGAGATCGCGACGGCGCACCGACTTGTCTCCTGCGCCAACGCTATTCGCTCTGCGGACGCCGTATTCCACTTCGAGCCGCCCTCTACCCGGGTGTTGGTCACGGCCGCGAAGCTGATCGCGGCCGGAGCCACCGAGATCAGCGCGGCCGAAGCCTGCATACTCGCACCGCTCAGTACCGACGGTGCCATCAACGACGGTCTGCGCGAAGTCGCAGCAGCGACCTTGAACACCGAACCCTCAGGGACTTTCTAGGAAAGGCGGACGAAATGGTGGATCAACAAGAGCGCAAACGCAAGCGGGCACTCATCGTCTTTCAGATCTTCATCTACGGATACCTGCTGATCATGTTCAGCATTCAGCTGTACATGTCCTTCGCCCGTGGCTGGTGGGACCTGTGACCGCCGTCGTCTCTCCGGGCGACTCGGTCAACCTCTCTGAGCACGACGACGAATCACGGCAAGCCCAGCGCCGAGCCGACAAATGGATGATCGTCGGTGCCGGGTTGATGGGATGCTGGGCCCCGGGCCTGATCGGATTCCCCATCTTCATGCGTGGGGTGTGGCTGCAGCGTCAGGCTTTACGTGCCGGCCTGTCGGTTCGCCCCATGATCGTCACGCTGATCGGCTACCTGGTGCTGATCGACGGAATGCTGAACAGCCTGGGATGGGCACTGGACCTCGTCGCCAACCACACCCTGATCAACAGGGTGCTGATGATCGGCTGGGGCAACATGTTCGACGCCGGTTACTTCTGGCACTACAACGAATCCTGGGTGGGCGGCGCATCGGGGCCGGGTGAGAAAGCGTACGTAGCCGGTCTGATCCTGACCGTGTTCTCCATGCGGGTCGCCGCGGCTATCGGATTCCTGCAGATGAAACGGTGGGGCCATCAGTGGATGGTGGTCACATGCTGGATGGGCACCGTCATCTGGTGTGCCTACGTCTTCAACATGACCATGTACGCCGACGTGCGTTATGCCGGTGTGGTTTTCCCGGTGATCGGCTGGTGGCTCTACGACATTTTCTACATCACGCCGTTCCTCGCCATCCCCTACCTACACACCGTCAATCGCGAAATCTTCTCCGACTAGGGCATGAAGGAGCATCCCCATGACGACGAAATCGACTGTCACAGATGACAAAGAACCGGCCGAGGAACTGCCGCCGGGCACCACGCCCTACTACGCGCGCATGCACAAGTGGATCAAGCGGGCGGTGCTGGTGTGCCTGGTGGCCCTGGTGCTCGAGGGCGCATTCACGTTGCCGTTCATGGCCGTCTACTACGGGTATCCCACGCTGAGCCTCACTGAAATCTGCAGCGAGTTGCTCAAAGTCCGCTACTCCGACGACGCCCTGGAATGCAAATACCCCTACCCACCGTTGGGTCCGCCGGAAGGCGCCGAAGGCAAGGACACCGCCCGGGACGTCTGGGGTATCCAGCCCACGCCGAAGTACCACCGTCTGGGCTTTCGTGAACTGGTGCGCATCCATGATGAACGCATCGCGCGCCAGCACGCCGGCGCCAAGTGACCAGGAGGCTGCGCGTCGTCCAATGGACCACCGGCACTGTGGGCAGGAAGTCGGTCCACGCGATCGCCGAGAACTCGTTGTTGGAACTGGTGGGCTGCTACGCGTGGTCGCCGGACAAAGTCGGCCGTGATGTCGGCGGACTGTGCGGGATCGAACCACTGGGAGTGCAGGCCACCGACGACGTCGACGCGCTGCTCGGCCTCAAACCCGACTGCGTGGTCTACAACCCGATGTTCGCCGACGTGGACGAAGTGATCCGCATACTGCGGGCTGGAATCAACGTCGTCACCACGTCGGAATTCATTACCGGACACCAACTCGGCCCTGCCCGGGACCGCATCGTCGATGCCTGCATGCAAGGCGACTCAACCATTTTCGGCAGCGGCATCAATCCCGGGTTCATCCAACTCCTGGCGATCGTCACCGCCGGACTGTCCGACCGGGTGGATCGCATCTGCATCGTCGAATCGTTCGACACGACCATTTACAACTCTCCGGCCACCGAGATTCCGATGGGCTTCGGTCATCCGATTGATCAGCCGGACCTGCCTGCTCTCACCGAGAAAGGGTCGGGCATCTTCCGCGAGGCCCTGTTGCTGATCGCCGATGCCCTGGGAGTCGATCTCGACGAAATGAGATGCGACGTCGAATATGCCCAAACCACCGAGGATCTGCTGCTGCCCGGAGACTGGACGATCGAAAAAGGTTGCGTCGCAGGCATCAATCTGCGGTGGCGGGGCATCGCCGAAGGCCGCGAGGTAGTCGAGGCCCGCGCCGTGTGGACCAAAGGGCAATCCCTCGAACCGCGTTGGTCGACGAACTTCGGTTATACCGTAACGGTGGAAGGCCGGCCCACGATCAAGACCACACTGAGTTTTGAGCCGCCCCCGGATTTTCACGGGGAGTCGATCGACGACTACATCATGCTCGGTCTCACCATCACCGCCATGCCGCCCATCACCGCGATACCCGCCGTCGTCTGCGCACCGCCCGGCATCGCCACCTACACCGACCTGCCCCTGCTGTTACCGCGGGGAGTCCTGGCACGCAACGGAAGGACGCGCGCGCAATGACGGAGAAGTATCGCGTCATCCAATGGATGACCGGGGATGTCGGACAAGTCGGACTGCGGCACTTCGCCGACAATCCGGTCTTCGACCTGGTCGCCGTGTTGGTGCACACACCGGAGAAGGTCGGTAAGGATGCCGGGGACATCATCGGCATCGGACCGACGGGAATCGTCGCGACCGACGACGTCGAGTCCGTCATGGCGACCGAGGCGGACTGCGTGTTCTACACACCGATCATCATGGATGTCGACACCGTTTGCCGGCTGTTGCGATCGGGCAAGAACGTTGTCACCACGAGCGGATTCTTTCATCCGTCCAAGTACTTTCGGGAGGAAGCGAATAAGATCGAGGCCGCCTGCCGTGACGGTGGCACGAGCTTTCACGGCGGTGGCATCCACCCCGGCTACGCCGGAGACCTACTGCCGCTCACCCTCGCCCGCGTCGCCAGCAGGATCGACAAGATCGAAGTGTACGAGGTCGTCAACGTGCTCACCGACGCACCACTGGACCACATCGACTGGTTGGGTTTCGGTAAGCCCCAGGATGAATTTCTCTCCACCCCAACCATTCTGGGCATGGGTCTGCCGTTCTTCGCCCAATCGATGTACATGATCGCCGATGGGCTGGGCGTCGAAATAGACGACATCACCGCAGATCTGGCCGTCGCCACCGCCACCGAGGACATGCCGCACGAACTCGGCGCCATCGCCAGCGGAACGGTGGCCGCGCAGCATCACACCTGGACGGCACAGGTCGGCGGACAGCCGTTCATCGCTTTCCACGCCATCTACCTCACCAGCGGTCCGACCAGCATCGAGCCAGCCTGGGATTGGGGAAAAACCCGCTACCGCATCGTGATCGAGGGCGATCCAGCAAGTGTCCTGACCCTGGAAGGGCTCGAATCCCCGGACGGGACCACCTCACATCCGGGCTACAACTGGACTGCGATGGGCGCTATCAATGCCATTCCCGACGTCTGTGACGCCGCACCGGGCTGGCTCACTCACTACGATCTCGGTTTGATTCGGCCGCGGGGCCTGGTCCGCTGATGACCGACCCGCCACGGTTGCACCATGTCGTGTTCGCGGTGGCACGGGAGCGGCAAGATGCAGCGGGAAAGCTATTCACCGAACTTGGGTTCACTTTGAACGACATCGATCTGGAGCATCTGGGGCTTCGGGTCCTGCTGGACTGGGATCGGGGCATCGAACTGATCAGCCCCAGCCCCGAATCCGACGCCGAGGTTGCGACTTCGGTGAGTCAGTTCCTGGCCGATCATGGCTCTGACCGGCTGCCGAATCCGAGGTGTTCCGAAACCCCCTCGTGGCGGCCATTTCTCGGCATGAGCGGACCCGCGCGACTGCAACTCGAATTCGATCTACCGGACCGGTGATGGTGAAGATCGGCGTTCAGATTCACCCGCAGAACACGACCATGGCCGCGCTGCGTGCCGGTTGGCAAGGGGTCGACGACCTGGGCGTCGACAGCCTGTGGACCTGGGACCATTTCTTCCCTCCGCTGTACGGCTCGCCCGACGAACCGCACTTCGAGGGCTGGCAGATTCTGGCGGCCATGGCCGTCACCACAGCCAACGTTTCCCAGATCGGCATGTTGGTGACCGGATCCTGCTACCGCAACCCCGACCTGCTGGCACATATGGCCTGCACGCTCGACCATCTCTCCGGTGGGCGAGCGGTGCTGGGCATCGGCTCGGGATGGATGGAGCGCGACGAGACCGAATACGGCTACCCCGTCCGGACTCCAGCCGAGCGCCTCGACGTTCTTGCCGCGGCGCTGCCCCGCATTCGCAACCGCATCGGGCTGCTTCGGCCTGCTCCGATCGGTCGGCTGCCGCTGCTGATCGGCGGTAATGGTGAGCAGCGCACCTTGCGCCTGGTCGCTCAGTACGCCGACATGTGGAACGGTTACGGCGATCCGGCGACCATCCGACGAAAGAACCAGGTCATCGACCGGTGGTGTGGCGAAGTTGGCCGCGACCCGCACCAGATTGAGCGCACCGCGTGGATCGAGCGCGCGGAACCGGGTCTGATGCGATCCCTGGTCGAGGCTGGGGCCGATCACCTGATCCTCGGCCTTCGTGCCCCCTTCGACCTGCGTGAGGTGGAGCGGCTGGCCGGGGGTCGTCAGGCGTTTTAGCGTTCAACAGCTCGGGTATGCCGCCTTTAGCGGCGCACAGCCCCCCGCCCGCATTCGCAAACTCCACCCATGGAGGTGTATCGGCGTGGCCGAAATGATTGTTGAAACTCCGGAAGAAGTTGTTGCCTACCTCAAAGCGCAGCACGACCTGATCGAGGATATGTTCGACCAGGTGCTGCTCGCATCAGATCCTGAGGCGCGGGAGAAGCCGTTCATCCAGCTTCGCCAACTGCTCGCCGTGCACGAAACGGCCGAGGAGATGCTGGTGCATCCGCGGGCCCGCCGCGATCTGGAAGCCGGCGATGCAATGGTGGACGGGCTCCTGCAGGAAGAGCACGATGCGAAGGAACAGCTTTCCAAGATCGAAAGCCTGGACATCACCTCCGATGCGTTCATCGCTGAGCTCACGAAGCTGCGCGAGGCCGTGCTGGCACACGCTGAACATGAAGAGATCGAGGAGTTCGCGAAGTTGCAGCGCGACCTCGACACCGACGAGCTGAAACGGATGGGTACCGCCGTCAAGGTCGCCGAGGCTATCGCACCGACCCGGCCACACGCCGGCGTGGAATCAGCGAAATTGAATTTCGTCGTCGGACCGTTCGCGTCGATGTTGGACCGGGCACGGGATCTGATGCACCAGGCGACAAGTTAGGGGCGTACATGGGTTTGGCTACAGCACGCCATGGCCGAGACGGTTGACCCCGGTCCGTAGGCTGGATCAAGTGAGCGTTGCACCGGGCACGACCATCACACTTGGTAACCGCTTTCTCCGCGACCTGCCCGAGATGGCGGTCCCCTGGCGGGCTCAGGTTGCGGCCGAGCCTCGATTGCTCGTCTTCAACGAACCGCTGGCGGTCGAACTCGGTCTGGACGCTCAGTGGCTCCGTAGCTCCGACGGTCTGCGTTTCCTGGTGGGCAACCTGGTTCCAGACGGCGCCACCCCGGTCGCCCAGGCATATGCGGGACATCAATTCGGCGGCTATGTGCCGCGGCTGGGTGACGGCCGCGCGTTGTTGTTGGGCGAGATAGCCGACGCCGACGGGCGGTTGCGCGACA
Organism: Mycobacterium sp. IDUB_28; assembly: GCF_055419285.1. Taxonomy (NCBI): domain Bacteria; kingdom Bacillati; phylum Actinomycetota; class Actinomycetes; order Mycobacteriales; family Mycobacteriaceae; genus Mycobacterium; species Mycobacterium sp. IDUB_28. The sequence goes on along the minus strand of NZ_JBVAXK010000008.1, from coordinate 212,467 downwards.
TCCACCTGAAGGGATCCGGCCGCACTCCGTTCGCCCGGGGCGGTGACGGCTTGGCGGCGGTAGGGCCGATGTTGCGTGAATACGTGATCAGCGAGGCGATGCACGCGCTGGGGATATCCACCACCCGATCGCTGGCGGTGTTGGCGACCGGGACCGCCGTGACGCGCGAGACGCTGCTGCCCGGCGCCTTGTTGGTCCGGGTGGCAAGTAGCCACCTGCGCGTGGGCAGCTTCCAATACGCTTCTGCGACAGGAGATATCGGTCTGCTTCGCCGTCTGGCCGATCATGCCATTGCCCGTCACCATCCTGAAGCCGCCCACGCGGAACAGCCCTACCTCGCGTTGTTCGAGGGTGTGGTGGCGGCCCAGGCGTCGCTGGTGGCCCGGTGGATGCTGGTCGGCTTCATCCACGGCGTGATGAACACCGACAACATGACGATCTCGGGCGAGACCATCGACTACGGGCCATGTGCCTTCATGGAGGCCTACGATCCGGACACCGTGTTCAGTTCGATCGACGCCTGGGGACGCTATGCCTACGGCAACCAGCCGACCATCGCGGCGTGGAACCTCGCCCGCTTCGCCGAGACTCTGCTGCCATTGATCGCCGACGACGTCAACGACGCAATCCCGTTGATAGAGGAAGCTTTTGACGGGTTTCACCAATACCACAGCGCCTGGCTCGCGGGGTTGCGCGCCAAGCTGGGTCTGCCTGCCGGTGCCGAACCGACCGAGCCGCTCATCGATGAACTGCTGCCCATGTTGCAGGAGAGTCACGCGGACTTCACCTCTTTCTTCCGCAACCTCAGCGCTGCGGCGGCCGGCGACGCCGAACCGGCGCGTGGCATGTTCGTGGACCCGGCCCAGTTCGATGCCTGGGCGTCACGTTGGCGCCAGCAGGGGCCGGACGTCGACATGATGCAGCGCGTCAACCCGATCTACATCCCGCGCAATCACCTGGTCGAAGAAGCACTCACCGCGGCGACGGCGGGCGACCTCGAACCGTTGAACCGACTACTCGATGCCATCAGCTCCCCCTATACCGAACGACCGGGTCTGGAGCGCTATGCAGCCCCGGCCCCCACGGATTTCGGCGTCTACCGCACCTTCTGCGGCACCTGACTCTCCGCACCTTCAGGACTGGAGATCCAGTGCCGCCCCGATCAACGCCAAGTGGCTGAGACCTTGGGGAAGGTTTCCCAGGAAAGAGTTGTCGTCTGAGTCGATCATCTCGGCCAGCACGCCGACATCGTTGGTCAATTCGACCAATTGGTCCATCAATTCGCGCGCTTCGGTGTCGCGACCGACGTAGTGCAGTGCCGACACTGCCCAGAACGAACACGCGACGAATGCACCTTCCTGCTCGTCCCGGCGTGCCCCGCTGTAGCGGTACAGCAGCGGACCGCAACCCAGATCGCGTCGCAGTGCGTCGATGGTCGCCGTCATCCGCGGGCCTCGGTCATAACCGCTGCCGGCGTGCAACAAGATCGAAGCGTCCAGTTTGCCACTGCCCGGATACCATTCGTAGCTGTTCAACTCGTCGGACCAGCATTCGCGTTCTACCCAGGCCCGAATCCGTTCGGCCTCACCGGCCCAGCGATCGGGATCGCCGGGAATCTGTCCCAACTCGGCAAGCCCGACCGCGCACCGCAACGCGTGCCAACAACCCAGTTTGGAGGTGGTGTAGTGCTCGAGCTGTTCCAGCTCCCACATCCCGGCGTCGCGGGTGCGCCAGGCGTCGCAGGCCTGGTCGGCAAAGTCCGCCAGTAGGTGGCCGGTCGCGGTGTCCAGCGCGTGACCGGAGTCGACGTACAGGCGCACCGTGTCGAATAAGTCGGCGTAGATGCTCAACTGCAGCTGCCCGTGCGCGCGGTTGCCGGTCAACACCGGTCCGATCCCCCGCCACCCGGGTACCTCGTGGCTGATCACCGGTTCGACCTCCGAACCGTCCAGCCGGTAGCACACCCCGGTGCCGGCACCGTGCTGACGAACCGTGCGCAACAGCCAGCTGATCGCGGCGTGCGTTTCCTCCCGGATGCCGAGCCGGCGCAAGGCGCTCAGCGTGTAGGCGGCATCGCGGACCCACGCGTAGCGGTAGTCCCAGTTCTTACCGCCTGAAAGCCGTTCCGGCAGTGAGGTAGTCGCCGCGGCTGCCACGGCTCCGGTTGGACTGAAGATCAGCAGTTTCAGGAACAGCAGACTGCGGTGCACGGCTTCGCTCCACGCGCCGGCGCATTCGAACTCACCCGACCATTTGCGCCACTGCTCGACGGTGCGGTCCAATCCCCGATCGATATCGTCCACCGGCGACAACATCAGCGGCTCGCCATCGGTCGCTACCAGGCCGATGACCCGCCGGGACGACGGGTCCGCACTGAATGTGCCGGATACCGCCTGATCGGTCAGCTCCACGTTCATGCCCTCGGAGATGGACACCCCGAAGTTCAAGTCCTTGAGGCGCAACACAATTCCATGCGGAGTCTGTCTCGCCCACGGTGACGCGGTGTTGAAACAAGTGCCGGGTGCGACGCGCCAGCGCATCGGCACCTCGCCGTCCAGTCCCTCGATTCGACGCACCAACTCGGTCCACGGCAACCGTCCGTCGAGTCCGACGTTGAGTGCGTCGGTGACGCGAACCCGTCCGGAGTCGGTGACGAAAGTGGTTTCCAGCACATTGGTGTGCGGGACATATCGGCGCTGCGCGGTGAACGGTATTGCCGGTGCCAACTCCAGGCGCCCACCGTTGGCAGCATCGAGCACCGCCGCGAAGACGGGCACCGAATCCAGGTTCGGTATCGGAAACCAGTCGATGGCACCGTCTTCGGCGACCAACGCCACGGTCCGCCCGTCGCCCAGCGGCGCATAACTGCGCAGCGGCACGAAACCCTTGTCGCGGTATGGGGATTCGGTCGGCGTCGAAGTACGGGGATCGAGCTCCGGTGGCGGCACGCCATCGCGTTCCCCGATCCACCGCCGATAAACACCTGTGGGCTGGGCCCAGCCGCTGACTCTGCGCCTGGGGCGTAGATGTGCGAGTACGCCCCACCCCCACCGCAGAGTGACTAGGTGGCGCTTCAGCGGGTAACCGCCCCTCATGCCTACCATCGGATATTTCTTGTCCTGCGAACAATTCGGACCGGCAGAGCTGATCGACCAGGCCAAGCGGGCGGAAGCTGCCGGGTTCGACGCACTGTGGATTTCAGATCATTTCCACCCCTGGAATGACGAGCAGGGACAGAGCCCGTTCGTCTGGGGCGTCATCGGAGCCTTGTCGCAGGTGACGTCGCTGCCGGTCAGCACCGCGGTGACCTGTCCTACGATCCGCATCCACCCGGCCATCGTCGCCCAGGCCGCCGCGACGGCCGCGGTGCAACTGGACGGCCGCTTCGTCCTGGGTGTCGGCAGCGGGGAGGCCCTCAACGAGCATGTGCTGGGCGATCGCTGGCCGTCGGTCGGGCAGCGCCTGGAGATGCTCGAGGAGGCCATCGACGTCATCCGGTTGCTGCACAAGGGCGACGAGATCAGCCACCACGGCAAGCACTACGAGGTGCAGGAAGCTCGCATTTACACTCTCCCGGACAAGCCGGTGCCCATCTACGTCTCCGGGTTCGGTCCGCAGGCGGCCAAGTTCGCCGGCCGGGTAGGCGACGGGTACGTCCTGGCGATGCCTTCGGCGGAACTGGTTGACTCGTTCCGCAAGGCCGGGGGTGGAGACAAGCAGGTGCAAGCCGGGACCAAGGTCAGCTGGGACAAAGATGCCGACAACGCCCTGAAGACGGCCCACCGACTATGGGCCAACGAGGCGTTACCGGGTCAGGCTGCCCAAATCCTGCCGAGGCCCAGGGATTTCGCCGATCTCATGTCACTCGTACCGCCCGACCAGGTCGCGGAGAGCGTCGCCTGCGGGCCCGACCCCGACAAACACGCCCAGCAGGTCCGCGAGTACTTCGAGGCCGGGATCGACGAGGTCTACGTGCAACAGATCGGGCCGGACATGGCGGGCTTCTTCTCGGCGTGGGAGCGCGACGTCTTGCCCCAACTCCGGAAGTAAACGCCGCCGGGCTACCGGACCCGCCATTGCCAACGAGCAAGATGGTCGACATGACCGCCGTATACCGAGCGCCGATGCGCTCCCGCAGCGACGAGATCGACCCGCAAGCGACTCTCGAGCGGGCTCGCCGCTTGGGCGTGTGTGGCTTCGGTCAACAGGTGTGCGACTCCGGCGAGGGCGAACGTCTGGACCGCCGCGTCGCGCGGTTTGCCGAGGTGCCGGACGGTTCGTTCGTGTGGACCCGCGACACCGACGGCCTGTATTGGCTGGGAAGAATCCGCGGGGCATATTTCTTCGACGCCGACGACGGGGCCACCGAGGTCGATCTGGTGCATGTGCGGCCGTGCGACTGGTCAGCCGAACCCGTGTTGGAGCACGATGTGCCTACCGCGGTGGCGGAGACCTTCCGCCGTGGCGGGCGGAATTTTCAGCAGACCCACGATCCATCGGTAGGGATTGCGACACAGCGCATTTGGGACCGCGAAACCAATTGAGACGTTATCGGTCAGCATTCTTTGCGACCAAGACTTCGCCTTCGAGCCCGTCGGGGTCACGAAAGAAAAGACTGCGCACGGCACCGAAGTCGTTGACTGCACCATCACTGGCGCCGCGCTCGACAAGCCGCTGCCGGATCACCTCGAAACTTTCCGGCGTGGCCGCCTGCAAGCCGAAGTGGTCGAGCCGTCCGCGACCCCACATCGGCGTCTGCCGGTCTGGCTCCCGATTGCCCTCGATGGTGACCACATTGAGTTCGGTGTGCGGGCCGATGCGGATCATCGTCATGGTCTCATCGCCCTTTTCACCGTGCGGCTCGGTGGGCCCGACCTCCGCTTCGAACACGCCGGTGTAGAAATCGCGCAACCGGTCGATGTCGCCGGAGATCAGCGCGATGTGATTGATCCCGTCGAGTAACACCGGCCACCCCTTACGCTCTCGATTCCGAGCGCCGAACCCGGCGCAGCAGGTGCACCACGGCAACCACCAGCCCGCCCACCACCGCACCGATCACCGCCGAGGCTGCGGTATTGAACAACCAAGCCAGCACACCGCCCACCGAGTCGACCGCGTGATGTATGCCTTCCTCCGCGTGGTGCACCAGACTGTACGGGGTCTGCCAGCCGAGGTGACTGCTGTGCACCAACAGGATGTGGCCGCCCACCCAGAGCATCGCCGCAGTCCCGACGACGGAGAGTGCCGAGAGCAGTCTGGGCATCCCGGCGACCAGGCCGCGACCCAACGCCCTGCCCGCTCGGGACGACGTCGCAGCGAGCCGTAGGCCGACGTCGTCCATCTTCACGATGCCCGCGACGACCCCGTAGACGGCGACCGTAATGACGAAGGCGACGATGACCAGGATGATGAACCGCGGCAGGAATGCGAGTTCAGCCACTTCGTTGAGTGCGATCACCATGATCTCCGCCGACAGGATGAAGTCGGTCCGGATCGCACCGGCCACCATGTGAGCCTCGCTCTCCGGCAGCTCGGCTTCGCCGTGGTGACCGTGCAGACTGCTCCAAACCTTTTCGGCGCCTTCGAAACACAGGTACGTCGCACCGAGCATCAGGATCGGGCTGAGCAACCACGGCGCGAACTGACTGAGCAGCAGCGCACCGGGCAGGATGAACAACAGTTTGTTGCGCAGCGACCCCAGCGCGATGCGCTTGATGATCGGCAGTTCCCGCTCGGCCGAGATTCCCTCGACGTACTGGGGCGTCACCGCCGTGTCGTCGATGACGACTCCGGCGGCTTTTGCCGTCGCGCGTCCGGCGGCTCCGCTGATGTCGTCGAGCGATGCCGCGGTGAGCTTGGCGAACATGGCCACGTCATCCAGAAGGGCGAACAGACCTGCACTCATCGCGTCTGCTCCATGGCGCGCAAGAGTACTCGCGTGAACCTCGCGTGGCTCATCAGGCAGGTCGGCTGCCGATCTCCAGACCAGCCAGTTCCGAGGTCCCGTCGAAAATGGTCCGGCCCCACTCCCGGACGGTGAGGCGCAGGGTGCCGGCCAGGTACTCGTAGTCGGTGTCGATATTGCGGCGTTCGCCGGGCAGCGGCACCGGCAGCACGTGCGGGCCGTCGCCGACGCCACGGCCGTCCAGCTCGATGTGGAACCGCGGAGTCCGCGCCTCGATCTGCCAACGCAGGTCATTGCCGGTGTAGGATACCAGCGCCGGTGGGGTGATACGCAGCACCCGATTGCCAAGTCGCACAACGACTCCGGTGACATCTCGCTTGAACGGGCCCAACTCCAGCAGGCCACCGGAGAATGCCACGCACACGTCGGCGTCGCCGAAGTCGTGGGCCTGACCCCACCACCAGCGCAACGGGAATCCCGCTCCCCAGTTGCGTTCGCAGTACAGCGTGGCGTTGGTAAAGGTCCACTGCTCGTCGCCGCTTGTCACAGTTCCCGACGCTTTGCCGCCCAGCCGGTAGGGATGCCAATACTGGTTCAGGAACGGGACGGACGAGAACACCCCACCGCCGCCGAACGGCTTGGGCCAGCGGAATTCGTCGTCGAATTTCAAGTCGACTTCGCTGTCGCCGATGACCATCCGGAGCCGTTCGCGGCTCGCGTCGATCACATCCTCACCGCTCTCGGCCTTGACCGAGAACTCGGTCCGGTCGGCGCGCACCCCGTCGATCGCGGCCGAGCGCACCACCCCACCTGGGTGCAGCGCGATCGCCGCCGTCGACCATTCGCCTTCGGGATGCCGATTCTCGCTGCACAGCGCGACCACCACCCGGCCGGTGTCCGGCTCGGTGATCCGCCAGAACCAGCCCTCCATCTCAGTGCCGTGCGAGGGCAGCGGATCCCCGAAAGGCACGTCGGCACCGGTGCGTCGATAGAGCGATACGAACTGACGGCCGGTGTTCAAGACAGATTCGACGACGTCCATCCATGTTTCGTACCCACCGTCTACCGGGATGAACCGGCCCCCCTAGCCGGATTGCTCACACTCGCGCGGACTGGCCCAGATACGCGACGATGGCGTTGGTGAGCCCGCGGCGCGCTTCGTCGAGATCGGCGTAGCTGCCGAGCTGTCGTTCCGACGCAAGGCCCCGCATCGCGCCGGGGATCATGGTTGCAATCTCCCGCACCCGCTGCGCGTCGACCTGCAGATCGGCGAAGGCGTTTTGGCAGACGGCGTGCCAGCTCTGACCCCACGAGCGCAGTTCGGCTGCGGTGCGCGGATAGAGCCGATCAAGCTCGGCGGGTTCCCGCGGCAGCGCCGCACGCAGGTTCTCGATTGCCCGGGAGTCGGGTGCGGTCAGTCCGTCGTACAGCGTGTCGATGATCTCCGTTACCCGCGCCTGCAACGACGCTCCGGTGTCGGGGTTGGCGAACAGGTTGGCGCGGCGTTGCGCGGTGTGGTGCAGCACGGCGGCCCAGAACCCGTCCGCGTCGCCGAATTGATACTGCACGGTGCCCCAGGTCACGCCGATTTGTTTGGCGATGCGATTGGCCGAAACCGCTCCCGGATCGCCGGACGCCAGAGCGGTGACCGCGGCGTGCAACATGGCCTCGCGGGTGGCCAGGCCACGCTTGTTGGATCGGCGACCCGCACTGTCCGCCACCGCCACAAGGCGCATCCTAACCCGGGCCTCTTGGTTTCGTTGACTGCTTTATGAATCTTCCATAGAGTATTCGACCATCGGATCGAGAGGACCGCGAGCATGGCCAAGCCGCCATTGTCGATGAAACCAACCGGATGGTTTCAGGTTGCGTGGTCAGACGAGATCGGCGTCGGCGATGTCCACACGATGAAGTATTTCGGTCAGGAGCTGATCGCCTGGCGCGCCGACTCGGGCGGGCTCACCGTGATGAACGCCTACTGCGAACACCTCGGCGCTCATCTGGGTTACGGCGGGAAAGTCGTGGGCGAAGTGCTGCAGTGCCCTTTTCACGGTTGGCAGTGGAGCCACGAAGGCCGCAACGTCTGCATCCCGTATCAGGACCGCCCCAACCGGGGCCGTCGGATCCAGACATATCCCGTAGTCGAACGGAATGAGTCCGTCTACATCTGGCACGACATCGAAGGCCGCGCACCGTATTTCGATGCGCCCGACGTCTTCGCCAGCTTCGCCGACGGCAGCGATCCCGACGACTACTACCCGCAGCAACGGCTGTTCCGCCAAGACCTAGAACTGCATCCGCAATATGTGCTCGAGAACGGCGTCGACTTCGCGCACTTCAAGTTTGTGCACAACACACCCATCGTGCCGATCTTCACCCGGCACGACTTCGACGACCCGGTGTCCTACGTCGACTTCACCATCACCTTCGAAGGTGACGACCAGCAAAGCATCGACGACGTCAAGAGCGGCGTGGAAGCCATCAACGGCGGACTGGGCATCGCGGTCACCAAGAGTTGGGGAATGATCGACAACCGCACCATCTCGGCCGTCACGCCGGTCGACGAGCGCACCTCCGACGTCCGGTTCATGGTCTATATCGGACGGGTTCCCGGTCGTGAAGGTCTGGCGGCCGAACGTGCGGAGCGCAAAGCGCTCGGGTTCGGCGAGGAAGTCATCCGGCAATTCACCCAGGACGTGCACATCTGGGCGCACCAACGCTATTCCGATCCGCCGGCGCTGGCAACGGCGGAGTACGAGGGGTTCACCGCAATTCGCAAGTGGGCCACCCAGTTCTATCCCGATGGCCGGGGCGGCAGTGCCAGCGAGCTGGCCCGGTCGACCGCGCGGGCGAAACCCGATTCCCGAGAGGTGCGGCTGTGAGCATCAAAGTCTTTCAAGTGGCAACCGGCAATGTCGGAAGCGAGATGATCAAGCGCATCGCCACTCAGCCCGACCTGGAACTGGTTGGCGTGCACTGCTATTCCTCCGACAAGATCGGTAAGGACGTCGGCGAACTCGTCGGACTGCCGGCCAACGGCGTCACCGCGACCGGCAGCGTCGACGAGATCATCGCCGCCAAGCCCGACGTGCTGACCTTCCACGGTGTGTTCCCCGACGAGGACCTCTACGTCAAAGTTCTTGAAGCTGGGATCAATATCGTCACCACCGCCGACTGGATCACCGGCTGGCATCGCGACCGCAACCACCCGCACCCGTCCGGAAAGCCCGTCACCCAGTTGCTGGCCGAAGCCTGTGACAAAGGCGGCACGACGTTCTACGGCACCGGGATGAACCCAGGGGTCAACCAGATCCTGGGCGTGGTGTGTTCGGCCGACGTCGCGGAAATCGAGAACGTGACCACCATAGAATCCGTCGACGTGTCCTGCCACCACTCCAAGGACACCTGGATTGAGGTCGGTTATGGCCTGCCGGTGGATGATCCGTCGATTCCGTCGAAGTTGGAAAAGTACACCCGAGTGTTCGCCGACAGCGTGCTGATGATGGCCGACTGCTTCGACATCGAACTCGACGAGGTGAAGTTCAGCTACGAGCTCGGCGCCTGCACCAAGGACGTCGACCTCGGCTGGTACACGTTGCCGAAGGGTTCGCTGGGCGGCAACTACATCAAATATCAGGGCATGGTGGATGGCATCCCGAGGGTGGAGACGCACCTGGAGTGGCAGATGACCCCGCACACCGATCCCAGCTGGGACATCAAGGGCTGCTACATCACTCAGATCAAGGGTGACCCGTGCATCTATAACAAGCACATGATTTTCCCCAAGCCCGGCATCGACCTGTCCAACCCCGACAACTTCGCCTCCATCGGCATGACGGTCACCGGACTGCCGGCACTGAATTCCATCAAGTCGGTGGTCGCCGCTCCCCCGGGTCTTGTCACCAGCGCCGACCTGCCGCTTCGGGCATTCGCCGGCCGCTTCAAGATCTAGCGAAACACGTTGCGCTATCGCGTCGTCGGGTGGGGCACCGGCACTGTGGGCCGAGAAATACTCACTACCGTCCTCGATCACCGCGACGACATGGTGGTGGTGGGCGCCCGGGTGTATTCCGGGGATAAGGACGGCCTCGACATCGGCACGCTGCTGGGGCGTGACGCCATCGGAGTACACGCGACCACGTCCGTCGACGACATTCTTGCCCTCGACGCCGACTGCGTGCTCTACACGCCACGCAACGCCAGCCTGGACGAGGTGTGTGCCATCCTGTCGAGCGGTAAAAACGTTGCCACCACAGCGTTCTTGTTCCATCCCCGGCGTATCCCGTCAGCCGAGCGGGACCGCGTGGCCGCCGCCTGCCAGGCCGGCAACGCCTCGGTGCATGGCAGTGGATTGAATCCGGGCAACCTGTCCGGGGTGTTACCTCTGGCGTTGTCGGGCATGAGCCGCACCATCGACAAGATCACCCTGCAGGAGCGGGCCGATTGGTCGGTGTACGAGAGCACCTCGATCACGTTCGACAACATGGCTTTCGGTCAGCCGATCGAAAAGATCAGCCCCACTGCGACCGACTTTCTGGCCTTCAACAGCGGCCTGTTCGAAAACCAGGTCTGGTTTCTCGCCGACGAAATGGGAGCTGACATCGACGAGGTGGTGGCGGCGGTGGAAGCGGTCCCCGCGAAGGCCGACCACCAGATTTTCGAGCATGCGCTGCTCGCCGGATCCACTGCGGGCCAACGCTGGACGTGGTCGGGGCGCAGAGCCGGGAAGACACTCATCGAGATCGAGGCGCTGTGGACGGTGGGCGGTGAATACCCGGAACACTGGCCCAAACCCGAGCACGGTTGGACGTTGACGATTGAGGGCGATCCTTCCATGCGCGCCCATTTTTTCGCGCTGGCAAGTTTCACCCGCGCTGCCACTATGGCCGAACACGTCAGGTCGGCCAGTGTCGCTACCGCTATGCAGGTCCTCAACGCGGTGCCGGCGATATGCCAGGCACCCGCCGGCTTCGCAACCAGCGCGTCACTGCCATTGATCCGCAGCCACAACGGGTTTGGGCGCACTCGCTAGCCTGGCGACAGTGCACTCAGGGTGGCCCGGCCACCCGGGTCTTCGGCAGTCGACGGCACAATCGCGACGCAGTCGGCGCCGGCTTTCCGGTACGCGCGCACCCGCGTCCTGATCTGCTCGGCCGAGCCCAACGCACCCACTTCGGCCAGCAACTGCACTGGAATGGCAGCCGCCAGTTCGCGCCTGGTCGCGCCTGCTCGCGCCATTACGACGAGGTCGTTGAACCCGAGGTCACTGAACATTTCGCCGTAGCCCGGTGGGGCGAGATACACCGCCAGTTGGCCGGCGAGTTGAGCATGCGCGCCGGCACCGGGATCGAGGGCGACCGGCACCCATACCGTGAGGCGGGGCACGGAACGGTCACCCGCTGCGCGCTCGAGCGCAGCCCGAACCTGCGCGACGCGGGCGGGCGAGGCGAGGTTGAGCACCACCTCGTCGGCGTGCCGGGCCGCCAGCGCGACCATGCCCGAACCGAACACCCCCAACGCAATTCGCGCCTCAGGTATAGGATGGCGCAGCCGGAAGCCGTGGCTGCTGACGTGTCGTCCGCTGTAGTCGGCGCGGGCGCCGCCCAGTATCGGCCGCAGGCATTCGATGGTTTCGCGCATGACGGCCACATGGTAGGACCAGTCGCGGTTGTGCCAGCCGGCCACGATCGCCGGACTGGAGGCCCCCAGCGCGAGATCGATCCGGTTGCCGGTCAGTGCGGCGACCGTGCTCGCCCCCAACGCCAAGGTCACCGGACCGCGCACGCCGACGGCCAGCGGACCAATCTTGAGCGTTAAATCCGTTGCACGCAAACCGATTGCAGTGGCGAGCGCGAACGCGTCGTAGGTGGCCATCTCACCGATCCACAGCGCATCGAATCCGCTCTCCGACGCAACCTGCGCGATGTCCAGCGCCTCGGTATCGGGACGGTCGAGCCAGTACGGCAGGACGACTTCGATGTCGGTCACAGCATTGACACGTCGGCGGGCTGATCGAGCAGCAGGCGGCCGGGCAGTTCGCGCGATGCCTCGTTGACCTGGAAGTGCGCGGTGGCGGTGAACGCATCGCGGAACCGCCGCTGCAGTGGCGAGCTGTCAAAGATAGCGCTGCCGCCGGCCAGGTCGTACATGGCACGGACCACGTCCGCGGCGGTCCGGGCGGCGTGCGTGGCCGCCAGCCGTAGCCGGTTGCGCAGCGTCACCGACACCGGGTCGTGGTCCTGGCTGGCCTGCCAGGCCTCCTCGACCGTGACGTAGTACAGCGCGCGTGCCGCGCTGAGTGCGGACTCGGCAGCCGCCACCGCCGCCTGGGTCGCGGGCCGCTCGGCCAGGGTCCGGGTGGAGCCGAGTCGTGTTGTGTTACCGGCTATCTCGGCGAGGTCGTCAATGGCGGCACGCGCATTACCCAGTGCCGCAGCGCCGATGGACAACGCGAAGAAACCGAACACCGGGAAGCGGTACAGCGGCCGGTCGACGGTCGGGCCGTCGAACACCGAGAACACCCGGTCCACAGGTACGAAGACTTCGTCGGCGACGGTGTCGTGGCTGCCGGTGCCGCGGAGGCCCAGGGTATGCCAGGTATCAAGGACCGTCAGATCACTCTTGGGTAGTGCGACAACGGACGGCACGCGCCGCTCGTCGACGAAGCAGCCGGCAAACAGCATGTCGGCGTGGGTGATTCCGCTGCAGAACGGCCAACGTCCGGTCACCACGATTCCGCCGTCGACCGACTTCGCGGTGCCGCGCGGCGCCCACACCCCGGCGGCGATACCGCGGCCGTCCCCGAACATCTCCTCGCGGGCGCCCGCCGGCAGGTAGGCGACCAGTAGCGCGCTGGTGATCGCGATCGATACGCACCATCCCGTTGCCGCATCACCGCGCGCGATCAGCTCGGCGCACCGCAGCGCGGTCCCGGGATCGAGTTCCAGCGCGCCGACTTCGCGCGGCATGGTGGCGCGCAGCAACCCTAGGTCATTGAGCCGGGCGATGAGCTCGGGGGGAAGCCTGCGCTCGTTGTCGATGTCGGCCGACAGCTCCCGCGCGTACTGGGCGACCTTCTCGGCAAGGAGTTCGATGCTGTCGGCATCGCTGCCCGGTGTCATTGGCGGCTCCGGTGACTGTGAGGGTGCAACAAAAGTAACACCCGACGATTCATCGCCCGCCGTTCGAGTGCGGTCGCCTACTATCGGGACGCATGTAAGCCGCCGACCAGGTCGGCCAGGTCTTCCCTACTCGGCGAGTAGAACGGGAAGTAACAGCAGACATCGGAAGCCATTGCACCGAAACGATTTTCGATCTCAGCTGCGCATTCGTCGGGACTGCCGACGATACCGATGGTGCGCACCATCTCCTCGGTGATCAACGCCCGCATACCGGCATAGTCACCCGTCTTGGACATGGCGTTGAGAAGCGGTTGCAGCTCGGCCCAGCCCTCGACCTCCAGCACCGGGCGGTAATTGGGTGTGGAACCGTAGAACGCGATCAGGGTAGCGACGCCGTCGACAGCTGCCGCCAGCTGCGCCTCGGTACCACCGACAGCGACCATCGCCTGCGCGATCACCTGAAGATCGGCAACCGACCGCCCGGATTCCTGCAGTCCCTCAGCCAGCGCCGGCGCGGTCCGCTGCGCGAGGTGTCGCGCACTGTTGAACGGCATCACCAGCAGTCCGTCAGCCACTTCCGCCGCCTTGCGGGTCATCAGCGGTCCGAGCGCTCCCATCAGCACCGGCGGTGGACCGAAAGGGTTGGGCCCCGGATTGAAATTCGGCGGCATCAACGTGTGGGTGTAGAACTCACCCCGAAACTTCAACGGCGCCTGACCTTCCCACGCCGCGAAGATCGCCTTGATCGCGGCGACCTGCTCAGCCATCCGGCTCGCCGGCTTGCCCCACTGCGCTCCATACCGCTTCTCGATGTGCGCTTTGATCTGCGACCCGAGACCGAGCCGGAATCGCCCGCCGCTGTAGCACTGCAGATCCCAGGCTGAGTGCGCCAGATGCACCGCACTGCGCGGCCCGGCGATCGCCACATTGGTCATCAACTCCAGGTCGGCCTCCCCCGCCGCCACGACCAGCGGGAAGAACACGTCGTGGGGTCCCTCGAATGTGAAAAGGCCGTCGGCTCCCAGTTCACCGATCTCGCGCACGCTGTCACGCACCTTGTCCGGTGCGCCCTCTACCTGCAGATGTACCTTCACGCCAGCCACGATTCCCTTCTGATCGGGCCAACCCTACGACATGACGGTGCCGACGACGCGCGTACTCGGCTATGCACCAGGCGAATTCAGGGCGCAGGACACGAATTCGCGATTTGTATCGAGACCGGCCACAGCGCCGTCACCACCCCGAAGGCCCCGACGTCAGCACCGGCCGGCATCACCTTGGCCAGTCGCGTCTCAATCTGCTGAACCTGTTCTGCGTGCAGGAAGGCCCACACCAGGCCCACCGACAGATAAGGAATCGCCAACCACACAGCCGCTTCGATCAGCGCCGCGATGCTGACCCGGTGATCCAACAGCCGGCGCAACCGGTCCAGGCCCACCTCGACTCTGCCTATGCTGCCATGTGATTGCGTCATCGTGCGCTCAAATCAGCGGGCGGCCGCGCCGAACCCGATGGCGCACATCGAGGAGCAGCACGTGACTGCCGCCCTGCCGGATGAACGGCGGCAGGAACCGGTTGACGAAAGCCACCAGCAGGAACAACCTTTCGAAACGCCGTTGCCTGGTGTCACTCCACGAGACACCGAGAGCCTCCCGGAAAACCGGGGCGAGAAAGCCGGTGGTCAGGAACTTCAGCAGGCGGTGAAACGGCCACCGCAGCAGTGGATTGATCATCCGCAGATCAATCAGCTCGTGCAGATATCGGCCAACTGTGTCGCTGATTTCGACGTGCGCGCAGGCCTGGACCCAGTAATCGTCGAAGGCTGCCCGAGTCGGCGGCCACTGATCCTCGCGCACCTGCAACGTGGTGCCCAATGTCCACGCGGAGCGGTAGAACTGTTCTGCCTGTTCGGCATTCATCGGGCCGCGCAGCAACTGATAGGTGTCCTCCAACCCGACGAACAGGCAGGCGGCTACCCAGAGCTGCAGGTTGCGATCAAAAGCGTTGTAGCGGACCGGACTTTCCGGCGTGGACCGGACCTGCCGGTGCGCGCCGTCGACGGCCTCGCGGATCGCGGCGCGGTCCCGGTCGGACCCGAAGACCGCGACGGCCAGATACTGGAAGGTGGTGCGCGCGCGTTTCCACGGGTGCTTGAGCAGGTTGCCGGAATCCACCTTGGACTCCACCACGCCGTAGCCCACTCCCGGCCGCGACAACTGCATGATCACATTCGCCGCGCCTGCCGCGAACGACCAGAAGTCCATCGCTTCGCGGACATGGACTTGCCGATCGGTCCAGCGGGCCGTCTGCCGGGTGACCCGGATGCGAGTGTCCTCGAGGGCCAACA
Organism: Mycobacterium sp. IDUB_28; assembly: GCF_055419285.1. NCBI lineage: Bacteria > Bacillati > Actinomycetota > Actinomycetes > Mycobacteriales > Mycobacteriaceae > Mycobacterium > Mycobacterium sp. IDUB_28. Next base: position 197,094 of record NZ_JBVAXK010000008.1, on the reverse strand, counting down.
CCGGAGGTTCCAACGACGGTTCGGGCGAAACTGTCATTAACCGAACCTCCCGCCCGATCCAATTGAAACCTGAGCTCAGCAGCCATTGTCAGGTTCTCACAACCGCGAGAAGTGAGCAACATCCGCTCGAACTATGGTTAACATGTTTGGTGACTACACACGCCGTCGCCGCCGGGAGCCACCCGATGCTCACAGCACTTCGTAACCTACTCGACTACAAGATGACCGTCGCCGAGCTGATCGGCCTCGCGGTCATCGTTGGCGTCCCCTACCTGTTGGTGGGCCTCGTCTGGTCGGTTACGCATACCTCGCATCTGCACCAGCTGCACGGCGCCGACGCGGTGGTGTCGTTTCTGGGTTCCATCGTGTCGTGGCCGGTGCTGCTGTTCTCCAACGTCTGCATGACCTGACGTCCGACGCCTGCGCTCTACTGCGGATGGCCGGCCAGGTACTCGGCCGCGGAGATCCGTTCGGATGCGGCGTACCCGACGGGCAACAGCACGTCACCCATCGTGGTCAGGTAGTAGACGTCCCACCGGTGGTAGGCGGCGAAGGCGGCGGGGTCGCCGCCGATCGCAGCGGCGTAGTCCTTGACGGCTCCGACGTAGTTGCTCGAATGGTTGTAGCTGTAGATGGCGCCGTCGGGATTGCCGGCGAAACCGTTGGCCGCAAGCATCCGGCCGGCCGCCATGATGCTGTCCCGCGGTGAGCGGATGTCGCCACCCTGGCCGTAGCTGGCGAACGTGGACGGCAGGAATTGCATGGGCCCCTGCGCACCCGCGGTGCTCACCCCGGAGATGCGGCCGAAGTCGGTCTCGACCATGTTGATCGCTGCCAGATAGTTCCAGCCGACGCCGCTGGCCGCCTCGGCCGCACGGTAGTAGCTGAGCAACTCGGCGGCGGGCGCCGGCGGGTCGATCCGCCAGGCGGGCAACGTCGGCTTCGCCTCGCCTGCGTTCAACGCCTGCAGGTGGTGCCGCGCGTCGACATTGCGGTTGTAGATTCCGCTGAGCTGCGCCGGAATGAGCGGTCGCACGACCGGCTCCCACTCGGGGTGGCGCCCGATGGCACGGTAAGCGGCCTGCTCACGCAACGCCGCGGCCTGCAGCACCGCCTCCGACGACGACGGGTCGCGCAGCGCTTGCTCGTCGGCGACCAGATCCCGAGCCAGTTGCGCCGGGTCAGCGGCCAGCGCCGGTTGCCCGAGCACCAGCGCCGGTGCCGCGTACTGCACCAGCCCGAGCGCGGCCATCATCACGAAAAGTGCTGCGCCGCAGCGCAACAAATGGAGCCGATACGGACTGTGGGCTATCACCATGTTCTCGACCTTCAGCGCTGATGCGGGAGTATTTCCGCCCTCCATCTTGTCCGCTGCGACGCAAATGGCCAAGCTTGCTCACGTCGCCGGGTCTACCAGGCCGGTTCGGGGTCCAGCGCCACCACGCGGTTGCCCTGCCACTGATAACGCACGGTGGTGATCGGTCCGGGGCATGCGGTGCATACGTTCCGGCCGTCTTTGTAGTCCAGGGTGACGGTGTCGTCGGTGGTCTTGGCGGCGTTCAAAGATGTGAAGGGATACGCCTTCGAGGTGGCGACACCGGCGAAAGCGCCTTTGTGGAATAGCAGAGCCAGGTCAGGCGAACTGCCGGTAGCACCCAGGACAGTGACGATCACCGTCGACAGCGTGGTGCACGGGTTGTAGTTGCTGCTCGGATCGAAGCTGTGCGTGTTGGTATCCCACCCGGAATTGTCCGGCAGGGCCGGCAGCGACTTGACCGCGGCTTGAATCTCCGGCGCTGCCAGGTTGACCCCGCACGCCGGGTCGGCGTGCGCGCGCACCGACAGTGGATTCAGCACGCTGAACGCGGCGATCAGCGCCGCCGGCACAATCATGCGTATCGACACATTGCCTCCCTGTTGGCGGCCTCCCCGTTGGCTGCACCCATGGTCGCGCGGCAGCATCTCAGGTGGTAGGACCGTGGCGACATTGTGTCGAAGAAGTGACCCTGCGGGTCCTGCCGATCAGTCTCAGTCTTCGGTCTCCACGACCAGCACTTCAGCTTTCGCGCGCTTGGAAACGGCTCGCGGCACCGAGCCCACGATCCGACCCACCAGCGAGTTGGTACCGACGTTGCCGACCACCAGCAGGTCAGCATTCGCGTCTTCGACGAGCTGCAGCAGCGCATCGACCGGTGCACCCTCCACGGCGCGTTCCTCGACCTTGGTGGCACCGGCCTCGCGCGCGCGGTCGGCAGCCTTGTGCAGCAGCTCGTAGACCGGCGCGTTACCTTCGGTGCGGTATTTCTCGTCGCGCGCCTGGTCAGGTGCCGTCCCGCCGTCGTCGCCGTCGTCCAGATACGCCGAAGCAACGATCAGGGTCGCCTCCGACTCTGCGGCGATCTTCGCAGCCCGATCCACCGCGCGCAGCGACGTATCAGACCCGTCGGTACCGACTACCACGACGTTGTAGTTGCTCATTGGAATCCTCCCGAAGGTGTGACCATTTACTAGCCCCTGACGGGACGAACCAAACAAGTTTGCTCGATCCGGTCGGCTAGGCGGTCCTGACGGGCAGCTGCGCCCACCCTCGCACGCTGGATGTCCGGGCCCGGCGGGCGTTGCCGTAGTCGACCTCCCAGTCAGTCCACCGCTTGAAGACCTCCTCGAAGGCGACGCGTCCCTCCAGACGCGCCAACGCCGAGCCGAGGCAGAAATGCAGCCCCTGGCCGAAACTGAGGTGGCCACCCTTGCGGTGGATGTCGTAGCGGTCAGGGTTGGCGAATTTTGCCTCGTCACGATTCGCCGACCCGTTGAGCAGCAGCATGTAGGAGCCCGCGGAGACGGTCTGCCCGTACAGCTCGACATCGGCAGCTACGTACCGCGCCTGCACCGGCGACGGCGGCTCGTAGCGCAGGGTCTCCTCCACCGCGGATCCGAGCAGCGAAGGATCGGCGACCAACTCGCGACGCTGATCCGGATGTTCGCCGAGCAGTTGGCCCATGAATCCGATGAGTCGCGCGGTGGTTTCGTTGCCCGCGCCTGCGATCATCGCGGTGTAGGCCAGGACTTCGGTGCGGTCCAGCCGGCGACGGGTCCCGTCCTGCTCTTCCACTTCGGCGTTGAGCAGCTCTGTCATCAAGTCGTCGGACGGATGCTTGGCGCGCCACTCGATGTAGTCGGCGAACAGCGCGATGGAGTCCTGGAACATGGTGGCGCTGATATCGCCCTGCTGCGCACCGACGGTGATGCTGTGGTCGTTGCAATCGCGGATGACCTGTTGCTCGCCTTCGGGGATGCCCAACAGGTACCCGATGGTGCGCATCGGCATGATCGCGCCCAGATCGACCACGAAGTCGAAGCCGTCGGCATCCCGCAGCGGATCCAGTGCGCGCGAACAGAATTCACGCACCAGATCTTCGACGGCCAGCATCCGGCGCGGGGTGAATACCCGCGACAGCAGCTTGCGGTGCAGGTCGTGCAGCGGCGGATCCTCGAACAGCAGGATCCCCGGCGGTACTTCGAGGCCGCTGAACAGGATGTCGGCAGTGGTGCCGCGGCCCGACCGGTAGGTCTGCCAATCGTGCAGTGCGGGCGCCACATCGGCGTAACGACTCAGCGCGTAGAAGTTGTATTTGTCGTTGAAATACAGTGGCGCTTCGGCACGCATCCGTTTCCACACCGAGTACGGATCGTCGTCGATGTCGTGATCGAACGGGTCGTAGTAGAGCTGCGCGGTCTGGACCATTGATGTTCCTATCGAGGCTGGTTCGGGACACCGGGGAACAGCTGCTCATTGGGCCCCGAGGTCACGTAGCCGCCCAGCATCGTGATCAGATGGGGCGCGAATACCGCGCCGTAGAGCAGGTTTCCGATCAGGATCACCGCGCCGATGGACAGGGCGGCGGACTTGACGCGGTTCTTGGTCCTCGACTCGGCCCACATTTCGATGACGTTGCGGCCGAAGGAATCGGTGCGCCCGAGCAGGTAGGCAAAGACCATCATCTGCACGCCCAGGGCGATGGAGTCATAGATCGGGTACTGGTGCTTGGTGCCTTCGAAAACAGCCAACCCGGGAATCACGTACGCGTAATAGAAGACACCGAGCCGGGCGCCGAGGAAAGCGTTGAAGACGAACGCCCAACAGAATCCGACGACGAAACCGGAGATCAGGAGGGTGAACGGTCTCCCCAGCCTGTTGGCCCAATCAAACCGGGCCACAAGCCTTTTCCCGAGCGCGGCGCCGAGCACGGCGGGCAGCACGAAGTAGCCTATGTAGCCCGCCGGTACCGACGAAGGGAGCCCACCCCACGTCATGTTCAGCGGCCACCACGACGGCATCCGCGGCAGGGCAGGCGGGAACTGCGCATACATCGCCCAGTCGTAGGGTGCCTCGATCCAGGAGAACGAGATCGCCGAGATGCACAGCAGCAGCAGCGGGTGCAGCCGACACTCCCGGACGCTCAGATACACACCCGCGGCGGTGAACGCGATGCCACTACCCCACCCGAAGATGACCGCGCCGGTGAGCAGCGGCGTCAGGCCGTCGTTCATTGGACAGGCTCGTCACGGTCGCCGCCACGCGCTTCGGGGTCGAAGTAATAGACCGCGCCGAAGATCAACACGATCAAGCCGAACAGGGTGCCGAGCATGATGACTGCGCCCACCGCCACGCCCCTTCCCGTAGACTTTTAATAGTGGACACTATTCTAAGCGATCGGTCAAGGGACTATCGTGAATAACCGTGTCCCCGCGACCTGCGCCCGAGAAGAAGCGGGCTGCGACGCAAGCCACCGTTGCGCCGCTGCGCCGACCCCGCGGCGAACCGCGCCGGTTACTGCTCGATGCCGCACGGGAGTTGTTCGCCCGGCAGGACTATCGGAGCACCACCACCCGGGAGATCGCCGAAGCCGCCGGAGTCAGCGAATATTTGCTCTTCCGCCACTTCGGCTCCAAAGCCGGCCTGTTCCGGGAAGCCCTCGTCGTACCCTTCACGACCTTCGTGCACGAATTCGGCCGGACGTGGCAATCGGTCGTCCCCGAGGAGACCGAAGAAGAGGATCTGGCAAGGCTTTTCGTCGGACAACTCTATGACGTGCTGGTGGAACACCGCGGCCTGCTGCTGACCCTGTTGGCTTCCGAAGGCTTCAGCGAGGACGAATTCGCCGGCACCGGGATGGCCGATATCCGGGCGGCACTCGCGGTACTGGGCCAGATCAGTGCGGAGGGAACCCGGCTACGCGGGTTCAAGTCCAGCCAGCCCAACCTGCCGGCGCACTCGACGGTGGCGATGATCGTCGGCATGGTCGCGCTGCGCTCCACCTACTTCGGCGACGAACAACCCTCGCGCGAGGTCATTGTCGACGAACTCGTCCAGGCGACCCTGCACGGTTTCCTGCACCGCACCTGACTACTGCGCGGGCTCCGCCGCCTCGCTGCACCGGGGCAACTCGTGCAGGGCTGCGGGTCCCGCCCCGTCCGTCTGCAGAATCCGTTGGTCGTCCGCGGTGGTGGCGACGCTGATCTGCAGTTCGTCGCCGGCGGCGTTGTCCGGTGTGACGAAAAGCTGCAGTTCGCCCGAATTTGCGTACAGGATCGCGTCGTCACTGGACAGTTTCCACGGCTGGCCGTCGGTCGGCCACCGGCCGCCGATGAGCCGGATTTCCTCGCGGTCGCTGTCCTCGTCGCTCGAGGTCGTGGTGACGCAGTCGACCCATAGCTTCGACGGCACCGGACGGAAGTAGACCGCAAGACGCTGCCGGTTCAAATTGGCGTCTATCGGGATCCCGATCGGCGGCAGCAACGTCCCCTCGGGACGGTCGTTGAGCGATTTCCTGACCTCGCGCGACCCCAATCCGGCACCGAACCAGTCGATCGTCAGCAACGTGCTGACGTAGTTCACGATCGCCAGGGTCAGCACACTGCCGGCGCTGGCGCCCACGCCGGCCCCCACCGCCCAAGTGACCGGCAGCGCAAGCAGACCGACCACAGCGGCAGCGCCGGCGGCCGTCGCGGTCTTACCGGCCAGCGTCAGGCTGAAGTCGGCGTCCACTTCCGGCTCCGGCGGGTTTTGCGTCGGACGCACCCCGACGGTCCGGGGTAGCCGATCGAATTGCTCGTTGACGTGCTTGACGATCGCTTCGTAGTCCTTCTCGTCGAGTTCTCCGGCGCGCTTCTTCTCGCCGGCCGCGCTCAGCGAGCGCTCCAGGCTTTCGACGGATTCGCGGTCCGCGTACCAGGTCTCGGTCTCATCGGGGTCGCGCGGGATGTCGTCGAGACCCATCTCGTAGGTGACTTTGAAATTGGCCTTGAAGTCGTAGAGCTTCGTGTCCGCGCTGACGGTGCCGTCGATGACCAGCCGGCCCTCCCCGGTTCGCGGCAAGATGTCTGCGGTGAGCCCGTCCAGGTTGCGATCTTCGCCGCCGATGTTGACCGTCTTCGGTCCCTCCAGCAGACACGGCACCTCGGCGACGAAGTCACTTTCCTCGAGGCCGAAGTTCTTCATCACGGTGTCTCGGACCTGTCGCAGGATGCTCCACCCGGTGACCGCCAATCCAGCTTTCTCACGCGGGTTTTCGGCCAGGATCGAGGCGGGCAGCTCCTCCCCGGACGGCAGCTCGCGCAGCGTCTGGAGCTGGATCACCAAGGACTCGTGGGTGATTGCGTCCGAACCGGAGCCGACCTCGAAACGCTGCACCACCACGTCGAGGTCCTTGAATGTGGTGTCGTCGTCGGACTCGGGGTCCACCTCGACCGGCGTCGGCATGATTTTGACGATGCCGTCTTCGCCCTCCTCGGCGAGTTTGGGACGGACCGCATCGGCGATCTGGGCAGCCAGCGAGTCGAGCACCCGGGTTCGTAGTTCCTCGTCGGATGTCATGGGGTGCTGCAGCCGCTCCATGTTCACCATGAGTTGTCCTGCGATGCTGTGGGTGATCCAGTGCGCCTCGGCGTAGTCGAGTTCCCAGCTGACCCGGGGGTCCTGCCCGGCGAACACCGTATGACCGTCGGAGCGGCGTTCCAGGTCCGATCCGTACAGCCGCCCGCTGTACTCGTCCGCCGGCGGGGAAGCCACCAGCACGGGTGCGTCCTGCACGGTCAGATTCAACGCGATGGTCTGTTTGCCGGGCTCGATTTCATAGGGCTCGAGCTGGTCGTGGATCGTCAGCCGGCCGAACAGCGGGATCTCGTTGTACGGGATTTCCCGCGACTCCCCTTTGCGGGGACCGTCCGGGATGGTGATCGTCACCGGCGGCAGCGGCACCAGCGGGATGCAGCTTACCGAGTCGATGACGATCTTCGAGTCGAAGATCGCCAGGTCGATTGCGAAGTGCCGCAATGGATCACGGAGATCTCCGTCGACCTCTTCCTGCCACGGGCGTTGCTGGGCGTCGTGGATGAACCAGACCCGATCCAGGGTCAGGTCCAGCGTCGCGGTCGCCGAATAGCCGGTACCGTCGACAGACTCGGTGTACTTGTCGCCGCCGACCATGTCAGCCGTCTGGTCCTGGACGCGTTCACGATGGATCTCGATGATCGTGTCGGGGCGATGCATGTCAACCTCCCGGTGCGGTTGCTGCGCGTCATTCTGAACGGAGTGCTCGCGCTTTCTGTACCCACAAAGAACCGTCTTGAGTCAGGCGCCGCCGGGATGCGGGCCGGCATCACGGCAACTTGATCACCGACACGTACATTTCCAGCACCGGCCGGAACAGGTCGACGTCGTCGAGCTGACTGCCTAACATCACCGAATCCGTGGTGGCCACCAACACGTGGGCGAACGTCAACGGCGGGATCAGCAGCGCTCCGCCGAGCCGGTCGATGCCCTCGACGATGAACTTGCTCAGCGCCTCGACGACCTCTGAGCGTTTGGCGGCCACCCGCTCGCGCGCTTCGGCATTGCGCAGGAGATACAGGGTGAACTCGTGGCCCAGCGCGGCATGTTCGGCGCCGCGGTCACGACTCAGTTGGCGCCATCGCTCGGCGATGTCGTCGAGTTCGTGTGCACCGATCTGGGTGGACGTCGACATGACGTCGGCGAAGTTGTCGAAATAGCGGCGCCAGTACCGGTCACTCACGGCGAGGAACAGGTCTTCCTTGGTGGCGAAATGCTTGTAGATCGCGCCCTTGGTGTAACCGGCAGCATAAGCGATGTCATCGAGAGTCGCTGCGGTGAAACCCTTTTCGGCGAACACTTCCTGCGCAGCATCCACCAGCAGAGCACGGGTGTGCTCGAGTCGTCGCTCTCGCGTCCACCGCTCCGCCATGCCGTGATTGTGCCACAGGATCTGAGATGCTCATTGTTCATTCAGATACCGATAGGTATATTGCCGATGGATCAGTAACCGAGGGGACCCAACGTGAGTGAATCGCTGAGGCAGCAGGATGTGCCTGCCGTCGCCGAGTCGGCCGGCAACGTGGCCGATTTCGGCGCCCAGGCTCAGGTGCAACGGGTGCAACTGTGGGCGGTCGCCGGCGGAGCGTTGCTCGTTCTGCAGGTCTACGTGTGGATCCGCTGGATCACAGGGCCCTACTTTGAGCGGGTCCCAGCGGGTCCGACGGACGTGCCGCTGTTCATGAAAGTGCCGCTGATAGCGAACGCGGTGATCCTCTGGCTGGCGCTGCCGTTCGCGCTGTGGTGGTTCATCGTGCGGCCGTGGCGACGGGAACGCCGCATCACCCTGGACGGCATGCTGCTGGTGTCCACCGGGCTGATGTTCTTCCAGGACCCGCTGCTCAACTACTTCAACACCTGGTGCACCTACAACAGCTGGCTGTTCAACCGGGGTTCGTGGTCCTCACACATACCGGGGTGGGTGTCACCTGACGAGCCGGGCCGTCAGGTCGCCGAACCGCTGTTGACGAACGCGCCGGGCTACGCCTATGGGGTTCTGCTGATCACCATCTTCGGCTGCTGGGTGATGCGCAGAATCAAAGCGCGATGGCCGAATCTCAGCAACCTCGGATTGATCGGCGTGACATACCTGTTCACGTTCGTTTTGGACTTCGTCATGGAGGGTTGCCTGCTGTTGCCCACCGGGCTGTTCACGTATCCCGGTGCTATTCGGGCTGTTTCGATCAATGCCGGCCATTACTACCAGTGGCCGGTCTACGAAGGACTGATGTGGGGCGGCGTGCAGGCGGGCCTGTGCTGTCTGCGCTACTTCACCGACGACCGTGGCCGCACCGTCGTGGAACGTGGAATCGACCAGGTACGAGGCGGATTCGTCAAACAACAGTTCACCCGCTTTCTGGCGATCTTCGCCGCGGTGAGCGCGTGTTTCTTCTTCCTCTACAACGTTCCCGCGCAGTGGATGGGTATGCACGCCGACCCCTGGCCACAGGACATGCTCAAGCGTTCGTACTTCGTCAGCGGAATCTGCGGCGACGGGACGACCCAGCCCTGTCCCGACCCCGCGCTACCGATGCCGCGCAAAGGTTCGGGATACATCGACACCGACGGCAAGCTGGTTCTCCCACCCGGCGTTCGAGTACCACAGACCGTCCCCTTCGAACGAGGGAAATGAGTTGCCGGACAGAGCTGATGTGACGATGGCAGGAGGCTCCCGCGATGAGTGATCTGATGAACCAGAACGCGCCGGTGACCACCGAACGGCTCGGCAGCGCCGCCGGACTCAGCGTGCCGGGACCGCGACCAACCAGACCGGTCCGGATCTGGGCAGCCGCCGGTGGCGCAATCCTGGCGTTCCAGCTGTTTGTCTGGATCAGCTGGATCAGCGGACCCAACTTCGAGCGGGTGCCCGCCGGGCCCAGTGATCCGCCGACGTTCATGAAAGTCATCCTCACGACCTGGACGGCCGTGATCGTCGTGGGTTGGCCGGTTGCCATCTGGCACTTCATCGTGCGGCCCTGGCGGCGAGAACGGCGGGTCACGCTGGACGGCATGCTGCTGGTCGCCTGCGGCCTGATCTTCTTTCAGGATCCGCTGTTGAACTACTTCAACACCTGGAGCACCTACAACACCTGGATGTGGAACCGCGGCTCGTGGGTGCAAAACGTTCCCGGCTGGCAGTCGTTCGGTGAACCGGGCCGGATGATGGCCGAGCCGCTGTTGATGAACGCGCCGGGTTACTCGTTCGTCCTGCTGTGCACGATTCTCGGTTGCTGGGTGATGCGCAAGGTCAAGTCGCGGTGGCCCAACATCAGCAACGTGGGTCTACTGGGCGTCGTTGCGGTGTGGGCGTTCTTCTTCGATTTCGTCATCGAAGGACTCTTTCTGATGCCAATGGGGCTCTTCACCTACCCCGGTGCGATCCGGTCCCTGTCGATCAACCCCGACACCTACTACCAGTGGCCGGTGTACGAAGGACTGATGTGGGGAGGTGTGCAGGCCGGGTTGTGCTGCCTGCGCTACTTCACCGACGACCGCGGTCGCACCTTCGTCGAACGGGGGCTCGATCGCATCCAAGGCGGAGTCTTCCGACAGCAATTCACCCGCTTCCTGGCGATCTTCGCCGCGTGCAGCGCATTCTTCTTCGTGTTCTACAACCTGCCCGCGCAATGGTTCGCCATGCACGCCGAACCGTGGCCCGACGACGTCCTGAAACGGTCCTACTTCCTGATGGGAGTGTGCGGAGACGGCACGGATCGGCCGTGCCCGGATCCGGCATTGCCGATGCCGCGCAAGGGATCCGGCTACATCAACACCGACGGCAAGCTTGTGTTGCCGCCCGGCGTAGGGCTGCCGAACACGGTGCCGGTGGAACGGGGAAAGTGACTCGATGACTAACGGGGTGCCTGTGGAAGTTCAATCCGGTTGCACCACACCGTTTTACCGAGCGGTAGGTGAGGAAGTCCAGGTCTTCCGGGCCGCCGCCCGACGCGGTCTGCCGGTGCTGCTGAAAGGGCCCACCGGGTGCGGCAAGACCCGGTTCGTCGAAGCCATGGCGCACGAGCTAGGCCGCAACCTGATCACCGTCGCCGGCCATGAAGACATGACATCCGCGGACCTGGTAGGTCGATTTTTACTCAAGGGCGGTGAAACCGTCTGGGTGGATGGGCCATTGACGCGGGCGGTGCGCGAAGGTGCCATCTGCTACCTGGACGAGGTGGTGGAAGCACGCCAGGACACCACGGTCGTGATCCATCCCCTGGCCGACCACCGTCGCGAATTACCGCTCGACCGGCTCGGCACCACGTTGCCGGCCGCTCCGGGTTTTCAGTTGGTGATCTCCTACAATCCCGGTTACCAGAGCGTCCTGAAGAACATCAAGGAGTCGACCCGGCAACGTTTCGTCGCCATCGAGTTGGACTTTCCGCCGCCCGACATCGAAACAGAGGTTGTCGCCTACGAATCCGGAATCGACCTCGCGACCGCGCGCACCTTGGTCCGGCTCGGCAACGCGATCAGGAACCTGGACGGCTCCCCGCTGGGCGAAGTTTCCTCCACCCGAATGCTGATCCTGGCCGGCGGCCTGATCGCCGAGGGGCTGAGCCTGCGCTGTGCCGTCGAGTCGGCGGTGGTTCGCGTGCTGTCCGACGACCGGGAAGTGGTCCGCGCCCTGGGTGAGCTCGTCGACGCGGTGCTGCCCGCGCCGTGACGGCGTCAGACGTGAGCCGGTTCGCGCTGCTGGCCACGTTCGTGGCGGGCAGGTCCGTCGACATTGCGGAGGCACCGGCCGGCACCGGACCCCACACCGACGGGCGGGTGGTGTTCGTGTCGCCCGGACACCCCGCTGCCGAACAACGGCGCGAAATGCTGTTGCAGAGTGCGCTACTGGGCGCAGGGAGTCTGCACCCGCGGCTGGTGAAGGGTCTGCGCGCCCGGCCCTCGACAGCACGCCGCTACCTGGCCCTGGAAGGCACCCGCGCACTCACCGAACTCGCGGACCGCGTTCCGCTGGCGGCCGAACTCTGCCGGGGCATCGACCCGCGCAGCACCGCAAGTGCCGATGAGTCGCTCGAAATAGCAAAGGGCCGTAGCAGAGTCACTGATCCGCCGTCGTGGTTCGGCGTCATCAAACCCGCGCGGTTACTCAGCGCGTCCCCCCGAACCGGTGGGCGGGCCACCGACATCCAACTGCAGCTGGCCGCCGAAGTCGACGAGTCCCCGGCGACCGACGATGACCAGGACGACGGGCCGCACCGCGAAAGCAAGATCCTCAAACTGTTCGACAATCCCCTCGTTGCGTCGCGGACGGTCTCGGACTACCTGCGCAAGCTGCTTGGCTCCTCGCGCGGCGGAGACGACGCCGACGCCGGTGCTGAAATGCAGGTCCGCGCGATCCGGCGGGCAGCGGTCGGAGCGGATGCCCGGCCGCTGCCCACCCGCATCCAGTTCACCGACGACGGCAATCCCGGCGCTGCGGTGGGCGTCGGCGGGGCGCTGCACCCGGAGTGGGATGTCCACCGCAAGCGCTACCGGCCGCAGTGGTGCCGGGTCATCGACTTCCCGCTGAGCGCCACGGGCGGGAACACCGTCGAAGCCGGCATCACCCGCGACGAGGTGTTGCGCCGACGGTTGGCTCGGGTCGGCCTCGGGCCCAGGGTATTTCGCGGTCGCCCCGACGGGGACGAGGTGGATATCGAGGCGCTCATCGACCTTTTCGTCGATCTGCGGTCCGGTCACTCACCACCGGAAAACGTGTACTGCGAGCGCCGCAAGCTGGCGCGCAACCTGGGCGTGCTCATCCTGGTCGACGCGTCCGGGTCGGGCACCGACACCGATCCGCAGGGGCTGGCCGTCCACGACCATCAGCGTCGGGCGGCCGCCACCTTGGCGGTCACTCTCGAAGAACTCGGCGACCGCGTCGCGGTCTACGGCTTCCGCTCGCAAGGCCGGCACTCCGTGCACCTGCCGATGATCAAAGGGTTCGGGCAGCGTTTCGGCGCCATCGGCAAGGCCCGCCTGGACCAACTGCGACCCCAGGGTTACACCCGGCTCGGGGCGGGGATCCGCGGCGCGGGCGAAATCCTCAAAGCCCAGGCCGGCACACCGAACAAATTGCTGCTGGTGTTGTCCGACGGCTATCCCTACGACCACGGCTACGAGGGCCGCTACGCCGAAGCCGACGCCGATAAAGCGCTCGAGGAACTCCGCGCCGACGGCGTTGCCTGCCTTTGCCTTTCGATCGGTTCGGGCGCCGCGACCATCGAGCTCGAACGTGTCTTCGGCTCCGCGGGCTTCGCCGGAGCGCCGACGCTGGCCGATCTGAGCGGCCGGATGGACGAACTGTTCCTGACTTCCCTGCGCGAACTGGCCGCGCCCAACCCCACTGCGAGGACACGACATTGAAGGTGCTGTTGACAGGGGCGATGGGCAACATCGGCTTCTGCACATTGCAGGTACTGCTCGACGAGGGTCACGACGTCGTCGCCTTCGACATCGACTCCCGCCGCGCCCGCAAGCTCGCAGCCGGTTTCACCGGACAAGCACGTTTCGTCTGGGGAGACATCACCGACGCGACGTCGCTCGACAGTGCGTTGCAGGGGGTGGATGCGGTGATCCACCTGGCGGCCATCCTTCCCCCGTACTCGGAACGCAACCCCGAACTCGCGCGCAGAGTCAACCTCGACGCCACCCGCACCCTGATCGACCGAATGACCGCCTCCCCCACTGCCAAACGGCTCGTCTTCGCCTCCTCCACCGGCATTTTCGGCGACATCCAGGATCGCGAACCACCGCTGCGGGTGGACACACCGGTCGCTCCGACCGACGAGTACGGACGCCATAAGGTGGCCTGCGAGACGGCGATCCGGGAGTCGGACCTGCAGTGGAGCATCCTGCGGCTTGCCGCGGTGACGCCGATCCACCTGCAGGCGCAGGACCCCAGCATCATGTTCGAGTTCAGCCCCGCCGCGCGGTTCGAATTTCTCCATCCCGCCGACGCCGGAATGGCATTCGCCCGCGCCGTCGCCGACGAAAGGACAGTCGGCAAGACTCTTTACATCGCCGGAGGTGCGACCTGCCGGATGACTTACTACGAGTTCACCAACACACTGATGAACGCGATCGGCATCGGGCCGCTGCCGCGCGACGCGTTCGTGCAACGCAGACCTGCTCGTTTCTTCGGCGATTGGGTGGACACCGAGGAGAGTCAACGGTTGCTGCAGTACCAGACACGAGGTCTCGATGACCAAATACGAGACATGAGAAAGGATTTCGGGCTGCTGGTGCCCGTACTGCGACTGGTGCGCCCGCTCGCGACGTGGTTCATCGCCCGTCGATCGGCCTACCTGTCAGCGAATCGGCGGCGGGCCGGCGCGGCCGTCATTCCCTGAGTCCTGCGATGAATCGCTGCACACTGCGGGTCAGCGAATGCGGGACGTGGTCGGGATCCATCAGATCGTTCTCCGCCAACGGGCTCGCTTCATCGGACACCGTCTGTTCGGTGAAGGGGCGCAACGTCTTGTCCTGCCCACGTAATTCTTCGACCGCTTTGAGTAGGGACTGCGACCCGGTGAGCGCGTCCTCGAACTCCGCGACGGACACGCCCAGGTGTTCGGCCACCAAATCGTTGCGCACAGCGGTGATCTGGTCGCGGAGGTGGTCGTGGTCCGGATTGTCGGCATCGGCTTCGATGGCCAGATCGCTTTCGCTGTCGAACCCCATCGACCGGTTGTTCAGATTCGACGAACCGATGCGCAGTAACCGGTCGTCGACCACCATGACCTTCGAGTGCACATAGATGGGCGCGCCGCCGTCGGTCACCGGCCAGTACACCCCCAGGCGGCCGTGTTCGTCGGCGGCCCACAACGATTGGATGAGGCGGTGCCGCGCACCGTCCATGGTGCCGCGCTCGAGAGCATTGTTGCCCCGCCGCGGCAGCACGATCACGATCTCCGGACCTTCTTCTTCTTTCAGCCGGTCGGCCAGAGCATCGACCAGCCGCCGCGCCGCCAGGTACTGGTTCTCCAGGTAGATGGTGTGCCGCGCTGCCGCAATAGCTTCGAGATTGAGCGCTTCAGCTTCCCGAACCTCGTCGCGCCGCTCCAATTCCGGCAAGGTGCGCACGATTCCGACGTCGACATTGCGCAGGGTCAGCTCCAGCTTGCTCGGCCAGCCGGTGTGTTTGGCCTCAATCGGCCGCAACGATTGATTGGTGGCGGTCTCCCACCGTTCGCGGGCCAGCTGCGCCAGGGCGCGCGCGGCGGCGCCGTCTACGGCGGCGGCAACTTCGTGCCGCGCGCCGTAACTACGCCCCACGGACCGCCGGCTACGGCTGTTGTGCCGATGCGCACGGGTGTCCCAGCGGTTGATGGTCAGATCGATGCCACCGCAGAACGCCACCACGTCGTCGACGACAACGATCTTCTGGTGGTGCACCGAGCCGGCCGGGTGGGCCCCGTCGACCGCGAAGTTCAATCGCTTACTGCTGATGCGATTCAGCAGCGACGTCGGGGTCACCCCGTACCACATGCCGTCAAAGGCCGGAAGCAACCGCAGATTGGACCGCAGCAGATACACCTCGAGCTCCGGCCGCTTCCACAGCAACCAGTACATGAACGCGCCCAGCTGGTTGGGTCCCGGCAAGGTTTTCGCGCCACGTTCGAACGTCATCCTCGCGTCCAGATCCCAGGCGATCACCATGATGCGGTGCCGGGCGCGCAACATCGCCGCCTTGACATGCTGGAAGTAGTCCGCGGCGTCGACGATGCAGGCAAACTGATCGGCGCGCTCCACCTGCCAGCACGTCTGGCCGGGCACCAGCAGTCGATCGTCGGGCACTGCACAATTCCTCAACGCAATTGACGGGTCAGCGGCATAACGCAGTATCCAGCATATTCAGCGACCAGGCCGGGAGTCGCCGGGCGGGGCAACGAATACATTGAGGACCATGAACGCGGAAGACCCCGTCAATCGCCGTCGGCTGCTGCTGCTCGCCGGCAGCGCCGGATTGGCAGCGACCGTGGGCGGTTGTTCGACCACGACCTCCGCGAGCCCCACCCCCAGCGAGCCCAGTCCCGCCGCACCCGCCGCCACGGCGCCGGTGACAGCAGCGCCGGCCGCACCCGCCCCGAAGGCCACCGCGGCGTTGTTGCTGTGCCGAGACGCCTGGGGCGCGCGGCCCGCGCGACCGGGTGGGCGCGCGCACACGCCGAACCGGCTGACCCTGCACCACGCGGCGGTAGCGCTGGGTGACAACAGCCACGCGCCGGGCCGTTTCCGCCAGGACCAGCGGTATCACCAGGACAGCCTGGGCTGGATCGACATCGCCTACCACCTCGGGATCGACGGCAAGGGCAACATCTACGAACTGCGCAACCCCGGCATCGTCGGTGACACCGCAACGGATTACGACACCACCGGACATTTCCTGATCATCTGCGAAGGCGACTTCGACCACGAGCCAGTGCCCGAGGCCCAATTGCACGGCACCGCACTTGCCTTCGCGTGGGCTGCCCAGCGATACGGCATCGCGACCACCACGCTGGCCGGACACCGCGACTTCGCTCAAACCTCCTGTCCCGGCGCGAATCTGTACGCCCATGTCTCCTCGGGTGACCTCAGACGCCGCATCGATTTCCTCTTGGGTACCGGCGGTGTCGACCTGCAGCCCTTCTGCGGGGCTGATGCGATCGCGAAGGTTGCTGCCATCGAGGCGGGCAACTGACCTGTCTCGAATTCGACGCGTAGCCTCATGCTGATATCGGGCGAAAGGTCGCAATGACAGCCAACACTCCGGGCAGAGTCGCCGGCAAGGTCGCGTTCATCACCGGCGCCGCGCGCGGCCAGGGCCGCGAACACGCGATCCGGCTGGCCGAGGAGGGCGCCGACATCATCGCGGTCGATGCCTGCGCGGACATCGACGGCGTCGCCTATCCCGGTGCGACCGACGCCGACCTTGCCGAGACCGCCGACCTGGTGCAGAAGTCGGGTCGGCGCATCGTCACTGCCAAGGCCGACGTGCGGGACCTGGACGGCCTTCGCGCCGCGCTCGAGCAGGGCGTGGCCACCTTGGGCGCGCTCGACATCGTGGTGGCGAACGCCGGTATCAGCGGCTCCCCGGCACCCGCCGCGCTGATCGAGCCCTCCGCATGGCAGACGATGATGGACATCAACCTGACCGGGGTGTGGCACACCGTCAAAGTGGCGCTGCCGCACATGACCAACGGTGGCGGTTCCATCATCCTGGTCAGTTCGATGCTGGGCATTCGCGGCGGCGGCTACATGGCCCACTACGCCTCGGCCAAGCACGCCGTAGTCGGTTTGATGAACTCGCTGGCCAATGAGCTTGCCCCGCAATGGATTCGAGTCAACTCAATTCATCCCGGGAACATCTTGACCCCGATGCTCGACAACGAGCAGTTCTGCCGGACGCTGCGTCCGGATCTGCCCGCCCCGACCGTGCACGATGCCGGCGAGGTCATCGGCCAGTTTCACCTGTTGCCCAAGCCACTGATCGAGGCACGCGCGGTCAGCAACGCGGTGCTGTTCCTGGCTTCCGACGAGGCGCAATACATCACCGGCGCAGCACTGCCTGTCGACGCCGGCGCGGTCGCGAAATTCTGACGGCTGACCCAGAGAGGAGCCGGGGGTGACCCAACCGCGACCGCTCTCCATCCCAGCCCTCCTCGCGCACAGTGTCGGGTTGTTCGGTCAGCAGACCTATGTGGTCACCCCGACCGAGCGGATCACCTATCGGGACGCCGAACAGCGCTCGGCGCGCATCGCAAAGCGACTGCTCGCCGCCGGTGTCGGGAAGGGCAGTCGGGTGGGCCTGTTCTTCCCCAACGGCGTGCAGTGGATTCTCTGGTGGCTGGCGGTGTCACGGATCGGCGCTCTGGCCGTACCGCTGAGCACCATGTATACGCCTGCAGAACTTGCAAAGGTGCTGCGGCTGGCCGACATTGGGCTGTTGGTCGCGCCCGGCACGGTGATCAAGACGAACGTCGCCGAGTTGTTCGAAGCGACTCTGCCGCAGCTAGCCGATCAGCGAGCCGACCGGCTGGCGCTGCCTGCCGTGCCCTATCTGCGGCGCATTGTGCTCACCGAGGAGACGGACCGCGCCTGGGCGACGTCCTGGGACGGGGATTGCGACGTCCCTGACGAACTGCTGGCCGCGGCGGAACGCGAAGTGACCGCTGCGGATCTGGCGATCATGGTGCACACGTCGGGATCCACCGCAGATCCCAAAGGCGTGCTGCACACCCACGGCACGGTGGTGCGGCAGACCTCGACATGGCCGAGTGCCATTCAGGCACTCACCGGGCCGGCATCGCCGCCGAAGATCCTGTGCGCCATGCCGTTCTTCTGGATCGGTGGCCTGCTCGCCGCGACCGGGGCACTGCACGAACCCGTCACGCTGCTGGTGCTGCCGCGCCTCGATGCCGGCACGGCACTGGATCTGATCGAACGGGAACGTGCCACCGGCATCGTCGGGTGGCCTGCCTTCACCCAACGCGTGCGCGAACATCCGACCTTCGCGACACGCGACCTGAGCAGCGCGCCGATGCTGCGGAACGGGCCGTTGGATCTGGCGATGATCAATGTGCCCGACGGATTCCCGGTGCACCGCACCATGTCCGAGACCGCGGGCGGCTTCGCCTTCACCGATATGACCATCGTCGACGAGCAGGGGGCGCCCGTTCCGGTCGGGACCACCGGCGAGCTCCTCGTCCGTGGTATCGGGGTGATGGCCGGTTACAACAAGAGGGAGCGGTGGGAGACGTTCGACGCGGACGGTTGGTATCACACCGGAGACCGCGTCTATCGCCGGGACAACGACCCGCGCCTGTTCTACGTCGGCCGGACCAGCGATCTCATCAAGACAGCGGGTGCCAACGTCTCCCCGCTCGAGGTAGAAGCCGTCATCGAGGAATTCGACGATGTCGCGCAGTGCATTGTCGTCGGCATCGACGATCCCGAGCGAGGTGAGGCGGTATGCGCAGTGATCGTTGCGGCGCGGGAGCCGATCGACGTGTCATCGGTGGCGGCTCGGGCACGCGATCAGTTGTCCGGCTATAAAGTCCCGACCCGCTGGGCGATTGCGAGAAGTGACGACATCCCCACGCTGCCCAGCGGCAAGCTCAACCGGAAAGCCTTGCGCACCATGCTGATCACCGGAGCGCTGGACTGTCGCCCCATTTCGACCGAGAGCCGCTGAGGTGTTCGACGCCGTCGACCACGTGATCGTCGCCGTGCGCGATCTGGACGCCGCCGCACAACGGTACGCCGCACTGTTCTCCCGCAACCCGTCGTGGCGCGGCGATCACCCGGGCTGGGGCACGGCCAATGTCCTGTTCCGCCTCGACAACATCTACCTGGAGTTGATCACTCCGGTTGGCGACGGCCCGCTCGGACACACGGTGGAGGCGCACTTGGCGCAACGCGGTGACGGACCGATCGGGCTGGCGTTCGCCACCTCCGACATCGACACCGCGCACGCGCAACTCGCCACGAACGGCCTTGCGCCGTACCCGGTTTCATTCGGCGTGGGTCGCGACACCGACAGCGGGTCGGTCCGGCGCTGGCGTAGCGCACTGCTGCCCGAAGCACGTACCCGCGGCGTGCTGGTGATCGCGATCGAGCACGAGTCGCCCGACCTGCTGCCCGAAGCGTCACCGATCGGCCCGCAGGATGCGATCGTCACCGGAATCGATCATGCGGTGGTACAGACCTGCGACGCGGACGCCGCGATCGCGCTCTACCGCGACGGTCTCGGCCTGCGGCTCGCGCTGGACCGCAGCTTTCCCGACTGGGGCATGCGACTGGTGTTCCTCCGTGTCGGCGGGGTCACCGTCGAGATCGCACAACCGCTGCGTGACGTGCGGCCGGCCGCCCGCACCGATCAGGTCTGGGGGTTGTCCTGGCGCGTCCAGAATGCCGATGCCGCCCGTGCGCGGCTCGCGGCGGTCGGGCTGGACGTGTCCGAGGTCCGGCCCGGACGCAAGCCCGGCACCCGCGTGATCAGCGTCAAAGACGGCACCTGCGGGGTGCCGACGCTGTTGATCGAGCCTGCTTGAATTAACGCGATCGCGGTTGTTGACTCGTCTTCGTGGTTTGTGATGCCGACGCGCACGACGGCGATTTCCATCCGCCCAGCGCCGAGCCGGACTGGGCCGAGAGCAGTTGCTTCACCGTGTCGGTGCCCGAACGTGACATCAACGGATTCGTCTACTTCTTCCACGACGTGCGCTGCGGCAGCTCGGGGGGTGGCCCGGCGCTGTGGGACCCGACCGGCGAGCTACCGCACGACTGCCTCTTCTATGACTGGCGATGGCGTCAACCACCAACCGGGTCAATCGATTTCGAGGATTTCACGCTGCCGAACAGCCTGCGTCACCAGGCCGTCGAACGCAGTCGGCGGTATCGGCTCGAATACGGGCTGCTCGGCCTCGAATTCGAGCTGGAGTGGACGGCGCTGATGCCGCCGCACCCACTCGGGCCGGTCGATGACACGGCCGGTCATTTCGACCATCCCGGTCGGATGACCGGCACGCTGACGCTGGACGGCGAACACTTCGACATCGACTGCTACTCGATACGCGACCGGACCTGGGGCCCGCACCGGTCCGGCGCGGCCCGGTCAGGCGACTACCTGTGGGCGGTCGCCTCGCCCGAGGATCACTGGCACGCGCTGACGATGGCCAGCCGCAAACCGGGTGTCGATAAGGTCGTCGGCGGATACCTGGTCGCCGACGGCCGCCCGGGTGAACTTGTGCAGGGCGAGCGACGCGTCGCCGCGCGGCGCGACGGCGCGCCAGCCCACGTGGTCGTGGAGGCGGTCGACGAGCACGGCCGAACACTGCACGCCGAGGGTCAGGTGCGGACGGCCCTGCGGTGGCTCGGCTGGCCGGGCCGATTGACCTATTGGACACTCACCGATTGGCGCTGGAACGGCATGCGGGGCTGGGGCGAGAACCAGGAGTTCCACGCCCGGGAGCAGGTGCGCCGCGCCGCGGTCGACGGGCGGCCCGGCGCCTAGACGACCCCCTACTCGACTGCGGTGGCCCGACAACCCGGTGACCGGGGCTTCACTTGTCGTCGTCCTCGCGCGCGGCCTCAGCCTTGGAACGGCCTTCACCGGCGGCCTGCCGATGTTCGCTGGCGGCGTCGCCGTGCAGGTCTCCCGAGCTGTTGGGCCGGGCCCGGTCTGCCCAGTCGTGGCCTTCGGCGATCTGCTCGTTGAGCTGGGCGGCGCGGTCGCCGGCATCTGCGCGGTCGCGCGCTGAATTTCGCATTCTGATCGCATAGCCGGGCTCGGTCGCCTGAAACCCGCCGCTGACACTATTCGTAGTGATCTTGATCTACCGTCGCCCGGGCCGCGATCCGTCACACCAGGCGTTGATGCGCGTTTAGTCTGGTCAAGGACACCACACCCGCCCGTCAGTAGGACCGCCCGATGCGCATCGACGACCAGCCCGACACCACGCTGGAGGACCTCAGGGGGGATCTGGCGCAGCGGCATCGGTGGACCCCGTCCGCCGGAAGTTCGGTCGACAACGCGATCGTCGAAGCCGACCTGGCCGCGCTGGCGCGGGACGGCTACGTCGTCTGGGAGAACCTGCTCAGCGCCGAGCAGTGCCGGCACATTCGTGAGGTGGTGCAGCCCTGGCTGGGACACACCGGACGCAATTCCTTCGAGGGGCGCCGCACGCAACGCATCTACAGCGTGCTGAGCAGGACCCGCGCCTGCGATCAGGTTGCCGACCATCCGCGGGTGCTGGCGGTCCTCGACCGTCTGCTAATGCCTAACTACCTGCTTTCGGCGTTGCAGGCCATCAACATCCAGCCTGGTGAGACCGCCCAGTTGGCCCACCATGACGACGGGTTCTACCCCATTCCACGACCGCGGGAACCGTTGGCCGCGGCGACCATCTGGGCCGTCGACGACTTCACCGCCGACAACGGCGCCACCGTCGTCTACCCCGGTAGTCACCGCTGGGGCAAACGCCGGCCGGGCCCGGACGACCCGGCGTTACCGGTCGTCATGCCCGCCGGCTCGTGCGTGTTCTTCGTCGGCACCCTGTGGCACGGCGGCGGCGCGAACACGACGACCAGCGAGCGGCTGGCCATCACCGCCCAGTATTGCGAGCCGTGGCTGCGACCCATGGAGGCCTACACCTTGTCGATATCCCGCGACATCGCTCGACAGGTTTCCGACGACATCCGCCGCATGCTCGGCTACAGCATCCACCCGCCGTTCGTCGGCGCGGTCGACGGCCTGCATCCGCTACGACTGCTGGACACCGAGCGACCTGACCATGGGACACCCGCCGGTTTGTAGGCTGTCGGGCATGCCGCTCAATCACGGCGACGTCTTCGCCGGCTACGTGATCCAGCGGCTGCTGGGCTCTGGCGGCATGGGCGAGGTCTACCTTGCCCAGCATCCTCGCCTGCCACGCCAAGACGCGCTGAAGGTCCTGTCCATGCCTGCGACGGCCGACGTCGAGTTCCGCGCGAGGTTCATTCGCGAAGCCGAGTTGGCCGCCACCCTGTGGCACCAGCACATCGTCAGCGTCCTCGATCGCGGTGAGTACGACGGTCGGCTCTGGATCTCGATGGAATACGTGGACGGCACCGACGCGGGGCGGTTGGTCCGGGAACGCTTCCCCGACGGCATGCCCGAACGAGACGTGGCCGACATCGTCGCAGCGGTGGCCGATGCGCTGGACTTCGGTCACGACCGTCGGCTGCTGCACCGCGACGTCAAGCCGGAGAACATCCTGGTGACCGACGGCCTGCGCCGTCGGGTACTGCTCACCGACTTCGGCATCGCCCGCAGAATCGACGACGTCAGCAACCTCACCGACGCGAACGTCACCATGGGGACCATCAGTTACGTGGCACCCGAGCAACTCCTGGGCAAGCCACTTGACGGCCGAGTCGATCAGTACGCGCTCGCCGCCACCACGTTTCACTTGCTGACCGGCGCGCCGCCCTTCGTCGACTCCAATCGCGCCGTGGTGATCAGCCACCATCTGAGCACGCCGCCGCCCCTGATCTCGCAGCGCCGGCCCGACCTCGCGCATCTCGATGCCGTGCTGACCCGGGCGCTGGCCAAAGAGCCCGGTGAGCGGTACCCGAACTGTGCCGAGTTCGCCCGCGCGCTGGCCCAACTGGGTCCCAGCCGCGGTGCCGCGCCTCCGGCGCCGCCGCCGGCTCCGAGCGAGGCCGGACGCCCGTCCACCCAACGTCTCGAGCGTGTCACTCTGCACGGAACGGCCCGCCAGGTGCAGCAGACCCCGGTCGGCGCCCACGACCAGGTCGGGATCCTGACCTTCCAACTGCTCACCACCGAGCCGCCCGGCAACCACCAGGGTCCCGTTCCGGTCGAGATACAGACCGATCTGGTAGCCGGTCAACTCATGGACGGCAACGCCGTGGAGGTCAGCGGCGCCTGGGACGGCGAGACTCTGGACGCCGATAAGGTCGTCAATCTCTCCACCGGTGTGGGCACCAAGCGGAACGCGCCCGCGGCCCGCGCCACATCGTCCGGCGGCAAGACGCGCAAAAGCGCGATGGTCTGGACCATCGCCGTCGCGGCCGTCGTTGGCGTCATCGCCTTGACCGCCGCTGCGGTGCTGTACTTCACCCAGGGCACCTCGACTCGACCGGGACCGATCGTCAAACCGGTGAGCGCCACCGTGTTCTCCCCCTACGGCGCCCCGGACAATCCGCAGGATGCCGGGTTGGCGATCGACGGCAACCCGGACACTGGCTGGTCCACGGTCACCTATCGGGACGCTGTCCCTTTCCCGAAGTTCCTCAAGGGGATGGGTTTGTTACTGCATCTGGCTGAGCCGACCACACTCAGCGCTGTGTCGCTGGACGTGCCCAGTACCGGCACCCAGATTCAGATCCGCTCGTCGCCCACCGACAAGCCGGCCAAACTCGAAGACACCGTCGAGCTGTCCCCGACGACGTCGTTACAGCCGGGGCGTAACCGCATCGCGGTGACCAAACAGACCAAGACCTCCAACGTGTTGGTGTGGATCTCCACGCTGGGCACCACCAACGGCGAGAGCCGGACACAACTGTCCGACATCACACTGCAGGCAGCCGGCTAGGGTCGGCCTACCTCACTTCGGTGTCGCGTTGCGTCCTGCTCGACCCGGCGGACTAGCCTGGCGCCGGTCGGCAGGTAACGCCATTCTCACGGCACCGCGGGTCGCAGGCCGGCGGCGGGTATTGCTGGCTGAGGGAAAGTGGTAATGTCATTACCGTAGCTCGGCACCACCAGCCGATACCGGTTGATGCACAAGACTTCCAGGAGACGACATGCCGTCACGCGATCTTTCCTACCCGGTGTTCGACGCGGACAACCACTTCTACGAACCCAAAGAAGCGCTGACCCAGTTCCTGCCGGATCATCGCAAAGGCGTGATCGACTACATCGATGTGCGCGGCCGCACCAAGATCATGGTGCGCAACGTGGTCAGCGATTACATCCCCAACCCGACGTTCGAGATCGTTGCCCGGCCGGGTGCCCAGGAGGAGTATTTCCGGCACGGCAGCGGCGGCAAGAGCTTCCGCGAGGTCATGGGCAAGCCGATGAAGGCCATCCCGGCCTTCCGCAATCCCGCGGCGCGCCTCGAGGTCCTCGACGGCCTCGGCCTGGACTACACCCTGATGTTCCCGACGCTGGCCTCCCTGGTCGAGGAACGCCTGAAGGACGACCCGGACCTGATCCTGGACATCATCCATGGACTCAACCAGTGGATGTATGAGACCTGGCAGTTCAACTACGAGGACCGTATCTTCTCCACGCCGGTCATCAACCTCGCCAATGTCGATCGCGCACTGGAGGAACTCGACTGGTGTCTGCAGCGGGGCGCCAAGACCGTGCTGGTCCGGCCCGCGCCGGTACCGGGATACCGCGGCACCCGCTCCCTCGGCCTGCCCGAGTTCGACCCGTTCTGGGATGCGTGCGTCAAAGCCGGGATCCCGGTGTCGATGCACGCCTCCGACAGCGGCTACGCCGAATACCTCAACGACTGGGAGCCCGGCGACGAGTACAAGCCGTTCAAGCCGACCGCGTTCCGGATGGTCGCGATGGGCAAGCGGCCCATCGAGGACACCATGGCCGCGCTGGTCTGCCACGGCGCGCTGACCCGCAATCCCGACCTTCGCGTGCTGTCGGTGGAGAACGGCGGGTCGTGGGTGCCCTACCTGTTCTACCAATTCAAGAACGTCTATTCGAAGATGCCGCAGGAGTTCCCTGAGGACCCGATCGAGGCGTTCAAGCGCTGCGTGTACGTCGCGCCGTTCTGGGAGGACAACTTCAAGCAGATGGCCGATCTGTGCGGCATCGATCGCGTCATCTTCGGCTCCGATTGGCCGCATCCGGAAGGCTTGTCCGACCCGATCAACCTCGTCGCCGACCTGGAAGAACAGGGGCTCGATGCTGAGGGTGTCCGAAAAGTTATGGGCGGCAACATGATCGACCTGTTCAAGGTGCCCAACGAGATCGTCCACCGCCCGGATGTGCCAGCACTCGTGCTGACCTGACCGAGCCGGTCCGATGCGGCGGGGTGCGCTGCTGGCCCAGGTGGTCGCGGCCGTTGTGCTGCTGGTGCAGTGCGCCCCTGCCGCGCCCCCGCCGTCGCCCACCGCGACACCGTCCTCGTCGGTGGCGGCTGCGCCGGCTTCGACCAGCTCACCGCCGACACCGCCCGCCCCGACCGCGCAGCCGGTGACCGCCGCGGAGCTGGGCAACACCTGGCAGCCGGGTTGTCCCGTCGGACCCGAGCAGCTGCGCCGGGTCGACATCGACTATGTCGGGTTCGACGGCCAGACCCACCGCGGCGTGCTCGTCGTGCACCAAGATCTGGTGCCGGATGTCATCGCGATCTTCGGGCGGCTGCAATTGCTGCGCTATCCGGTCGACAAGATGCAGACAGTGGACCACTACGCCGAGGCCGACGACGAATTGTCCATGGAGGACAACAACACGTCGGCGTTCAACTGCCGACGCATACCCGGCTCCGGTGAGTGGTCGCCGCACGCGTACGGCCGGGCGATCGACATCAATCCGCTGATCAACCCCTGCCTGTACGTCACCGGGTATTTCGAACCACGGAACGCCTCGGAATACCTCGACCGCAGCCGTACCGACCCTGGACTCATCCACGGGGGCGACCCCGCCGAGCAGGTCTTCACCGAACGCGGCTGGCAGTGGGGCGGCTACTGGCGCACCCCGGACTATCAGCACTTCGAGCGGATCTGAGCGTTACAGACCCAGTGCCCGGGCCGCTACCGTCCCCACCTCAGCGCGCAGATCCGACATGGGTGGACTGCCGCGGACATGGATCGAATTGGCCAGCAACACAACGTAACTGTTCGACACCGGGTCGATCCAGATGGATGTTCCGGTGAAGCCGGTGTGGCCGAAACTCCCGATGGGGAATACCATCCCGCGCGGCCCCGACAGCGGGGTGTCGATGTCCCAGCCGAAGCCGCGCAGGTTCTGGCCCGCGATCGCTGGATAGCGTGGAGCCAGCAGCGGATCCCGGGTGTTCGGTCGCTGTGCGATAGCTTCCCGGGTTGCGGCGTTGGCGGCGTCGAGTTGCCGCGCCGTATGTCCCGGCTGCTGCGGAGTCGTCATCAACTCCAAAGTGGTTTGGCTGAGCGGGAATTGGCTCGGGCGGCCAGCGAGGCGGTCCAAGAGAGCCTGGGCGAAGATGCCGACGTCGTGCGCCGTCGAGAACACGCCGGCATGCCCGGCCACTCCGCCCATCCGCCGCGACGTCGTGTCATGCACTGTGCCCCACAACAAATGATCGATGTCGGGATTCTTACCCGGATCACCTCTGCTCTCTTCGTCGCGCGCCGTCGGGGCGATGCGCGGCAAGAGATCGGTGCTCCAGGTCCCGGCAGCACAGCCGGCCGGCGCCCCACCCGGTGCCCAGCCGATGGCGGCACCTCTGATCACGTGTGGCCCACAGGCTTTGGCGACCGGCAGATACCGGGTGTCTGTCATACCGAGCGGCGCGAACACGTGCTCGGCGGCATAGACGTCTTCAGTTTCCCCGGTGACTTTCTCGATCAGCGCGCCGAGCAGGATGAAGTTGATATCGGAGTACCGGAAACCCTGCCCCGGTCCGGACTCCAGCGGCGTCGTCAGTGCGCGATGAATGCCTTCAGCTTTGTCGGTGCGTTCCAGTCCCCAAGGGTCCTTGAGTTCGACGTCGCCGGTCTCGCCCGAGGTGTGGGTGAGCAGCATGCGGACGGTGACTTGCGCCCGTCGCGGATCGTTGGTCGTGTTGAAGTCGGGCAGATACTGCTGCACGGGATCGTCGAACCGCACTTTGCCCTGCTCGTAGAGCTGCATGACGATGGTCGCCGTTGCCAGCGGCTTGGTCAGCGACGCCAGGTCAAAGATCGTGTCCTCGGTCATCGGTTCAGCGGGGGCGGGCAGTCCGTCCAGCCCGGGTTCGCTGGCCAGCTTGCGCGAGCCATACGCATGGCGGAAGGCGATGTCGCCGCCGTGACCGACGACGATGACCGCACCGGGCAGCTTTTCGGCCGCGATCGCATCGTTGATCAGTGTGGAAACCGGCGCGAACGCGGGCGGCGTGGGCGCCTCGGCGATCTTCGGAACCGTTGCGCGAGGCGAAGTTTGGGTGATGGTCGATGACGACGGTGGCGCGCTGGAACTGGACGTCGGTGCTGATTCACGATGCGAGCAGCCGACGAGGACGATCAGCGCCACCGCTGCGAGTGCCCCGGCTCTGCGCATCACGGCCGCCCGCTCAGCGCGGACCGCACGTGTCCCCGCGCGCGCTGCAACAGTCCGGCAGCGGCGACCGCGTCGACACCGGCGAGCAGCGCGACGATCGCGGTCTTGGCGTGACCGCCTGCGGCCGCGAGCGCGGCGGCGGCGGTCTGTTCGTCGACTCCGGCCGCATCCCGGACAATACGAACCGTGCGGCGCCGCAGCTTCGCGTTCGTGGCACGCACGTCGACCATCCTTGGGCCGTAGACCTTGCCGAGCGCGGTCATCACGCTCGTCGACAACGCGTTGAGCACCACCTTCTGCGAGGTACCGGCGGTCAACCGCGTGGATCCGGCCAGCACCTCAGGTCCGGTCAGCAACTCGATCATGAGGTCGGCAGCCGCTTCGCTGCCGCGGTTGTTGACGATGGCAACGGTCAGCGCACCCACCGCCCGCGCGTGTGCGAGCGCGCCGAGCACGTACGGGGTGCGACCGGACGCGGTAATCCCGACCAGCACGTCGGCCCCGGTCAGGTCGGCCAGATCCGCTGGGTCGAAGACATCTTCGGCGCCGTCGACCGCCTGGGTCAGCGCTGCCGGTCCGCCCGCGATGACACCGCGCACCAGGTCGGTGTTGAAGGTGGGTCCACATTCGGCCGCATCGAGCACACCGAGCCGACCCGGCGTACCGGCGCCGGCGTAGATCAACCGGCCGCCGCTCTCGAGTCGCGCCGCGATCGCCTCGGCCGCAGCGCTGATCTGCGGAAGTGCGTCCGCAATTGCCTGCTGCGCCTCGTGCTCGGCGGCGACGAGCAGCGCGACGACCTCGCTGACGGGCCGGGTATCAAGGTCGTGCGAGTCGGGCCGGACGCCTTCGGTGGCGAGCGTGTCGAGCTTGTTGGCGGCGACGGCGCTCGCCCGCAGCCGGATCACGTGCGGCTCGTGGATCGCGTTGAGTCGCAATGTCCCGTCGAGTGCGTCGCCGGCCGGCTGGACGAGATCGAGGTGCTTGGACAGCGCCGTCACACCGGCCAGTCCGCCGACCATCGCGACCGGGCCGGCGCCGACGGCCCGCGCCGCCGCGGCAAGGGCTGCGGCGGCCGCGTCGACTATCGCTGCTGCCACGGAATCCTGCTGCGCGGCAATAACATCGGGCGCAAACTCGGCCATCGCGGTAGCATCGTTGAGTTGCCCGGGCCAGGTGCGCGGGGGACCAAAGCGCTGGTGCGCAGCATCGAGCAAGGCGGTGGACGGACCGCGTCCGTCCAGACCTCGCAAGGCGGCACGCAACCCGGCGGCGCCGATCCACGCGCCACCGCCCTCGTCGCCCAGCCAAGGGCCCCAGCCGTCGGCGACCCGCAGTGCGCCGTCGGCGTCGATCGCGAGTGCAACGACGCCGGTGCCCGCGATCAGCACCACGCCAGGCTTGCCGTCCAGCGCGCCCGCGTGCGCGATCACGCTGTCGCTGGTCACCGTCACCCGCGCCGCGCCTATCGAAGTCAGCAGCACCGCAGCGAGTTGGCGGGCTTGGTCCGGTGCCGTCAGCGCCCCGGCAGCCCCGACGATCATGTCGTCGATGGGCTCGAACTGCCGCGCCACCGCCAGGATGGCCGCCTGCGCAGCCCGCACTCCCCCGGGCGACGCGAGGCCGGGCGCGCCCGGTCCCTGTGCTCTGCGGCCGGCTGCGGCGGCCCGACACGACGTTTTGCCGAGGTCGACGGACAGGATCACGCGGATCCTGCACTCAAGCTGCGATACCGAGTTCTCGGTTGATCTGCGACCAGTATTGCGGACCGTCCAGAGTGAGGATCAGCCAGTCGTGGATTTGGCCGTTAGCTAATACAAAGTTCATATTCGCGATCCCGGCGTCGGCCGCTAACTGCTTGAGCAGAATCGCATCCGGCGAGAGGATATCCAAATTGCCCGTATACACCGTCGTTGGCGGGAGACCGATGGGGTCGCCATACAACGGACTAACCCAGGGATCATCCAGCTGAAGACTACCTGCCCACTGTTTGCCGAATTGCTGCGCAAGCCCGACAGGTAACAGCGGATCCTGAACGAAAGCAATATTCGGGTTCGTCATCGACAGGTCCAACCACGGTGACAGCAACACCATCGACGACGGCAGGGTGGCATTGTCAATGACCATCTGTTGAACTGCAGCCAGAGCGAGATTGCCACCTGCGGAGTCACCGATCACGCTGACATTGGGCGTTCCGTGTAGCCCGGTTTGCGAGGCGATGAAGTCAGCCATCATAGGCACCACGACGCCGGCGGTACCCCCCTCCTGCAGCAACGGGTAGATGGGCACCTGAATAGTCGCACCGGTCGTATATGCCATTACCGAGTAGTGAATCCAGTGCAGAAATGACGGCGGGAAGATGAAGGCACCGCCGTGAATGGCGATCACCTGCTCACCGGTGGCATTCATCGGCGTGATGTGCACGACGCTCATCCCCTCCGGCGTCGAGGTGTACGACACCGTTTCTCCCAGCAGCAAATTCAAGAACGGCGGCGGAGAGTTGCCGATGAACCACGACAACGGTGGAATGTCGCTGGCCACCAACGCCAACAGCGGATTACCCGGCGCTGCCAGGTAGGTCTCCAGCCCCGACACGCTGAGCAGCGGTTTGAGCGGATACAGCAGCGCTTCTTCGAAACGGGTTATCAAGGACGGCGCGCCCGAGAAGCCGCCGGTCTGCGTTGCCGGGATGGGCGGCCCGGCCGGCGCGCCGAAGATGAAGATGAAGATTTCGTTGCCCACCCGGGCAAATCCGGTGGCGACCTCAGCGGGAAACTGCTCCACCAACTGGACGGCATCCAGCAACGCAGCGTTGGCCGCCTCACCGGCGGCATAGGCGCCGCCGGCACTGGTCAGCGCCCGGACGAATTCCTCGTGGAACGCCGCCGCTTGCGCGCTCAGCGCCTGATAACCCTGGCCGTGGGCAGAGAACAGCGCGGCGATCGCCGCCGATACCTCATCTTCGGCGGCGGCCAATACCCCCGTAGTGGCATCGGCCACGCCCTTGTTCACCGTCGAGACGGTTGCGCCAATTGACGCCGCGTCGCCGGCCGCTGTGAACATGACGTCGGGCAATAAAAAAACAGATGACACTGCGTCGCTCCCCACCGCCTCAGGGCAACGCGGGTTGCCCAGTCAATCGATCGCCGAGTAATCGGAGCTTATGCCCAAATGGTGCAAGCGCCTAGCGGCTTGCGGCAATTTGCGCGTACTTGACTTCGGAAAGGCGGCTTCCCCGGGAAAGCGACGAGTAAGCTGCATCGCCCCGGCTGAGGACAACGCCCTGGTCACCCTCATACCGCTGGGCGCACTGATCCTGTCGCCGTTCATCGTGGTCGCCCTACTCGGCACGTTGTCCACTCTGTTGGCCACCTACGGGGCCGGGACGTTCTTGAGTACTGCATTGGCATAGTGCCACAACGGTTTTGGACACGCAGGTGCGGACTCCCTGCGCATCAGGGGATCAGAATGTAACTCACGCCCGGGATTTCTCGCACGGTGCGCGAATCGAACGCGCCGAAACCCGCTGTGCGGAAGCCGTTCGCGGCGCTGGCACCGGGTCCGAAATTCATTTCAGTGATTGCCATTTCGCCGGCGTCGACGACATCGACCCAGGCGACGTGACCGACTCCCCCGACCAGTGCACTGCTGTAAACGGCGATTGAGCGGGGCTGCGCTTCGCTCACCACCGTCCAACCCGCCGCCCCAGCTTGGCTGGCCCAGATCTCCGCGTTGCCGGTGAGTGCTGCGACGTAGTAACCGGTGTGAGCGTGTATCAGTTCCTGGGCACCCCAGGTGCAGTAGCCCTCGTAGCCACCGAGCGGGTTGCGGTTGGTGGTAGCGCCTTTCGTCCGGATGGTCACCGTGTCGGCGTTGACCGCGGTAGGCAGCGAGGATCCCAGCATCAGGGCGCTGCTCACGGCGATGACCGCCGCGATTCGCTTGGCCTTCATACGCTTCCCCGCCCAGCCGAGGCACAACTCGTTACGTTGCTGTTATCGCTGGGCGGCCGCGATTCGTTTCACGGACGTCGTCAGGACGACTCGATCACCAGACGCGGACGCGGTCTTCCGGCTTGAGGTACAACGCGTCGCCCGGTTGGACATCGAACGCCGCATACCATTCGTCCATATTGCGGACGATCCCGTCGACCCGGAACTTGGCCGGGCTGTGGACATCTGAAAGCAACCGGTGGCGTTCGGTTTCGGGCCGGCAGACCTCCCGCCAGCTCGCCGCGAACGCGAGGAAGAACCGCTGATCACCGGTGAAGCCGTCGATGACCGGCGCCTCTTTTCCGCCGAGGGACAGTTTGTACGCGTCGTAGGCGATGCGCAGTCCGGCGAGGTCGGCGGTGTTCTCGCCGAGTGTCACCGCTCCGTTGATGTGGTTGCCCGGCAGCGGCTCGTATCCGTTGAACTGCGCGACGAGTTTGTTGGACTCGGCCGTATAACGGTCGGCATCGGCCGGGGTCCACCAGTCGCGCTGCATACCGGTGCCGTCGCTCTTGCGGCCCTGGTCGTCGAAGGCGTGGCTCATCTCGTGACCGATGGTGGCGCCGATGGCACCGTAATTGACGGCGGGATCGGCTGCCGGGTCGTAGTTCGGCGGCTGCAGGATCGCCGCGGGAAAGACGATGTCGTTGAGCCGCGGCGAGTAGTAGGCGTTATTGGTCTGCGGCGTCATGCTCCATTCGCCGCGATCGATCGGCTTGCCCAACTTGCTGCGGTCGTCGTTCCAGGACCAGACCGACAGTGCGTCGCCGTTGCCGACGAGGTTGTCCGCCGCAATCTTGACCGTCGCGTAGGACTTCCACTGGTCCGGGTAGCCGATCTTGGCGACCAGCGCTGCGAGTTTGGCCTGGGCTTCGCGCTTGGTTTCCGGCGCCATCCAGGTGGCCGCGTCGATGCGTTTGCCGTACGCCGTGCGCAGGTTTTCCACCAACGCCCGCGCCTTGTCTCGTGTCTGCTGGCTGAAATGCGCGTTGACATAGAGTTCGCCGACCGGGTCGCCGAGCCCCTTACTCACTCGGGAGACGCCGCGCTCGACCCGCGGTGCGCGGTCCTTGGCGCCGGACAGGGTTCGGCCGTAGAAGTCGAACAGCTCATCGGCGAATGGCGTCGAAAGGTCACCACCGTAAGCGTTGAGGACCTGGTAACGCAGGTAGGACTTCCACGAGTCCAGCGGCTCAGTCGCGAAAAGCCCTGCGGTCTTTCGTAATACGTCGGGCATACCGACCTGGAAGTCGGTCACCGCCGGCAGCTGCAGCGCGTCGAACAGATCATGCAGCGGCGCGCCCTGCCCGAGTTGCTCGACCTCAGCGCGCGGCATCATGTTGTTGGTCTTGACCACATCCCGCTCGTCCTCGCGCGGCACCTGCACCTCTGCCAGCTTGGTCTCGAGGGCGAGAAGTTGTTCGGCCTGCTGTTGGCCGTCGGTGTACCCGGCCAGGCCGAGCATCCGGGCGGCGTGGGCGACGAACTTATTGCGCAGGTCGACTGATTCGGCGTCGGTGTCCACGTAGTAGCTGCGTTCGCCGAGCGAAAGGCCGCCCTGCCAGATGATGGGCACATAGCGCGTGGGATTGTTGGGGTCGATCTCCACCGAGACCGGGAAGGGGTCACTGACCCGCGTCTTGCCGTTGAACGAGACGAGCACCGCGCCGAGGGCCGGCCGGTCGTTGACGGCTTCGATGGACGCCAGGAAAGGCCGCACCGGTTCGACGCCTTTGCGGTTCAGCAATGCCTCGTCCATATAGGACGCGAACAGGTCGCCGATCTGCTGCGAGATATCGCCGGCGGGTGCGTGTTTGGCGCCGGCGCCCTCGACAATCGCCCTCAGGTCCGCGTTGAGTTGATTCTGCACATCGAGATTGACGCCCGCGCACACCTTGTCGGCGGGAATCTTGGCGTTCTTCGCCCACGTACCCACGGCGTATGAGAAGAAGTCGTTGCCGGGCCGCACGGAACGGTCCATGTCGGACAGGTTGACGCCCCACGGGCCGACTTTGGGCTTGGCTTGCTGTTCGGTCGAATGGCTACACCCGACAAGCACCACGCCAACAGCCAATGACACTGCCACCGCACGAACGAATCCTCGCACTGCAGACCTCCAGTCGCCGGGCCAAAGGGCAGCTTAGCCGTGCGCGCGGGCCGGAGCCGATCCGGTCGTGCGTGGCAGGGCTACCGCGATCGGAGCGAGGCTGTTGCATCTACACGAAATCGAGCAGCCCACCAATGTTCGGCGCGCCCCGCATACCTTCCGTGAGACGATCGGCAGATGCTTTCCACACGGATTCTGCCGTGACCGTCGTTATCGCGCTCCGCTGCGCCGACGGCATTGTGATGGCCTCCGATTCGCAGATCACCGACGGTGGTCGCGGTCTGACCTATCCCGCACAGAAGCTGCATCCCTTGGGCAAACATGCAGCGTGGGGTGGCAGCGGCTCCCGCGCGGTGCTGTACGACCTCGAGCAGATCTTCAAATCCGAGGCCGAGTCGGTGGTGGAGGCAAGAGACATCGGCCATGCGCTGCAGGCCCGGGTACTGCCGGTACTCAAATATCACTACGAGAACTACATCGAGCATGTGCCGGCACAGCAGCCCGCAGGAACACCTGCCACGTACGTCCTCGCCGCGGGGTACGCCGGTGACGTCCCGTTCATCATCGACGTGGACCCCAACGGTCTGATCGGACACCACGAAGAGACCGGCTTCCAAGCCATCGGCAGTGGCGCGGCTATGGCGCAGCAGGCGCACGCCCTGCTGGCACACTTCCGCATGACCGAGCGCGACGTGGACCACGGGCTGGTTGCCGCGCTACGAGTGCTCGACGCGTTGGACGCTTCGTCGTCGAGCGTCGGGGGCCCAATGGATATGTGCCGCATCACCCCCGACGGTGCCGAGCATCTGAGCCCGGACGAGGTGAACAAGGTCCGTGCTCGGATCGAACGCTGGGTGGAACTCGAACGCAAAGCGCTCGATCAACTCTTCGACTGAGCGCGGGATCCGGCCGCGGATCCAATCATCGCTGCCACCAACGGTTGTGGGAGTCGACCAACCACCGGTTCAATTTGTCGTAGTCGCAGTGATCCGGCAGATCCGAGCTGTCCGTATGCGCGACGAGCTCGTTGCGCACGTTGTCAATCGTGTCGAGGACGGTCTGCTTGTCGACCTTGCCGATGCGCAAGTCATACAGCCAGCTGCGCGACGGTTCCGGCATCGGCAACGTGATGCGCCCGGTGGTGAGCAGCTCAAGGCCCTGAATGCCAAGTCGCACAGCGTGATAGGCGAATTTTGTGTCGAAGCCGAACACCTCGATGAGTTCGGGACGATTGGTGTGCTTGGACCGCAGCCCGAGCATCTGTTCTCGCTGAGCGTCGAGGTAGCCGACGAAACGACGGCCGCAGTCGCGCGACAGGAACAGCTCGGGGTGCTGACGCAGATCGCGCCCAGGTTCCTCGATCTTGACGATTTCGCTCTCCGGGGCGAACAGCAGGAGCAACACGGTGGGGTTGCCGGCCGCTGCGAGCCTCGCCCACTTGCGCAGGCTGTAGATGACCAGATCGAGGTCCCCGGCGCCGGATCGGACGCCTTCGGGCTGGGTGCGGTATTGGTACTGCTCGAACTGGCGCAGGCCGATGACGCACTCCGGCGGTTCGATGCAGATGCCCATTTCGTCGCGGTCGTCGGTACCCGCGATGGTGACACCGTGCAGCCCGGAGCCGACTTGAGTGCAGAGCACGGTGTTGGCTTCCGCGATGTCGCGGTGCCAGTTGGTTGCGTGGCGGTTCTTGTAGACGCCGTCAATCGTCATTGCACCCGCTCTAATCGTCGATTCTCGAATGGTGAATCTGCAGGGAATCGACCCTGACCCACTGTCGAGTTGAGATGCTAAACAGTGAATGGTCCTGCGCCAAACGATTTGAATTGGCGCGAGATTACCCGCAAATGCGCAGTCGCTGCTGACGGCAGCAGTTGGCGGGGATCAACGTCGATAGACCTGAGCGCGGTGCCAGCGACGACGGTGCTAGTCCCGCCGGCGCGAAGATCAGTGGAGCAGCCGAAAGCGAACCGGTCGCCTTAACATTCTGAGCCAAGCAACCAGGCCAAGGACTTGGTCCCAGACCTACCACCCGTCGGCAAGACCGCCGGTGACCATCTGCCAATGTGGTGGACATGACTGCAAAGAAGCCCGAGATCGATTACCCCGGCGGGGAGCCGCCCACCGACCTGGTCATCACCGACGTCGTCGAGGGCGACGGCGCGGAGGCTACCTTCGGTAACACGGTGGTCGTGCACTACGTCGGCGTCGCACACTCCACCGGCGAAGAGTTCGACGCTTCCTATAACCGCGGCGACCCGTTGACATTCCAACTCGGCGTCGGCCAGGTCATCCAGGGCTGGGACCAGGGCGTGCAGGGCATGAAGGTGGGCGGTCGCCGGCAACTGGTCATTCCCGCCCACCTCGCCTACGGCGAGCGTGGCGCCGGTGGCGTCATCAAGCCCGGCGAGTCGTTGATCTTCGTGGTCGACCTGCTCCAGGTCAGGTAGCCACGAGCAAGGCCAGTTAGCGTTGGACGGCGCCGGGGACAAGGTGGATTTTGACGGAGCTCTTCCACCGCCACCGGGCGCTGCTCAGTCGTCAATTGCAAGGTTGTTGCGCCAAGCATCCAAATCTGGCACGATCCGGCGACGGTGCGAGCGGGAGCGTGCTCCGCAGTCTGAGCGTGCCAGAACCGTTGCCACAGAAGCCCTCACAAAGACCCCGCGCCTGCGCCTACTAACCGTCCATCCCATTTAGGCGGAACGAATTTATGATTGACTACGATCCGCACAAATGGCTGAGCCACTTTTTCGATATCCGCGGCTCGCTGGTGCGGGAGATCATCGGTCGGGTCTCCCTATGCGTGGCTTGGTCGGCGGCGGTTGTTGCCTTTCATAATTATGTCTTTCCGGTCGGCATGCCGATCCAGCTGCACACCCTGATGGGCCTCGCCCTCGGTCTGCTGCTGGTGTTCCGTACCAGCTCTAGCTACGACCGTTTTTGGGAGGGACGCAGACTATGGGGAGGGATCGTCAACGAATCACGAAACCTGGTGCGAAGCACGACCGCATACGTTAAGGGCGATCCGGCGCTGGTCGCCCGTCTCACCCGATGGACAGCCGCCTTTCCCTGGGCGGTCATGCACCGCCTGCGCGGCACCGAAGGCCTCGGGCCGCACATCACCGAACTTCCACCTGCTGAGGCGCAGCAGGCGATCAACGCCCAACATCCCGCCCTCGCTGTCGCCGGCAACATGACTGATTGCCTCCGGGAGGCGGGCGAGCGCGACCTCATCTCTGACATCATGCTGACGACGCTGGACCAGAACATTCAGCTGCTAATCGACTACCTCGGCAGCTGCGAACGAATTCGCAAGACGCCGATGCCCTTCGCCTACGCCGTTCACCTACGCCGCGCGCTTGTGCTCTATTGCTTCACCCTCCCCTTCGCCATGGTCGAGACCTTCGGCTGGACGACCATTATCGACGTCCTGATCATTACTTATACATTCTTCGGCATCGAGGAAATCGGCGTCGAGATCGAAGACCCCTTCGGATATGATGCGAACGACCTCCCCCTCGAGGACATCTGCGAGACGATCCAAAAAGACATCTACGCCCTAGCGGGCATTGCGAGCTGACTCGCGATGCCCTGCCCGAGGGGCTTTAACGGCTTTCGTTGGCATGATCGGCCATGATCGGCCAGGGCGTTTTCGTCGCGCTCATCAATTCCATCGATAGCAGCGCTCCAAATCCTTCGGCTTGGTCGCGTTCCTTGAAGGACAGCGATGACTGCCGACCATCTATGAGGACGGCACCGCGAAGGTCGCGGTATGCGGGGCGTTCGAGAACAGACGCCCCCGGAATCGTTGACGAGCCGATCGCCATAGCTTGAAGCGGCTACAGAATTGCAAATTAAATCGGTGGAGCTGCCGGGAATCGAACCCGGGTCCTACGGCATTCCCTCAAGGCTTCTCCGTGCGCAGTCCGCTATGCCTCTGCTCGGATCTCCTGGTCACGCGAACTAGCCAGGATGACGATCCCAGTCGCTGTTGGTGTCCCGATGAGTCCCGCGACCGAACTCATCGGTGGATCCCTCTAGCTGATGCCGGGGTCCGGGTCGAGGGCGTTCCCGGTCCGACAGACTAGCTGTCGCTTAGGCAGCGAGAGCGTAGTCGCGCTGATGTGACTCGGCGCTTAATTGGTTGCAACGACGCTTACGGTGGTCTCTTGCCTGCACCGGCACGCTTCCCTTGATTCGATGCGCGAAGTCGAAACCGTTCAGCCCCTTGTCTTGTTAACTTCGAACATCCCTGCCGGGTCTCCGGCAGGACTCCCTATGGTACGCCGGTTAGAACTAGCGGCAACGCGATTTTGTTTCCGATCGGGTCACGAAGCACCTGGACGATGCGGCCCCCGACAAGCCGAGTACCCCCGATCATTGCTGGTCTCGGGGGTACTCGGAGTGCTGATAAGCAGGTCAGCTGATGCCGACGGCCTCTTTCGCGATTGCGGCAACGCGCGTCTGCGCGGCCGAGACCACGCCCTGACGGTTCTTGTGCGCCTCCTCGTAGGCCAAGACCACACGCACGTCACCGGCCTCGGTCAGATCCTTGATCGCCGTTACGGCATCGCCCACGTTGAGCTCGTCGTAGTTCTCGACGGGCAACTCACTCGCGTCCAGAACCCCCGCCGCGGCGCGTCCCGAATGCACGGCGTCCGCGGCTTCGTCGGCCCCCTCCGAGCGGGTCACCCGCTCGGCGGCCTTCAGTGCCGCGCTTTGCGAGGCGGACAGCGCTTTTGCGGCGATCTCGCCCGCGTTCCCGGTCCGCTTGACCAGGTCGTTCAGCGTCAGACCCCGGTTGCGCAGCGCGTCGACGGCCCGCTCCAGACCGCGAGCCGACCAGGAGACCGGCAGGTTGACCCACCGGACCGCCGCCCCCGCTGCCATCTGCGTCGGGGTGCGCCGCAGGGCCGCAGGCCCACCGAGCGCGTCTTCGGCCAGCACCGTCGTCAACCAGTCCACCGTCGCCGAGTGAGCGGTAATCAGCCGTTCCGCCAGTTCCTCGATGTCCTTGCGCTTCGCGGCGATCGCCAGCGCCTTGGTGTAGCGGGCGCGGTCCAGTAGCTGGTCCTCCAGGGCCAGGTCACCGAGCAGCGCTTCGTCGAACGGCTCAGCCTGTTCGGTCAGCGCCTTCACCAACGCGGTGGCGCGGCCCAGCAGGGGCGCGATGACGTCTGGGTAGCCGCCGAGATCCCGTACCGCGGACTCGAGGGCTTCGGCCCGCTTGCGCCCGTTCTCGGCGTTCTGGGCGAGTTCACGGCGCACCGCGTCCGTACGTGCTTGTGCCACGCGGGTTTCCGCGATCTGGATTTCGGTGTTGGTCAGGTCGAGCAGGGTACGCAGCTGCGCGAGCAGTCTGGTCAAATCTGGTGCAGTCATTTGAGATTCGCCTCCCAGCGATTGAATAGCCAAAGCTTCCTTGCAGTCGGCTACCCGGCGTGGCTGGGTTGACCACATCTATTCGACAGATGTGACCTATGTCGCATTGCCGGCCCGGCGCAGGCCATTCGCGAGGCGAATCGCGGTGTCAGATAACGAAATTCATTCGCTCAACGATGCGCTGCGCGACCTCAAGGTCGCCCCTGAACTCGATCTCCTGATCGCGCGACGGACACAACGGACGCCCACCGCCGAGCCGGGTGAATTGCAGCGCATCCAGCCGCAGCGTCGCCGTCGGCTCCGCACCACCGAAGTCGTCGACCACCTGCGCGCGGCCGTCGACGCTGACCCGAACCGAACGCGCCAGCGGGCCGGTCAGCTCGAACAACACCCGCGACCCCTCCGGCGCCTTGGCCAGTTTGCCGACCACGAACCCCATGCTCGCCGCCATCTCGTCGAGTGACAACCGTGCCGCGGGGCCGTCCAGTTGCGCGTCGGACGACGGCCGGTCCAACCCGATCCGGATGTCCTGCTCGTGCATCCAGCAGTCGAAGACCCGGATCCGCATGAACCGTCCGTAACTGTCCATGCCCGCCGGCGTGGGCAGCACCGCCTGCCAGTCGGCGTCGGACAGGTCGGCGAGCACGTTGCGCCGGGTGTTGGTCACCTCCCGGAATCGGCGGAGCACCTCGGCGCCGGATTCCTTGCTGAGACTGCGCACCCAGCACTCGTTCATCACGCCGATGTCGTTGCGCACATGATCGAGTGACTTGACGTCGATATCGGGCTCCGGCGGGCTGATGCCCTGCAGGAAGCACTCGGTGCCGATGATGTGCGACACCACCGCTTTGACGTCCCAGCCGGTCAGCGCGCTCGGGGTCTCCCACTGCGCCTCGGAGAGACCGTCGGCAAGCGCGTCGATGTCGTCCCACACGGCGAAAAGGCCCGCCAGCACTGTGGTTTTGTCGAGCACGGTCACGGGGCGGTCGGCCATCCTCGGATCCTAGACGTGCCGGAACCGCTCAGGCCATGCCTTTGGCCCGACGGCCCAACTCCCGGACCACTTCCCGCTGCGCGTCACGACGGGCCAGATCCTGACGCTTGTCGTGCGCCTGCTTGCCGCGGCCCAGCGCCAGTTCGACCTTGACTTTGCCTTCGTAGAAATACATCGACAGCGGCACCAGGGCGTAGTTGCCTTCCCTGATCTTGCCGATCAGCCCGTCGATTTCCCGACGGTGCAACAGCAGCTTGCGGTTGCGCCGCGGTGCGTGATTGGTCCAGCTGCCGTTCCGGTATTCGGGAATGTGTACGTTGCGCAACCAGATCTCGCCGTCGTCAACGGTGGCGAACGCATCGACCAATGAGGCATGCCCCTCGCGCAGACTCTTGACTTCGGTGCCCTGCAGCGCCACCCCGGCCTCGAACACTTCGAGGATTGAATAGTTGTGCCGGGCCTTGCGATTGCTGGCGATGATTTGTTTGCCGTCTGCGCGTCGCTTGGACTGGGGCTTGTTGGCCACGGCTACCGCCGGACGTAGAGCCGCAGCGTGGCATAGGCGGTCAAGCCGGCCATCGCCACGCCGACCAGGAACAACCACGGCGCGATGTAGAGGATGTCGGCGTAGTCGACCTTGGCGATCAAATGGGCTTCATAGAACTGGCTCAACGCCCCTTCCAGGAAGAAGGTCCGCACGCCGATCAGGCCGAGGATGGCGATCACCACGCCGATCGTGGCGGCCAGCATGGCCTCCACCAGGAACGGCAGTTGGGTGTACCAGCGGCTGGCTCCGACGAGTCGCATGATGCCGATCTCGGTGCGCCTGGTGAAGGCGGCGACCTGAACCATGTTGGCGATCAGCAGGATCGCCCCGACCGCCTGGACCAGTGCGACGGCGAACGCCGCCTTGCTCAGACCGTCCAGCACGGCGAACAGCCGGTCGATCAGCTGTTTCTGGTTGAGGGTGTCCCGCACGCCGGGCTGCCCCTCTATGGCGGCGACGAAGTCTCTGTGCTGCTCGGGGCTGTACAGCTTGACGATGAACGAGGCCGGGAAGGAGTCCTTGTCGGCGACATCCTTGAACTCCGGGAACCTGCGCATCGCGTCGTCGTAGGCGGTCTGCTGGTTGACGAAGCGCACCGACTTGACGTCCTGCCGGGTCTCGATCTTGTTCCGCAGCGCCTTGCACAGATCGCCGGTGCAGCTCGTGTCGTTGGCCGAGATGTCATTGGTCAAAAAAACCTGCGTCTCGACGCGATCGAGATAGATGGCCCGCGAATTGTCGGCCAGTCGCACCACCAGCAGTCCGCCGCCGAACAGCCCGATCGAGATGGCGGTGGTCAGGATCATCGCGATCGTCATGGTGACGTTGCGACGCAGGCCGGTCAGGACCTCGTTGAATAGGAATCCGAAGCGCACTTAGCGATCCATCCCGTAGACGCCGCGCTGTTCGTCACGAACCAGCCTGCCCAGTGACAACTCGACCACCCGCTGCCGCATCGCGTCGACGATGTGGTGGTCGTGTGTCGCCATCAACACCGTCGTCCCGTTGCGGTTGATCCGCTCCAACAGATCCATGATGTCCTTACTGGTGTCGGGGTCGAGGTTCCCGGTGGGCTCGTCGGCCAGCAGCACCAGCGGCTTATTGACGTACGCCCGCGCAATCGCCACCCGCTGCTGCTCGCCGCCGGACAACTCGTGCGGCAGCCGATTGGCCTTGCCCGACAGTCCGACCGTCTCGAGCACGTCGGGCACCACTTTGTTGATCGTGTCAGTGCGTCTGCCGATGACCTCCAGCGCAAAGGCGACGTTGTCGTACACGGTCTTCTGTTGCAGCAACCGGAAGTCCTGGAACACGCAGCCCATCACCTGACGCAGCTTCGGAACGTTACGGCCGCTGAGCTTGTTGACGTGGAACTTCGAGACCCGGATGTCCCCGGACGAGGGTGTCTCCGCCGCCAGCAGCAGCCGCATGAACGTCGACTTGCCCGACCCGGACGGACCGATGAGGAACACGAACTCACCCTTGTCGATCTGGACGTTGACGTCGTCCAAGGCTGGACGCGCGGACGATTTGTACTGCTTGGTGACATGTTCCAGGGTGATCATCACGGCACGCCAGTGTAGCGGGGTGTCTCGCCGGGCCGCGAGAATCAGCGAGCCGGCGCCGGCGGGACGGGTCCCGGTTGCTGCGGTGGCGCTGACGGAATCGGACTGGGCGTCGACGTCGGCGTGCAGAACGGCGGGATGCACGGCAACTGGATCAACGGCGTGGTCGTCGTCGTGGTCGTCGTCGGCGGCGGTGGCGGCGGCGTCGTCGTCGTGGTGGTGGTGGGTGTCGGCGTCAGCGTGCGCTGCGGCTGCTCCACCCTGGTGCGCGGCACCCAGGTGTAGTCGGGGTCCGGCACGTAACCCGGCGGGACCATTTGCGACGACGGGGCGGGGCTCGGCGCCTGCTCCTGCGGGCGGTACGTCTCGTAGGCCCACCAGATGGCCAGGAACGCCACCATCAAGACGATGGTCGACGTGCGGACACGACCACCGAACAGGTGACTCGGCGCCCGACGCTCCCCCGGTTCCCGCCGCTTGTTCAGCAGGTTCAGTTCGAGTTTCATCGGCGCGTCACCTGACCCGCGGACTTGTCCAGGTCGGTTCCCTCACCGGCCTCGGGATCGGCGACACCGCCGTCGTCGACGACGCCCACGGTGGCATCGGCCGCCGTCACGATGCCCGCCTTGGCCAGTGCCCGGATGACCAGCACCCGCAACTGGCGGCCGGCCTCGAACTGCTTGCCCGGCAGGGTGCGGGCCACCAGCCGCAGTGTGACGGTGCTGAGTTCGATGCTCTCGACACCCATCACCGTCGGCGCGTCCAGCAGCAGGTCGCCCAGCTGCGGGTTCTCGAGTGCCCGCTCGCACTCCTGATGCAGGACTTCGTTGACCCGGTTGAGGTCGGCGCTGGTCGAGACGGGGATGTCGACCACCGCGCGCGCCCAGTCCTTGGACAGGTTGATCGTCTTGACGATCGAACCGTTGGGAATGGTGAAAAGCTCCCCGTCCGAGGAGCGCAGCCGGGTGACCCGCAAGGTCACGTTCTCCACGGTGCCGCGGGCCTCGGCGGCGATCCCCGAGACCGTCAGCGACACCAGGTCACCGAACCCGTACTGCTTCTCGACAATGATGAAGAAGCCCGAGAGCAGGTCCTTGACCAGCTGCTGGGCCCCGAAGCCCAGCGCGGCGCCCACCACTGTCGCCGGCGCGATCAATCCGCCCACCGAGAACTGCAGCACGCTGCCGATCTGCACGATCACCACGATCGAGATCAGCACGATCGACACCCAGGAGATCACCGATGCGACCGCCTGGCGGTGTTTGGTTGCCTCCGAGCGGACCAGGGCGTCGCTTTCGGCGAAGCCCTCGTCGAGTTGGCTGGTCACCCGCTGGGCGACCCACTGCACCAACCGCGCGGCGAGTATGGCCGCGATCACCAGCATGGCGATCCGCAGGCCCCGGGTGATGATCCATTCGCCGATCTGACCGCGCCAGAAGTCGTGCCAGCGCTGCGCCGCATCGGCGAGCCTCAAAGAAATAGCCGTTGTATTAGTCGTCATCTTTTCTGTTACGCCAGCGGATCCCTGCTTCCAGGAACCCGTCGATGTCTCCGTCCAAGACAGCCGCAGGATTGCCCACTTCGAACTCGGTGCGCAGATCCTTGACCATCTGATATGGGTGCAGTACATAGGACCGCATCTGGTTTCCCCAGGAGCTGCCGCCGTCACCTTTCAGGGCGTCCAACTCCGCGCGTTCTTCGGAACGCTTGCGCTCCAACAACTTTGCCTGAAGCACTCGTAACGCCGAAACTTTGTTCTGCAGTTGCGACTTCTCGTTCTGGCAAGTGACGACGATACCGGTTGGGATGTGGGTGAGTCGAACCGCCGAGTCGGTGGTGTTGACCGATTGCCCGCCCGGCCCGCTGGACCGGTAGACGTCGACCCGCAGGTCGCCTTCGGGGATTTCGATGTGGTCGGTGGTCTCCACCACCGGGAGCACCTCCACCTCCGCGAAAGACGTCTGACGTCGACTTTGGTTGTCGAACGGACTGATGCGCACCAGACGGTGGGTGCCCTGTTCGACCGAGAGAGTGCCGTAGGCGAACGGTGCGTGCACGGCGAAGGTCGCGCTCTTGATCCCGGCCTCCTCGGCGTAGGACGTGTCGAACACCTCAACGCCGTATTTGTGCTGTTCAGCCCACCGGATGTACATCCGCATCAGCATCTCGGCCCAGTCGGCGGCGTCGACCCCGCCCGCTCCGGAGCGAATTGTGACCAAGGCCTCACGTTCGTCGTACTCGCCGGACAGCAAAGTACGCACTTCGGTGGCTTCGATGTCGGCGCGCAACGCCTTGAGCTCGGCGTCGGCTTCGGCGAGCGCGGAATCGCCCTCGGCTCCCTCTTCTTCGGTGGCCAGTTCGTACAGCACCGGCAGGTCGTCGAGGCGTTGCCGCAACTCTTCGATCCGGCGCAGCTCACCCTGGGTGTGCGACAGCTCACTGGTGACTTTCTGCGCGCGCGCCTGGTCGTCCCACAGATTAGGGTCGGACGCTTCCTTTTCGAGCTTTTCGATCCGGCTCTTCAGACCGTCCACATCGAGCACCCGTTCCACCGTGGTGAGGGTGGAGTCCAGAGCGGCGATTTCTGCTTGACGGTCAAGTTCCACAGGCGCCCACGTTACCGGCAGCACCGTCTAGCATCAGGAGACCATCAGTGCAACGCTCGACTGTGACGCCGGCCCTCGCGTGCAGTCGAGCACGAACAGAAGGCACGACATGCGTTCCCATCATGTTGCGATCGTCG
This sequence comes from Mycobacterium sp. IDUB_28, assembly GCF_055419285.1. Classification (NCBI taxonomy): domain Bacteria; kingdom Bacillati; phylum Actinomycetota; class Actinomycetes; order Mycobacteriales; family Mycobacteriaceae; genus Mycobacterium; species Mycobacterium sp. IDUB_28. The sequence continues at coordinate 152,120 of NZ_JBVAXK010000008.1, read as the reverse complement.
GCTCCGGTCCGTCGGGTTTCTTTGCCGCCGCATCCCTGCTCAAGGCCGCCGACGCGTCCGACGACCTCACTGTCGCGGTCGACATGCTCGAGATGCTGCCCACCCCGTGGGGCCTGGTGCGGTCCGGCGTCGCCCCCGACCACCCCAAGATCAAATCGATCAGCAAACAGTTCGAGAAGATCGCCGGTGATCCGCGTTTCCGTTTTTTCGGCAACGTGGTGGTCGGCGAGCACGTGCACGCCAGTGAGCTCGCCGAGCAGTACGACGCGGTGATCTACGCCGTCGGCGCGCAGTCGGACAAACCGTTGAACATCCCCGGCGAGGATCTGCCCGGCAGCATCTCCGCCGTCGACTTCGTCGGCTGGTACAACGCCCACCCGCATTTCGAGGAGAAGACACCGAACCTGTCCGGCGCCCGGGCCGTCGTGATCGGCAACGGCAACGTTGCGATCGACGTCGCCCGCATCCTGGTCACCGACCCCGACGTGCTGGGACAGACCGACATCGCCGACCACGCGCTGGAATCGCTGCGACCGCGCGGTGTGGAAGAGGTGGTCGTCATCGGGCGCCGCGGTCCGCTCCAGACGGCGTTCACCACGCTGGAGTTGCGCGAGTTGGGTGAGCTCGACGGGGTCGACGTGATCGTGGACCCCGCCCAGTTCGCCGACATCACCGACGAGGCCGCCGAGGCCGCAGGCAAGACGACCAAGCAGAACATCAAAGTGCTGCGGGACTACGCGCAGCGGGAGCCGCGACCGGGCCACCGGCGAATTGTGTTCCGCTTCTTGACATCTCCGATCGAGATCAAGGGCGACGAACGCGTCGAGCGAATCGTCCTGGGCCGCAACGAATTGGTCACCGACGACAACGGCTGGGTGTCGGCCAAGGACACCGGCGAGCGCGAGGAACTGCCGGTGCAACTGGTGGTGCGCTCGGTCGGCTACCGCGGCAAGCCGACGCCCGGTTTGCCGTTCGACGAAAAGCGGGGCACCATCCCGCACAGCGACGGCCGGATCGACGGCAGCCGCAACGAGTACGTCGTCGGCTGGATCAAGCGCGGCCCCACCGGGGTGATCGGGACCAACAAGTCCGACTCCCAGGACACCGTCGACACGGTGCTGGCCGACCTGGCCGAAGCCAGGGCTGCCGAACGGCCCGAGGACCATGCCGCCAAGCTCGCCGACTGGTTGCTCGAACGCCAACCGAAAGTGGTCACCTCAGCCCACTGGGATCTCATCGACCAGTTCGAGCGGTCGGCGGGCGAACCGCACGGGCGTCCGCGGGTGAAACTGGCCAACCTCGCCAAACTGCTGCACATCGGGCACGGCTGATCGCTATCCCACCAGCACTCCGGGGTTGAGGATCCCCGCCGGGTCCAGCGTGTGCTTCACCGCACGTAGCGCCGCGGCGAACGGGCCGGGACGTTGCCGGTCGTACCACGGCCGGTGATCGCGACCGACCGCGTGGTGGTGGGTGATGGTGCCTCCGGTGGCGCTGATCGCCTCGGACACAGCGGCTTTCATCTCGTCCCACTGCGCGTCCAGCGATCCCCACCGGCCGCCCGCATAGATGCCGTAGTACGGCGCCGGTCCGTCAGGGTAGACGTGGGTGAACCGGCAGGTCACCACTCCGGTGCCGCAGACCCGGCTGATCGCGGCCCGGGCGGCGTCGGTGACCGCGGCATGCAGAGCGTCGAATCCATCCCAGGTGCAGGCGGTTTCGAAGGTTTCAGCGATGACGCCGCGGCGTGCCATGGCGTCGCGTTGATACGGCATCCGCAAGAACGCCGAACGCCAGGACTCCGAGGCGTCGGCCGTCTCGCTGGACTTGTCGCCGTCGGAGTCGCGGCTCCGGCGCGAAATCACCGTGCCGCCGTATTCGGCGGCGATCTCCAGCGCCCGGGTGAGCCACGGGTCGATCGGGTGATCCGCGGATTCGAAAGCCAGCACCAGAAGCCCGCCGCTGACCGACGTGCCCGCGTTGAGGAACGCTTCGGCGGGATCTAGTAGCCGACAGTTCGCCGGGAAGAGCCCGGCTTGCGCGACTGACCGGGTCGCAGCGACGGCGCCGGCCCAGTGGTCGAACGCGACCGACGCGGTGACCTGCCAGCGGCGCCGGTTCTGCAACCGCATCCAGGCTTCGGTGATGACGCCGAGGGTGCCCTCGGAGCCGATGAACAGCCGGTCCGGGGACGGGCCCGCCCCGGACCCCGGTAGCCGCCGCGATTCGCTGATCCCGGTGGGGGTGACCACCCGCACCGATTCGGTGAGGTCGTCGATGTGGGTGTACAGCGTGGCGAAATGCCCGCCGGCGCGGGTGGCCAGCCAGCCGCCGAGGCTGGAGAAGGCGAACGACTGCGGAAAGTGCCGCAGCGTCAGATCGTGGCGGCGGAGTTGGTCTTCGATCCACGGGCCGAGCGCGCCGGCCTGGATTCGGGCGGCGCGGCTGACGGCGTCGACCTCGACCACGGCGCTCATCGCGCTGATATCGAGGGTGACGGCGGGCCCCTCGAAGCGCGGCTCGACGCCTCCCACCACCGAGCTGCCTCCGCCGTAGGGTATGACCGAAATCCCTTCCCGCCCACACCAATCCAGTACGTCGATCACGTCCTGCTCGCGTCGCGGCCGCACGATCAGATCGGGGACATGATCGATGGTGCCCTGCAGGTTGCGCGCCACGTCCCGAAACGCCTTGCCGCGCGCGTGGCCCACCCGGTCGATGAGATGCGCCGAACACAGCGCGCTCAACGTCGCGGGCGGGGTGATTCGGGGCCCGGGCAGCCCGAGCGCGGCCGGATCCGGCGGACGGTGGTCCGTCAGATCCTGTCCGGGCAGCATGGCCGCCATCCGGGCCACCAGGTCCTTGGTCTCCTGATCGGTGAGGGCCTGCTCGAGTGTGCCCCACCCCCACCACGAACGCATGCCGGACTCGTCAGCGCTTGAGCATGACGAAGGCACCGCCGCCGACCAGCAGCGCCAGCGCCAACGCGATACCCCAGCCGGCACCGAGCAGGTACCAGACGACGGCCACCACGCCGATCAGCGGCGACACCGCGAACAGGACGATCCCCGGGTTCTGCCTGATCACGGCCAGCGCACTCTTGGCCCGAATCGGATCGATCTCCTTGCCTGCCATCCGTTCAGAATGCCAGGTGGGCACGACATTGCAAGCGGAGTCATTCAGGTTCGTCGGCTCCGACCGGCGACCGCCGCGGCGATCCGCGTCGGAATGCCTGAAAACTGTTGGTACCGCTGGTGATTATGACCAAGGTCCCTACCGGTCCGAAAGTGTCAGCCGTAACGTCGTCATGGTGGACCTCGAAGTCGTCAGAAACGCAGTCCAGCTGGCCTGCCGGGCGCCGTCGGTGCACAATAGCCAACCCTGGCGATGGGTCGTCGAGGACGGGGCGGTCCACCTCTTCGCCGATCGCAACCGGACGGTGCCGGCCGCCGACCCTTCGGGCCGCCAAGCCCTCCTCAGCTGCGGCAGCGCACTTGACCATTTCCGCGTCGCGATGACCGCTGCGGGTTGGCGCACCGGCGTCGCCCGCTTTCCGAACCCGAACGACCCTGCGCATGTGGCGACGATGCATTTCAGTCCGCTCGATCACGTCACCCCGGCGCAGCACACCCGGGCGGCGGCAATTCTGCACCGCCGCACCGATCGGCTGCCCTTCGACGCCCCCAGAAACTGGGCCGATTTCGAACCGGTACTGCGCAGCGTTCTCGCCGACGACGCCGTTGCGCTCGACGTCCTGGCCGACCAGGACCGCGACCGCCTGGTGCAGGCGTCGCGGCTCAGCGCGGCACTTCGTCGCGACGACACCACGTATCACGCCGAACTCGATTGGTGGACTTCACAATTCACGCTTGCGCAGGGAATGCCGGCAACCGCCCTGCCGTCCGAGACCGAGCGCCGACGGGTCGATGTCGCGCGGGAATTTCCGGTCCGGGACCACCGGGACCGGCGTCCGGAGATCGCCGCCGACTGGTCGACGATTCTGATTCTGTCGACACCGCAGGACACGAGAGCCGATGTGCTGCAGTGCGGCGAAGTACTCTCGACGGTGCTATTGGAGTGCACCATGACCGGAATGGCGACCTGCACCTTGACCCACCTGATCGAATCGTCCCAGAGTCGCGCCATCGTGCGTGAACTGATCGGGGGGCGCGGCGAGCCGCAACTGCTCATCCGCGTCGGGGTATCCCCCATGATGGAGCCCCGACCGGCACCGACACCGCGCCGTCCGCTGGCTGCCGTCCTGGAAATCCGCCACTCGTCACCCGAAAGGCTGAGCCGATGACCGACGAGCCATTCACCATCCTGTCCGAGAGCGAAAGCTGGGACCTGCTGGGCACCGCCTCGCTCGGTCGGCTGGTGACCAACTTTGCCGGCGAGCCGGAAATCTTCCCCGTCAACTACGTGGCGCAGGACCGCACCGTGCTGTTCCGGACTGCCGAAGGCACCAAACTGTTCTCTGCGGTCGCCAATCGCACCGTGCTCTTCGAGGCCGACGACCACAACGTCGTCGAGGGCTGGAGCGTGATCGTGCGCGGTCGCGCCCAACTGTTGAAGTCCGAGGCCGACATCGAAAAAGCCGACCGCGCCGGGCTGTATCCGTGGACGGCAACGAACAAGCCCAATTACGTGCGGGTGACCCCGAGCGACGTCACCGGCCGCCGGTTCGAGTTCGGCCCGGAGCCCGACCGCAACGAGACGGCGTCATAGCGGTTCGGGTCCGCGCCTTTCACACGACCAGTGACAGCGGCCCGCGGCTGGGAGGATTCCTGCGGCGCTTGCTGATTGCCACCAGACGCGCCACCGCGGCTTCGATGCCGCGGGCCAGTTGGTCGACGTCGGCCACCACGTCGTAGTCGGCAAGGATTCCGAAGAACAGGTGGTCGGCGTAACTGAGCATCGCCACGCCGGTCCGCAGGTCCATGGCCAGGGGCGGGACGGGGTAGAGCCCGACGACGTTCCTGCCCATGACCCGAAGCGGCCGGGACGGTCCCGGTACGTTCGTCGCCACTGTCACCACGCCTCGTTGCGGCAACCGCATCAGTAATCCGACCGTCCACGCGCTTAGCGCAAAGGGAATACGATTTGCCAAGGACACGAACAGGTTTCCCGCCTGCCGCTGGCCGCTGGCCTTGGCCCGGCCCAACCGGTCATGCACGGTCCGCAGCCGCTGCACCGGATTCTCTTCGTCCACCGGCAGATTCGGCAGCATCAACGACACCCGGTTGTCGGTCTTGTCGAACGCGTCGGCCGACCGAACCGAAACCGGTACCAGCGTGCGCAGCGAATCGCGCACCGGCTTCAGACCGCGTTCGATCATGAGGTTGCGGTAGCTTTCGGTAATCGCCGCCAGCGCAACATCATTGACAGTCACGTCGAACGTCCGGCAAATCAGGTCGATGTCGGCCATGGCCACCCGCGCCCCGCTGTACCGGCGCAGATCCGACAGCGGTCCGTTGAGCGACGACGCAGCCGGCCTCAACAAGCCTGCCGCGATCTCACTCGCGCCCTGCACGGCGCGGACGATCCCCGCGGTCAGCGCGGCCGAGGTGTTCAACAATCCACCGATCAGTGTTGTCCTCGGGGCGGAAGGCTTTTCCCTCGCGCGGACGGCGCTGTGGGCGAAACTGTGGCCGCCCACGCCGTCATCACACAACCCGCTCAGCAGGTGCGTGGCCGCAATGCCGTCGGCCATGCAATGGTGCAGCTTGGTCAGCATCGCCCAGCGCTCGTCGGCGAGTCCCTCGATGACCCAGACCTCCCACAGCGGCCGATCGCGGTCCAGCCGCCGCGCCATCACATCGGCGATCAACCGAAACAGCTCCCGGTCGCCACCGGGATGCGGTAGCGCGACGCGCCGTATGTGCCGCTCGATGTCGAAGTCAGGATCCACCACCCACTCAGGTGCGCCGAGATCCAGCGGATGCAACCGCAGCCGTTGCCCGAACCGCGGACAACCGCGGATGCGTTCGCTGAACGACGAAAGCAATGCGTCCTGCTCGGGGGCCGGGCCTTCGATGAGCGCGAGACCTCCGATGGCCAGGCTCACCCGAGAATCAGCGTCCTCGGCCTTCAGAAACCCGGCGTCCAAGCTGCTCAGGTGCTCCATGATTATTACTATCCGCCGGTGCAGGCCGGGTGCAGCAGGGCCAAAGGTCCCACACCGCCGGGGCTTCGTGCCCTGCCCTGGCAGCGGCCGGCGGACGATCCTAAAACGATGACCACAGTCATCGATAGGAAGGGCTCGGCACCCATGAACGCCCAGTTCCCCGATGCCGACACGCTGCGGACGGTCCTCACTCTGGCCACCCGCGCACCGTCGATTCACAACACCCAGCCGTGGCGCTGGCGGGTGCGTGCCGCACGTCTGGAGCTGTTCTCCGAGCCGGAGATGCAGCTGGAGAACACCGACCCGGACGGGCGCGATCTGATCATCAGTTGCGGTGTCGCGCTGCATCACTGCGTGGTCGCGTTGGCGTCGATGGGTTGGCACGCGAAGGTGAGTCGGTTCCCCGATCCCGACAACTCGCGTCACCTGGCCACCCTCGAGGTGGTGCCGCAGCCTCCCGACCAGCCTGACATCGCACTGGCGGCGGCCATTCCGCGGCGGCGAACCGATCGCCGTGCCTACAGTTCCTGGCCGGTACCTGGCGGCGACGTCGCGCAGATGGCCGCCCGGGCTGCGCGCAGCGGAGTCATGCTGCGCCAGATCGACGCGCTGGACCGAATGAAAGAGATTGTGGGCAAGGCGGTTTCGGACCATGCCGGTAACGACGCCTACATGCGCGAGCTGACCACGTGGAGTGGCCGGTACGGCGCGGTGGCCGGTGTTCCGGCCCGCAGCGCTCCGCCGTCGGACCCCAGCTCCCCGATTCCTGGCCGCCTGTTCGCCGGACCTGGGCTGGCGCAACCGTCGGGCATCTCCCCCGCTGACGACAGCAGCACCATCCTGGCGCTGGGCACCGAGAACGACGACCGGTTGGCGCAACTGCGCGCCGGGGAAGCCACCAGCATCGTGTTGCTCACCGCCACCGCGATGGGTCTGGCGTGCTGCCCGATCACCGAACCGCTGGAGATCGCGGCGACCCGCGACGCGATCCGCGCCGACGTGTTCGGCGCCCGCGGCTACCCGCAGATGCTGCTGCGCGTCGGCTGGGCCCCGATCAACGCCGACCCGCTGCCGGCGACGCCTCGGCGCCGGTTGGCGCGCGTCGTCGACTGGCCCGAATAGTTATTGGAGCAACGGTGCCGACCAGCGCAGCAACGTGCCGCCGGTGGGCAGGTTCTCGACGAGAAACTCACCACCCGACTCCTCGGCCCGACGCTGCAGATTGATCAGACCGCTGCCGGTGTAGTCACCCGGCATGCCGCGGCCGTTGTCGCTGACCTCGATGCACAGGTCGTCGTCGACGCGCACCCGCACTGTCAGGGTGGTGGCCTGCGAGTGGCGCGCGGCGTTGCTCACCGCTTCCCGGACCACCGCCTCGGCGTGCTCGGCCAATGCGCTGTCCACGACGGACAGCGGGCCGACATATTGCACAGAGGTACGCAATCCGGCTGCGGCGAATTGGCTGACGGCGGCGTCGATTCGCTGCCGCAACCGAGTGATGCCCTGCGAGGCGCCGTGTAGATCGAAGATGGTGGTCCGGATCTCCTGGATCACCGCCTGCAGATCGTCGACCGCCTCGGAGAGCCGTTGCCGCACTTCGGGTTCCATGGTCCGGGGCACGGTCCCCTGTAGGGACAGCCCGACCGCGAACAACCGCTGGATCACGTGGTCATGCAGGTCGCGCGCGATGCGGTCGCGGTCGGTCAGGATGTCGAGTTCGCGCATGCGGCGCTGCGAGGTGGCCAATTGCAGGGCCAGTGCGGCCTGATCGGCGAACGCGGCCATCATTTCGAGTTGGTCGTCGGTGAAGGATTGCGTTGCACCCTGACGCAACACCACGACGACGCCGGCGACGGTGTCGGCGGCGCGCAGCGGCAGCAGCAGCGCTGGTCCTGCGGCGAGCGGCCCCGCTGCGCCGTCCAGGTCCAGCCGGGCGATCTGTCGCGGCGTGCCGTTGACGAATACCTCGCCCAACGCGGTGCCCGCCACCGGAATGGTCTGTCCGGCAATGGTTTCGACCGTGCTACCGACCGTCTCGATCACCAGCAACTCCGAGACGTCGGCGGCCGTTGCGCTGCTGTCGAGCGGCACCGCGACCAGCGCGGCGTCGGCTGCAGTCAGGCTGATCGCCTCCTCGCCGACCAGCCGGAACACCGTGGCAGGTTCGGTGCCGGACAGCAACTCGGTGGCGATGTCGCGGGTCGCCGCGATCCACGACTGGCGCGCCTTGGCCTGTTGGTACAGCCGTGCGTTGGCGATGGCGATACCGGCGGCGGCGGCCAGCGCCTGCACCAGGACCTCGTCGTCTTCGCTGAACGGTTGTCCGTTCGTCTTGTCGGTCAGATACAGCGTTCCGAATGAGATGTCGCGCACCCGGACCGGTACCCCGAGGAACGTCCGCATCGGCGGGTGGTGCTCGGGGAATCCAACCGAGGCCGGATGTCGCGAAAGGTCGTCCAGCCGTAGCGCTTTGGGTTCGTCGATGAGTAGCCCGATGACACCGAGCCCCTCGGGCAGGTGGCCGATCCGCTTGACAGTTTCCGGATCGATGCCTTCGTGGACGAAGTTCAGGACCCGGTTGTCCCGATCGTGCACCTCGAGCGCGCCGTAGCGGGCGTCGACGAGATTGGTCGCCGAGCGCACGATCCTGCGCAACGTTTCGTTGAGCTCGAGACCCGAGGTGACCACCAACATCGCCTCGAGCAGACCGTCGAGCCGGTCGCGGCCCTCGACGATCTGCTCGACCCGGTCCTGCACCTCGACCAGCAGCTCGCGCAGCCGCAGCTGGGACAACGTCTGCCGGAACGGGTGCAGGCTCGGCTCGTCCTGGTTCATCGTCCGTCACCGGGTAACCGCGAGCGCTTCAATTCCGTTGCGAACACGGCGGCTTGGGTGCGCCGTTCCATGCCGAGCTTGGCCAGCAACCGGGAGACGTAGTTCTTCACCGTCTTCTCGGCGAGGAACATCCGGTCCGCGATCTGTCTGTTGGTCAGACCCTCGCTGAGCAGGCCCAGCAGCGTGCGTTCCTGGTCGGTGAGGCCCGACAACGGGTCAGGCTTCTCGGTGGCGTCCCGCAGTTTGGACATCAGGGCCGCGGCCGCTCGATTGTCGAGCAATGACCGGCCCGCACCCACCTCCTTGACGGCGTGGGCCAGCTCCATGCCTTTGATGTCTTTGACCACGTACCCGCTGGCGCCGGCCAGGATCGCATCCAGCATCGCCTCGTCAGAGGTGTAGGAGGTCAGGATCAGGCATCGCAATTCGGGCATGCGGGACAACAGATCTCGGCACAGTTCGATGCCGTTGCCGTCGGGCAACCGGACATCGAGGACCGCCACGTCGGGGTTGGCCGCCGGTATCCGTGACATCGCCTCGGCCACCGAGCCGGCTTCGCCGACGACGTCGAGTTCGGGGTCAGCGCCGAGCAAGTCGATGAGACCGCGCCGCACCACCTCGTGGTCGTCGACCAGGAAGACTCTTACCAACGCGCCCCTCCGAATTCGGTCCCTACAAGTTGCTGCACCGCACGGTCAGCACCGAGGATCCCGCGTTGTAGACACTGCACACCTGCGCGGTATGCGCGTCGGTGACGAACAGCTGCCCCGGTCCGGCGTAGTCGGCCAGGTAGCGGCAGGAATGGCCGGGCACCACCGCCGACTCGACCCGGACATCGGGATACAACCGCGTCCACCTGCTCAAGCGGCGGTCCAATTGTGCCTGCTGTAAACCGTTCTGATCAGTGGTGCGCTTCGCCTGCACCGAAACGGCACGCAACGGGACTTCCCGCAGCCGGGCCTCCCGGAACGCGTGTCGCAGCACCGAACCATTCTCCACCTCCACGACCACCCGGCTGATCTCGGGGGTTGTGCTGCCGTCGGGCCTGCGGTGGATCACTGCCACGGGGCACAGCGACGATCCCGCCAGGGCGCCCGCGACCGATCCCTGGCCGCTACGGGCATGGGCGAGGCCGATCGAGCCGACACAGATCAGCGCGGCCGACCTGGACTCCTGCATCAACTTGTTGAGCGGTTTACCCCATCGGATGTCGGTTTCGACGGTGACGTCGCTGCCGGTTGCTCTGATCGCCCGGAAGGCGTCGTACAGCGCGGCGCGCGCGGCCGCCCGGCACCTTTCGATCCCGGCGCTCTGCAACGCATCGATGACGTAGATCAGTCGCAGCGGAACATCACGCTCAATGGCTTCATCGGTGGCCCACACCGCCGCGTGCAACGCGGCCTTCGATCCGTCGATACCGACGACGATTGCAGGACCAGGCTCGCGGCCGCTCATCGTGGTCTCCTCCTTCGGTCTTTCCGGCTAATCCGAACGTTAGGAGCGGGCCGGATCGATTCCCAGAGGAGTTGGTCCCCGGATCCGGGCCATTAGTCCCTAGCCACCAGGTGAGCGCGCAAATACCATTGCCAGCGCCCGGCGATACAGCCCATCGCCCAGACAGGAGATCCTGCAAATGGCTGTTCAAGAGGTATCGTCCACGCCGAATCCCGCTCAGCCGTCCGCCCAGCCGCTAGTGGGTAAGGGCTGGGTCCAGGGGGTTGCCCTGGTGATGATCTTCGGTTTCCTGGTCATGGGCATCCTGGCCTACCGGACCTACACGGCGGCCATGCCGATGCCGGACAAGGTGGTCAGCGAAACCGGACAAACACTGTTCACCAGCGACGACATCACCAAGGGCCAAGAGCTCTTTCAGGCCCGCGGGCTGATGCAGTACGGGTCGGTGCTGGGTCACGGCGCCTATCTGGGACCCGACTACACCGCCGAATACCTGCGCATGGCGACCGACGACGTCGCCGACCAATTTCGCGCCGAAGGCGTCGCAGATCCGCGCCAACGAGTTGTCACCGAATTCCGCACCAACCGCTACAACCCCGACACCAAGACGCTGTCCTTCACCGCTCACCAGGCCGCGGCCTTCGACCACCTGCAAAATCATTACGCAGCCTATTTCGGTGAGAACTCCACCAAATACGGGTTGTTGCCGCACCTGATCACCGACAAGACGCAGATTCGTCAGTTGACGGCGTTCTTCGCCTGGACCGCTTGGGCAGCCGCGGCCGAACGGCCCGGGCACAAATACACCTACACCAACAACTGGCCGGCCGAGCAGCGCGTCGACAACGGTCCTACCGCGGCGGTCATCGTGTGGTCGGCGCTGTCGCTGATCGCGCTGCTGGGCGGTATCGGCATCATGTTCGCCGTCTACGGCCGCTGGAGCCAGAAGGTCGGTTGGCACGGCGCTGAGACCTCTACGCTGTCTTTCCGGCAACCCGGTGAGGTGGGCCTGACGCCGGCCCAACGAGCCACCATCTGGTTCTTCGCGGTCGTTTCGGTGCTCTTCTTGGCCCAGGCGCTGCTGGGTGCGGCGGCCGAGCACTACCGCGCCGACCTGTCGACGTTCTTCGGCTTTGATCTGGCCCGGATACTGCCCTACAACCTGGCCCGCACCTGGCATCTGCAGTTGGCCCTGTTCTGGACGGCGGCAGCGTTCCTGGCGGGCGGTATCTTCCTGGTGCCGTTCATCGCGCGTCGCGAGCCGAAACGTCAAGCGCTGCTTGCCTACATCCTGCTGGGCGCGGTCGCGCTGGTGGTGTTCGGCTCACTGACCTGCGAAGCCCTGTCCATTTACGGTGTCATCCCCGAAGGCGGGCTGTTCTCCCAGCAGTGGGAGTATCTCGACCTGCCGCGGTTGTGGCAGATCCTGCTCGTCGTCGGGTTGTTCGTGTGGATCGCGATCATCTGGCGCGGCATCCGCGCCCGACTCAAGGGTGAGTCGAAGATGAACATGCCGTGGCTGTTCTTCTTCTCCGGCTTGGCGATTCCGGCGTTCTACGCCGTCGGCCTGCTGGCCACCAGCGACACCCACTACACCGTCGCCGACTTCTGGCGGTTCTGGGTGGTGCACCTGTGGGTCGAAGACTTCCTGGAGTTGTTCACCACCGTGATGGTGGCGTACATGTTCGTGCTGCTGGGTGTGGTGCGGGAACGCATCGCGCTCGGGGTGATCTTCCTCGACGTCATCCTGTACTCGGCCGGCGGCGTCATCGGCACCATGCATCACCTGTATTTCTCCGGAACGCCAGTGGAACACATGGCACTTGGGGCGTTCTTCTCCGCCGCGGAGGTCATCCCGTTGACATTCCTCACCGTGGAGGCGTGGGCGTTCCTGCAACTCGGCGCACGCCAGCAATCCGGTGACGCCAACCCGTTCCCGCACCGCTGGGCGGTGATGTTCCTGGTGGCCGTGGGATTTTGGAACTTCTTGGGAGCCGGTATCTTCGGGTTCCTGATCAACCTGCCGGTGGTGTCCTACTACCAGATCGGCACGGCGCTGACGGCCAATCACGGTCACGCCGCGATGATGGGTGTCTACGGGATGCTCGCCGTCGGACTGGCGATGTTCGCGTTCCGCTATGTGATCCCGGCCGACAAGTGGCCGGAGAAGTTGGCCCGAATCTCGTTCTGGTGCATGAACATCGGACTCGCCTGGATGGTGTTCGTCACACTGCTGCCATTGGGCGTGATGCAGCTGTACCACTCCGTCAACGACGGCTACTTCGAGGCGCGCACCCTGGGTTACATCACCAAACCGGGCAACGCGGTACTCGAATGGCTGCGGATGCCCGGTGACATCATCCTGATTGGCGGTGGCATATTGCCGTTCGTCTGGATGGCCTTGCTGGCGCTGCGCAACTTCCGGTCCGGCACAACGGTGGACGAGCTGCCCGAACATGCGCTGTACACCGAGAACACCGCGGTGGAGCCGACAACGGCGAAGGACTGAGAGATGGCCGCGCCCGCGACGTCGGTATGGCTGATCGCCGGCTATTCGCTGCTGCTGCTGGCCATCGGGTGGTGTTTCGACCTGATGGCACGGCATGCCTCAGCACGCGCAGCGGCTTGGCGCAGCGGGCAATTCAGTTACCGGCCCGACCATGACGCCTGGGTGTGCCCGCGGGATCACTGGCTGTGGCCGACCTCGTTCGATCCCAAGCACCGGGTGATGCGCTACCGGGCACTGCCCTTCGTGTGCAACAGCTGCCCGGTCAAGTCCACCTGCACCACGTCGAACCACGGACGCGAGATCAGCCGTGAGGTCGATCCGTGGCCGCATTCGGAAGCCGGCCGTTTTCACCGCGGGATCGCTTGCAGCGTAGCGGCTTTCGGTATTGTGCTACCGCTGGCGATGATGGTCACCAACCACACGCCGGCTGATGTCCTGGTGTTGGCGGGCACCATCACGGTGATCACACTGCTCGGGCTGCCGCTTGCCCGGCACCTGTGGAACACCCCGGCCAACGCGCCGGACCACCTACCACACCGGACCGCGATCGAGGACCAGGTGGCTGCCGCGGTCGACCGCTACTCCACCCGCTGGGGAGGATGGGAAGGCAAGGAGAACAAGACATGACCGGTTTGGTGATCGGTGTGGTCGTCCTCGGGATCGTGTTGCTCGTCGGACTCGCCGTGGTCTCGCTGTCGGTGCTACGGGAGTACGAGCGCGGGGTGGTGTTCCGGATGGGTCACATCCGTCCGCTGTACCAGCCGGGACTGCGGTTCCTGATCCCGTTGGTGGACCGAATGGTTCGCGTCGACCAGCGCCTGGTGACGCTCACCATCCCGCCGCAGGAGGTGATCACCCGCGACAACGTGCCGGCCCGCGTCAACGCGGTGGTCATGTTCTCGGTCACCGAACCGCTGAAAGCGATTCTGGCCGTGGAGAACTACGCGATGGCCACCTCCCAGATCGCCCAGACCACCTTGCGTTCGCTGCTGGGCCGCGTCGACCTGGACACGCTGCTGGCTCACCGCGAGGACCTGAACAGCGACCTGCGCACCATCATCGAGAAGATGACCGAACCCTGGGGTGTGCAGGTGCGCGTAGTGGAGATCAAGGACGTCGAGATTCCCGAGTCGATGCAGCGGGCGATGGCCCGCGAGGCCGAGGCAGAGCGTGAGCGCCGCGCGAAGGTGATCAATGCCCGCGGCGAACTGCAGGCGTCCGAGGAGTTGCGCCAGGCCGCCGAGACGCTCTCGAAGAGTCCGGCGTCGCTGCAACTGCGTTATCTGCAAACACTTTTGGAGCTGGGTGCCGATCAGAACTCCACCGTGGTCTTCCCGCTGCCCGTCGACATCATCACGCCGTTCCTGCGCAACCCGGACGCGCTGCGCGGCGCGCTGGATGCCGTGAATCACCACGGTTGACGGGTCAATTCACGGCAGCGTTCACCAGTACCACCCGCCCACACACTGGGCAATGCTACGGCCGCAGCCACGGGCGGACCAGCGTCGATGCACTACTCGCCCGGCAGCTGCTCTGGTGGCGCGAAGTTCCAGTTATCCGGATTTTTGGGCGAATACACGACCGGAAACTGCTGTCCTATCGTCGGCCACTGATCGGCGTCGACGACCATTTGCCGGTAGACCGGATGCTCGTTGACGGTCGGCCCGTTCATGACGCCGGAGATGGTGACCAACTGCTCACCGGCTTCCTCTGACCGTGGGCTGACCCCGGTCACAAGCAGGGTGCCGCTGGCCAGTGCGCCGCGTGGCCCGGGCTTGATGAACCGGGGCACGATGAACATCGCCAGCACCGCCAGCAGCATGATCAACGCCAGGAATTGCCACATACCGCCATGGTAGGACTGCAGGAATGAGCGACGATCTGCAGTTCGCGCTGGATCTGGCCGACCGGGCCGATACGGTGACGCGCGCCCGGTTCGGTGCGCTCGACCTCCGCATCGACACCAAACCCGACCTGACCCCGGTGACCGACGCCGACCGCACCGTCGAAGCCGAGCTGCGTGAGGCAATTGCGGTCGGTCGTCGCGGCGACGACGTGCTCGGCGAGGAATTCGGCGGGACGGCCGCTTTCAGCGGACGACAGTGGATCATCGATCCGATCGACGGCACCAAGAATTTCGTGCGCGGAGTCCCCGTCTGGGCCAGCCTGATCGCGCTGTTGGTCGACGGTGTCCCGGTCGTCGGTGTGGTGAGCGCACCCGCATTGCAGCGGCGGTGGTGGGCGGCGAGCGGCGCCGGCGCATTCGCGTCGGCCAACGGGGCGGCCCCGCGCCGACTGTCGGTTTCGGCTGTCGCGGAACTGGATTCGGCGAGTCTGTCGTTCTCCAGCCTGTCCGGATGGGCGGATCGCGGCCTGCGTGAACACTTCATCGCGCTGACCGACACCGTCTGGCGGGTACGTGCCTACGGCGACTTTCTGTCGTACTGCCTGCTGGCGGAGGGGGCCGTCGACATCGCGGCCGAACCAGAGGTATCGGTGTGGGACCTGGCCGCGCTGGACATTGTGGTGCGCGAGGCCGGCGGCCGGTTCACCAGCCTGGACGGCACCGCGGGACCGCACGGCGGCAGCGCGGTCGCGACCAACGGCCTGCTGCATGACCGGGTGCTGAACAGCCTGCGCAGCCTGTGAACTAACTAACACGGGCCTATCTATCTTACTCTGGAGTAAGATACGGTTATTCGCAACGCCCCAACGACAGAGGCTGCTGACATGACCGACACAGTTTCGAAAAGCCGATCGCGCACCAAGAAGCGCGATGACCGCCAGATCGGGATGAAACCGCACAAACGCACCGGCGTCGACGTCGCCATCGCGCTGATCACGCCGATCGTCGGCCAGGAGTTCCTGGACAAATATCGGTTACGCGATCCGCTGAATCGGGCGCTGCGGTACGGCACCAAGCAGTTGTTCACCACCACTGCCGCCGCGGGTCGCCAGTTCAAGCGGGTGCAGAACCTGCGGGGTACACCGACCCGACTGAAAGCCAGCGGCAAGAACTACTTCGACCTGACACCGGACGACGACCAGAAAATGATCGTCGAGACCGTCGAGGAGTTCGCCGGCGAGATTCTGCGTCCGGCCGCCCACGACGCCGACGAGGCCGCGAGCTACCCGGCCGGTCTGATCGCCAAGGCTGCCGAGCTCGGGATCACCGCCATCAACATCCCTGAGGACTTCGACGGCATCGCCGAGCACCGCTCCTCGGTCACCAACGTGCTGGTCGCCGAGGCGCTGGCATACGGCGATATGGGACAGGCATTGCCGATCCTGGCGCCCGGCGGCGTCGCGGCCGCACTGACCCACTGGGGCAGCGCCGACCAGCAGTCGACCTACCTCGGCGAGTTCGCCGGTGAGAACGTGCCGCAGGCATGCGTGGCCATTGCCGAACCGCAGCCGCTGTTCGACCCGACCAGGCTGCGGACCACCGCGGTGCGCACCCCGTCCGGCTACCGCCTGGACGGCGTGAAGTCCCTGGTGCCGGCCGCCGCTGACGCCGAACTGTTCATCATCGGCGCCCAGCTCAACGGCAAGCCCGCATTGTTCATCGTCGAGTCGACCGCCAAAGGACTGACCGTCCAGGCCGACCCGAGCATGGGAATCCGCGCGGCGGCCCTGGGACAGGTCCACCTTTCCGGAGTGACCGTGCCACTGGACGCCCGACTGGGCGAGGACGACGCGGCCGACGCCGACTACTCCGAAGCGATCGCCCTTGCCCGGCTGGGCTGGGCCGCGCTGGCAGTCGGAACCTCCCACGCGGTGCTCGACTACGTCGTCCCCTACGTGAAGGAGCGCGAGGCCTTCGGCGAACCGATCGCGCGTCGGCAAGCCGTCGCGTTCATGTGCGCGAACATCGCCATCGAACTCGACGGACTGCGGTTGATCACCTGGCGCGGCGCATCGCGTGCCGAACAGGGCCTACCGTTCGCCCGGGAAGCGGCACTGGCCAAGCGATTCGCCTCCGACAAGGGCATGCAAATCGGCCTGGACGGCGTGCAGTTGCTCGGCGGCCACGGCTACACCAAGGAACACCCGGTCGAGCGCTGGTACCGCGATCTGCGGGCCATCGGCGTCGCCGAGGGCGTTGTGGTCATCTAACTTCTAGGCGAAAGACTCATCATGGCAATCAATCTGGAGCTACCGGGCAAGCTGCAAGCGGTGATCACCAAGACCCACCAGGGTGTCGCCGAGCTGGTGCGGCCCATCGCCCGCAAGTACGACCTGAAGGAACACGCCTATCCGGTCGAGCTCGACACGCTGATCAATCTGTTCGAGGGAGCATCGGACTCGTTCAGCTTTGCCGGGGCCGGCGAACTGCGCGGTGCCGACAGCAAAGAAGACAATCACAACGGCGCGAACATGGCCGCGCTGGTGCAGACCCTCGAGGCCAGCTGGGGCGACCTGGCGATGATGCTGTCCATCCCCTATCAGGGTCTGGGCAACGCGGCCATCTCCGCGGTCGCCACCGAGGAGCAACTGGAACGCTTCGGCAAGGTGTGGGCCGCCATGGCCATCACCGAGCCCGGATTCGGCTCGGACTCCGCGGCGGTGTCGACCACCGCGCGGCTCGACGGTGACGAATACGTCATCAACGGCGAGAAGATCTTCGTCACCGCAGGTTCGCGCGCCACCCACATCGTGGTGTGGGCCACGGTGGACAAGTCGGCCGGCCGGGCGGCAATCAAGTCCTTCGTCGTACCCCGCGAGCACCCCGGCGTCACTGTGGAGCGGCTCGAGCACAAGCTCGGCATCAAGGGTTCGGACACCGCGGTGATCCGCTTCGACAACGCCCGTATCCCCAGGGACAACATCCTGGGCAACCCGGAAATCGAAGTGGGCAAAGGCTTTTCCGGAGTGATGGAGACGTTCGACAACACGCGGCCGATCGTGGCGGCCATGGCTGTCGGCATCGGGCGCGCCGCGCTGGAGGAGATCCGCAAGATCCTCACCAACGCCGGGGTCGAGATCGACTACGATCGGCCCTCGCACGTGCAAAGTGCCGCCGCCGCCGAGTTTTTGCGGATGGAGTCTGACTGGGAAGCCAGCTACCTGCTGTCGCTGCGCGCCGCGTGGCAGGCCGACAACAGCATCCCCAATTCCAAAGAAGCGTCGATGAGCAAGGCCAAAGCCGGCCGAATGGCCACCGATGTCACCTTGAAGACTGTCGAATTAGCCGGCACCACCGGATATTCCGAGCAGACGCTGCTGGAGAAGTGGGGACGGGACTCCAAGATCCTGGACATCTTCGAAGGCACCCAACAGATTCAGCAATTGGTGGTCGCCCGCCGCCTGCTCGGGTTGTCCTCGGCCGAACTCAAGTAACCGCCGGCCCTCAGGCCAGTTCGGTGGGCGGGTCCACCTCGTCCGCCGCCGAGATGGCGTCGCGCTGCCACCACTGCACGTCGTGCCAGGCCCCGAGTTTCCACCCGACCCGGCGAAAGTGGCCGACCGGCTCGAAACCGAACGCTGCGTGCATTTCGTTGCTGGCCTCATTCGGCTGGGCGATGCAGGCGAACACCCGCCGGAACCCCCGCCCGGCAAGACGTTTCAGCAATTCGGTGTACAGCATGCGCCCACCGCCCGAAGCCTTGCGATCCGGTGAGAGATAGATGCTTGTCTCCACCGCCCAGCGGTAGGCCGAACGCGGGTGAAACCGGCTGGCGTAGGCGTAGCCGACAACCGTCCCGTCGTCCTCGAGGACCAGCCATTCGTGACCCACCTGGGCCGCTTCGATGCGGTCTGCCATGTCCTCGACGGTCGGCACTTCGGTCTCGAAGGTGATGGGGGTGTCCAGCACGTAGGGGCGGTATATCTCGACACAGGCCGCGGCATCGGCGGCGGTGGCGGTGCGGACCAGTTGCGGCACTAGCCGGCAATCGCGTCGAGTTGGATACGGACGTCGTCGTCGAGTTCGATGTCGGCGACCGCAAGATTCTCCTCCAGATGCTGCACCGACGAGGTGCCAGCGATCAACAGGACGTTGGGCGCCACACTCAGTGTCCACGCCAGCGCAACCTGTGCCGGAGTGTGCCCGTACTGCGCGGCCGCCCGGACCACCACCGCGTTGCCCAATACCGGGTTGTGCACCCCGGCGAAGGCCGATCCCAGCGGGAAGAACGGCACGAAAGCGATACCGCGCGAAGTGCATTCATCCACCAGCGGCATCGCGGCGCGATGGACGAGATTGAAACTGTTCTGCACACAGGCGATCTCGGTCATCTCCAGCGCGTGCAACAGTTGTGCGTGGGTGATCTCGCTGAGCCCGATACCGCCGATCAGGCCTTCGTCGCGGGCGGCGATGAGGACGGCCAGCTGGTCGTCGAAGAGTTGGTCCGGTTCGGTGCTCTCCATCACCCGCAGGTTGACCACCGCCAACTGCTCGACACCCAAGGTGCACAGATTGGCTTCCAGATCCCGGCGCAGATCGCCCGGATCGGACAACGGCAGCCAGGCGCCGGTGTCGTCGCGTCGGCCGCCGACCTTGCTCACCAGCGCCAGATCCTCCGGGTAAGGATGCAGCGCCTCCCGGATGAGTTCGTTGGCCACCTTCGGCCCGTAGTACTGGGCGGTATCGATGTGGTTCACCCCCAATTCGACCGCGCGCCGCAACACCGACAACGCAGCCGCTCGATCGCGCGGCGGCCCCAGCACGCCGGGCCCCGGCAGCTGCATGGCTCCGAAGCCGACCCGGGACACCGAGTGGCGACCGAGTGGAAATTGCTCCATCACGTGAGATTAGCGTTGAGCCGACAGTCTGATTGCGGCGCACCGGGACGGCGACCGCAGCGAGGAATGAGCATGGATCGAGCCACCAACGGCGGCAGCTTGCTGCGGCAGCCGCTGTTCTGGACAAGCCTGGCATTGCCGGTGGCCATCGCCGTAGGGATCGGGACCCAACGAGCACCGTCCGGGCCGCCGTGGTGGGTGCTGGTGGCGCAGCGCAGCAGTGGTGGCGTCGAACCCTGAAAGGCACCTGCTTCATGTACGGCGGCATCGGTGTGAGCGTGGCCGTCATATCCGGTTGCATCCGATTCCTCGCGAAGAAGGGTGAATTACGTTTGCGCTGGGGCCTTTTCGGTGCCTTCGTCTTCTTCTGGTCTTCGTGGTCGGTGGCGCGTTGAACTCCAGCCAAAACGAGATCACGGCCGGTCGAACCTCGAAGCCGACAGGTCTGGTGTTGATCGTCAAGAGTTTGCTCGGTCTCACCGACCGCGCCACGCCCCTGTACACATCCGCGGCCTGGATCGGCCTGCTGGCTATGTTTGGCTCTCTGGCCTACACGGTCAGTGGGCCCTCAGCCGGCAATCGCGACGAGCCAGGGCCGTAGATTGACAGAAGGTTCAACATCGGAGGTGGCATGCGCGCAGCACGGGTGACTCGGCTGGACGGTCCGGACGCTATCGAGGTGGCAGACGTCGACGAACCCACCGGCGAGGGCGTGGTGGTCGAGGTGCACGCCGCCGGGGTGGCATTCCCCGACGCGCTGCTCACCCGCGGCCTCTACCAGTACCGGCCCGATCCGCCCTTCGTGCTTGGCGCCGAGATCGCCGGGGTGGTCCGCTCGGCCCCTGACGGTGCCCACGTCAAGGCCGGCGACCGGGTGCTGGGCCTGACCATGCTGACCGGCGGAATGGCCGAGGTCGCGGTGTTGACACCAGACCGGGTGTTCAAGCTGCCCGAGAACCTCAGTTTCGAGGCCGGCGCCGGGGTGCTGTTCAACGACCTGACGGTGTATTTCTCGCTGGCCGTCCGCGGCCGCCTGGCCCAAGGCGAAACGGTACTGGTGCACGGCGCCGCCGGCGGCATCGGCACCTCCGCGCTGCGGCTGGCGCCGGCCATGGGTGCCTCGCGCGTCATCGCGGTGGTCAGCTCCGAGGAGAAAGGCCAGATCGCCACAGCGGCCGGCGCCACCGACGTGGTGTTGGCCGACGGGTTCAAGGACACGGTCAAGGAGCTGACCAACGGCCGCGGAGTCGACATCGTGGTGGACCCGGTCGGCGGCGACCGGTTCACCGATTCGCTGCGTTCCCTGGCACCGGCCGGGCGGCTGCTGGTGATCGGCTTCACCGGTGGCGAGATCCCGACTGTGAAGGTGAACCGGTTGCTACTCAACAACATTGACGTGGTCGGCGTGGGTTGGGGGGCCTGGGCCGGTAAGCACCCGGGTGCGCTCGAACAGCAGTGGGCTGCGCTGGAGGAGCTGTTCACGTCGGGCAAACTGGCCGCCCCGGAGCCGGATGTGTTCCCGTTGGCGGAGGCCGCGGCCGCGGTGGCGTCGCTGGAAAATCGCAGCGCCAAAGGCAAAGTCGTGCTCCGGGTGCGCTAGATCGCGCGTAGTCAGACCCCGGCCGGCGTGGTCAGCCAGCAGCCCAGGATCACACCTGCGACTACGACCGGCCAGGCTTCGAAAAGCACGCGCACCGGTAGCGGCGCGCGGCGCAATTCCATGAAATCCAGAATGACGTACCGCACTTTGACCGCCGCAATCACAAACGTTCCCAGGACGGCGGCGGTGGGGCTGAACAGATCCTTGGACAGTCCCCACGTCGTCAGGCAGGTCAACACCATCAGACCCAGCCAGACGTGGGTGACCCGCTCCCGCAACTCCGACATCATGCCGCTTTCATCAGATACAGCAACGGGAACAACACAATCCACAACAGATCGACGAGATGCCAGAAGGATGCCACCGATTCCGGGACCGCCCGGCGGCCGCTGCTGAAGGCACCTCGCCGCGACCTGAGCCACACATACGTCAGCAGGCTGGTACCGAGCAACACGTGGGCCAGGTGGATGCCGGTCAGGGTGAAGTACCACATGTAGAAGGGGTTGGTTCCCGGGGTGATGCCGTGGGCGAATTTCTGGGAGTACTCAACAGATTTGGACACCACGAACATCAGCCCGGTGACCACTCCCCCGAGCAGGTAGCGGGGCACCCGGTCGACGAGGTCACGCTTGAGGGCTTGGATGGCCAGCGCGACCAACCACGAACTCGTCAACAGGATCAGCGTGTCCACCCCACCCAGATCGATGTTCAGGGTGTGCCGGGACGCCTCGAACAACGCCGGCTTTTTGAGCCGATCCTGCATGAATGTCAGGAACAGGATCGCGAAGATCACCGAGTCGGCGCCGATGAAGACCCAGATGCCCTCCAGTCCTGGAAGGCGTCTGGGTTCTACCCGCTCGGCGGTTTCGACGCTCACGAACTAGGCGTGCGCAAGTTCGGCCGCAGCATCTTCGGCCTGTAGGCGCGGGATCGCTTTGATGATGAAGTAGGACACCGACGGGATCCAGAAGAACCAGGTGAAGAAGGCGATCCAGAAGCTGATCACGCCGTTGAAGGCCAGCGGACCGGTGGTGACGAACGGGATGGCGCTGACCGCGAAGAACGATGCGAAAGTGACCCAGCCCCACCAGCTGACCGCGCTGGGGACCAACTTCGTTTTCCGCTTGTCCCGCATGAAAACAATGCTGACAGCAGCGATTTGGAGAGACGTCACAAAATACGCCAGATCGAAGAGGAGCCAGCCCATCCAGTAGAGCAGGTGCATGGTCTCGGGCGGAAGATTGTCGACCTCGTGCGCGGCCGCCAGCCAGATCGCCAGCGTGACCGAGACGGGAGCGCAGGTGATGGTGCCGCCCATCATTTCGATCTTCGACAGGATCCCGCCGGGACCTTCGATGCGTTCCATCACTCGCGAGACCGCCACGCTGAACGACATGTAGAACGCGGTCATGGTGAGGCAGACGCTCAGTGCGATCAACAGCCGTGGTCGCAAGTCATGGAAATGCTGCTTGACCTCGGCTCCCGTTGCGCTGGCGGGGAATGGCGGCATGTTGTCGGCCACGATCCCCCACAGGCAGAAGACCGCGAACAGGAACACCGGACCGGTCCAGGCCAGGATCTTCCAGGTTCGGTAGTCCGTCGGGTACGGTTCCGGTACCCGCGCCGGGGTGTAGGGGGTGGGTTGAGTTTTTATCGCCATCGGTCTGCTCCTAGGACACGTTGTTGATGCGCATCGACACGATCCCGATCGATGCAGCTGCGGCACTTCGATCGTCACGCCGATGGGGTCGGGTTGGCTTCCCCCCAACGAGTCAAACTTTGTCTACCCCTTTGGGGACACCGGTCAGAGCAGCACCGCCGGGTCTGCCGCAGCCCTTGAATTTTTGGTCAGTCCATTTGTACTATCGAATCATTGTTGGTCACCGATGACGATGGGCGAATGATGCGGAACCGCGAAGGTTACGGCTCGCAGCGGATTGCACTGTGGTGCAACTGGATTTTCGTGGCGCTCACCGCGATCGGCTGGCTAGGCATCGCGCACTTCTACCAACCCGCGAGAGCCGACCTGGGGATGAACGCGACCAAGGTGTGGTTCAGCGAAACGCACCACTGGGGCACGATTATCGGCTGCAGCGTCTTCTACGTTGCCGCCGGAATCCTCACCCCCGGCTCCATCATGTTCGGCATCATGCTGGCCAAGATCGAGGGCCGGCGGCCGGTATGGTCGTTCACCACCGCGGTGTGCGGCGTCTTCATCTCGCTGATCGTCTTCCTCAATGCCTGCGCGTGGATCGTGTCGGCCTACCGCAGAGAGAGCGGATCCGACGTCATCCAGGCTTTCTACGACTGGGCCTGGTTCGCCTTCCTACTGGGCTGGATCTATCTGGCAATCGAGATGGCTGCGACCGGCGTGGTGGAGCTGATGGATCACCGCGATCAACCGATGGTTCCGCGCTGGTTCACCTGGCTGACCTTTGCCGGCGCGCTGACGTTGTTCTTCGCCGCCGGGCCGGCGTTCCTGAAGAGCGGACCGTTCGCCTACCACGGGTTGCTGGCGTTCTATGTCCCGGTTGCCGTCTGGGGCGGCTACCTCACC
Organism: Mycobacterium sp. IDUB_28; assembly: GCF_055419285.1. Classification (NCBI taxonomy): domain Bacteria; kingdom Bacillati; phylum Actinomycetota; class Actinomycetes; order Mycobacteriales; family Mycobacteriaceae; genus Mycobacterium; species Mycobacterium sp. IDUB_28. Next base: position 128,293 of record NZ_JBVAXK010000008.1, on the reverse strand, counting down.
ATCACGACATGGTTCATGTTGAAAGAGCTGGGCCGAGAAGCGGAGTCGGCTCGGGACGCGACTTCCGAAGTTGAAGGGCGAGAAGGTCATGCATTGGGAGCTGTCCGCAGAGCAACAACTGTTCGCGACGTCGCTACGGGAGTGGCTGGCCGACCGGGCTGACGCAGCCACGGTGCGCGGCTGGCTGGAGAACCGGGATCCGAGGTCCTTTGAGCACATCTTCAGCGAGGAGGGTTGGGCCGGGGTCGGTTTGAGCGAGGAACTCGGCGGTCAGGGCGGCGGCCTGTTGGAGCTGGCGCTCACCGCGCGCGAGCTCGGGCGCACGGCCGCACCGTCGGCCGGGTGGCTGCAGACCGCGCTCGTCGTCCCGACCCTGGCCTGCGAACCAGCCCTGGCCCGAGCTGCTACGGAGTCCGGTGAGGTGACCGCGCTGGCGGTGCGTGCCGATCGCATTCCGGCGGGGTTCGGGCCGGTGCGCGCCAGCGTAAACCGGTTGCACGGGCAGATTCCGTGTGTGCTCGCCGCGGCGCGGGCGCGGCACCTGTTGGTTCCGGTCACCGACGACACCGGCGCAACCCTGTGGCTGGTCGACGTCGCCGAGGCAGGGGTTGACATCCGCTCCCGCTCACTCCTGGACCGGTCACGGGAGGTTGCCGACATCGAACTCGACGACGTCACCGCACGCCGGCTCGACGTCGACGCCACCAGCGTTCTCAGCGAAATTTCCACCTGGGCAGGGGTTCTCGTCGCCGCCGACGCGCTCGGTGCGGCCGAGCGGATGCTCGGCCTGGCCGTGGAATATAGCAGACAGCGCCATCAGTTCGGACAACCGATCGGTTCGTTCCAGGCGGTCAAACACGCCGCCGCGCAGATGCTGGTCACCATCGAATCCTCGATGTCCATCGTGTACTACGCCGCTCAATCCGCCGAGGAACAGTTGCCCGATCGGGCCGTCCACGCGGCGGTGGCCAAGGCCCAGGTCACCAGCGGGGCAGCTGAGGTCGCGGACAGTGCCCTGACACTGCACGGCGCGGTGGGTTACACCTGGGAGCACGACCTGCAGCTGTTCTACAAGCGCGCCAAGCTGGACCGGACGCTGTTCGGCGCACCGGCTACCTGGAATGAACGCATAGCGGCGGCGCTGCCGTTACTGCCCGCCACCGCGTGACGCCGATGGCAGCGCACCGGTTTCTTTTTGGTCTGTCCATTAGTATGATTTGCACTCGAGCTGATAAATCTTTCGTAGGCATCGTCGAGCGGAGATCGGTGTGGACTTCCAACTGAGCGAGGATCAACAGACGATCCGAGAAGCCGTCGCCGAATTGGCCGCAAAATTCGACGACCACTACTGGCTGACGAAGGACCAGAACCACGAGTTTCCGTCCGAGTTCTACGACGCCTTCGCCAGCGGTGGTTGGCTGGGCATCACAACTCCCGAGGACTACGGCGGCCACGGCTTCGGCATAACCGAAGCCTCGATCCTGTTGGAGGAAGTCGCGGCCAGTGGCGCCGGGATGAACGGCGCAAGTTCCATGCACATGTCGATCTTCGGCATGCACCCGGTGATCGTGCACGGCTCCGAGGATCTCAAGGCGCGCAATCTGCCGCGCATTGTCACCGGCGATCTGCATGTCTGCTTCGGTGTCACCGAGCCCGGTGCGGGCCTGGACACCACCAAGATCAGTACTTTCGCCCGCCGCGAGGGCAACCGCTACGTGGTCAACGGTCGCAAGGTGTGGATCTCGAAAGCGCTGGAATCCGAAAAGATTCTGCTACTGACCCGGACCACGAAGTTCGACGAAGTCAAGCGCAAGACCGACGGTATGACGCTGTTCTTCACCGACCTGGACCGCGACAAAGTCGAGATCCGTCCGATCCCCAAGATGGGGCGGAACGCGGTGTCGTCCAATGAACTCTTCATCGACGGCCTCGAGATCCCGGTGGAGGACCGCGTCGGTGAGGAGGGCCACGGTTTCCGCTACATCCTGGACGGCCTGAACCCAGAGCGCTGCCTGATCGCCGCCGAAGCGCTCGGCATGGGGCGGGCCGCGCTACGCGCGGCCGTCCGCTACGGCAACGAGCGGGAAGTGTTCGGACGGCCGATCGGGATGAATCAGGGCCTGCAGTTCCCGCTCGCCGATTCGCTGGCCCGCCTGGACGCCGCCGAACTGATCCTGCGCAAAGCCACCTGGCTCTACGACAACGGCAAACCCTGTGCGCGCGAGGCGAATACCGCCAAGTATTTGTGTGCCGACGCCGCTTTCGACGCGGCGGATCGCGCGGTGCAAACCCATGGCGGTATGGGCTACTCGGAGGAATACCACGTCGCGCGTTACTTCCGCGAAGCCCGACTCACCCGCATCGCACCGATCAGCCAGGAGATGGTGCTCAACTACCTGGGCGAACACGTGCTGGGTCTGCCGAGGAGCTACTGATGAATGCCCCCAGAGACGTGTTCCGACTCGACGGCCGCTCGGCACTGGTGACCGGTGCCGGCAGCGGCGTCGGCGAGGCTATTGCCCGCGCCTTCTCGGCAGCCGGCGCAGCGGTGCTGGTGACCGATATCGACAAGGACGCCGCCGTAGCCACCGCGGAGTCGATCGTGGCCGCCGGGGGTGTCGCGCAGCCGTTCGTCCTGGACGTGCGCGACTCGGCCGCCGCTGCCGAAGCCGCCGGCGCCGCAGCAGAACTCGGTGGCGGCGCCCTGCACGTCCTAGTGAACAACGCCGGCGCCATCGCCCCGGCCATGTTCGGCGACCTCTCGGAGGAGAACTTCCGTCGCATCGTCGACATCCACCTGGTGGGTAGCTTCGTGTGCAGTCAAGCCGCCCTGCCGCACCTGCCGACCGACGGCACCGGCCGAATCATCAACGTCACTTCCGCGGCGGGCCTGACGGGGACCATCGGCCAAGCCAATTACGGTGCGGCGAAGGCCGGAATCGTCGGCCTGACCAAGTCCCTGGCCAAGGAGTTGGCGCGGCAGTCGATCACCGTCAACGCCGTCGCCCCACTGGCCGCAACGGCCATGACAGCCAACATCCGCGGCAACGAAAAGCTGGCAGCCAAAACTCTCGCGCGAATACCGTTGGGCCGCTGGGCGTTCCCCGACGAGATCGCACCCACGTTCGTCTTTTTGGCCTCCGACGCGGGCTCCTACATCACTGGCCAGGTGTTGCCGGTTGACGGCGGGACGGTGATCTGATGGGGCGCACCATCAACGGGCCGTTCGCATCGACCGGGCGTGCGGTGTACATCGCCGAAGCGGTGCGTACCCCGATTGGGAAGTCACACCCGGAGCGCGGCTGGTACCGCGACACCCATCCGAATGCAATGCTCGCCGCCTGCTACACCGAGCTGGTCACCCGCACCGGAATCGATTCCGCAACGGTAGAGGATCTGGTGATCGGCTGCACGGCACCGTTCGGCGAGCAGTCCCGCAACATCGCACGTAACGCCTGGTTGCAGGCCGGATATCCGCCCGAGGTGCCCGCCACCACGCTGGACCGGCGCTGCGGATCGGCGCAGACCGCACTGGCGATGGGTGCGGCCCTGGTGGCTTCCGGTACCCACGATGTGGTAATCGCCGGCGGCGTCGAACACATGGGCCGGGTCCCGATCGACTCACCCGCCAAGATCTCCGAGCTCTACGGCGACCCTTGGCCGGCCGAACTGCGGGACCGTTATGACTTTGTGCACCAGGGGGAAAGCGCCGAACTGATCGCGGATCGCTGGCAGCTGGGCCGCGCCGAAATGGACGAGTTCGCCGCACGCTCACACACGCTCGCCGCCAAAGCCATCGCCGACGGGCGGTTCCAGGGCGAAATGGTCCCGATGACACTTGACGGGCAGATCCGGTACTCCGATCAATGTGTCCGGCCGGACACCACGGTAGCGACCCTGGCCAACCTGAAACCGGTGTTCCGCAAGGAGAACGGCCGGATCACTGCGGGCTCGTCGTCACCGATCAGCGACGGTGCCGCCGCCGTGCTGCTGTGCTCGGACGCGGCCGTGCGCAGGTTCGGTCTACACCCGCGCGCCCGTCTCGTCGACCAGACCACCGTTGGGGTGGACCCGATCATCATGCTGACCGGCCCCATCCCGGCTACCCGGAAACTGTTGCAGCGCAATAATATCGATATCGACGACATCGACCTGTTCGAAGTCAACGAGGCGTTCTCGTCGGTGGTTCTGGCGTGGCAGCAGGAATTGCAACCGGACACCGACCGGGTCAACGTCAACGGCGGAGCTATCGCCCTCGGGCACGCGGTGGGCGCTACCGGCGCCCGGTTGACGGCGACGGTGGTCGCCGAACTCGAACGCCGCGACGCCGACCTCGCGCTGGTGACGATGTGCTGTGGTGGCGGATTGGGCACTGCGACGCTGTTGCAACGGGTCTCGGCATGAGCGAGTCCGCACCGTGATCGACTTCAGCAGTCACCTCAGCCGCGGCGACGGAGTCTGGTGGGGCCAGGCCGCGGCCGAACCCCGGCCGCTGGTCGACGCCCTGATTCTGCAGAACCCGCGGATCGGCCCGATTCAGGTCTTCACCGGGCTGAGCTGGAATGACCAACTCGCCATCACAATTCCGGGCCGCATGTCGATGTCCTCCTACGGTGGCCTCGGCGAACTTCGCGAGCTGAGCCGTTCCGGACGTCTCGATGTGGTGCCGTGCCACTACTCGGCACTGCCGCGCATGTTTGCCGAACGACTGCTGCCCTGCGATGTCGGTCTCGTCCAAGTCTCCCCGCCCGACGCGGACGGCACCTGTTCGTTGGGCATCGGCGTCGACTATGTCGCCGATGCCATACCGCACACCCCGGTGCTGATCGCCGAGATCAACCAGAGAATGCCCGAAACCCTTGGCGCTCCTCGTATTCCGCTCGAGCGCTTTGCGGCGTGGGTCACCACCGACCGGCCGCTGGCCGAGGATCCCACCCGTCCGCCCGGCGACACCGAACAACGCATCGCCAGCCATATCGCCGAACTGATCGACGACGGCGACACCGTGCAGTTGGGCGTCGGCTCGATGGGTAGCGCGGTACTCGACGCGCTGGCCGGACACGAGCATCTGGGAGTTCATACCGGCATGGTCACCGACGGGTTGCTGCGGCTGGTGGACAAGGGCGTGGTCACCGGCAGTCGCAAAGAGATCGATCCCGGCGTGATCGTGGCCGGTACCGCGCTGGGGTCGGCTGAGCTGTACACCCGGCTGCCCGAGATGCCCGTCTGCTTCCTGCCGATCAGTTACACCCATAGCCCGCGGATACTTTCGCAACTGCAATCACTGGTGTCCATCAACTTCGCCGTCGAGGTCGACCTCACCGGCCAGGTCGGTGCGGAGGTGAGTCGCGGCGTGTACGTCGGTGCGGTCGGTGGGCAGGTCGACTTCACCCGGGCGGCCTCGCTCACCGGAAAGCGGTCGATCATCGCCTTGCGTGCGACCTCCGGCGGCCAGTCGACAATCAAGCCGTTCCTCGACGGTGGGGTGGTGAGCACAGCACGTTCCGACGTCGACGTCGTCGTCACCGAATACGGTGTCGCACATCTGCGCGGCCGCAGTCTGCGGGAGCGCGCCCACCGACTCATACAGATCGCCGACCCCCGATTCCGCGATGAACTACTTGAAGGGAGCACGCTGTGAGCGCCTTGCCCAGGCAGGTCCACATCCGGGAAGTGGGCCCTCGCGACGGATTTCAGAACGAACCGGAAACTATCGCCACCAGCGACAAGATCGACCTGATCAATCGGCTCGCCCAGACCGGGCTGCGGCGCATCGAGGTGGCCAGCTTCGTCCGCCCCGACGTCATCCCGCAGCTGTCCGACGGAGTCGAAGTGCTGCGTGGCGTCACCGTCCCCGCCGACGTATCGCTGATGGTGTTGGTGCCCAACAGCAAAGGGCTCGACAACGCGCTGCGGGTGCGGGACACGTTCTCAGAGGTCGCGATCTTCGTCAGCGGATCGGAGACACACAACAAGAAGAATGTGAACCGGACGATCGCCGAGTCGATGGCTGACAACGAGATCATTGCCAAACGCATTGTCGCCGAGAATCTCAAGTGCGCCGCCGTGATCGCCACCTCCTACGGTTGCCCCTTCGAAGGCCGGGTGCCGATGAACCGGGTCCTCGACATCGCCGAACAATTCGCGGCGGCCGGTGCCACCGAAGTGGGGTTCGGCGACACCACCGGCATGGCCAACCCCGCCTACGTAGGTGAGTTCTTCACCGCGGCCATCGAACGACTGCCCGGCGTGGAGGTCACGGCGCACTTCCACAACACCCGCGGCCAGGGCCTGGCCAACGCCTTTGCCGCGCTGCAGGCCGGCTGCACCAGCTTCGAGTCCAGTTTCGGCGAACTCGGTGGTTGCCCCGTCCCTAGAGGATCCACCGGAAACATCGCTTCGGAGGATCTGGTCAGCATGTTCGAGGAGATGGGCGTCTCGACCGGCATCTCGCTGCCGAGTCTGATCGACGCTGCCCGAGCCGCCCAGAACGTACTCGGCCGCACCCTGACCAGCCACTCCATCATCGCTGGGCCGATCGACTGGTCTGCAGGTTCGGACAAACGTTTCTGCCACTAGCGTCACTACCAATCACCACAAGGAGAAATTGATGAGTAATCGGGTCGCGTTCGTCACGGGCGGTGCCCAAGGCATCGGTCAAGGAATCTCGGAAACGCTGGGAGCCAACGGATTCCGGGTGGCGATCGCCGACCTGAACCTGGAAGCCGCCGAAGCCACCGCGAAGCGGATCGCCGAAGCCGGCGGGGAAGCCATCGCAGTCCAGGTCGATGTGACCAACATCGAGTCGGTCCGCAGCGCGGTCAAGATGGTCGCTGCCGAACTGGGTGAGATCGAGGTCGTGGTGAACAACGCCGGCTGGGACGACTTCATGCCCTTCCTGAAGACCTCAGAAGAGTTCTGGGACAAGATCATCGACATCAACTTCAAAGGCGCACTACGGGTGCTGCACGCAGTGGTGCCGGGCATGGTCGAGCGTGGCTTCGGCCGGGTGATCAATATCGGCTCGGATGCCGGCCGGGTCGGCTCGTCACTGGAGGCGGTCTACTCCGGGGCCAAAGGTGGCATTATCGCGTTCACCAAGACACTGGCACGCGAAGTCGCCACCAAGGGCGTCACTGCGAACGTGGTCTGCCCGGGCCCCACCGACACCCCGGCACTGCGCAAGTTCGCCGACAGCTCCGGGCAGGATGCCGACAAGGTGATCGGCGGGATGACCCGCTCAGTGCCGATGAAGCGACTCGGCCAGCCCGCGGACGTCGCTGCCGCGGTGGCCTTCTTCGCTTCCGACGCCGCCGAGTACGTCACCGGTCAGACGCTCTCGGTCAGCGGCGGACTGACGATGGCCTGACCGGGCGGCTGATCCAGTTACGCAGCGCTCGAAGGAGATCCAATGGTACAACCCGCAACCCGCGACCCGGTCGCATTGAACCATGACGGTGCCGTCATCGAAGTGGTGCTCGACAAGCCGCCCGCCAACGCCCTGGGGCCGGCGATCATCGCCGGCCTGCACCAGGCGATGGACTACGTCGCCACCACCCAAGCCAAGGTACTGGTGGTGACGTCGGCGGTGGACGGATTCTTCGCGGCCGGCGCGGACATCAAGCACATGTCCAGCGTCGACGCCACGTCGTTCCGCGAATACGGGGATGCGCTGCGGGGCGCGGTCGAGCGACTGGCCGGCCTGCCGCTCGTATCGGTCGCCGCGATCGACGGCCTCGCACTGGGCGGTGGACTCGAGTTGGCGTTGGCCTGCACCATGCGGGTCGCCACGACGCGGGCCCGCCTGGGCCTGCCGGAGGTCAAGCTCGGCCTGATCCCCGGCGCCGGTGGCACTCAACGACTTCCACGCGTACTCGGGCGGGGTCGGGCGCTGGACCTCATGCTGACCGGCCGCCAGGTGGGTGCAGACGAGGCGCTGGCGATCGGCCTGATCGACCGACTGGCCGAGCCGGGTATCACCGCACCGGCCGCCGCGCGAGAGCTGGCCGCCGAACTGTCGGCGTTGTCCACCCCCGCCCAGCTGGCAGTGGTGCGCACCGTCGACGCCGCCTACGACCGCCCACTGGCCGAGGGTCTGCGCTTCGAGGTCGACCAGATCCAGGACCTGTTCGAACACGGCGAAGCGATCGAGGGCCTGGACGCGTTCCTCGCCAAGCGCTCGCCGCACTTCGCTTAAGCACCCCCGGGAGATACCTGTGAACAACCTGCACCGCAGTTACCAGACGCTGTGCGTCGAATCGCCGACAGACGGAGTGATCCAGGTGACCCTGAACCGTCCGGACCGCTACAACGCCATGACGGTGGCCATGTTCGACGAGCTGGAATCAGTGGCCCGCGCGATCGGCGACGATCGCTCGGCGCGGGTCGTGATCCTGACCGGCGCGGGCAAGGCATTCTGCGCCGGCTACGACCTCGACGAGGCCGAGGAACTGGCGTCCCTCTCGGCACTGGGCATGCTGGACCGGCAGGAACGCGCCGCCCGCGCCCTGGGCGCGGTGCGGGCCATCCCGATGCCGGTGATTGCCGCGGTCAACGGCGCGGCGGCCGGCGGCGGCATGTCGCTGACGCTGATGGCCGATATTCGGCTGGGATCACCGGCGGCGAAGTTCAACGCGGCGTTCGTGCGGATCGGCCTGTCGGCCGGCGACCTGGGCGCGTCGTGGCTGTTGCCGCGCTTGATCGGACCGGCCGCGGCCGCCGAAATCGGTTTCACCGGCCGCATTGTCGGGGCCGAGGAGGCCGAACGGCTGGGCCTGCTCAACCGGGTGACCGGCACGGACGACCTGCTCGAGCAGACCCTGGAGCTGGCCGGCCAGATCTGCGCCAACTCCCCCGGCGGCATTCGGCTGTCCAAACGGGCCCTGCAGGCCAATCTGGAAGTCGCATCCTTCGCCGCGGCGCTCGAACTGGAGAACCGCGGGCAGGCGCTGCTCACCCGCTGCGACGACATGAGTGAGGCACTGGACGCGTTCAAAACCAAACGCACACCGAATTTCTCCGGACGATGAGCATCAATCCTGTAGTGCCCCAATGGAATCGGGTGGCGCGACGACCACTGGACGATGTGCTTGACGAACTGCGCACCGCCCACACCCTCGCCTTCGACCAGCACCGGTCCGGCGTGGTGGTGATGAAGGTGAACCGCCCCGACCGCGGCAACTCGCAGACCATCGAGATGTTCGGTGAGATCGCCTGGGCCGCAGACGTGCTGCGGCATGCACAGCTGCGGGCACTGATCATCACCGGCGCCGGCGGCAAGACCTTCTGCACCGGATTCGACCTCGCCGAGGTCGACGTGCTGACCCGGATGTCGGTCGCGGACTTCACTGATCTGGTCGAGACGGCCGCCGCCGGATCCACCGGGCTGCGCGCCCTGCCCTACCCCGTCATCGCCGCGGTCAGCGGGCCGGCCGCCGGCGGCGGATTGTCGCTGGCGCTGGCCACCGATATCCGAATCGCGGACCGGACAGCAAGTTTCAGTGCCGGTTTCGTCCGGATCGGTCTGTCGATCGGCGAATTGGGCACCTCCTGGAATCTGGCCCGCATTGTCGGACCCGGTCGGGCCGCCGAGATCGCCTTCACCGGGCGCACCGTGCGAGCGGCCGAGGCACTGCGGATCGGTCTGGTCAACCAACTGTGCGACACCACCACTGCGCTCGACGCGGCGCTCGCGCTGGCCGAATCGATCGCCGCCAACTCCGATGACAGCGTCCGCTCCACCAAGAACTCGATGCTGCGCGCCTTCGAGAACAACTCCTTCCAGGCCGCACTGGAAACCGAGAACCGCGGCCAGGCGCTCGCCATACAGGTGCCGACCACCAACCGTGCACTCGCCGAGCTACCCGGTCAACTCAGCTGACTGCCAACATATCTCGGTGGCGCCGACATCATGGCACCCCCTGGGGAGGGTTCGGAAAACCTTCGATCGGGTGATGCGCCGGTTGCCGCCGATCCATAGGGTTGGCGGATGCCACCTCTAGACCACGGAAACGACCTCACCTGGCAGGCGATCCTGACCTCCGCGAGCTGGGTACTGACCGGGGTGTTGCTGTTGATCGCCCTCCGGCTCGGTGCCCGCGAACGTACGGCGGCACATGCCACGGGCCGGAAATCCGTGACTGCTTGGTGCACCGTCGCGACGGCCTCATTCGCGGCGTACGTGTCGGCGCCACCGGCGCAGGCCGCACCGGACCCCCAGGTGGAATACATGTACAACGTGACGGTGCGCCGGCATTACAACTGGCCCGCCGGCAACGACGCGCTCGGTTACGGCCACGGCATCTGTGATAAGGTCGCTGCCGGCAAGCCGTACCCGGCCGTCCTGGGTGAGGTGAAGAACGACGTCACCCCCAACGACGAGTTCGCCGCGAATTATCTGGTGTCCTATGCGGTTAACCTGTTGTGCCCCGACCAGATCTGGCAGTTGCGCAATTCCGCGGCAGGCTACCAACCGCCGCCGGCGGGGTAGCGCCCCGGTATCCGCCGGTTATTGCGCCGGCATCGCCGGCGGCGGGTACACGCCGCGCAGGATCCAGGGGAACCAGCTGATCGCGAACTCGACTTCATCGGAGGCGTCGTACTGCGGGCTGGGGTCGGTCGGTACGTTCGGCGGCAACACCACCACCGGGGCCGGCCCGGTCTGGGCGATCTGCGTGCTGGGGGGCGGCTTGCCGGACTGCCCGTAGACCGCCACCACCACGGTGCGATCCAGGCTGTTCTCCGACCAGACCCCGATTTGACCGTTACTGCAATCGGACATGATCGCCACGTAGCCGGGGTTGGAAACCCACTGGTTCATCAACTCGACGCTGCTGATCGCCATCGCCGGATTGATGGCCACGGTTTCGGTCACCCGGCCCGGGTATCCGGCGGCGCCCGCCCGGTCCTGTGGCGTGGAACCGTCGGAGCCGATGTCGCCGTCCAGGTTTCGATTGGCCATCATGTCCTGGGCATGCTGTTGGGCAGCCAGTTGCAGGGCCGGGCTCATGGTCACGTCATTGGTGCAACCAGCCTGATGCTGGACGGTGTAGACGTTGGCCACCACGCTGTCGTTGAGCCGCTTGTTGTCGGCATGTGCCACCGGTGCCCCCAGGACCGTGCCCGCGGCGGCGGCGAGCAATGCCGACGTGGCCAGTTGTCGATGTCGCATGTCAGACTCCCCTGCCTCAGACCGGATCGAACTTCGAGATCAGCCACCGGCCGTCGATCTTGTCGAGGGTGACCCGCACGCTGGACGCGGTGCTCGCGGGGGCGTCCTGGCCCACCACCACGTTCTGATTCACGAACAGCAGCACCACCGCGTGGTCGGGGGTCACCAACGTCGGCGCGGCGGCCGGCACGGTAGCCACCGCGGAAATCTGCTTCTGTTGCGCACCGGGGATCACCACGTCGCGGGTCAGCGTCGTGTACGCCTGCAGGAAGGCGCCGGTCAGTCGATTCCGCGCCGCCTCCAGGTCGGCCTGCACCGTGTTGGGCTTGTAGGACAGCAGTGCGATGGTGCCGTCGGCGGCGGCCCGCACCGCGTCGGTGTCGGTCGCCGCGGCGTTGCGGGTCGCGTTGTCCCGCCAGTCCAGCACGCCGACGACGCCGGTGAGCACCAGTGCCAGTGCGGGCAGCAGACCGTATGCGACAGTGCGCGACCAGTTCACCCGGCGCCACCGACTCGCGTGCTGCTCGAGGTCCGCGGCCTCAATGTCTTCGGCGTCGTCGATGTCTTCAGTCTCTGTGGTGTCTTCGGTGCCTTCGGCGCCTTCGGTGTCTTTGACGTCTTCGATTTCTTCGACGGTGTCGATGTCGACCACCGGCTCCGCATCGGTCTTTTTGTTGCGCCGCAACAGCATCGGTTTCATTGCACAAACCCCACGTTAGACACCTTGATATCGGTGCCGACTCGCTGCACGTTGATCCGCATTCGCCAGGCCCGCGGCACCGGGTCGGGTTCGCCGGCGTTGGACGTACGCACCGACACCAGCACCAGAGCCTGTGCGCCGTCCGGTGTTTCGGATTCCAGCGCGGCCTCGGTGACGGTCCCCACGGTGACCGCTTTGGCCTGCTGAAGTACCTCGACGAACGGTTGCGACCGTTTGGCGAAGTCATCGTGGAACTGGCCGGTCGCGCCATCCAGTATCCGGCGCACGTCGGCGTCGGCGTGCTGCCAGTTGATGGTGGTCAGGTTCAGCGCGCCCTGCTTGGCCACCTGCAGGTAGTGACTGCGCTGCGCCTGCGTCTGCTGCGATTGGTGCAGCCGCCAACCCCACCAACCGGCCAGCCCGGTGAGGGCGAGCACCACGCACAAGCCGAACAGTGTCGCCCGTCGCGGCGCGGACATGGGCCTGCGCAACCGAGACTTGGCGCTAGGCTCGGACCCGGCGTCCGCGGCAACCGCGTCGCCGTCATCGGCTGGCTCCTGGATCTCGGCGCGGTCGTCCAAATCGATTGTGGCAGAACTTGATACGGTCATGCATGACTCCTTTCTAGCCATGGGTGAGCCGGTGCCGTCAGGGCGTTGGCGGCAGCAGCATCGATTGCCATGTCTTGTCCCTTGGTGCGTTCCGGGCGAGGTCGGACTGCGGGTGCACCTGACCGTCCGGACCGAAGAAGGTGCCGGTGGCGGGGTCGTAGGGTGTTGCCGCAAGCGGCGGAAGTGCCGGCGGCGGCGCCCCGGCGACTCCGGGCGGGGGCGGCAGCTGCGGGATGCTCTGCCCCGACACCGTCGCGTTCGGGTCTCCCTTCCAGGCGTCACCGTCGTTGAGCGGGACGAATTGCTGGTTGCTCTCGCACAGCTTCACCGTCGGCGCACGTTTGCCGGGCACCGTCTCGCACGGAATGTTGCGCGCGCCGCGCACATTGAGCCACGAGTCCTGCGGCACCCGGCAGTACAGGTCGCCGGGCGGGCGTGTCGGGTAGTCCACGAGGGAGGCGTTGCGCTGCTGCTGAGCGGGCAGAAAGCCGGTGGCGCAGGGCGGCGGCAGGTTGAGGTTCAGGTTGAAGCTCAGATATTGACCGTGGTAGGGCTGCTTGCTGTTGAGGTTGCCGAGGATGCCGGCCTGTTCGGCCGCGATGGCTTCTGGAAAGACCACCAGCAATTGCTCGATGTCGTTCTGGTAGGTGAGCGCGACCTGCCCGACGCTGACCAGATTGGCGAGCAGGATCGGCAGGGTCGGCTGCACACGCTCGAAGAGGTTGCGCATCTCGGCGAACGCCGGGCCACCCCCGTCGATGGTGCCGGCCACGGCATCGTCGTTGGCCTGCAATTCCGATGTCACAGTGGCCAGGTGGGATGCCCAGCCGGCGATCGCAGCCGAGGTGTGGGTCTGAGAATCCAGCACCGGCTTGGACTGGTCGATCAGTGCGAGCAACGGGTCGAGGTTCTTTCGGGCGTCGATCGCCAGGTTCGTCGACCCGGCGACCAATCGGGACAGCTCCGGTCCGAGTCCGCCCACCGCCGTATACGACTCGTCGACAACGGTTTTCAGGTTGTCCCGGGGGATCGCCTGCAAGGCGCCGTTGGCCGCGCTGAGCAGCGCGTTGATGTTGGGCGGTACCGACGTGTCGGGCCGCCGGATCACATCGCCGTCCTTCAGCGGCGCCGAGGTGGCGTTGCGGGGAAGCAACTCCAGGTAGGACTCACCGACCGCGGATTGACTGTGCACTTCGGCTTTGAGGTCGGACGGGATACCGACACCGGAATTCAGCGACAGCTCCGCGACGACCCCGCCGTCGCGCAGGCGCACCGACTGCACCCGGCCCACCTCGGTACCGCGGTAGGTGACGTTGCCGCTGCTGTACAACCCACCCGATTCGGGTAACTCCACCAACACGGTGTAGTGGCCGATCCCGAACATCATGGCGGGCAGCTGGACGAAGTGCAGCGCCATCACCGCCATCGCGATCAGTGCGATCACGCTGAAGACGGCCAGTTGAATCTTGACCCGCCGGTGTAGATGCAGCATTACGGCCCCTGATCCCAGTGGTACGGAATGGCCAGTGGATTGCCGGGGGTACCCCGGTAGCCGGAAGTGCACGGGCTGGGGTACTGGCCGATGGTGCGGCCCCACTGCAGTTCCAGCTGGGTCAGATGACACTCCCACCGGGTACCGGTGAAGAGCCCCTGGTCGATTCGGCTCAACGTCAGGTCGATGATCCCCGTCAGGTTCGCATAATCACCGCGCAGGAAATTCTCGAATGTCTCGTTCGGGAACGGGAAGGTAGCCAGCAGGCTGAGGGCTCGCGTCATGCTGGGCCCGGCGTTGGCAAGCGACTCCAGCACGGGCCCAAGCTGTTTGAGCTCGTTGACCACGTTCGTCTTGGTCCGGTTGACCGCGTCTGCGGTCAGCGCGCTGAATTTGGACAGCTGATCGGCCGCCATGACCAGGTTGTCCCGTTCGCTGTTGAGTACGGCGAGCGCGTCGGGGATGGTGGCCAGGGCGCGATCCAGCACCGGTTGCTGCTCGGCGAACTTGCCGACCAGGCGGTTGAGGCTGTCGGTGGCTGCGATGATGTCGCCGGACTGGTTGTTGACGTTCGCGGTGAAGGCGTCCAACTGGCCGATCAGGCTGCGCAGATCCTGCTCGCGACCACGGAACGCCGTGCTGAATGCCTCGGTGATGTCCTGGATCTGACCGATTCCACCGCCGTTGAGCACCAGCGACACCGCCGCCAGCGTCTGCTCGGTGCTGGGGTATGCACCGCCGCGGGACAGCGGAATGAGCGATCCCTCCCGCAGCTTGCCCTGCGGTGCTTCACCTTTGGGCGGCGGTGCCAGCTCGATGTGGTAGGACCCGAGCAGGCTGGTGGTGCCGATCTTGGCGGTGACGTTGGCGGGCAGCGATACGTCGCCATTGAGCCGCATGGTCAGCAGCGCATGCCAACCCTGTCGCTCGATCTTCTCGACGTGGCCCACGGTCACGTCGGCGACCCGGACCCGGGAGTTGGCCTGAATGTTGTTGACGTCGGGCATTTGCGCCTGAATCGAGAACGAGTCCGGGCCGTCACCCTGTGTGCCCGGCAGGGACAGCGAATTCAGCCCATGCCAGCCACAACCCGAGGTCGCAGCCACCAGCGCGAGCAGTGCCAGACCGGTGAACCGGTGCCGCCAGGATCGCGTTCTCACGAACCACCTCCCGGTGGGAGCATCATGCCGGGCAGTCCGGCCGCGGGATTGGTGGGGGTCGGCGCCGGGCCGGGGTCGGCGGGGGCCGGCGGCACGAAGTCCGGTCGCATCCAATCCTCGCTGTAGGTCACCTCATTGGGCCGGGCCTGCGCTCCGACGAACAGGTTCTCCCCGATCGGCGGGAAGTTGTACTGGCGGTTCTTGAAAATGGGCGCCATGTACTGGGCGCAGAGCTTGGCGGCCTGATCCCCACCCAGCCGGGAAGCAGCCTCGATTGCCCCGCACAGGAACGCAATCGGGTTGGCCATATTACTGCCCGCCAGTGCACCGGTCAGCGCGCCGTTGGCGGGTTCGAAGATGTTGTTGAAATTCTGCAGCACCGTCGGACCGATGTGCAGCGTCTGCTTGAGGTCATCGAGACTGGCGACCACCGCCTGGCTGATCGAAGCCAGCTTGTCCGAGGTGGTGCCGACCGCCTCGCGATGATCGGCGACAAAACTGCGCAGGTCGCCCACCACCGAATTGAGGTCCTCGAAGGCTTTGCCGACTTTATTCGGGTCGTCGGTCAGCACCGAGGTGACCGAAGCCAGGTTGCGGTTGAGCGATTCGAGCAGGTCGGCGCTGTCGTGCAGTGCGGTCACCAGAGTGGACAGGTCTTTGAAGGTGGTGAAGATGTCGTTGCTGTGGTCACCGAGCGCCGAAACCGCCTGCGACAGTTTGATAATGGTGTCGCGAATGGTGGATCCCTGGCCGCGCAGGTTGTCGGCGGCGGTGTTGATCAGTGAACCCAGGGTGCTCACCCCGCCGGCCTGACTCGGCGCGAGCAGCTCGGTGAGGCGTTGCAATTGGGTGCGCAGGTCGTCCCATTCGACCGGGACCACGGTGCGGTCCTGCGGTATCTGGGCGCCGTCGGCCATGGTGGGCCCGCCGCTGTAGGGCGGGGTGAGCTGGATGGCCCGACCGGTGACCAGTTGCGGCGACAGGATCGCGGCCTTGGCGTCGGCGGGAACCTTATACTTGCGGTCAAACCAGAAGGTCACCTTGGCGCGCAACGGTTGTGGCTCGATCTTGACGATCTTGCCGACCGGGACGCCCCGGATCCGCACGTCGTCGCCGGCGAACAGGCCATTGCTGTTCTCGAAGTAGGCCACCACCTGGTTGCGTTCGGACCGGTCGGTCGCCCGCATCGCCACGACCACGCCCGCGACCAGAATCAGGGCGAGTACCGTGCCGAGCACGGACCGGGGGCGCCGGAGTCTGGTTGTCACGGTTCACCTCCCGGCGACTGCAGGGCCTGCGTTGGGACAGCGGCCGGGACCTGCGCGGGTGGGCCGGGTGGCGGTCCACCGGGCGGCGGCGCCGGCGGCTCGACCCGGACCGGGTAGCGAGGATCGCCGGGGTTGCCGGTGATCGCGTCGGGCAGGGTCATCCGCGGCGGGCCGCCCTGCCCGGTCCGTGGGTACGGCATCGGCAGTGGCGGGGTTCCCGGCTGACCGGTCTGCGGGTCGGTCAGCTGCGAAGGCAGCAGGGTGGCCGGGTCCAACCCCAGGTCGGAGAACGCCGCGCCGATGAACGGTTGAATGAACTGTCCCGGAAGCAGATTGACCACATATGCCTTGAAGAAGGGACCGGATGACACCGACTCCCCCAGCGACATCACATAGCTGTTGATCATGGGGATCGCCTGCTGGATTCGCTCTTTGCGGTTCTCGACAATGGCCAGCACCCCGTTGAGCTTGTCCAGCGCTGGACGCAACTGCTCCCGGTTTTCTGCGATGAAACCTTTCAGCTGCTGCGATACCGCCGACATGTTGGTCCAGATGTGGCCCAGCGCTGCGCTCTGCGTCCGCAGCTGAGCCAGCAGCGCGTTCGTGTCATGCACCAGGTTCACGATCTGGTCGGTGCGCTTGGCCAGCACTCCGGTGGCCTTGGCCGCATTACTGAGCAGGGTGCGCAGTTGCGCGTCGCGCCGGTCGAGTGTCTCGGCGAACCGCGCCACGCCCAGCAGAGCGTTGTGCAGATCCGGTGGGGTGTCGGCGAAGGTGTGCGCCAGCGTGCTCAACGACCCGGACAACTGCTCGGTGTTGAGCCCGCTGACGGTGTTCGCCAGGTCGCCGAGCGCCTCGGGCAGCTGGTAGGGCGAAATGGTGCGCTCGATGGGAATCGGGCCGGCGAGCGAACCACCGCCGCGCGGCAGGACGTCGATGATCTTGCTGCCCAGCAGGCCCTTGGTCTTGATGGCCGCCTCGGTGCGGTCCCCCAGCCGGATGTCCTTGCCCACCTTGAACCTGACCAGAACACCCGACGGCTCGAGATCGATGCTGGACACCTTGCCCACCGGATAGCCCGAAACCTCGACGGTGTTGCCGTCGCGCAGCCCACCTGCATCGGCGAAATAGGCGGACACGTCCCTGCCGTCGTTGAAGAAGGGCAGCTTCTGGTAGTTCAGCGCCGCCAGGACGACACCGGTAACCGCCACGAGGCCGACGGCGCCGATGATCAGCGGGTTGCGTTCGGAGAAGCTTTTCATTTCGGCGCACACCGTCCCGTGCTCTGGCCGGCCACCTTTACGTAAACCGGCTGTCCGCCTTTGCCGTTGACCTTGAGCACTACATCGCAGAAGTAGAAGGCGAAATAGTCGCCGTAGATGCCCTGGCGCACCAGAGCCTGATATTTGTCGGGCAGCGTGTTGAGCAAGTTGTCCAGGTAGTCGTGATCGGCCACCGCGATCGCGGCTGCCCGGTCGGTCTCGTGCACCACCTTGCGGAACGGTTCGCGGGCCTGCGCCATGAGGTCGGCCACCGAACCGGCGGCGGCGTTGGTGTAGGCCACCGCATTGGTGATGTCGTTCTTGCGTGCGGCCAGCCCGTGAATCAACTCCGCCAGTGAGCTGACCGCCTTATCCAACCGATCGCTCTGTCCGCCAAGCGAACCCAGCACCACGTGGAGGTTCGTGATCACCTGCCCGAAGAGCTCGTCACGGTCGGCGAGCGTATTGGTCACCGCGGCAGCCTGATTCAGGAACGAGCCGATGGTGGGCCCCTGACCCTGAAAGGCCTCGAGCAACTGTTCGCTCAGGGCATTGACCTGATCGGGGTTGAGCGCCCGGAACAGCGGGCGGAAGCCGCCGATCAACGCATCCAGATCCAGCGCCGGCTGGGTGCGGGCCACCGGAATCGTCTGGCCGGGGCGCAGCACCGCAACCCCGCCCGCACCCTCCTGCAACGCCAGGTAGCGATCCCCGAACAAGTTGTCGTACTGGATCGCCGCCCGGGTTCCCTCGGTGAGGGTGACCGACTTGTCGGCGGTGAACTCGACATGCACGGTCGCATCGGGGTTGACCGAGATGGCGTTGACCTTGCCGACCTCCACGCCCGCGATGCGGACCAGTTTGCCCTCGCGCAGGTTGGACACATTGGTGAACTCGGCATAGTAGGTGTTGCCCGCACCGAACCGCACCTCGCCGAATACCCCGACCAGCAACGTCGCGGCAAGTCCACACACGCCCAGGAAGATGGCGAGGCGTAACACGATGCCTCTGAGGTTCTCCCGCATTGTGTGTTCTCTCCTGGGCGGATGGGGGTGGGTTTGGATCAGTTGGGACCCGGTTGCGGCGGGCCCGGCTCGCTCGGTGGTGGCGGCGGGGGTGGCACCCCCGCCGGGGCGGGGTCGCTCGCCGGGGCGGCGGGTGGCACTCCCGGCCACAGCGGCACGCCACCTGGGCCGTACAGCGGCGCCCCGTACGGTGGTGCGCCCGGGTTCGGTCCGATCGCCGGCCCGGGAAGGCACTGGCGGATCGACGGCGGCTCGGGTGTCCCCCGGGTCACCGGAAGGTAGTTTGCCCAACACGGATGTCCCAGACCGGGATTGGGGCGGATGTCGAGGCCGTCGCCCCAGCCGGTGTTGGTGATCAACTGGCGCACCGGGAAGTTCTTCGACGCGTCCGGCAGCGACCCGCAGCCCGGTTTCCCGCCGGGTCCGCCCTTGGCCGCGACGCGCGGCAGGTTGTCGGGAAAGACGTAGGGATCGTTGCCCAGCAGCAGCGCGACATCCAGTTGCAGCGTGCGGCCGTCGCCACCCCAGGCCGCATAGCCTCCGTTGTCCAGATACCACTTGGTGCCCTGCAGGAAGCAGGTGTACTCCGGGCTGTACTTGAACAGCAGATTGGTAGTCGGTTCCAGGCCGTTGATCCCGTTGACCAGGTTGTCTCTACTGTTGCCGAGCAGATTGGTGCCGGCGCCCGAGAAGCCGATGATGTTGAGCAGCAACGCATCCAGCGACTTGGCATGGTCTACCACCGTCGAACTGGTGGTGCTGCCGGCGTTCAGGATCGCCACCAGGTTTCGGGCCGCGCGGTCGTAGGTGTCGTTGAAATTCTTGAAGGAACGCCAGTCCTGGCGCATGGTTTCGCTACGCGCGTTCAGGGCCTGCAGCACCTGGTTGAGGTCGGTAGTGGCCCGGCCCATCCGCGGGCCCTGGCCGCGCACGCCGTCGGCGACCGCAGACAGCACCGCGTTCAGCTTGACCGGATCGATCATCTTCAACAGATCGACGACATTCTGGAAAACTGTGTTGACTTCGGTGCTGACGTTTGTCGAGCGCAGCTCCGCACCCGAAGCCAACGGGGTCCGGCTCGGGCTGTCCGGATAGACGAGTTCGACGAATTTTGCGCCGAAAGCGGTGGTGGCACTGATCTTTGCCTGCACATTGGACGGGATGTAGCGGATCTGGTCGGGGTCGATCTCCAGCTTCAAGCTGGCGGCGTTCCGCGCGTCGCCGACGGCACCGACCCGTCCGACCTGCACACCCCGCATCTCGACCTTGGCACCTTCCTCCATGACCAGTCCCGCACGATCAGAAGTCAGGGTCACCGGCACATAGGACCGGAATGTGCCGGCGAACGCCGTCGTCGTGACGAACATGAAGACGCCGACAGCCGCCAGCAGGATCACTGTCCACCAGACCGAAGGGATGCGGTGCTCTCCCGCAGCATGTTTCATGTCGCTAACCCGCAAGATGGAAGTTGCCGGACTGGCCGTACACCGCCAGGGTGATCATCACGATCTCCACCGCCGCGACCACCATCGAGGTGCGCACCGCCCGGCCGACCGCCTCGCCGACGCCGGCCGGACCGCCGTGCGCGTTGAACCCGTAGTAGGTGTGCACGAGCATCATCACGACGGTGATCGCCACCACCTGGAAGAAGGACCAGATGATGTCGCGGGGGCTGAGGAAAGTGTTGAAATAGTGGTCGTACACACCGGATCCCTGCCCGTAGATCGCGGTGGTGCCGGCGCGAGATGCGAGAAATGCCATCATGATTGCCACGCAGTACAGCGGAATGACGACCACGACGCCGGCCACCACCCGAGTCGATGCCAGGTAGCTGACGCTGCGGATGCCGATCACCTCGAGCGCGTCGATCTCCTCGTTGATCCGCATCGCGCCGATCTGCGCGGTCGCGCCGGCACCGATGGTCGCCGACAGCGCGACCGACGCGGTTCCCGGCACGATCAGCCGCACATTGAAGTAGGCCGACGCGAAGCCGGTCAGGGCTTCGATACCCACCGAAGACAGCTGGTTGTAGCCCTGCACCGCCACCAGGGCGCCGGTGGTCATGGTCAGGAACCCGACGATCACCACGGTGCCGCCGATCATCGCCAGCGCCGCAGCGCCCAAACCCATTTGGGCGATCAGCCGGAGCAACTCACCGCGGTAGTTGACCACCGCGTCCGGAATGGACCCCAATGTCCCGGCGTAGAAATGCATCTGGGACCCGACCCGATTCCAGCCCAGCACGACGTTGCCGACCGCGCGCCGCAATCGGGGTGCCATTGCAGCCGGAACACTCACGGAGGCGGTCGTATGTGTCATTGCACTCATGTCACCGTGAACTGGATACCGACGGCGGTCACAATGACATTGATCGCGAACAGCACCATGAAGGTGAACACGACCGTCTCGTTGACCGCGTTGCCGACGCCGGCCGGGCCGCCACCCACCGAGATGCCCATGTAGCAGGCGATCAGCCCGGCGGCCATACCGAACAGCGCCGCCTTGACCAGCGAGACGATGACGTCGCCCAGACTGGTGAGCGTCGTCAGTCCGGTGACGAACGCTCCCGCCGAGACGTGCTGGACGTACACCGTGAAGAAGAAGGCACCGGACAGCCCCACCACAGTCACCGCCGACTCCAGCGCCAGCGCCACCGTGGTGGCCGCCAGCACGCGCGGAACCACCAGGGCTTGTAAGGGGTTGATTCCCATCACCCGCAGTGCGTCCAGTTCCTCGCGGATGGTGCGCGCGCCGAGGTCCGCACACATGGCGGTGGCGCCGGCGCCCGACACCACCAAAACGGTGACGATCGGCGCGATCTGGTTCACCGTGCCGACGGCCGCCCCGGTTCCGGAGAAGTCGCCGGCACCGATCTCGGTCAACAGGATATTGAAGATGAACGTCAGGATCACCGAGTAGGGCAGCGTCATCATCAACGCGGGCAACATCGATACGCGCGCCACGAACCAACTCTGGTTCAGATATTCATGCCAGGCGATCGGCGGCCTGAACATCAACACGAAGGCGTCCAGCGACATCGCGAAGAAACCGCCGACTGCCCGCAGCGGTTTGGTGGCGACGGCCGAGGTCAGCATCAATTCCCCCCCGAAACACAGGGGCGTGCACCGACCACACCGGCGACAGCAGTCGCCTGCGGTCGTGCAGAGAAAAGGGTGGCCGAGGGCATGTGGGAACGCTATCCAGCGCGCCGGTCCGCCGACTGCTCCATCAAGAGGGATAATCAGTACCCCAACAGGGGCACTTTCGCCGCCAGCACGGGAAACGGCGTCTTGTGTTTGCTGGGCACACGTCCAACTACCGGCAGCGACCGGCCGCCGCCCGTCCGGCCCGGCCGACCGGATCTGTGATCACAACGCCAGTTCCGCAACTGCACCGGGCGCCAGACACCTTCATCCTCCGACATCGCGATTACGTTGTGCGACAACCATATTGGTGGCGCTCGCTCCGGACTCCGGCGCACCGGGCGCGTCCGGAGGCCGGTGCCGGCGCCGCCCGCCATCGGCGGATGGCGCATGCCTGTCTCAATGGGGAGCCCGATGCTGCCAGACTTGTGTTGCGGCGCTACCGTGGCGCCGACGATCCGGAAGGGGACTGCGTGCCACCTCGCGAACAGCCGCCGGGTTCGTCTCGCGGCCCTTCTCGGGCGGAACGCGTCGCCGCAGACTTGGAACACGAGATTCTGCACGCCCGCCTGCCGGTAGGCGCCCATCTGGGCCGCCGCTCGGAGATCATGGACCGGTTCGGGATCAGCCCAACGGTGATGAACGAAACGTTGCGGATTCTGCGCGACCGCGACCTGGTCGCGGTCAAACCCGGCCCGGGCGGCGGGATCACCGTGGCCAGTGCGCCCCCGCAGGTGCGATTGGGCGCCCTGGACCTGTGGTTCCAGCCGTCCACACCGCACCCGTTGGACCTTTTCGAAGCGCGGTTGTATCTGGAGTTCGGCCTCACCAAGGCGGCGTTCGAACGGGCCACCAGTGCCGACATCACCGCGATGCGTGCGGCGATGGCGACGCTGCGGGCCAGCACCGACGCGCCGCGATTCTTCGACTCCGTCATCGCCTTTCATCGGGTGGTCGCTGCTGCAGCCCACATCCCTGTCCTGGAAGGCATGCACCAGTTGCTCGTCACCAGTATCAGGGCGATGCTGACCCGGGTGGTCTTCGTCGCCGGTTATGAACCGCTGTTGGCCAACAGCCTTGACGTCCATGACGACATCGTCGCGGCTATCGCCCTGCACGATCAGGCGTCGTTCGTCGACGCCATCAACCGGCATGATCAGGACCTGATCCGCGTGGATGATCCGGACCGGACACCGAACACACCGCAGCATCCCTGACCGACCGCGTCCCACGGCACTCCATCGCACCTTTCCGGTTGCCTCACGCAGCCTAAGGAATTGTGCAGCTATTTCTTGAATTATGGATGCATAATAGCCTAGCCTAGTCCCCGAGCAACCTGCCCCGACGACGTCGCGCGGAGCCATGATCGCCAACACCGACCCTCTCCCGGGCATCATCGACGTCCACACCCATGCCATCGACGCCGAGATGCCGGACTTCGGTGCTGCGTATCCGCAGGATTGCTGGCCGAGCCTGCAACGCACCGACGAGACCGGTGCCTGGTTGGCGTTCGGCGGCCGGCGATACCGCCGGATCGACCACCGGAGCTGGTCGACGACCGCACGCCTGGCCGACATGGATCGTTACGGTGTTGCAGTTCAGGTGCTTTCGCCCATTCCGGTGACCCTCTGCTATCGCGCGTGCGCGCACGGAGCGGCCGAACTGGCGGCGTTGCAGAACGACTTCTTCGCCCGGGTCACTTCCCGGCACCCGGATCGTTTCACCGCGCTGGGTGCTGTCGCCCTGCAGGACCCGGACCGGGCTGTCGATGAGTTGCGCCGGTGCATGCAGACCCGCGGCTTCCTCGGCGTCGAAATCGGGACCCGGGTTGCTGACGTCGAATTAGCCGACCCCAGCCTGGACCGGTTTTTCGGCGTGGCGGCGGAACTGGACGCGTTCATCCTCGTGCACCCCAGCGACCAGGATGTGCCGGCCCGGGTGCGCGAGCTCGGGTTGGGTTTCGGCGCCGGCATGCCGGTCGAGACGACGCTGGCGGCGGCAGCACTGTTGGCCGGTGGCGCGCTGGCTCGTCGGCCGGTCGCGCGCATCTGCCTGGCGCACGGCGGCGGTGCGCTGCCCGCCCTGATCGGCCGGCTGGACAAGGCTGCCGTCATGGCGGGCATCCCCGTCGACTCACCCGAGCTACCGAGCCGGTTGGTCCGCCGGCTGTGGTGCGACAGCCTGACCTATCGCGACACGGCCCTGCATGAGGCAGTCGATGTATTCGGTTCCGGCAACGTGGTTTTCGGTTCCGACTATCCCTTTGCCGCGATGCCCGAGCCGCTGGACGACGTGATCTCGACCCTGTCGGCCGACCTTCGGCACAAGATCTGCCGCAGCAACTTAGGAGCAGCATGACGCAGTTTCTGGGTCTGGGCCTGACCCACTACCCGCTGCTGGCCGGTACCGACGAGCACATGGCCGACCTGTTGCGTTGGACCCTGCAAGATCCCGACATCCCGGCCGAGGTCAAGGATCCCGCGGGCTGGCCGGCGTCGATGCGCGCCGAGTGGGGCACCGACGGCGGTCTCGTCGCCGCCGCGCACCATCGAAAGATATTGGTGGACAATCTTGCTCGTTGCCGGGCAGCGCTCGACGACTTCGCGCCCGACGTGGTCGTGGTGTGGGGTGACGATCAGTACGAGAACTTCCGCGAAGAAGTGATCCCGCCATTCTGCGTGCTCGCCTACGGTGACGTCGCCGTCAACCCCTTCGAGCTGATGACGCGCCGCGGCAGCCCGAACCCCTGGGGCCTGCCCGAGGACACCACGATCACCCTGCACGGGGCCGCCGACGAGGCGCGCCGGCTGGCGAACGATCTCATCGGGGCCGGCTTCGACATCGCCTACTCCTACCGCAAACGCCCCGAATCGCCTTTCCCGCATGCGATTGTGAACACCCAACTCTTCTTGGACTACCCCAACGCGGGAGCCTGTTTCGACTATCGGCTGCTCCCGATCACCGTCAATTGCTATGGCCAGCACGCGATCACCCGCCGGGGCGGCCTGGCCAGGTTCGCCGAGATCGCCGCGGAACAACTGGACCCGTCCGGCCCGACTCCGGCGCGTTGCTTCGAGTTGGGTCGTGCGGTGGCGAAAGCGCTGCGGGATTGCGAGCTACGGGTCGCGCTGGTGGCATCGTCGAGTTGGTCGCACGCGTTTCTGACCGACAAGACCTGGCACCTTACCCCCGACACGGCCGCCGATCACCGGCTCTATCGACTGTTCGCCGCGCGCGACTACGCCGCCTGGCGGGCCACTCCCAGCCGCGACATCGTGGACTCCGGTCAGCACGAGATGCTGAACTGGTTCTGTCTGACCGGTGCCGTCGAAGAACTGGGCCTGGAGCTGACCTGGTCAGAACTGATCACCACGGATGTCTTCAACTCCAACAAGTGTTTTGCCGTGTTCCAGGAAGGATGCCCCCGATGACGACGTCAGCCACCGCCGACCTCGACTCCCGCAACATCGACGCCGCCGGCGTCGCTACCACCTACCTGCAGGCCGGCTCCGGTCGCCCGATCCTGATGCTGCACGGGTCCGGGCCGGGAGCGTCCGCGCTGGCCAACTGGCAGCACAACATCGCGGCCCTGGCGCACCGGTTCCGGGTGCTGGCTCCCGACATCGTCGGCTTCGGCGGCACCGAGCGGCCCGACGACATTGTCTATTCGCTGCGCACCTGGACCGATCACGTGTGGTCCTTTCTCGACGCGCACGGCATCGTGCAGACCTCGATCGTCGGCAACTCGCTGGGCGGCCGCATCGCGCTGCAGATGGTGACCGACCGGCCGGATCGCGTCGAAAAGATGGTGCTGATGGGCGCCCCCGGGGTCGGTATGACACCCACCGCCGGACTGGCGGCGCTGCGTGCCTACCAACCGTCGCACCGGGCGATGCGCGACCTGCTGCGCAACTATTTCGCGGTCGACCCGACCATGATCACCGACGAACTCGTCGACAGCCGCTACCGGGCGAGTATCGCCGGCGGGGCCCACGAAGCCTATCGCGCAATGTTTTTCGATTCCCGGCACGCCGGATCACAACTCGGCATCACCGAAGCCGAGGCGCGTGCCATCGCCACTCCGACGCTGCTGGTGCACGGCCGGGAGGACAAGGTGGTGCCGATGGACGTCTCGGTGACCATGGTGGGTCTGCTACCCAATGCCGACCTGCGTGTGTTCAGCGCCTGCGGACACTGGACCCAGATCGAGCGGGCCGACGAGTTCACCGCACTGGTCGCCGACTACCTGAGCCGCCCATGAGCACCGAGGCGGAACCCGGACTCGCCCGGCCGACCACAGCGCTGTTGCCGATCGTCGAAGAGGACGCCGCAGCCGGCAGGTTCCGGGTGCACCGGTCGGCGATGACCGCACCCGACATCCATCGAGCCGAAGTGGACCGGATCTTCGCCACGTCCTGGCTCTACGTCGGACACGAATCGGAGATCCCCCATCCGGGCGACTTCGTTCGGCGACCGATCGGCGGACGACCGGTCTTCATGGTGCGCGGCGTCAAGTCCGGCAACGTCAACGTGTTTCACAACACCTGCACGCATCGCGGGGCCTTGGTGTGCCGGCAGGAATCCGGCAATTCCAAGGTATTCCAGTGCTTTTACCATGCGTGGACCTTCGACTCCGAGGGTCGGCTCAAGGGTGTGCCGGACCGCGACGCCTACGCCGACGGGTTGAATTTCGACGAGCTCGGCCTGCGCCGGGTGGCGCGGGTCGACTCCTACCGTGGGTTCGTGTTCGCGAGTTTCGACGCCGGCATCGTGGACCTGCCGACCTACCTGGCCGGGGCCAAGGACTACATCGATCTCGTCGTGGACGGTTGCGGCGGTTCGGCCGAGATCATCCGCGGTACCAACCAGTACAGCTTCGATGCCAACTGGAAGCTGTTGGTGGAGAACAGCGTTGACGGCTACCACGCCGAGTCCACACACGACACCTACTTCAAGTACCTGGTCTCCATCGGGACCGACCTGCGTGGCGGGGTCAGTGGTACGGCCATCGACCTCGGCAACGGTCACACCGTCATCGAGTACAGCTCACCGTGGGGACGCCCGGTGGCGAAGTGGGAACCGCTGTTCGGCGACCACGCCCGCACCGAAATCGACCGACTGCGTGCAGATCTGGTGGCCAAGCACGGTGAGTGGCGTGCGCACGCCATGTCCGAGGTGAACCGCAACATGCTGATCTATCCGAATCTGATCATCAACGACATCATGTCCGTGACGGTGCGCACCTTCTACCCGCCCACCGCGGATGCCGTCGACGTCACCGCCTGGGCACTGGGCCCGTCCGATGAATCCGAGGCGTTGCGCCGACGCCGGTTGGACAGCTTTCTGACGTTTCTCGGTCCGGGTGGTTTCGCCACCCCCGACGACCTGGAGGCGCTGGAATCCTGCCAACAGGGCTTCGCCAGCGGCGGCGTCGAATGGAACGACATTTCGCGCGGGATGGGACGTGATCCGATGGCCAACGACGAGGAACAGATGCGGGTGTTCTGGCGGCGTTGGCAACACCAGATGGGTGACGCCGCGGACCTGGCCGGTGTGCGGTGACAATGCGTCACCAGGTCGAGGAGTACCTGTACACCGAAGCCGCCCTGCTGGACAGCTGGGCGCTGGACGACTGGCTGTTGCTGTTCGACAAGGACGCCAAGTACGAGGTGCCGTGCAATGATGCCCGCGACGGCGACCCGGCGCACGACCTGATGCTCATCGACGACAACCTGGTGCGGTTGGCGGCCCGCGTCACGCGGCTGAATAGCCGGCGCGCCCACCGCGAGTACCCGCACTCCCGAACGAACCATCAGGTGTTCAATGTCCGGGTCGACGAAGGATCGGTCGGTGAACTGGCGGTGACCGCGTCGTTCACGGTGTGGCGGTTCCGGTCGGGCCGCACCAATTGCTATGTCGGCCAGTACCATTACCGGCTTGGTAACGGCGCGGATGGCCTGCGGATTCGCTGCAAACGCGCGGAACTGGACCTGACGGACCTGCGGTCGGTCGGCGACGTGGCGATCATCCTGTGAGCGGCGCACTGCACGGTCGGACGGCAATCGTCACCGGCGCCGCATCCGGTATCGGCCGGGGCATCGTTGCGCGCCTCATCGCTGACGGTGCAGGGGTTTTCGCAGCAACCCGCAACGCGGAGGAGCTCGAACTGCTCTGCGGCCAAACCGGTATCAGCGGCGGGCACTTCGGTGAGCTGCACCACCCCGGCGTGGCGGCCGAGTTGGTGGCAGCCGCGCTGGAAACCCTCGGTCATCTCGACATCCTGGTCAACAATGCCGGTGGCGGCGTGATTCGCCCGACCCTCGAACACACCGAGGAAACGCTGCGGGCCACCATCGACAACAACCTGTGGACCGCGATCCACTGCGTGCGAGCGGTGTTGCCGCACATGATTTCTCGCGGCTACGGCCGGATCGTCAACATCGGTGCCGACTCGGTGCGCACCGGGCTGATCGATCACGCCATGTACAACACCGCCAAAGGTGGCGTGCACGCCATGGTCACCGGCCTGGCCCGCGAATTCGGCACCGCCGGAATCACCGCCAACACCGTTGCGCCGTGTTATGTGCGCACCCCCGAACTCGCCGAGACCCTCGACTCCGGCACGGCGCCGGCGCGACTGCACCGTGTCGTCGAGCAGGGAACTGGGCTTGTCCCCCTCGGGCGACCCGGAGATCCGGCTGAGGTCGCCGCGGCAGTGGCGTTCCTGGCCGGTGACGACAGTCGCTTCGTCACCGGGCAGACCATCTATGTCAACGGCGGCGCCAGCATGGGCTGAGCACCGGACGGCACCCCCAAGGGGCGGCAGAAGACCTCCCATCGGTGTGACGAATCGGTACCGGTCGACGCGTTACCGTAGTTGCCCAGCCAACGATTGGACATTGCGCATGACCGCCACGACCACCGACCTCGCCGGCTACCCGGCCCGCTATTTCGCCGCGTGGAACCAGCGTGACCTGGACACCGCGCTGACCGCGATTGCCGAGACGGTGCACTGGGTGGACCCCTCCCTGCCCGAGCCGATCACCAATCACGAGCAGGCCGGCAACTTCTTCACCGCATCCTGGGCAGGCTTTCCCGACCTGACCTTCGAGGCGGTAGGTGCGCCGCTGGTCGATACCCCCAACCGCCGGGTCACCCAGGAGTGGCGGATGACCGGCACGCACACCGGCGCAGACTTCCCCCCGGGTGTGCCGGCGTCCGGCCGATCGTTCGATGTCCCGGGCATGGATGTCTGGGAGGTCGACGGCGACGGCCGCGCGGTGTCGGTGCACGCCTATTGGAACGTCGCCGCGCTGCTTGCCCAACTCGGCCTGAACTAACCACCGCCAGCGTCTGCGCGCGCCTTCAGCGCACCCGCAATTTCGTGTGCCCGGAGTCCGGACAGCAGCTGCCGGCCGCCGGCCGACAGTGACGCAACCGATTGGTCGCCACCCATATCCCTACCGGGATACCAAGAAGTCCACCATGGGGAAATGTCAGTAGCCCGCCCGGCGGCCTACGTTTGTGAGAGCAGTCACAGCGACCTGGAAGTGGTTGGGAAATGGGCTTTTTCAAAGATCTCGATGAGTTGGACACCTACATCGGCGGGGTATTCCGCGATGCCGGCGCACACCCCGAATCCGGTCCGAAGCTGCGCGCCGCCAACATCGTCATGCGAGTGATCTACACCGATCCCGACTGCGAGATGACCATGGTCTTCCGCGACGACTACCAGGTGATCCCCGGTCCCAACGACGTGAAGCCCGACGTCACCCTGCTGATGCGTGGCGACACCGCCGACCAGTTCTGGCGCGGCGAGTACAACCTGGCGATCGGGTTGGCCAAGGGGCACGTCAAGGCCAAGGGCCCGGTCAATAAGATCCTCAAGCTGGTGCCGCTGACCAAGCCGTTGTTCCCGATGTACCGGGAGAAGATCGCTCCCAAGGACGCGGCGACCCATGCCTGACACGATGCGCGCGGTGGTCCTGCGGGCACCACATCTCGTCGAGGTGGCAGAGGTTCCCGTACCCGAAATCGCCAGTCCCACCGACATTCTGCTGCGGGTGGAACGGACCGCCATCTGCGGTACCGACCTGCACCCGTACGAGGGTCGACTCGACGTCGAACCCGACATCGTGCTCGGACACGAATTCCTCGGCACGGTGGTCGATGCGGGCGTCGCGGTCAGCCAGTTCAGCACCGGCGACCGGGTGGTGGGTTCGTGTGTGGTGAGTTGCGGTTCGTGCTACCAGTGCCGACGGCACCAGCCCGGCAACTGTGCGGGCTCGCGGATATTCGGCCTCGGTCTGGCGCTCGGCGACCTGGCCGGCGGGCAGGCCGAGTACGTCGTGGTGCCCAACGCCGACCGGACGGCACGGTTGGTGCCCGGTGGTGGCGCAGTCAACGTCGACGACATCCTGTTCGCCGGCGACATCATGACCACCGGGTACGAAGCCGTCGCCCGCGCGCTACGGCCCGGCGACACCGTCGCGGTCGTCGGCGCCGGCCCGGTCGGGTTGTGCACTGCAATGGCCGCCCTGGCGCTCGGAGCCTTGCGGGTGGTCGTCATCGACAAGGTCGACACCCGCCTCAAGGAGGCGGAAAACCTTGGCGCCGGGGCGGTGAACGCCGCCCAGACCGATCCCGCCGATGCCGTGCTGGACATGACCGACTGGCGCGGAGCCGACCTGGTCATCGACGCCGTCGGCCACGAATCGGCTCTGCTGTCCGCGATTTCGCTGGTCCGTGCCGGCGGGACGCTGTCGATACCCGGCGTCTACACCGAGGACGCACTCACCATTCCATTCGGCGAGCTCTACCTCAAAGGGGTCACTGTCCAGATGGGCGTCTCGCACATCACCGAGTACATCGATGAAGTCATTGCCCTGACCGCGGCCGGCAAACTCAGCCCGAGCTCGATCATCTCGCACCGGATGCCCATGTCGCAGGCCGCGGAGGCCTACCGCATGTTCGAAGCCCGCGAGGCTACCAAGATCGTCCTGGACCCAAAGGCCTGATATGACGACGACTACTGAGATTCAACATCATTCGATGCGAATCGGCGGTCGCGACGTCGACACCCGACGCCGGATGACAATCACCGACCCGAGCACCGGGGCCGCGGTGGCCACCGTCGCGCGCGGCGACGCCAGCCACATCGATGTCGCGGTGGCAGCGGCCAAAACCACCTTCGATTCCGGCGTCTGGCGGCTCAAGACGCCACCGGAGCGGGCCGCCATCATGCGACGCATCGTGGCGGCAGCCAACGACGCCGCAGAAGAACTGGTGGAGTTGGAGCTGTCCGCCAACGGTGCGACAGTTCGACAGGCGACCGGTTTTCACATCGGTTATGCGCTGGCACATTTCGCCTATTTCGCAGATCTGGCCGAAGTTTATGCCTGGCAACGTCCGGCACCCATCGCCAACTTCCCCGCCCTGAGCCAGGCAGTGGTACACCGCGAACCGATCGGAGTGGTCGGCGCGATCGCGCCGTGGAACTTTCCGCTGCTGCTGACCCTGTGGAAGGTGGGTCCGGCGCTGGCCGCGGGCAACAGCGTGGTCGTCAAGCCCGACGAGCACACCCCGCTGTCGATCCTGGAGTTCGCCCGGATAGCCGAACGCAACGGCCTGCCTGCCGGGGTCCTCAACGTGGTACCCGGTGACGGGCCCGAGGCCGGCGCCAGGCTGGCCAGCCACCCCGACGTCGGCAAGATCGCGTTCACCGGATCGACTGCGATCGGGCGCGAAATCATGCGCCTGGCAGCGGGTTCGGTCAAAAACGTCACCCTGGAACTCGGCGGCAAGGGCCCCTCGATCGTGCTGGACGATGCCGACCTCGACATGGCCGTCGACGGCATCCTGTACGGCTGCTTCGTCTACTCCGGTCAGGTGTGCGAATCCGGCACTCGCGCACTGGTCCCCGCCCACCTGCACGACGAGTTCGTGGCCCGGTTGGTGCAGCGCGCCAAGACCATCGTCGTCGGCGAGACCCGGGACTGGGACACCGATATGGGCCCCGTCATCGACGCCAAGCAGCGGGACCGCATTCTGGCCTACGTCCGCGGCGCCACCGAGGAGGGCGCGACCGTCGCGCTGGGCGGAGAAGCGCTGCAGCGGGACGGATTCTGGGTGGCGCCGACCATCCTGACCGGGGTGCGCAACGACATGCGCATCGCCCGGGAGGAGGTCTTCGGCCCCGTCCTGGTGGTGATCCCCTACAGCGGTGACGACGACGCCGTCGCCATCGCCAACGACTCCGAATACGGCCTGGCGGCCAGCATCTGGAGCACCGACAACGCGCGGGCGCTTGCCATCGCCGAGCGGATCGAGTGCGGCAGCGTCTGGATCAACGACGCCCACCAGATCAACTGCCAACTGCCGTTCGGCGGCTACAAGCAGAGCGGCGTGGGCCGCGAACTCGGGCCGGACGCACTGGACGCCTACACCGAGGTCAAGACCGTCCATCTGGACCTGTCCGGTGGCCGCGCCGCCAAACCGTACGACATTCTGCTCAGCCACGCCGATTGACCCGGGAGCCGACCATGACCACCGCCGACAGCGAACTCTTCTGCGCAGACCTGTCTTTCGATGAGGACGACGACAGCGTCGATGTCCCGCCGTTCAACGACGCAGCTGCAACGCGCCCCTATGACCCGCTCAACGTTTCCAGCGACGCGTTCTGGGATCTTGACCTGCCCGAGCGCGACCCCGTATTCGCCGAGCTGCGGCACCAGCGGCCGGTGAGCTGGCAGCCGCCGATCGAGACGGCGGTTTCCCCCGATCCCGACGACCCCGGCTTCTGGGCGGTCGTCCGGCATCCCGACATCATCGAAGTGAGCCAGCACAACGACGTGTTCGTGTCCCGCTACGGAGTGATGTTCGACATGCTGCCGCCGGTGTTCCTGGAGATGGCGATGTCGTTCCTGGCGATGGACAATCCGCAACACCATAAGGTGCGCCGGTTGGTCAGCTCCGCGTTCACCCCTCGTCAGGTGCGCCGCATCGAGAACGACATCGCGTTGCGGGCGCGTTCGATCGTCCGCGCCGCGGTGAATAAGGCGCGCGACGGCGGGGATGTCGACTTCGTCGATGACATCTCCAAACATCTGCCGGTGCAGATGTTCGGGGACATGTTCGGTGTCCCTGAGGAATTGCGAACCACCGTCTCGCACGCCGCCGACGAGACCCAGGCGTGGGCGGATCCGGTGTTGCTGGCCGGACGCGACCCCGCGGAGGTTCAGGTCGAGGCCGCCCTGCGGATTCACGACGTCACCGAAGAACTGGTGGAACTGCGCCGCCGCCGGCCGGCCGACGACCTGTTGACCAACCTGGTGCGGGCCGAAGTCGACGGCGAAAAACTGTCGGACTTCGAAATCGGGGCCACCATGGTGTTGTGTTCGGTGGCGGCCACCGACACCACCCGGCACACCTCGAGCTTCGCTGCCAAGGCGCTCTGCGACTTTCCGGACCAGCGTGGTTGGTTGTGGGAGGACTTCGAGGGCCGGATCGGTTCAGCGGTCGAGGAATTCCTGCGCTGGGGCTCGGTGGTGCAGAACTTCCGGCGCACCTGTGTGAGCCCCTACCAGCTCGGTGGCCAGCAGATCCTGCCCGGCGACAAGGTGGTGTTGATGTACTCCTCGGGAAACCGCGACGAGACGGTCTTCGGTAACCCCAATACTCTCGACCTCAGCCGCAATCCCAACCCGCACATGGCGTTCGGTGGCGGCGGCATTCACTTCTGCCTGGGCAGCCAGCTCGCCAAAGCCATGCTGCGCTCGCTGCTGCGCGAATTGCACGCCCAGATGCCGGACTTCACCGTAGGCGAACCGGAGTTGGTGCGGACCAACTTCATCCGCGGTGTGATCAGCATGCCGCTGAACCCGGAGCCGGGACGATGAGCGGCTGCCGCATCCAGTTCGCCCCCGATCGCTGCGCGTCGATCGGAATGTGCGAGGCAATCGCGCCGGACATCTTCACCCTGGACGACGATGGCCGGCTTCAGTTGCTGCAGCAGGTTGTCGACGACACCCGCCGTGCCGAAGTCGAGGAAGCGGTCCGCACCTGCCCCACCCAGTCCCTGACCATCGTGGAATGACCGCCCGTCAGCGCTCGTCGGACTGGTAGAGCAGCGAGACCGCCTCCACCCGGTTCTCCGCGCCGAGCTTGCGCAGGATGTGCTTGACGTGTTGTTTGACCGTGCCCTCCGAAATGAACAGACGCGTTGCGATAGCGGGGTTGGTGCGCCCGAGCGCCATCTGCTCGAGGATCTCGATCTCGCGCGCCGTCAACACCTCGCGGACCGACCTGCTCGCCCGGACGGGCAGACAGGATGCGGCCGGGAGAGCGCGGTGTGCGCCGCCGCCGGCAGCCGCATCCAGGTCGAAATGATGGACAGTGTCGGCAGTTTCGCCGCACTCACTGGCCACCCCGTGCAGCGCCGATCCGATGGACTCCAGTCGTTGCACGGCGCGTGCCCGGCTGAACGCCAACTCCAGACCCCGCGCGTAGGAGGTCAGTATCTCGCAGTCGGCGACGTCGGTGTCGCGTCCCTGCCGATAACGGTCGGCGTGCAGCAGACCGACGACCCGGTTGCCTGCTATGACCGGGGCGGCGGCATAGGACGTCGAGCGCGACGCGTCCGCGATGGGCCGGTGCACCCGGGCCTCGTGCTGGACATCGGTGACGTTCATCGCCTCACGGCGGCGGGCGATCTCGGTCTCGAACAAGCCGGGCACCAGCGGCTGCGGCTGCTCCTGGCCGATCCGATTGATCTCCTGCGCCCACTCGGGGTCATCGGGCACGCAGACCGACTGCGATATCCACACGCCGTTCACGATGCGGGAGAAGATGGCCCGGTCGAAACCGAGTTCGGTGACCAGTCGCGGCGCCAGATCCATCAGGTCGGTAACGGTGCACGGTGCCGCCTCGAGCCGGGACAGCACCCCGGCGATCCGATGCGAAGCATCACACGCATGCAGCAACGACACATCGGTGCGAGCCAGTGTCCGCAGCGCCGCCAGCACCGCCCCGGCGGCCGGCTGATCGCACAGCGCGTCAGCGATCGCCGACCAGGCATCGTCGACGATGGCCCGGGCGTCGGCCGGCGGCGGCTGCCAGTGCGGATCGTCGTGGTCGGCGATCGATCGCAACCCGTCCAACACCACAGCCAGCCGCTCGTCCACCTCGCGGTGTGACGCCGGCGGCTCCCGCCCGGTGCTGTGATCCACCCCATAACTGTAGAGCAGCGCCGCAACCCCGCCGCCGGATTTGCCCTGGTACGAGTGGTTAACGCGTGACGAGGGGAAAGTGGGTGGTACCGGCCAAGGAGACGGCACTCGAGATCATCGGGCGGCCGCTGCGCGACCAGGTGCGCGTCTAGGCGATGTGGGGGTACGCGCTCTGCGGTGGCAACAGCACGGTGCAAGAACGATCCCAACAGTTCTTCGACAAGGTAGATCGCGGGCGGGCCGGAGCCACGGCAATTCTCTTCAACTCCGCTCGAGTTTCGCCCACCGCCGGCCGGCCCGCAGAAACGACGCGACCATTCCGGGATCGCCGAAGTACGGGTCACCGGTCCCCGTTTCGGCGCGCTGGCGCCCGTATTCGTAAAGCGCGGCGAGCTTGAATTGCGCCAGCGCCGAATACCATTCGATGTTGCGTGGCGCCACCCCGGTCCGCTGGCTGTATCGGGCGAGCAACTCGTCGCGGGCCGGATAACCGTCCTCCAGCACCGCCACGGCCATCGCCGCGGTCGGGGTCAGTTCCTCACCCGGTGCCGGGTAGGACGACACAAAGTAGCCCAGGTCGAACAGCGGATCGCCGATGGTGGCCAACTCCCAATCCAGCACCGCCGCAACCCGACCCGGCGCGGCGATCATCAGATTGCCGAGCCGAAAGTCGTTGTGCACGATCGCGGCCGCCGACTCCGGTGGGGTGTGCGCACCGAGCCAGTGCGCCAATCCCTGGAATGCTGCGGGCAGGTGACCGTCGGCCTCTTCGACAAGGGCGCAGACCCGGCGCAGGTGACGGGAGTTGAATCCCCCGGGTTTACCGAAGTCGCGCAGACCGATGCCGGCCCAGTCGACGGCGTGCAGATCCGCGAGAACGTCGACCACCGACTCGGCAATCCGGCGTCGAGCACGGGGGTTGTCCAGCGGCGGCGCTGTCTGCTCGGTAATCACTGCTGCGTCGACGAACTCAGTCACCACCAGCGGTACGTCGACAACTTCTCCGGGCTCTGCCACCGCAATCACGCGCGGCACCGGGACCGGCGTGTCGGCCAGCGCCGCCAACAGCCGAGCCTCCCGCACCACGTCGTGGGCGCCGGCTGGCAGCGGTGGCGGCGGCGGCCGTCTGACCACCACCGTGCGGTCACCGTCGGAGACCAGGTAGGTCAGGTTGGAGTGGCCGTCCCCGACCCGGCGGGCGCTGACCCGCTGACCCAGCTCGGCATGTTCGCACAGGAAGCCACCCAACCGGGTCAGCTCCGACGCCGACCACTGCCAGTTCACCGCCGGTTGCCCGATTCCACCAGGTAGTTCAAATAGGCACCTGTCCAATGGGTTTCAAACTGGCCCGCACCGGGCTCGCCGTCGATCCGGGCGCGGCAGGCGGCCTCGCGGATGACGGTCTGCATCGGATCGTGACTGGGTAACTCAACCACGCCGAATGCTTCGAGCTCGACAGCGGTACGACCGCCCTCGACGTCGATCACTGTGGCCTGCAGCCGCCGCTGACGCATCTGCGGGTCGTAGTCCGCCCGATGTTCGATGCTGCGGACCGCCACGGTGTCCCCACCACGGCTCACGTATCCGCCGAAACCCCACTCCCCCTTGGCAATCCAGATCCAGCCGTTGACCGCGACACCTGCATCGGTGTAGGCGACGAACCACTTCCAGTGCTGCGGGACACCCCAGTCACGCACGCCCCAGGAATGGTCCCGGTGTCCCGGATGGTCCAGCGCCACCTGGCGGCTCCCGACCTGTACGGAGCCCCGCACCCGGCCGGTCTGCTCCATCCGGTTCTCGGCGAACCAGCCCGGAATGCCGCCCGGATTAGACCAGTAGCTGAACGCCTGGTGCAGAGCGTGGAATTCGTATTCGATTGCTACCTCGTCGTGCTGGTAGCACAGTACGCAACTTCGCAACGGTTCGTGCTGCCGCACGGACAGGCCGCCGAACTCGAGGTGATCGAGGTCGGCATCATCAGCGACCCGCCCGGAGTTGAGCTGCAGCGCCAACGGCTCCCCGGCACTGCCCCAGACCACGACGTTGTAACCGGCACGGCCCCGGTCCGTCAGATACAGATACACCTGTACGCCGATCTCTTCCTCGGGCACGATGACTTCCCAGAACAGACTGTCGCGCATCCGTCCACCGGGGGCGGGGCGGTGCCGCAGGTCGTCGGCGGGGCGGAGTACCTGTGCGATGTGGCGCACCGTCATCGGACAACTCCCCTCGCGGCACTGAGACCCGGCACCTCCATCCTATAATGGTCAGACCATTCACTCAAGGACGAGGCGTGATGTTGACTTTTTCGGTCTGACCATTCTATCGTTTGCAGGTGTCGCAGGTCAGGCCCTCGCCCGACCATCTGACCTTCCGAGCCACCGACGGCAGGCAGCTGGCCGGCTATCGCTGGCAGGTTCGGTCCGGCCTGGAACTTCTCGGCAGCGTCGTGCTCGTCCACGGGATGGGCGAGCATCTGCGCGCCTACCGATTTCGACGGGCTGACCGGCGACGAGACCGTCGTCGACGCCTATCTCGCCGATCCCCATTGCGGGTTCGCCATCGACTCCGCTTCGTTCGCCGGCCGGCTCACCGACGCCGCGCAGCTGGCCCGGGTATCCCACACTGGACGTGACGACCAGGTGATCGCAGAGCTGTTGGCCTGGCTGACAAGGGTTGCCCAGCAGGACCACACGCAGGACAAGCAAGATGACACGGTAAGGGAGACACAATGAGTGCCCAACAGGCTGACCTGCCCGCCCCCAATGAACTCGGCGAATCGAGCGCGCTGATCGTCGGCGGTACCGCCGGGATCGGGCTCGCATCGGCACGGGCGCTGGCCGCGGCCGGAGTACCGCGAATTGTGGTGGTGGGTCGCAGCGCGGACCGCGGCGAACTCGCCGCGAAGTCCATCGCGCAGGTGGGGGTGGCCGTCGACTTCATCGCCGGCGACGCCAGAGATCCCGCCGTCGCGACTTCCGTTGCAGCACAAGCAGAAGACTTGTTGTCCGGCATAGATATCCTGATATGCACCACGGCTGCCGACGTGCGCCCGGAATTGTTCGTCAATATCGCGACCTCGGACATCAGTGGCATCCTGACCGACTTGGCCGTGCCGTCGATGCAGATGGCCAGCGCGGTGTTGCCGGGGATGCGCAGTCGCCGCCGCGGTGTGATCATCAACGTCGCTTCCGACGCCGCGAAGACGGCGACGCCCGGTGAAGCCGTCATCGGTGCCGCAAAGGCGGCCATCGTGATGTTCACCCGCACCCTGGCCATCGAGGAGAAGCGCTATGGCATCCGCGCCAATGCGCTGACCCCCTCGTTGGTGCACGGCACCGCCTCGACCGAACGCATCACCGCCGACGGGTTCAGCGGCAAGTTGTTCGCCCGCGCCGCCCAGCAGGCCGCGCTCGGGGTGCCTGACGCCGACGACATCGCCGCGCTGGCGGTCTTCCTGTGCAGCGCCGCGGCCGCCCGTCTCACCGGACAGGCGATCAGCGTCAACGGCGGTATCTCCGCCGCTTAGCTCGCGCGACCTAGAAATAGCGGGGGAACTGCGTCCAATCCGGAGGACGCTTGTCCAGGAACGCATCCCGGCCCTCGACCGCCTCGTCGGTCATGTAGGCCAGCCGGGTAGCTTCCCCGGCGAACAACTGCTGACCCACCAAACCGTCGTCGAGCAGGTTGCACGCGTACTTCAGCATTCGTTGCGCCTGCGGCGATTTGGCGTTGATCTGCGCCGCCCAGTCCAGCGCCACCGTTTCCAGCTCGGCGTGGTCGACGACCTCGTTCACCGCACCCATCCGGTGCATCTGCTCGGCGGTGTACGGCCGGAATGCGTTGCGTACCTCGGGCCGGTTGAACGCCACCCGCACCGTCGGCTGGCTGGCGTGGCGGTGGTAGGTGATGTCGGTCAGGTTGCCGAAGCCGGATACCGTGCGCCAGTGTGCCGCGTGAAAAGGGTTCTCGTTCAACGTTTTTGCGGATTACCCCACCCACCGGGGCGGGTGTCCTCCATGTAGAGTGCGATCGCTTCGGATCTGTTGATGGCACCGACCTTGCGCAGGATTCGCTTGACATGCGTCTTGACCGTTTCGACGGTGATCACCAGCTGGTCGGCGATGTCGGCGTTGGAAGCACCCGCCACCAGCAACTCGAAAACCTGCCGTTCGCGGTGCGATAACGACGCCGCAAGTCCAGAGTCGCTGGGAACCCGCGGAGCCGGACCGACCGGCGAATCGTGGTCCAAGTCGAAGGTGATCACCGAGTTGGCAATGCGATCGGCCTGCTCGGTCAGCAGCGCAGCCGCGCGCGCAATCGAGTTACATTGCTGCTGAACCTGTTCGGCGTTGAGGATTTTCTCGTGCAGCAGCGAGTATGCGGAGACGAACGCATCGAGCAGTTCGACATCGTCGGAGGATACGCTTTCCAGGCTGTCCCGACCCACGTGCAGCAGAGCGACCACTCGCGCTGCGGCGATGACCGGGGCGGCGATATAGCGTGCTGACCCGAGCAGCTCGGCGTAGACCGCGCTGGCCGGCATGCGCTGCTCATCGGTCGCCACGGTGTCGCGCAGCTGAATACACGCGCTCTCGACTTTGCAGTCCTGACGCGACACCACGGTGGGCCCACCGAAGCAGTGCTCGGATTCTTCGACGACGAAGGCGCCGTCTTCGACGTAGGACAACACCGCAGTGTCGAAACCGAATTCATCACACAGTTCCGAGCAGGCTTGGCGGCCGAGCGCATGCAGCGACCCGGCCTTCTTCATGCGCCGCACCCCCGCGGTAAGCGCCCGCACCACATGGACGCGACGGGAGTCGCGCAGTCGGCGTGCCTCGACCTGCGCCCGCAAGAATTCGGCGATCGACGGCTCAGCCGGCGTGGAATCCCCACGGGCCATCAGGAAGTCGACGGTGGTCGTCGACACCGCGATCGCTTCGTCCAGGTTTTGCGCATCGGAGAGGGCCGCGATGCCGAATTCTGCGCATACCCGCGCGTTCAGCTCGTTGAGTCGCTCCACCATCGCGCGCGCCTTCATCGGCCGGCCCTCAGGTCCGCGCTCGCCACGCCGGCGTAGGCCGCGACCGCAGCCGCCCGGCTGGTCGTGTTGAGCTTCTTAGCGATGTGCTTGAGGTGCGACTTCACGGTCCCCTCGGAAATGACCAAATAGCGCGCGATCTGGCTGTTGGTGGCGCCGGTGGCCACGTGCGACATGATCTCGTGCTCCCGCGCTGTCAACGGGACCGCAGCCGCCCGGTGGCAGGTCGGCGACAGCTGCTTCGCCACCCGCACCGGCGCCGGGTGCCGCCTGTCGGCGTTCGCCCACAAGTTCTCGACCTCGAGGCGCTGTTGCGCGGCTTTGTCTTCCAGCGCGGCGCTTTCATAGGCCACCGACAGACATTCGGCGAAGGCCTCCAACTGTTCGAGATGGTCCATCGTCACGATGCCGTGCGGCTCGGGGCGGTCCGCGTGCAGAATCCCGATTACCCTGCCCTGCACGATGATCGGGGCACCGATGTAGCCGAAACATCCGGATGCTTCCATGATCTCGCGGAACACCCGTTTGTCGTTCTGCGGAGTGGGCGCGAAAACACCGCACCGCTTGCGCACCAACTCGGTCTCCAGCGGAGCGTCGGCCAGTTGAATACGCCGAGTTGCCACGAAGTCCTGCAGCGACCGCGCATGGGGGTCGGCGTCCCTGTCTTCGATGTGCACATAGCGCGGCACCCAGAGCGAACCGCACACGGCAGAAACCATGGTCCGCGCGAAGGCCAGTTCCCGGCTCAGG
Organism: Mycobacterium sp. IDUB_28; assembly: GCF_055419285.1. Classification (NCBI taxonomy): domain Bacteria; kingdom Bacillati; phylum Actinomycetota; class Actinomycetes; order Mycobacteriales; family Mycobacteriaceae; genus Mycobacterium; species Mycobacterium sp. IDUB_28. The sequence continues at coordinate 87,442 of NZ_JBVAXK010000008.1, read as the reverse complement.
ACATCTCCTGCGACCCGGATCATGTCGCTCGGGGCCAGGCCGCGGAGCTGACTGAGGGCGTTGCGAATTTCTGACATCGACCTGACCCGCCGGGCAAGGTCCTCGTCAAGAAGATCGCACTGCAACTTCAGGATGGCGATCAATATCTGCGATGCGGCCGCGCGGTCCTCGGCGCTGCCGGTCGGCTGCGCGGTGAGGTCCTCCAGCCGTTGCCGCAGACTGGCCAGCTGGTGGCCCAAGGCGGCGGGCGTCAGGGTGGGGGGCGCCACGCCGAGGTATTCGGCGGCCGCAGCCACGGCTTCCTCTGCACGAGCGACCAACCACGGGTTCTCTGCAACTGCGACCATGGATGCTGTTGAGGCCATCACCACTCCCTCCCTGCGGGGCTGAGCCTTAATAGGTCATACCATTGAACCAAACTATAGCCCAGGTGTTAGCAAGCACACAATGACTGCGATCCGCGGCCTGGGTCACATTGCCAAGCCTGTGCCTCAATGGTCTAATGGTCAGGCCAAAGGAGGTGCTCTTGCATGCAGTGATCATGTCCGAGTACGGCGACGCCCGAGTGCTACAACCCGGCGAGTTCCCCAACCCGCCGCCCCGCCCCGGCTGGGTGCCGGTTGCGCTCCGCGCCAGCGCGCTGAACTGGCACGACGTGCTGGTTCGCCAAGGTCGTTATTCCTCCCCCCTGCCCCACGTCATCGGCGCCGACGGAGCCGGTGTGCGCATCGACACCGGTGAGCACGTCGTCGTGGTGCCGTCACTGCACTGGGGCGACCGGGCGGAGGCGCCGGGGCCCGATTTCGAGATCTTGGGCGATCACACCCCCGGCACCTACGCCGAGACGGTGTCGGTCCCGCTGGAGTGCGTGGCGGCCAAGCCCCCCCGACTGAGCTGGGTAGAAGCCGCCGCGCTGCCGCTGGTGGGAGTGACCACCTTCCGCGCGCTGTTCTCCCGCGGTCGGCTACGCGGCGGGGAGTCGATGCTGGTGATCGGTGCGGGTGGCGGAATCGCCACGATGGCCGTCGCACTCGCGGCAGCCGTCGGAGCCACCGTCACGGTGACGTCGTCCTCGGCCGACACCATCGAGCGGGCCGTGGCCTGCGGCGCCCGCGCTGGCGTGCTGCACCACGACCCGGCCTGGCCCGAGCACGCACGTGCGCTCTCGCCGGGCGGCGGTGGCTTCGACCTGATCCTGGACCCCGTCGGGCGCTGGAGCGAGTCCATCACCGCACTGCGTCCGGGGGGTCGCCTGGTGGTCCTGGGTGCCAACGCCGAGCAGACCGCGCACCTGGATATCCGCGGGTTCTACTTCGGTCAGTTCGATCTGCTCGGAACCACGATGGGCAGCCTGCGCGACTTCGCCGGACTGCTCGAAGTCATGGACCAGTACCAGGTGCGGCCGCCCGTGGTGGACCGCGTCTTCGCCCTCGACCAGGCCGCCGCAGCGCACGAGTATCTGGAGTGCGGACGCACCTTCGGCAAATGCGTGCTCACGCACGAATAGGAGGACCGCAGTGAACCACGCACCGGAGCTGGTCAGCTACCGACTCGAGGAGGCGGCGCCCGGAGGTTTTGCCGCCTACCTGACGCTCAATGATCCTTCACGACGAAATACGTTGTCGGACAACCTGCTCGACCAGTTGACCGCGTTACTTGGCCTGGCCGGGGAGGCGCCGGAGGTGCGGGTGATCGTGGTGGAGTCGTCACATCCGCGGGTGTTCTCCTCGGGCGGCAACCTCGATGCCTTCGCCGATTCTCGTGCGCCCATTGAGAAGTACCACGGCCTGGACCGCTTTCCGGCCCTGTTTCGCACCCTGACCGGTATCGGAAAGCCGGTGATCTGCGCGGCCGGCGGCGACGTGCTTGCCGGCGCCCTCGGCGTCGCCCTGGCCTGTGACCTCATCATCGCGAAGGAATCGGCCCGCCTCGGCTGCCCCGAGATCAACGTCGGCGCATTTCCTTTCATGATCTCGGCATTGATCTTCCGCGCCACCGGACGGCTGGTCGCCAACGAACTGATGATGACCGGCCGGCTCATCACGGCCACCGAAGCGGCGGCAGCGGGATTGGTGAACAAAGTCGTTCCCGACGCGGACTTCGACGACACGGTCCGGGCCTGGGTCGCCGGACTGGCCGCCAAATCCCCGCTGCTGCTGAGCATGGGGAAGCGGGCCCTGGCGGTGACCCGCGACCTTCCTCTGGAGCAGGCACTCGACTACCTCCAGGCCCAACTCGGGCTGGCTTTCACCACCCACGATCTCGGCGAAGGGGTCGCCGCGTTCAAGGAAAAGCGTTCTCCGCACTGGCAGAACGCCTGACCACGATCCGTTGACCTTTTTGGCCTGACCATTGTAATGTTCGAGACGATTAGGTTCGACTGAGAGATGCGTGCGATGAAACCGAGTCCATACACCGTCCGCTACAGCCCACGAGAAGTCGACGAGTTCTACCGTGCCGGCCACTGGACCACCGACACCCTGCATGACCTGCTGACCCGCCGGGTCGAGGAGACACCCGACAAGGTGTTCGCGACCGACGGAACTCGGTCCCTGACATTCCGCGAAATGTTCGACGCCGGTCAACAACTGGCCGTCGGACTGCACCGGCGCGGCCTGCGTGCCGGCGACCGCGTCGCGGTGCAGGTGCCCAACTGGGTGGAATTCATCCAGATCCTCACCGCCCTCTCGCGGTTGGGCGTCATCATGGTGCCGATCATGCCCATCTATCGGCGCAAAGACGTCAGCTACGTGCTGTCCAACGCCGGAGTGCGGGCCGTTTTCACTGCGGAGAGTTTCGGCACCTTCGACTACCTGAACATGTATCGCGAACTGCGGCAGGATCATCCGGACTTGATGATCAACGTGGTCAGACCCCAGCAAGCCGGCGGCCACAGCGACGCAGCCGACGTGTTCACTCTCGATCAGTTACAAGCCGAGACCACCGCAGCCGATGCGCAGGCCGAACTGGGTGACCCGCCCAGCGCTGACGACCCGTTCGTCATCGTCTACACGTCCGGCACGACATCACGCTCCAAGGGATGCGTCCATACCTTCAACACCTACTGCGCCGGTTCCCGTGCTCTCATCGAGCCGTTCGGTTACACGCGCGACGATGTCCAGTTCGGCCCATCCCCGGTGGCGCACACGACGGGACTGGTGACCAGCGTGTTCTTGCCGCTGCTGACCGGGGCGGCAACCCACCTGATGGCCAAGTGGGACCCGGTGCGGGGCATCGAAGAAATTCAACGCTTCGGTTGCACGGCGGCGGTCACCGCACCGACGTTCCTGCACACCTTGCTGTCCGAGTACGACGCAGACCGGCACGACCTGTCCTCGCTCCGCATGTGGACGTGTGCGGGCGCCCCCGTTGCCGCGGCACTCGTGGAGCGAACCGCGGGCATGCTGCCGGAGGTCAGAGTGCTCAGCCTGTACGGCCGCAGCGAAAACCTGGTCACCACAACGTGTTCGCTCACCGATGGGGTCGAGAAAGTCTTGTCCTCAGACGGTAGTGCGGTGCCCGGAGCACAGGTGCGCATCGTCGGCCCGGACAACCGGGAGGTGCCGCCGGGTGTCGAGGGCGACATCGCCTACCGGGGGCCGGCCCACATGATCGAGTATCTGGCCCAACCCGAAGAAACCGCGGCGCTGTTCACCGCCGACGGCTTTTCCAAGTCCGGCGACCTGGGCACGATGACTTCGGACGGATACGTGCGGGTGACCGGGCGGACCAAGGACATCATCATCCGCGGTGGAATGAACATCAGCGCCCGCGAAGTGGAAGACCATCTCGCCCATCACCCTTCGCTGGTGGCGGCGGCCGTGGTGGGGATGCCCGATGAACGACTCGGCGAGAAGGTGTGTTGCTACCTGGTGAGCGCGCCGGAACGGACCACGCCCACCGTTACCGATCTGCGGGAGTTCCTGCTCGCCCGGGGCCTGCCGATTCAGAAGACCCCGGAACGCGTCGTCGTGATCAACGCCCTGCCGATGACGGCGACCGGCAAGGTTCTCAAGCACGAATTGCGTAGAGACATCGAACAGCGCATCCAGGCCGAAACCACGCCGGACCGCGCCGTGTCGGGGACCGCCTGATGGAACTCAAAGACAGTCCCGCCGAGGCCGAGTTCCGCAACCGGGCCCGCCGGTGGCTGGCCGCAACGGTCCCCGATCTCGGCGGGCCCGAACCCGCCCGGCTGGAAGACAAGCTCGACTACTGGCGCGGCTGGCAGCGCCGGCTGCACGAGGCGGGCCTGGCAGGGCTTTCCTGGCCGAAGCAGTACGGCGGCGCGGGTGCCGACGTGAAACTGCGCGCAGTGTTCAACGAGGAACTCGACCGCGCCGGGGCTCCCGAGCGCCTCAACATCATCGGCGAGGACTTCGCGGGTCCGACGATCATCCAGTTCGGCACCCCCGCCCAGCAGGAACGCTATCTGCCTAAAATTCTTGCCGGCGAGGAAATCTGGTGTCAGTTGTTCTCCGAACCGGAAGCGGGTTCGGATCTGGCCTCGCTCCGCACGACCGCAACCAGGATGCCCGGCGGCTGGCAGATCAACGGGCAGAAGATCTGGACCAGTCGGGCCCAACTCGCCGCCCACGCGATCCTGCTCGCCCGCACCGGCGGCGGCCCCCGCCATCGTGGCATCACCTACTTCTTGCTCGACATGGCCAGCCCCGGCATCACGGTCCGGCCGCTGGCGCACATGCTTGGCGAGTCCGAATTCAACGAGGTCTTTCTCGACAACGTGTTCGTACCGGACGACTGCGTCGTCGGGGAAGTCGACGGTGGCTGGCAGGTGGCCATGGGCACGCTTGCCTTCGAACGCGTCGCCATCGCCACCGGACGGGTCAACACCACCGGGGCGGTCAACGACCTGATTGCCGAAATCGCCTGCCGGGTCAGCGATGACGGCTCGCCGCAGGGTGCGGATCCGCTCATCCGCCAACGTGTCGCAGATCTGTACGGACGAGCGTTGGTGCACTACCTCATTGGCCAGCGTGTTATCAGCGGCGCCGCCGGCGACGGCCCGCCCGGCCCCGTCACCTCGATCGGCAAGCTCTACTTCTGCCCGCTGGTGGAAGACATCGCCGACTTCGGACTTGAGCTCAACGAGATGGGCGGACAATACGAACTCGACGAAAAGCACCATCCGACAATCAACTCCGCTCATCGGTGGTTGCGGCTGGCCTATCAGGCGCGAGGGACCGCCATCGCCGGTGGGTCGACCTTCATCCAGCGCAACATCGTCGCCGAACGCATCCTCGGCATGCCCAGAAGCTAGCCTGCGACGGAGGGACACGCGGATGGACAAGGTGGTGGCCTCGACGGCGGCGGCGGTCGCAGACATTGCCGACGGCTCCTCGTTGGCAGTGGGGGGATTCGGCTTGTGCGGCATTCCGCACGAACTCATCGCGGCGCTGGTGGAACGCGGCGTGGCAGAACTGCACACCGTCTCCAACAATCTGGGCATCGACGGCGTCGGCCTGGGGTTGCTGTTGCAGCACAGGAGAATCCGGCGCACGATCAACTCCTACGTCGGGGAGAACAAGGAGTTCGCCCGCCAGTATCTGGCCGGGGAACTCGAACTCGAGCTGACACCTCAGGGCACGCTGGCCGAACGCCTGCGCGCCGGCGGGGCAGGAATCCCGGCCTTCTACACGCCCACCGGAGTCGGGACCCAGGTCGCCGACGGCGGCCTGGCCTGGCGGTACCACCCCGACGGCACTGTGGCTGTTGCCTCTCCGCCGAAGGAAACCCGCGAATTCAACGGCAGCACCTATGTTTTGGAGCACGCCATCCAGACCGATTTCGCGCTGGTGCACGCATGGAAGGGCGACCGCCACGGCAATCTCGTGTACCACGCCGCCGCGGCCAATTTCAACCCGGACTGTGCCGCAGCGGGCCGAATCACCATCGCCGAGGTCGAGGAATTGGTCGATCCGGGCGAGATCGAACCCAACCAGGTGCACACCCCCGGCATCTTTGTGGACCGGGTGGTGCACGTCGCACACGCGGCCAAACCGATCGAGAAGCAGACGGTGCGTCCATGACCGGATGGCACGTAGCCGGAAGGGACGCCAGATGAGTTGGAGCCGAGCCGAACTCGCGGCGCGGGTGGCCACCGAGTTTCGCGACGGGCAATACATCAACCTGGGTATCGGGCTGCCCACCCTCATCCCCGGACACCTGCCCGCCGACATCCACGTGGTCCTGCACTCCGAGAACGGCATCCTCGGTGTCGGGCCCTATCCGCGACCAGAAGACGTCGACGCCGACCTGATCAACGCCGGAAAGGAGACGGTCACCACGCTGCCCGGCGCGGCGTTCTTTGCGTCGTCGTCGTCCTTCGCGATCATCCGCGGCGGGCATCTCGACATCGCGGTGCTCGGCGCCATGCAGGTCTCGGTGAACGGCGACCTGGCGAATTGGACGATCCCCGGCAAGATGATCAAGGGTATGGGTGGGGCGATGGACCTCGTGCACGGGGTGGAGCAGGTCTTCGTGATGATGGAACACACGGCCAAAGACGGCAGCGCGAAGATCGTCGAGCGCTGCACGTTACCCCTGACCGGCAGGAGTTGCGTCAAGCGCATCTTCACCGATCTCGCCGTTATCGACGTCACCGCGGATGGTCTCTGCCTGATCGAAACGGCGCCAGGCGTCAGCATCGACGAGGTGGCCGCCAAAACCGAACCACCGCTGCTGGTTTCGGACCAAGCGCTCAGTCGGCTACCGTGATCGCGCTGCGCTCGTCCACGGCCAGCGCCGCCTTGGCGTAGCTGTGCACGTGGCGCCGCATGCGACGGCTGGCAGCGTCGGGATCGCCATTGCGGATGGCGGTAGTGATGGACTTGTGCGCCCGCACCGTGACGGACCGCACGTTGTCGTCGACGAATGACGCGTTCTCGGTGCCTGCGTAAATCGCCTGGGAGAGTGCCGTCATGAAGCCGATCAGCAGTTCGTTGTGACCAGCTTTGGCGACGCCGACGTGCCAGTCCAGGTTGGCTTGCAGGAAGGCCGACAGATCGGCGTTGGGGTCGGCGATATCGCTGTTGGCTTTGTCCAGGACGGCCAGGTCCTCGTCGGTTCGTTTGCGCGCGGCCAGTTCGGCGCAGAACGGCTCCAGCGCTTCCCGCGTCTCCATCAGGTCGGCAAGCTTGATCTGCTGACCTCTGATCAGCAAGCTGACCGAACTCGCCATCGACTTGGTGGTCGGACGCTGCACGATGGCGCCGCCGGACCGGCCGGTGCGCACCCGGACCAGGTTCTGCACCTCCAGGATGCGCAGTGCCTCGCGCACCGTGGCACGACTCATCTGGGTCTGTTTGACCAACTCGCGCTCGGCGGGGAGAGCAAATCCCTCCTGCAATTCGCCGCTGAGGATCCGTTCGCGCAACTCACGTGCCAGCACGTCGGAAGCCTTGGGGACATCGACCGGCTTGAGCAAGATTGCAGACCGCGTCGCAGCTGCATCTGAGTCGTCTGTGTCCATCGCTGCTCCGTGGGGGATCGGCTCGGGCGAAAAGGCTCAAAGGTTAGGCCTAATATAAGGTTAGCTCATTAATTTCTATCCCGGACATCGCCTGCCGCGATCGACGGCGAAGCGCCCTACACCGAGCGCGCGGACTTCGCGACAGCCGAAGCGGCCTGACTGCGTTCCCTGGCCCGAGCCCAGTCGGCATCGCCCATGGAGGTGAGGCCCGCGAAGGTATTGGGGCCGGCGAGTCGCTGGCCCCCGTCCATTGCGATCGTCTCGCCGGTCAGGTAGTCACATGCGTCGCTGAAGGCGAAGATGGTGAGGTTGGCCAATTCCTCGACCGTCCCGGCACGGCCCATCGGGATCTGATCGGGTTGCGTTGCGCCGACCGAACTCTCGTCCGTCGGGTTGAGCATCTCCCATGCATAATCGGTCGGGATGGGTCCCGGTGCGAGCGCATTGAGGCGAATTCCGTAGCGGCCCCACTCCACCGCCAGTGACATCGTCATCGCGTGCACGGCCGCTTTCGCCATCGCCGAGGGAACCACAAACGCCGAGCCGCTCCACACCCAGGTCGTCAGATTGGACAACACCGATCCGCGCAGGCCGTCGGCGATCCAGCGCTTGCCGACGGCCACGGTGGTGTTGAACGAACCGGTCATCACCGTCGAGGTGATCGCGTCGAACGCGCGCGGACTCAGGGTGGCCGTCGGCGCGATGAAATTCGCCGCCGCGTTGTTCAGCACTCCGGTCAGCGGACCGTGCCTGTCCCAGATCTGCTGCACGGCCGCGTCCACCAGGTCGTAGTCCCGGACGTTGACGGGCTGGAAATGCACGGAGCCGCGCTGGCCGATCGCGGCTGCGGCCTCCGCCAGGACCGATTCGCGGCGCCCCCACAGATGCACCTCGGCGCCGTGGGCGACCAGTGCCGCGGCCACTCCGCGGCCCAGTCCGGTACCCCCGCCGGTGATCAGGATGCGCTTGCCGGCCAACACCGTCGGATCGAAGATGCCGGTCATAGCCCGAGACTCTTGCCGATGATTTCGCGCTGAATCTCGTTTGCTCCGCCATAGATCGGGGGCGCCAGCGCCTTGCGTACTTGCGCCTCCATGCCGAACTCGACGGTGTAACCGTTGCCACCCATCAACTGAACGCCTTCCAGCGCGGCGCGCTTGGCGACCTCGGTGCACTTGAGTTTCGCTATCGACCCCTCGCGGGCGAGCTGATCCTCCTGGCCCGCGTCGATCTGGGCCGCCACCTGATAGACAAAGGCGCGGCAGCAGTCGATCTCGGCAGCCAGATCCGCCAGCCGATGCCGAACGGACTGGAAGGTGCCGATCGTGCGGCCGAACTGTTCCCGGGTGCGCACGTAGCCGATGGTGTCTTGCAGCGACCGCCGGGCCGCACCCAGCGACATGGCGGCGATGATCAGGCGTTCGACGTTCAGCCCACGCATCAACCGGTGCCAGGCGTCACCGATCCCGCCGACGACGTTGGCGACCGGAATGGCGACGTCGGTGAAGAACACGTCGTTGACGGTGTGCCCGTCCATGGTCTGGATCGCTTTGATGTCCAATCCCGGCGTCGACGTGGGCAGATACAGCAGCGTCAGGCCCTGGTGCTTGCCGGCGCCGGGGTCGGTGCGGGTGAGCACCAGCAGGTGGTCGGCCAGATGCGCCGCGGTGATCCACGTTTTCTGGCCATTGACGATGAACCTGTCCCCATCTCGTACCGCCCGCGTCCGCACACCCGCCAGATCCGACCCCGCACCTGGTTCGGACAGCGCGATGGCTTCGAAACGCCCCGCGCACAAGTTGCCGACCACCTCGCGCTTCTGGTCCTCGTTGCCATGACGCAGATACGTCTGCGCCGCGGTCAAGCCGGTTCCATAGGCGTGGATCGGCGCCTGGCCGCGGGCCGTCTCCTCCAGGAAGATGCACTCTTCGACCATGCCCGCGCCGCCGCCACCGTACTGCGCGGGAATGGAGACGCCCAGCCAGCCGAGTTCGGCGAACTTCTGCAGAACGGTGGCACTGTTGGACAGTCGTCCGCCGTCGGTCAGCTGGGCGCGCTGTTCGGGCGTGCCACAGGTGTCGGCGCAAAACCGCTCGATCGCGCGCGCGAAACCGAGCTGCTCCTCGGTGCACAATCTGGCCGACATGACGCTAATTGCCTCGGTAGGAGGCGAATTCGGGGCTGCGCTTCTCGTTGAAAGCGGTGATTCCCTCCTGCGCCTCGGGCGTCTCACCGAACATCTTCAACGTCGAGTACGCCATCTGACCGACCGAGGCGAACTGTTCGGTGTCGGTGTTGAACGACTGCTTGAGCACCTTCAGCGAGGTCGGCGAGAGCACCAGCATCTCGTCGGCCCAGGCACGCACCTCGGCTTTGAGTTGATCCGCGGGAACCACCTTGTTGACCAAACCCCATTCGGCGGCCTGCTGCGCCGAATACCGGCGGCACAGGAACCAGATCTCCCGCGCCCGCTTCTCGCCGACCACCCGGGCCAGATATCCGGTCCCGAAGCCGGCGTCGAATGAGCCGACCCGTGGGCCGTTCTGGCCGAAAAGGGCGGTGTCCGCCGCGATCGTCAAGTCGCACAACACATGGAGGACGTGGCCCCCACCGATCGCGAAACCGTTGACTGCCGCAATGACGGGCTTGGGCACGTCGCGGATGACCCGGTGCAGCGTGTCCACTTCGAACAAGCCGGTTTCCGACGGACCGTAGTCACCGGTTTCGGCGCGTTGCTTCTGGTCGCCACCGGTGCAGAATGCCTTCTCACCGGCCCCGGTCAAACAGATCACGCCGACTTCCGGACTCCCCCAGGCCAATTTGAAAGCCCGGATGAGTTCGTCGAGGGTGCGCGCGCGAAACGCGTTGTACCGCTCTGGCCGGTTGATGGTGATCCAGGCCAGACCATCCTCTACCTGATAGGTGATGTCGGTGAATTCGGGCATCGGTCGCCTCTCCTCGTTGAAAGTTCTACCAAGCTATTTGGTCATACCATATTACCAAAACTCGTCGTACGCGCGAAGCCACTGTCCCCGCTCCCACAGACTGCCGTGAACTCCCGTCTCCGCTCGGCTAATCGGGCAAGTGCCACCTGTAGGTCATGGAGTTCGGCGACCAGCGCTGCGCGGCCACGGGCCCCCGATTCGGGGTCATCCGGTGTGATCAGGCCGCGGTGCTTGGCCAACTTGAAGGCGGTGGTGAACATCTCCCCCGACACCGACTCTTCGGTGATGCGCCGCTGCAACGCCCATTGCCGGCCCAGCCGCAGACAACGTTTGAGGAGCTCACGCTCCTCGACCTCACCGCCGGCCCGCATCAACTCCTCGGCCAGCACCCGGTAGGCGTCGACGAACGGTCGCAGCACGAGATGTGCTACCAGCAGCTCGCTTTCATCCAGGCTTCGAAGTGCTTCGGCACGATCCAGCGGCGCGTCACGGTCATGACTGCGCCCGGTCATGATCGCGAACTCGTTCCACAGCTCGTCGGCGAACTCGGCCCGGCCGGCGAAGAAAAACTCGAACTTGAGCAGCTCGCGCACCGCCAGCGCCCGCTCCCAGCCGGTGCGCTTGGTCGACTCCGGTTCTCGCACGATGGCCAGCAGGGCCAGTTCGGCGATCGCCCGCATCAGCAGGACGTGAATCGCGCTGTTGCGGTAGACCGCGACGATCAGGTGCTGGTCCACCCCGATACCCCAGACCGGGGTCGGCCCGCCCGAGTAGCACGTCAGCACCGCCGAGCCGACCAGCGCGTGCAGCGTTCGGGACACGGTCGCGCGATCGGTGAGGTCGGCGCCGCCCGCGACCGGCCAACCGCGGGCCCGCAGATAGCCGGCCAGGGGCGCCACCGTTGCGCACACCTCCTCGAGGGTCAGCGCTCGGTCGGCACCCAGCATCGCCACGCAGACGGCCGCGGTGGCGGTCACCGGAGTTGCCAGATTCAGCCGGTGGCACACGTCCAGCGCGATCCGCTCGACCACCTGACGATCACCCAGACCCTCACTGCGTAGCGTCTCGATGCGCCCGTAGAGCGGGACCGGCGAGCCGAAGTTGATGTATATGCGCCCCAACTGATGTCGCAGACCGCGGGCGTAACTGATTAACCACCGCGCGTTCTCCGGCCTCTTGGGCAGGCCGCGTGCTTCGGCAGCCATCAGTCTGACCTCGTGTGGCGGCAACTGGTCGAAGATGATCGAGACGGGCACTGCCAGCGTCTGCTCGGACCGGGCCGCCGCGACCGCGTCGACCACATAACGCAGCAGCCCGTAGCGCGGCGGCCGCAGCTTGCCGGTACGCGTGCGCCCGCCTTCGATCGACCAGACCAGGTTGCGTCCGCGGGCAACCAGGTGAGCGACCACCGCGCGCAGTGCCAAGCGATAGACCGGCAGGTCGCCCGTGGCCCGCCGCACCGGGATGAACCCACTGCGCCGGGCCAGCGTGCCCAGCGGGAAGAAGTTGAGGTTGGCGCCGGCGAGGCCGAAGGTCGGCGAGATCCCTTGCCGGGCAAGGCTTGGCGGGAAGGAGAACTGGTCCAGATACGAACGATGCGAGATCAGGAAGATCAGCGCGTGGTCGCGGTCGAGCACCCGCATTCGCTCCAGATCGTCCTCGTCGACGACCACCTCGAAACCGCGCACCATCCAGGCCGACAACGCCTCCCAGGCCCGTACCACGTGCCGTTCGTGCCAGGCCGCCATCTCCTGGATGTACTCGGTGGCTTCCGCCGTGACATCGAATACGCCACGGCCCAGTTTGGTCGCCAATTGTGCCGCCGCAGTGCGAAAGTCGTCAGAGCCCAGCACCGCAGCCAACTCGTCCCGCAGTTGCGGGCGTAGGGCGACCAGCCGGCCGGTCACAGCGAACTCGCCCGCACACCCGCGGCGACGGCCGCAGACCAGCGCAGGCCGGCTTCGGTCCCGGGCCAGTCGTCGAGAGTGTCGACGTAGAGCTGGCGCATCCGCGGCACCCAGTCATCGAGATGCTGTCGGGTCCAGCCGGCCGTTGGAAGAGGCTCGTGCACCACCACCTCGATGGTGCCTTCCTGAGCCACTTTGGCGTTGCGCCACATGATTTCACCCGCGTTGCGGATCACCACAGGTACGATCGGCACCCCGGCGTCCCGGGCCAGATGGAAACCACCCTTCCTGAAGTCCCCGATTCGCGGACTCAGCGACCGGGTGCCCTCCGGTGACATGGCTATCGACACGCCGGTCCGGAGCTTGTCCAGCGCCGGCTGCAGGGCCGATATCGCTTTGGACGTGTTGGAGCGGTCGACGAACGCCACGTCGGCCAGCGTGAGCACCTGCCCCAGCACCGGTATCCGCCGCACCTCGTCCTTGGCGATGATGGTGAATCCCCGCCGGATCAACCGAGATACCACCAGTGCGTCAATGAGGGTGCTCTGATGGTTGATGAAGAACACGGCGGGCCGTCGTGCGGTGTGCTGTTCGCCGATGACCTCGATGTCGATGTTGCTGAGGTGACCGGCGACGCGACCGAACAACGACGTCGCCAGGTCCATCCCGCCGCGCCGGTCGAAGGTCAGCAGTCCCGCGACCAGACCGGCGCTCACGGCGGCGGCGAAGCCCCCGACCAACCCGGTGGTCCGGGCGACCGCCATGGGATGAAACTGGTTCTGCTTGTTGGTGAATCGCAGCACCGGCCAACCGCGCTCGGCAGCGTAGTTCGCCAGTTCGGGCGCTGGATTGACCGGATGCGGACATCCGACGGCCTGCAGCAGCGGGATCTCCTCTGCGCCATTGGCATATGCGTGACAGTTCTGCAACGAGATTCGGTGCTGGCGGGCGAACTCCCGCACCGCCGCGGCTTTGCCTTCCCCCCACGGGGGGCGCCCCACCACGGCGCCGGTGAGCACACCGTCTTCGGTTTCCAGCTCCGTGCACACCACATGGTCGATACCCAGCTCCCGAGCCATCGGCTGAACCTGCAGCCGGGTGGCCGAGGTCGCGATGACCACGGTGTGTCCCTGGTTCTGATGGGCACGCACCACCCGCCACGCCTCATGGAACAGCGAACCGGCAATCGACTGCGCGAAGAGCTGCTCGCCGAGCTCCATCAGATCGTCCTCGGTGCGACCTCTCCAACCCCGGATGCCCTGCAGCAAGAGCTCGTTGAACGATTCTTCGCTGAGCGGCCCACCGAGCGCAGTGCGCACGGTGCGGACGAACTCGTCGGGTCCGAGCTCGAGATTGCGAGCCCGGTGCGCGTACAACGCATTGGCGGAATACCCCTGGATCAGGGTGCCGTCGAAATCGAAGACCGCCGCCACACGACGTCCCCGCGGCCCGTCCTTGATGTGTTCGATGTGCTCGTCGACGGACATCTCCGACGGGGTCTTACGACTCATCACATATCCCTGCGTGCACAGCGCCGCGCGAGACGCATCGGCGCTGCTTCGCTCCGACGATGCCCACTATGGGCTGCCGAAGTAACGCCGGCCAAGCATTTTCGGGCGAGATCCCCCTGATGCGGGGTAGGAAACTGCCCGATGTGGTGACGCGACCGAGCGCGCCGGTCGGACACACTCACCAGACCGGGTTCGGTATGCCGCGGTATGCCGATCCCGTCTCACCAACCCGCGCCGTGCAGGGCGCCACAGCAACAACGGAGGGGCAGGTCGGATGAAGATCTCAGCCGCGGTGGTGCAGGAGGTAGGTGCACCCTTCACCGTCACCGAGGTCGAGCTGCAGGACCCGGCGCCGGACGAGGTGCTCGTCGAAATCGCGGGCGTGGGCGTCTGCCATACCGATATCGCGGTCAAAGAAGGCCACCTGCCGTTCCCGCTGCCCGGCATCCTGGGCCACGAGGGCAGCGGCACCGTGGTGTCGGTCGGCGGCGACGTCACGTCGGTGGCCGTCGGTGACCGGGTTGCGCTGAGTTTCAACAGTTGCAGCAACTGTGCCCATTGCGCGAAGGGCGAGCCGGCCTACTGCCACAACTTCCTCGAATACAACTTCGGCGGGCGGCGTCCGGACGGATCCTCCGGAGTGTCCGCGGCCGGGGCAGCGCTCTCGGCGAACTTCTTCGGACAGTCGTCCCTGGCTTCCCACGCACTGGCGCACCAGCGCAACGTCGTCAAGCTGCCGGCGGACGCACCGATCGAACTCGTCGGACCCCTGGGCTGCGGGATCCAGACGGGCGCCGGCGCGGTTTTCAACTCCCTCGACGTCCAGCCGGGCTCGACGGTGGTCGTCGCCGGGGCCGGCGCGGTCGGGCTGTCGGCCGTCATGGCTGCGGCCGTGCGCGACGCGGTCTCGATCATCGCGGTCGACCTGCACGAGAGCCGCAGGTCTTTGGCCACCGACTTCGGGGCCACCCACAGCATCGACCCGCAAGCGGGTCCGCTGGCTGAACAAATCCGTGAAATCGCCCCTGCGGGAGTCGATTACGCTATCGACACCACTGCCGTGACACCTGTCGTCGAACAACTGCTCGCGGCGCTGGGGATGCGTGGCGCGCTGGGCTTGATCGGCGTCCCCGCCGACCCGCAGGCCGTCTTCTCGGTCGGCCTGTTCCAGCCTCCGCTGCTGGGTCTGACCATCCGCGGCATCGTCGAAGGCGATTCCGACCCGCAGACATTCATCCCGTATCTGCTCGACCTGCACCGTCAGGGCCGCTTTCCGTTCGACAAGCTGGTCACCACAATGCCTTTGGCGCAGATCAACGAAGCGGTCGAAGCCCAGCTGCGCGGCGAGGTCCTCAAGGTCGTGCTGACGCCCTGAACACGTTGGCGATGACGAGAAGCCCGCGACGTAGAACCGCGACGGTGGCCGCCGCGGTGGTGACGGCCGGCGCGGCGGCGGCACTGGTCCGACGTGAGTCGCGTCGGCCCCGCGACCCCGTCTACGGCCTGGAACTGACCCCGAGTCACCGCACCGGAGTCGGCACTCCGCTGCTGTTGCTACACGGGATCGGCGCGATCTGGCGCGTCTGGTCGCCGGTGCTGCCCCATCTGGAAGCACACCACGACGTGATCATGCCGACGCTGGCCGGCCATGCGGGTGGGCGTTCCCTGACCGCCGGGACCGTCCCTTCGGTACAGATGCTGGTCGACGACCTCGAACAGGAACTCGACCGCCTGGGTCTGGCGAAGGTGCACATCGCGGGAAATTCACTCGGCGGCTGGATCGGTATCGAGCTGGCCCGCCGGGGACGGGCACTGTCGCTGGTGCTGTTCAGCCCCGCCGGCGCCTGGCGATCACCGCGCCGGCTGCGGGTGACCGCCTACGGCGTCCGGTTCGGACTCGTTGCGCTGGGCCGGTATTCGGAGCGCGCCGAAACGCTGGTGCAGCGACGGCTGCTGCGCTGGGCCATGCTGGCGGGCCAGGTCGCTCAGCCGGGACAGGTACCGCTGGAGACGCTGGTGACGTATCTGCAAGCCAGCGGCCAGGCGCCGATCGTCAGCCCACTGCTGCGGACCCTCCATCTCGACCCGGTGCGGCCGCTGCCCGCCGATCGGGACTATCCAGTCCGACTGGTGTGGGCGGAGCGCGATCTTGTGTTGCCCTACAGACACTTCGGCGCGCCGATGCTGGAACGCCTGCCCGGTGCGGAGCTGATCCGGCTGCGCGGGGTCGGGCACGTACCGATGTCTGACGACCCGGCTCGGGTGGCCGAGCTGATCCTGGACCTCACCCGGCAGGTGGACCGGGTGCCGGAGCAACAGCAAGGGCGCAGCAATGTCCGATAGCAGTCCAGAGGTGTTCGCCGCCTGGGGTGGGGGCCAGGATCTCAGTGCCTGGGAAGCGCTGATGTGGCGCACCGAGGGCGATCCCCGCACCCGCTCGACCGGCGTGCTGGTCGAGTTACTCGACACCGAACCGGACTGGGATCGGCTGGTGGCCGCCCACGACCGGCTCACCCGTCGCATCCCGCGGTTGCGGGAGCGGATCGTCGACCCGGTGTTGCCGCTGGTCGCTCCGGCCTGGTCGCCGGATCCTCATTTCGACCTCGCCTACCACCTGCAACAGGTCCAGTTGGCCGGCGACGGCTCGATGGCCGAGCTGCACCAGCTGGCCGCCCAATTCGCTGTCCGGCCAATCGATCCCACGCGCCCGCCGTGGGAGGCGCTGCTTGTCTGCGGCCTCGCCGGTGACCGGGCCGCCTACCTGTTCAAGCCACACCACAGTCTCAGCGACGGAATCGGGTTGCTGCAGTTGCTCGACCTCGCCCACTCCCGTGGCCGCGAACCCTCTCCCAGAGACGACCACCCGGCGCCCGACCCGAGGCCTGCCGAATCGCCGGAGAATTTGTTGCTGAATCGGCTGACCAGCACCGCCGTTCATGCCCCCACGGCGCTGCTCCGGGAGGCGACTGGCGCGGCCGGCCGGTTCGTCGGTGACCCCGTCGGGACCGCCACCGCCGCAATCAAATTCGCGCGGTCGTTCAGGCGCGTGCTCACCCCTCCCGATACCGCCCACTCCCCCGCACTGACTGGCGGCGGCTCGTCATACCGGCTGGACACCTTCGACGTCCCGCTGGCAGAACTCAAGGCGGCCGGGCGCGCAGCCGGCGGCTCGGTGAACGATGCATTCCTGGCCGGACTGCTTGGCGGGGTTCGCCGCTACCACGAAAAGCTCTCCGTTGCCGTCGATTCCATACCGGTGGCGATCCCGGTCAGCCTGCGCACCGACAACGATCCGATGGGCGCCAACAGGTTCGCTGGCGCTCGATTCGTCGCGCCCGTCGGAGAGCCCGACCCGGCGGTGCGCATCGCGGCCATCCACCGGTTCATCGCCGAAGCCCGGGCCGAACCCGCGCTCGGATTCCTCGACCTCGTCGCGCCCGTCTTGAGTCGGCTGCCGAAGATCGCGCTGACCCGCATCGCCGGCGGCATGACCGGCCTGTCCGACCTGCAGGCTTCGAACCTGGGCGTCATCACCCGGCCCCTGTACCTGGCCGGCGCCCGAGTCACACACATCTACCCGATGGGTCCACGGCCCGGAATTCCGGCGATGGTCGCGATGGTCACCTACCAGGAAACCTGCTGCATCGCAGTCAACTTCGATCCGGAATCCGTCACCGAGCCGATCGCCTTCACCAGCTCGCTGCGCGAGGGATTCGACGAGGTTCTCGCAATGGCCCGACACACCTGACGCAGACAGCCTGGCGTCGCACTGCAACTACCACGGAAGGGGTAGCACCATGAACTTCTCGGACGTCGTCGACCTCCTCGACAAGTCAGTCGGCGGTCCGGACTGCGACGTAGCGTCGCACGGTCCGTTCTGGCGGGACGTGACACGCGATCAGTTCGTCACGATGAAGGTGGGCGGGCGGCCGTTGGTCACGCTCGGCGACGGAGCTCATTCGAACCTGGTGTTGTCACTCAAGGGCACGGCCCCGTTCGGCTCGGACCTGGACGAACCGCCGGCCGGCGCGGTGACCCCGCGCATGCCCGCTTACCTCGACCCGATGTCGCCTGAGGAGATTGCCGATATCGAGGCGTGGATCGACCAGGGCTGCCCCGGCGAGTGACGGTTACCCCCAATGCGGGAGTGATGACCCCCCGTCATGGTGACGCACGAAGGACGCGTCCCCACAACACTTGAATCATCGGCACGTGACCAGCGGCGACAAGAAACACCAGGCAGCAAGAAGAGGACACCTTTGATGACCATCACCGAACAGACCGAATCAGCCGTCCTGCCCGACGAGATCGCGCGTCGACTGGTGCTGCCCGAGGGCCATGCGGACCTCGTCGCACTACATGATGCGTACAAGTGGCTACGCAACAACATGCCGGTCGCAAAGGCACTGGTCGAGGGCTACAACCCCATCTGGCTGGTCAGCAAGCATGCTGACATCCAAGAGGTCGACAGCCTGTCGGAGGTCTTCGTCGCGGGCGGCGGTACGGATAACCCCGGGACCCACAATCCGATCCTGCAGAACATCGCCGGCGACGAGTTCACCAAGCAGCTGCTCGGTGGCAGCCTGCGCATCCTCGACGCCCTTCCCTACATCGACCCGCCCGAGCACACCCATGCCAAGAACATGGCGTTCGGCTACTTCAAGCCGCCCTCGGTCCGGAAGATGGAAGACCGGATTCGCGAGCTCGCCAAGGAATCCATCGACCGGCTCAAAGAGGTTTCGGCTGGCGGGCAGATCGACCTGGTCGACGACTGGGCGCTGGGATATCCACTGCACGTGATCATGACGCTGGTCGGGGTGCCCCCGGAGGACGAGCCGCGGATGATGGCCCTGACCCAGGAGTTCTTCGGCACCGCCGATCCTGAGCACCAGCGTGAGGACGTCGAGGCGCTGTCGCCGGAGGCGATGGCCCAGCAGTTCTCCGCCACCATCCAGGACTTCTTCACATACTTCGATGCGCTGGCCGAAGACCGCCGGGCGAATCCGCGTGACGACCTGGCGACGGTGGTGGCCTGCGCCAAGCTGCCCAACGGGGAGTACTGGCCCAAATCCTTTGTCTACGGCTGGTATACCGCGATCTTCACCGCCGGCCACGACACCACGTCGGCGACCCTGGCCGGTACGCTGCAGCAACTGGCCCTGCACCCCGAGGTGCTCAGCCGGGTCAAGGCAGACCTCAGCCTGGTGCCCGACCTCATCAACGAGGGATTGCGGTATGTGGCTCCGGTCAAGCACTTCATGCGCCGCGCGGTCACAGACCACGTCCTGCACGGGCAGCTCATCAAAGCCGGTGACCGGGTGATGCCGCTGTTCCAGTCCGGCTGCCGCGACGAAGATGTTTTCGACAGTCCCGACGAGTTCAATATCGACAGAAGGCCCAACAATCACTTGAGTTTCGGCTTCGGCGCACACACCTGCGTAGGCCAGCACCTGGCCAAGCAGGAGCTGAAGGTGATGTTCGAGGAGCTGCTCCCCCGCCTGGAGTCGATCGAGGTGCTCGGTCCCGGCAGCGTGACACAGACCAACTTCGTCGGCGGTCTCAAGCATCTGCCCGCCCGGGTCAAGATCTCCTGAGAGGTTGGAACATTCGTGACCACCATCGAGTATCCGCAGCTCTACATCGGCGGCGACTGGACGGCACCCACCGGCAGCGATCGCATCGAAGTGCGGTGTGCGGCGAATGAAGACCGCATCGGTTCGGTCCCCCGCGCGAGCCGCGTGGACATCGACGCCGCCGTCGGGTCCGCACGGTCGGCCTTCGACGACCCCGACGGTTGGTCGACGTGGGAGCCCAAGGAGCGGGCCGAAGTGCTGGAACGCTTCGCAACCGAACTGGAAGCCCGCGGTGAGGAAACCGCGCGCCGGGTGTCGATGCAGAACGGGATGCCGATCTGGATAGCCCAGCAGTTCGAAGCAGGTTTTCCCGCGCTGCTGCTGCGCTATTACAGCGACCTGATGACCAGCGCGGCGGTGGAGGAGACACGCCCCGGCATGCTGGGCGGCACCACACTGGTCTCCAGACAGCCGGTAGGCGTAGTGGCTGCGATCGTGCCCTGGAATGTGCCGCAGGGGATTTCGTTCCTCAAGCTCGGCCCTGCCCTGGCGGCGGGATGCACGGTCGTGCTCAAACCCGCCGAGGAAACAGTGCTGGACGCGTTCCTCATGGCCGAGGCCGCCGCGGCCGCCGGCCTACCCGAGGGCGTCCTGAATATTGTTCCCGGCGGCCGGGATATCGGTGAGTATCTGGTCGAGCACCCCGGAATCGACAAGGTGTCCTTCACCGGATCCACCATTGCGGGCCGCTGGATCGCCGAGGCGTGCGGCAGGCTGCTGCGGCCGGTGACCCTGGAACTGGGCGGCAAGTCCGCCGCCATCATCCTTGACGACGCCGACCTGGCCGGTTGTCTCGAGCAGTTCTTCGCGGCCACCATGCTCAACAACGGACAGGTCTGCTACCTCAGCACCCGGGTGCTGGCGCCGCGCAACCGGTACAACGAGATCGTCGACACCATCACCGATCTGGTCCGGGCCCTCAAGATCGGTGATCCACTGGACCCCGAGACCAAGATCGGTCCGCTGGTGTCCGCGCGGCAGCGCGAACGCGTGGAGGGTTACATCGCCAAAGGGCAGAGCGAAGGCGCACGCATGACCACCGGCGGGTCGCGGCCCAAAGGATTCGACCGTGGCTGGTTCCTGGAACCGACCGTCTTCGCCGACCTGGACAACAATGCCACCGTCTCTCGCGAAGAGATCTTCGGGCCGGTGCTGTCGGTGATCCCGTACACCGATGAGCGCGAGGCGATTTCGATCGCCAACGACAGCGATTACGGCCTCGGCGGAACCGTGTGGTCGGCTGATGCCGATCGCGCCGTCAAGGTTGCGCGCCGGGTCCGCTCGGGCACCGTCGGGGTCAACCACTACCTCAACGATCCGGTCGCGCCGTTCGGCGGGATCAAGCAGAGCGGCATCGGTCGGGAACTCGGTCCGGAAGGGCTGCACCCCTTCCAGGTGTTCAAGACGGTCTATCTGCCGCCCCCGGCCGGGTGATGCGACCCGGATCGGAGTAATGAACCCTTGTCCGCCGCAGTGGTTTCCACGCACAACGCCAGCGTCCACGAATTCGCGACCGATCTGATCGTGCGGCGACGCTGCCCTGCCGCCGAGGGTGTGGCCGTACTCGACCTCGCCCATCCCGACCACGGCGATCTGCCGCGCTGGGAACCGGGCGCACATATCGACTTGATGCTGGACGGCATGACGCGCCAGTATTCGCTGTGCGGCGATCCGCGCGAGTCGGCCATGTGGCGGGTGGCGGTGCTGCTCGATCCCCACTCGCGGGGCGGATCGCGCTACGTGCACGACAACCTCCGCGAAGGCAGTTCCGTGCGCGTGCGTGGTCCGCGCAATCACTTCCCGCTGGTCGACGCCGGGCACTACCGGTTCATCGCCGGCGGAATCGGCATCACCCCGATCATGGCGATGATCGAGAGTGTCCAACGCTCCGGCGGCGATTGGACACTGCTCTACGGCGGGCGCACGCGAGCTTCGATGGCCTTCGCCGACGACCTGGTCGAGCGCTATCCCGACCGTGTCACGGTGTGGCCCCAGGACGAATGTGGATTGCTGGACCTGGAAACACTTTTCAAAGATCCTGAGGACGACACGCTGGTTTACTGCTGCGGGCCCGAGGCGTTGCTGTCGGCCGTGGAGCAACACAGTGCGCACTGGCCCCCGGGCATCCTGCACATCGAAAGGTTCGCTGCCAAGGCTCCGTCGGATCAGGCGACAACCTACGAGCAGTTCGAGGTGGTGTGCCAACGCTCGGGCGTCAGCTTCGAGGTGACGACCGATCAGTCGATCCTGGAAGTGCTCGAAGACGCGGGCATCCCGATTCTGGGCAGCTGTTATGAAGGTGTCTGCGGCACCTGTGAGGCAAGGGTGTTGGAGGGAACGCCCGACCATCGCGACTCAGTACTGTCGGACGCCGAGCGAAGTGCCGGCGAAGTGATGCTGTGCTGCGTGTCGCGCTCGCGCACCGAGAGGCTGGTGCTGGACCTTTGAGAGCCGTCAAGACCAATGTCCCGAAGAAGTGCTGGTATGTCGCGGCTACCAGCGCCGAAGTGACGCATTCCCCGCTGGGCCGACGGTTGCTGGGTCAAGAAGTCGTGCTCTGGCGTGGGTTCAGCGGCCAGGTGAGCGCATTCGTAAACCGTTGCGCGCACCGGGCATTCCCGCTATCCCACAGCCGCGTTGACGGCGACCGACTGATCTGCGGTTACCACGGGTGCACCTATGACACCGACGGCAGGTGTGTGCACATCCCGTCCCAGACTCAAGTCCCCACCGGGATGAGGGTGGGGGTTTTCCCGGTTCTCGAACGGCCACCGTTCGTGTGGATCTGGCTGGGACCGGCCGCCGCGGCGGCCAGCAGTCAACCGCCGAGCACACCGTGGATCAACGACCCGGCCTGGACGACCTTTGCCGATGCCTGGCGAATCACCGCCAACTACATGATGGTTCACGAGCACTACCTCGACTTCAGTTACGCCCCAATCCTGCATCGGCATGACATCCCCGAAGACATCGCGGCCATGCCGGCATTCAGCGCTGTCGAGGTCACGGAAACGACGGTGTCCTACACCCGGCATCTGCCCGAAGCCCGACTTACCGACTGGGAGGCCGACGGCACCGGACTCGATCGCGAGCCGCGCTACAAGCGCCGCGAGAGCGGCACTTTCGTGTCCCCGGCGATGCATCGGCAGTTCTGGGAGATCACCACCGCGGGCGGAGACCTGTACATCACCACCCGTACGCATGCGATCACCCCCGAGACCGAGGCGTCAACCCACGTGTTCATGCAGGGTTCGCGCAACTACGGTGCCGACAACGACAAAGTGACCGCGGGACTCCGGTCCTTCCTGGCCGTCGTCGCCGAACGCGACTCCGCGATCCTGGAGATGGCTGCCAGTCATTCCGGGTACGACCGCTGGCGCAGCGGCGTCGAATTCCAGGCCGATGCGGCGGTTTTGCGCGCCCGACGCATCGTCGGGGTCATGCTGGCCAAAGAGGCCGGGCAGGCGGCGCTGCGACCCGGACTGGCACCTAATACGCGCAGTGGTGCGCTGAGCCCAGGCCAATCCGCCGCTGCGCGAGGCTGACTCTGAAGGGACGCCGCCGGCGCTTGCCTTCCGCCAGAAACAAAAGTAACGTCACTTTCAGTTCTGGCCTACGACTTCGGGAGCCTCGCCATGGAATCCTTCGTCCACCTGCGCAAAGGGAAAACGCCGCGCCGGGTTCATGCCGACCTCGACGGCCTCAAGGACGACGAACTGGGTCGTGGCGGGTTCACCGGCCGCACTGCCAACATGTACCGCCGCAACGACCCCACCGCCTACCGCGCGATCGGCCCGCTGCGCCCCACCGACGTATTGGCCGATCAACTCAAACCGGACGACGCGACCGATGCGAACGGCGGCCCTCTGCTGATGTTCAGCAACGCCGACTGCCGGGTGCTGCTGAGTCGGCGCAGCGAGGCAATGCCGTTCTACGCCCGGCACGTCGACGGCGATCTGCTCTGCTTCGTGCACCAGGGCACCGGCCTGCTCGAAACTGAATTCGGGCCATTGACCTACCAGCCGGGTGACTGGGTGTACATCCCCAAAGCCTGCACCTGGCGCCAAATCCCGTCCAGCGAAACGATTCTGCTGATGATCGAGGCCACCGACGAATTCCGCGTCCCGCCACCGGGCGCCCTGGGCCGGCACTTCCCCTTCGACCCGTCCCAGGCGGTCATCCCCGACCCGGCACCCATCGACGACGACGGCCGCGACGAGTACCTGGTCCGCCTCATTCATGAGGGTGGGCCCACTACCCTTCATTACCAACACAATCCACTGGACGTCGAAGGCTGGCGCGGCGACAACTTCGCGTTCACCTTCAACATCGCCGACTACAACGTCGTCACCTCCGACAGCATGCACCTGCCGCCGACCGTGCACCTGTTCATGCAGGCGACCGGTGTCTACGTGATGAACTTCCTGCCCAAGCCCGCCGAAGGGGTGCCCGGCACCGAACGCACCCCCTGGTATCACCGCAACGTCGACTACGACGAGATCGCGTTCTTCCACGGCGGTTCGCTCTACGGCATTCCGATGCCACCGGGCCTGATCTCCCATGCCCCGCAGGGGGTTCACCACGGCGCGCCGGAGAAGGCCCGCGAGCGCGCCCGCCGCAAGTTCGACGACTACACCCGGGTGGACTGGCAGGTGATCGCCATCGACACCCGACGTCGGCTGACCCCTTCCCCGGAAATACTGGCCAACGACCTTGCCCAACACTGAGGACAACACTGACATGACGCAGACTGCAGTGAAACACGACTACGAGCGCATCCCCTATCTTGTTGCCTTTCAGAACAATTCGGGGGTTCGCGATGTCTACGGTGGGCTGGCCGACATCAACGTGCTGGAGAGCTACCTGCTGAAGCCGAAGGACAAGCCGAGCGACACCGTGCTGGTGTTCATGCACCCGATCGGCGGCGGCGCCTACCTGCCGATGATCAATGCGCTGGCCCGCGCCGGCCATCATGTCATCTACTGCAACAGCCGATTCCGCGGCACCGACTCCGCGCTGCAGATGGAGAAGGTGGTCGAAGACCTCGGCGAATGCATCAAGGACGCTAAGAACCGGCTGGGCTACCAGAAGGTGGTGCTGGCGGGCTGGAGCGGCGGCGGCTCGCTGTCGGTGTTCTACCAACAGCAGGCCCAGCACGCGACCATCACCGCCAGCCCCACCGGTGACGGCCCCGACCTGACCACGTTGGATCTGCCGGCCGCCGACGGGATCATGTTGCTGGCCGCACACATCAGCCGGCACGGCACCCTGACCGAGTGGCTGGACGCCTCCATTCTGGACGAGTCCGACCCCACCAAGCGCGATCCCGAGTTGGATCTCTACAACCCGGACAACCCGAACCAGCCGCCCTACACCGAGGAATTCCTGGCCCGCTACCGGCAGGCGCAGATTGACCGCAACCGCCGAATCACCGCGTGGGTCAAGAACAAACTGGCCGAGTTGCGTGCGAGCGGTCGGCCCGGCAGCGATGTTGCCGAATTCGGCTTCGTCGTGCACGGCACCATGGCCGATCCCCGCTGGCTGGACCCGACGGTCGACCCCAACGAACGCAAGCCCGGCACCTGCTACCTGGGCGATCCGCAGGTGGTGAACATGAGCCCGGTCGGCCTGGCCCGGTTCTGCACCCTGCGCGGCTGGTTGTCACAGTGGAGTTATGACGACGCTCGCGGCGACGGCGTGAAGTGCGGCAAGGACATCGCCATTCCCGCTCTGGTCATCGGCAACCTGGGTGACGACGCCTGCACGCCCAGCCACACCCGGCGGCTCTTCGAGGCTATCGGGCACCCGGATAAGGAGATGTACGAAATCCACGGCGCCACACACTATTACGCGGGTCCCGATCAGCGAGACAAGCTGCGGGAGGCGGTCGAAATCGTCACCGACTGGCTGACCCGGCACGGGTTCGCGCAGTGACTAACGGCGCGCTGGACGGCATCCGGGTGCTGGAACTCGGCACGCTGATCGCCGGACCGTTCGTCGGTCGCCTGCTGGGCGACATGGGCGCCGATGTCATCAAGGTGGAGCCACCCGGTGCGCCGGACCCACTGCGCACCTGGGGGCAGGCCGAGGTCGACGGGCATCGCGTCTTCTGGACGGTGCATGCGCGCAACAAGCGCGCGATCACCCTCGATCTGCGCAAGCCGGCCGGCCGGGAGCTGTTCCTGGATCTGGTCGCAAAGTCCGACCTGGTGGTGGAGAACTTTCGGCCCGGCACCCTGGAGAAGTGGAACCTGGGCTATGACGTGCTCAGCGAACGCAATTCGGGCATCATCCTGGTCCGGGTCTCCGGCTACGGGCAGACCGGACCCGACGCCCACAAAGCCGGCTATGCGTCGGTGGCCGAGGCCGCCAGCGGGCTGCGACACCTCAACGGTTTCCCCGGTGGCCCGCCACCACGCCTCGCGCTGTCGCTGGGCGACACCCTGGCCGGCATGTTCGGCGCCCAGGGCGCACTGGCCGCGCTCTACCGACGCAGCGTGACCGGGCAGGGTCAGGTCGTGGACGTCGCGCTCACCGAATCATGTTTGGCCGTCCAGGAATCCACCATCCCCGACTATGACGTCGGCGGCGTGGTGCGGGGCCCCTCGGGTACCCGGCTGGAAGGGATCGCGCCGTCGAACATCTATCGCAGCGCCGACGGCTCCTGGGTGGTGATCGCCGCCAACCAGGACACCGTCTTCGCCCGGTTGTGCACAGCGATGGACCGCCCCGAACTCGCGACCGACGACCGCTTCGCCGACCACGGTGCCCGCGGCCGCAACCAGGACGAACTCGACGAAATCATCGGCGCCTGGGCGGCCCAACGCCAACCCGGCGACATCATCGAAACCCTGTCCGCCGCAGGGGTTATCGCCGGGCCCATCAACACGGTCGCCGAGGTGGTCAACGACCCGCAGCTGCGCGCCCGCGGCATGCTGGTGCCGCATCACGACGAACGGGTGGGCCGCGACGTGCTCGGCCCGGGCATCGTGCCGGTGCTCTCCGAGTCCCCCGGTCGGGTGCGCAGTGCCGGTCCCGCCCGGCCCGGACAACACAACGACGACGTCTACGGCGGGCTGCTGGGCAAGAGCGCAGCACAGCTGGCAGCCCTGCGCAGGGAGGCGGTCTTATGACCTACGTCGCCATCCGGGAGGTGGCGTTGCGCGACGGCCTGCAGATCGAGGCGCCGATCCCGTTGTCGGCCAAGCTGGACCTGCTGAGCGCGGTGGCCGCGACCGGGGTACGCGAGGTGGAGGCCACGGCGTTCGTGTCGCCGACCAAGGTGCCGTCGATGGCCGATGCCGCCGAGCTGGCCGCCGAACTGCACAACTTCCCCGGTATCGAGTTCTCCGCGCTGGTGGCCAGCCCCAACGGCGCCAACCGCGCGATTGCCGCGGGCCTGCGGTCCATCGAGTACGTGGTGGCCGCCGACGACACCTTCAGCCAGAAGAACGTCGGTCGCACCAGCGCCGAGGCCACCGCCCAGATCGGTGAGATCGTCGCCATCGCACGCGACAGCGGCGTCACTGTCGAAGTCATCGTCGCCACCGCATGGGACTCCCCGTTCGAAGGCCCCACTCCCCCGCAGCGCGTCCTGGCCATCGCCGCCGCGGCGCGCGACAGGGGCGCGGACCGGTTCTGCATCGCCGACACCATCGGCACCGCCACCCCGGGCCGGGTGAGTTCGCTGATCGCCCAACTGCGTCCGGTGCTCGGCGAGCTGCCGTTAGGTGCGCACTTCCACAACACCCGCGGGTCCGGGTTGGCCAGTGCCTACGCCGCGGTCTGCGCCGGGGTTACCCGGCTGGACGCGTCGGCCGGGGGGCTGGGTGGCTGCCCGTTCGCCCCGGGTGCCACCGGCAATATCGCGACCGAAGATCTGGTGTACCTGCTCACCGACAGCGGTTTCGAGGTCGACGTGGATCTGCCGACCGCGATCGCCGCGGCGCGGGTCGCGCAAGAAGCTGTCGGCCACGACCTGCCGAGCGCGCTGCTGCGTGCGGGGGATCGGATCCGCGGCTGATGCCCGCCGAACTGCTCACCGCCAAGGGCCGCCAGACCCGCGAATCCATCGAGCTGGCCGCCCGGAAACTGTTCGCCGAACGCGGTTTTCACGGCACCACCCTGGCCGACATCACCTCGGCGGCGGGCAAGTCCCCGGCGGTGTTCTACCGGTACTTCAGCGACAAGGAGGATCTGCTGGCCGCGCTGGCGCAGTCCTTCCTGCACGACGTCGTCGAGCCGTCCGGGCTGAGCGTGCAGCTACCGGAGGCGCCCGGTGACGCGTTCTTCACCTCGGTGGTCACCGGTTACTGGAACATGTTCAAGCAGCACATCGGCATCATGATCGCGGTGGCTCAACTGGCCGCGACCCAGCAACGCTTCGCCGATGTGCAGAACCAGTTCCGGCGCTTCGGCATGGACATCGTGGCCGCTTCGGTGCGCCGAGCCCAGGAGCAGGGTTACGGCACCGAACTCAACCCCGAACACACCGCGGCGGCCATCGCGCTGCTCTTCGAGAACTTCACCACCGTCATCGTCGGCAAGTCGGACCTGGGCATTACTGTCAGCGATGAGGACGCCATTGCCATGCTGTCCCTGATCTGGAAAAAGACACTTTACGGCGCGTGACCTATTCCAAGGAGAGATCAACGTGGATTTCACCCTTCCCGAACACCTTCCCGGCGTGTTGGCCGAGATGGACGCCTTCATCGAGGCGGAGATCAAGCCGCTGGAACGCGAGCACATCCAGTACTTCGATCATCGTCGGGAGAATGCCCGTACCGACTGGGACAACGGCGGCATCCCGCGCCGGGAGTGGGAAGATCTGCTCGGGGAGATGCGTAAGCGGGCGGACAAAGCAGGCTGGTTGCGGTACGGGCTGCCCGCCCAGTTCGGTGGCCGCGACGGTTCCAATATCGACATGGCCGTTATCCGGGAACACTTGGCGCACAAGGGACTCGGGCTGCACAACGACCTGCAGGACGAGTCCTCGATCGTCGGTAATTTCCCACAGGTCATCATGATGGACCGGTTCGGCACCGACGCGCAGAAGAAGGAATGGACCGAGGCGCTGATCACCGGTGAACGCTCGATGGCGTTCGGACTCACCGAACCCGACCACGGATCGGATGCCACCTGGCTGGAGACCACCGCGGTCAAAGACGGTGACGGATGGATCATCAACGGCGCCAAGCGATTCAACACGGGCGTGCACCGGGCCACGCACGACCTGGTGTTCGCCCGCACGTCCGGCGAACCCGGCCAGGCCCGCGGCATTTCGGCGTTCCTGGTGCCGTGCGACTCGCCCGGCTTCACCATCCCGTACTACTGGTGGACCTTCAACATGCCCACCGATCACGCCGAAGTGGAACTCAAAGACGTCCGGGTTCCCGACGACGCGGTGCTGGGTGACGTGGACCGCGGCCTGGAAGTAGGCCAAACGTTTCTGCACGAGAACAGAATTCGGCAAGCGGCCAGCAGCCTGGGCGCCGCGCAGTACTGCATCGACCGGGCGGTGACCTACGCGGGCGAACGCATCGTGTTCGGCAAACCGCTGGCGGTGAACCAGGCCGTACAGTGGCCGCTGGTGGAACTGCAGACCGAGGCGCAGATGGTGCGGCTGCTGGTCTATTACGCCGCAACACAATTGGACCAGAACCATCACATGCAGGTCTCTGACAAGGTGTCGATGGCGAACTACCGGGCCAACCGGCTGGTCTGCGAGGCCGCCGACCGGGCCATGCAGGTGCTCGGCGGCATCGGCTACAGCCGGCACGAGCAGCTGGAACACATCTACCGACACCACCGGCGCTACCGGATCACCGAGGGCGCCGAGGAGATCCAGATCCGCCGAGTTGCCCAGCGGCTGTTCAAGTTCGGCAAAAAGTGACACTGGCTGAGGACCTGGGCACCCTGCTGACCGATGTCACGGGCAGCCGGGTGGGGATCGACAATTTGCGCCCGCTCACCGGCGGCGCCAGCCGCACCACCTGGGCATTCGACGCCGTCACCGACGCCGATCGCCGGGCGCTGATCCTGCGCACCGGCCCGCCCGACGACGTGCACGCCGGCATGGAGTTGGAGGCCCGCGTCCAGGCCGCCGCGGCGGCGGCCGGCGCGCCCGTCCCACATGTGCTGATCGCCGACGATTCGGTTGCGGCCCTGGGTAATCCGTTCCTGATCTGCGACGAGATCAAGGGCGAGACCATTGTTCGACGCATTCAGCGTCAGCTCACCGACGAGGAATCCCGCCGGCGGCTGCTGCGCCAGTGTGCGCAGGCCATCGCCGCGGTACACCGGGCCGACCCGGACATCCCCGGTCTGACCGGCGAGGACCCGATCGGTCAGTGGCGCGAACGGCTCGACGAGATGGGCGACACCACCGCCACCTTCGAATGGACGTTTCGCTGGCTCGAGGCCAACCGACCGTCCGCGCCGTGGCCCACCGTGCTGGTGCACGGAGATTTCCGGATGGGCAACCTCATCGTCGACGGGTCGGACCTGGCAGCGGTGCTGGACTGGGAATTGGTGCACACCGGCGCGCCGTATGAGGACCTGGCCTGGTTCTGTGTGCGCGCCTGGCGGTTCGGCGCACCGGCCGGACGCGGTGCCGGTGGTCTGGGCAGCATCGAGAGTTTCCTGCGCGCCTACGAGGAGGCTGGCGCGACCAGCGTCGACCGGGTGGCGTTTCACTGGTGGCTGGTGCTGGCCACGCTGCGCTGGGGCGTCATCTGCCGGTACCAGGCCGAGCGTCATCTGAGCGGGCAGACCCGCTCGGTCGAGCTGGCCACCATCGGCAGGCGGGTGTGCGAGAACGAATGGGACCTGCTGGACCTGCTCGAGGAGGTGTCATGACCGCCGACCTGTACGGGCGTCCCACGGCCGCCGAACTGGTCGCCGCGGTCGCCGAGTTCCTGGAAACCGAAGTCCGGGAGGCGACCACCGGGTCGGTCAATTTCCACGCACGGGTGGCAGCCAACGCCCTGCGCATGGTCGAACGCCAACTGCTCGAGACCGGAGCGGTCGACATCCGCGCGGCACTGGCCGGGCTGGGATTTGCCGACGAAGCCGCCCTGGCCGCCGCCATCCGGGCCGGCGACCTGGACGCGCCGGACGACGCCGTCGTCCCCGTCCTGCGTGAGCTGGTCCGCCACCGGTTGGCCGTCGCGCATCCCGGATACGAGAACCACGAGGAGCCCGGTTCATGACCGACACCGCGTCCGCAACCATCGTCGAGACGGCCGAGCGGTTGTTCACCGCGATCACCAACGGCGACCACACCGCCGTAGCGAACCTGTGGAGCGACGACATCGCGGTATGGCGGACGGGCGGGCGGCGCGGCCCCACCGCATACGACGACAAGTCCCGGGCGCTGCGGGTGATCAGCTGGTTCCTCTCGATCACCGCCGAGCGCAGCTACGAAGTGCTGGATCGACAGGTCTTCGACGGCGGGTTCGTGCAGCAGCACCTCCTGCATGCCACCGGCCATGCCGGGCAATCCATCGCGATGCGGGTCTGCATAGTCATCAAGGTGGACAGAGCAGGCCTCATCGATCGGATCGAGGAATACTTCGACCCCGGGGACCTCGCACCCTTACTGGATCGGCAGGGGGAATAAGGATGACAACGCTGGAGAGTCTGCTCGCCGACCCGGAGAGCACCGGATCGTGGACTCTGGTGCCGGACCGCTCGTCGGTGGGTTTCCGGATCAGGAACATGTGGGGCGCGCTGCCCGTCAAAGGCAAGTTCACCAAATTCAGCGGCGACGGCCGGCTCGCCGC
Organism: Mycobacterium sp. IDUB_28; assembly: GCF_055419285.1. Taxonomy (NCBI): domain Bacteria; kingdom Bacillati; phylum Actinomycetota; class Actinomycetes; order Mycobacteriales; family Mycobacteriaceae; genus Mycobacterium; species Mycobacterium sp. IDUB_28. The sequence goes on along the minus strand of NZ_JBVAXK010000008.1, from coordinate 56,171 downwards.
TGACGGCACCGTTGCGGGACGGTTCACCATCGTGGTCACGTCCCTGCACACCGGCATCGGCCGTCGCGACCGGCACCTGCTGTCCGCTGACTTCTTCGACGCCCAGCGCTTCCCGACAATCACCGTCCTGGTCAACGAACTGCAGCCGGGTCCGGGCAAGAGCGCCGAGCTGCGCACCGATTTCACCATCAAAGGCGTCAGCCAACCGGTGACGCTGCCGGTGACCATCACCGAGCAGGACGACGGTTCGGTGCAGATCCGCGGCGAGACGCAGCTCGACCGGACCCGGTTCAACGTGGACTGGAACAAGATGGGTGTCATGTCCGACACCGTCACCGTGTCAGCAGAAGCCGTCTTCGTGCGATCCTCCGGGACCGCGTGAATTACGATCTGGACCGTGCCTGACTCGAGCAGCCCCCTGAAGATCCTCGTCTACAGCGACAACGTGCAGACCCGCGAGCAGGTGATGCAGGCGCTGGGTAAACGGCTGCACCCGGACCTGCCCGAGTTGAGCTATGTCGAGGTCGCGACCGGCCCGATGGTGATCCGGACGATGGACGAAGGCGGCATCGACCTGGCCATTCTCGACGGCGAAGCGGCACCGACCGGCGGCATGGGCATCGCGAAACAACTCAAGGACGAACTGTCCAGCTGTCCGCCGATCCTGGTCCTGACCGGCCGGCCCGACGATGCATGGCTGGCCAACTGGTCACGCGCCGAGGCCGCAGTGCCTCACCCGCTCGACCCGATCGTGCTGGGCCGCACGGTGCTCAACCTGTTGCGCGCGCCTGCGCACTGATCCGGTACAGCTCAGGCGCCGCGGACCTGAATGCGCTCCGGCTCGGTTGCCCGGGGACGGAACTGGGCCTCCGCCGATTCCGCATCTGCTTCCGGCGCGGCCTCCGATGCCCGGAAAGTCGACACCGGGATGCCGGATCCGCTCGCCGCGGCGGCGCGCGTCGCTTCGCCCGGGGCAGCGGCGACCGCGATACCGGGCGCGGCCGTCGGCAGCACGCTCATCGCCGGAACCTCGGCCTCCGGGGTCACCGACTCCTCCGCCACCGGCGCTTCGTCCTTCTCGGCCTTCTCGGCTTGCTTGTCCTGCTCTGATTCCGCCGACTTCGTCGGAACCGGCACCGACGGCCTGTCGCCGAGCAATCCGGCCATGGCCAACCCGCCGACCGCCATCGGCATCATGGCGAAGCCGCCGAGGCCGGGACTCACCACGCCGGGACTGGCGACGCCGGGGTTGGCGGTCGTGGCGCCTGCGCTGCTCGCCGCGGCAGGCGCGGCCGCCGCACCGCCGTCGCTGTACGCCGACGGGTCACCGGCTGCGGCACCGGCCGACGCCATCCCGGGATCGGTGCCGCCCATGCCACCGGCAGCACCACCGCCGCCCGCCGCGCTGGCAGCGCCGGTGCTGACCGGGCCCGCCCCGCCCTGGGCGCCACCGCCGCCACCGGCGGCCGCACCGTTACCGCTACCCGCACCCGATCCGGCCAGCGCGCTGAGTCCGCCGGCCAAGCCGCCGGTCAGCGCCGGGAAGCTCTCGAGCACGGTCTGCCACGGCACCACCTGCGCGGCGGCCGCCGCGGCACCGGCGTAGTAGCCGGCCATCGCGGTGACGTCCGCGGCCCACATCTCCTCGTAGATGTTCTCGGCCAACGCGATCAATGGCGCATTCTGACCGAACAGGTTCGACATCACGAGCTGGACGAAGGCATTGCGGTTCTGCTCCACAGCTGCTGGATGAACGGTCGCCGCGCGGGCCGCCTCGAACGCGCTCACGACCGCTCTCGCCTGCCCGGCCGCCCCCAAGGACTGAGATGCCGCCGCTGCCAGCCAGCCCGCGTACGGCGCCGCGGCGGCCGCCATCGCCGCCGCCGCCGGGCCCTGCCACGCCTGTCCGGCCAGGTTCGAGATCACCGATCCGAACGATTCGGCAGCCGACCCCAACTCCGCGGCCAGGCCGTCCCACGCGGCGGCCGCCTGCAACATCGGCGCGCTACCCGCGCCGAGGAACATGCGCAAGGAGTTGATCTCCGGCGGTAGTGTGAAAAAGTTCACAGGTCGCGTCCTCCCAGATCGGCCGTCGGCGGCTTTTGCGAACGCCGCAAATCCCGGCAGCAGTCCAGTGGCAAGGGTAACAACAAGCGCTCCGAGACGTCTGCCGGTCGCCGGAATCAACCGCATCTTGCCTGGCTACACGCCTGAATTCGAGCTTTTCGACAGTCCTGTACCACTGGGCGCCGTCCCGGCACGATCCGAGTTGACAGGCAAGGATTTATGACATGTCCAAGAGCTTGACCCCGGACATGTGCCCCGGGCGCCGCGCGACTATGTTGAAGGTCACTGTGACGGTCCACATGCCCGGTCCGTCACACGTGTCATGCGCTGGGCCAGCCCGGATGTCACCGGCGGCCGCTGCGCTGGCGGCCCAAACGACGGATGGCGGAGCGAGTTGAATCCCTACATACCCATTTTCGTGCTCGCGGGCATCGGCGCAGCCTTTGCCATCGGATCGGTATTCCTGGCGAGCATCACCGGTCCGACTCGCTACAACAGGTCGAAGCTGGCAGCCTACGAATGCGGCATCGAGCCCACCGAGACCGGGTTCAGCGGACCGAACGCACCCACCGGTCAGCGCTTCCCGGTGAAGTATTACCTGACCGCGATGTTGTTCATCGTCTTCGACATCGAAATCGTGTTCCTCTATCCGTGGGCGGTCAGTTTCGACTCGCTGGGGACCTTTGCCCTCGTCGAGATGGTCATATTCATGCTCACGGTTTTCGTGGCCTACGCATATGTGTGGCGCCGCGGGGGCCTGACGTGGGATTGAGGTAGGACGTGGGACTCGAAGAACAGCTGCCCGGCGGGATCCTGCTGTCGACGGTCGAGAAGGTCGCGGGCTATGTCCGCAAGAATTCGCTGTGGCCGGCGACGTTCGGATTGGCCTGTTGTGCGATCGAGATGATGGCGACGGCCGGCCCGAGGTTCGACATCGCCCGGTTCGGCATGGAGCGCTTTTCAGCGACGCCGCGCCAAGCCGACCTGATGATCGTCGCGGGCCGGGTCAGCCAGAAGATGGCGCCGGTGCTGCGCCAGATCTACGACCAGATGGCCGAACCCAAGTGGGTCCTGGCGATGGGCGTGTGCGCATCTTCGGGTGGGATGTTCAACAACTACGCCGTGGTGCAGGGCGTGGACCATGTGGTGCCGGTGGACATCTACCTGCCCGGTTGTCCGCCGCGGCCCGAGATGCTGTTGTACGCAATCCTGAAGCTGCACGACAAGATTCAGGAGATGCCGTTGGGCGTCAACCGGGAGCGTGCCATCGCCGAGGCCGAAGAGGCGGCCATGGCGGCCAGGCCCACGATCGAGATGCGCGGAATGCTGCGATGAGCTCACCGGACAAGGATCCGCAGGGCGCAGCGGTCACCCCGGGCGTCCAGGTGCCGGTGGGCGGCGAAGTGATCGACGTCCGCCGCGGCATGTTCGGGGTGTCCGGCACCGGCGACACCTCCGGTTACGGTCGGCTGGTCCGCAAAGTGACACTGCCCGGTGGCAGCCCGCGCCCCTACGGCAGCTACTTCGACGACATCGCCGACCGACTGGGCGAGGCCCTGTCGCGCGACGGCGTCGAGTTCGACGAGGCTATCGAGAAAGTGGTGGTCGACCGCGACGAACTCACGTTGCACGTGCACCGGGACCTGCTGCCGCAGGTGGCTCAGCGCCTGCGCGACGAGCCCGAGCTGCGGTTCGAGCTGTGCCTGGGCGTGAGCGGGGTGCACTACCCCAACGAGACGGGCCGGGAACTGCACGCGGTGTACCCACTCAAATCGATCACGCACAACCGTCGGCTGCGACTGGAAGTGTCTGCGCCAGACAGTGATCCGCACATCCCGTCACTGTTCGGTATCTACCCGACCAACGACTGGCACGAGCGCGAGACCTACGACTTCTTCGGGATCATCTTCGACGGACACCCGTCGCTGACCCGCATCGAGATGCCCGACGACTGGCACGGGCATCCGCAACGCAAGGACTACCCGCTGGGTGGTATCCCGGTCGAGTACAAGGGCGCGCAGATTCCGCCGCCCGACGAGCGCAGGGGTTACAACTGATGAGCACCACGGAAACCCTCGTCGTCGCCGGCGGCCAGGACTGGGACAAGGTCGTCGACGCCGCGCGCAACGCCGATCCCGGGGAGCGCATCGTCGTCAACATGGGCCCCCAGCACCCGTCCACTCACGGCGTGCTGCGGCTGATCCTCGAGATCGAAGGCGAGACGGTGACCGAGGCCCGGTGCGGGATCGGCTACCTGCACACCGGAATCGAGAAGAATCTCGAATACCGGTACTGGACGCAGGGCGTCACCTTTGTGACCCGGATGGATTATCTGGCACCGTTTTTCAACGAGACGGCGTTCTGCCTGGGCGTGGAGAAGCTGCTCGGCATCACCGACGAGATCCCCGAACGGGTCAACGTCATCCGGGTGATGATGATGGAACTGAACCGGATTTCTTCGCACCTGGTCGCGCTGGCCACCGGTGGGATGGAACTGGGCGCCATGACACCGATGTTCGTCGGCTTCCGGGCCCGTGAGATCGTCCTCACCCTGTTCGAGAAGATCACCGGCCTGCGGATGAACAGCGCCTACATCCGGCCGGGCGGACTGGCACAAGACCTGCCGCCCAACGGGATTGACGAGATCGCCGCCGCCCTCAAGGAGCTGCGGGTCCCGCTTCGCCAAATGGGCGAGCTGCTCAACGAGAACGCCATCTGGAAGGCCCGCACCGAGGACATCGGTTACCTGGACCTGACCGGTTGCATGGCACTGGGCATCACGGGTCCGATTCTGCGTGCCACCGGGCTGCCGCACGACTTGCGCAAGAGTGAACCGTATTGCGGATACCAGGACTACGAATTCGACGTCATCACCGAAGACACCTGTGACGCCTACGGGCGCTACATCATCCGCGTCAACGAGATGTGGGAGTCGGTCAAGATCGTCGAGCAGTGTCTGGACAAGCTCAAGCCCGGCCCGACCATGGTCGAGGACCGCAAAATCGCTTGGCCCGCAGACCTTTACGTGGGCCCTGACGGGATGGGCAACTCACCCGAGCACATCGCCAAGATCATGGGCAGCTCGATGGAGGCGCTGATCCATCACTTCAAGCTGGTGACCGAGGGCATCCGGGTGCCAGCCGGCCAGGTGTACGTGGCGGTGGAGTCACCGCGCGGCGAACTCGGCGTGCACATGGTCAGCGACGGCGGTACCCGCCCCTATCGGGTGCACTACCGGGACCCGTCGTTCACCAACCTGCAGTCCGTCGCCGCAATGTGTGAGGGTGGCATGGTCGCCGACCTGATCACCGCCGTCGCCAGCATCGACCCGGTCATGGGCGGAGTGGACCGATGACAGTTCCGAATGTCGGAAGTAACGGTGGCGAAAGGGTTTTCCTCCGGCTCGGACCGCCGCCGGAGGAGCCGAGCCAGTTCGTCGTTGAGGGTGCGCCGCAGTCGTACCCGCCGGAAGTGCACTCGCGCCTGGAGGTCGAGGCCAAGGAGATCATCGCCAAGTACCCGAATAAGCGTTCGGCGTTGCTGCCGTTGCTGCATCTGGTGCAGGGCGAGGACTCCTACCTGACGCCGGCCGGTCTGGAATTCTGTGCGCGGCAACTGGATCTGACCGGTGCCGAGGTTTCGGCGGTGGCCAGCTTCTACACCATGTACCGGCGCGGTCCGACCGGTGACTACCTGGTGGGTGTGTGCACCAACACGCTGTGTGCGGTGATGGGCGGCGACGCGATATTCGACGACCTCAAAGAGCATCTCGGCATCGGCAACGACGAGACCACACCCGACGGCACCGTCACCTTGCAACACATCGAATGCAACGCCGCCTGCGACTTCGCACCGGTGGTGATGGTCAACTGGGAGTTCTACGACAACCAGACTCCGCAGTCCGCGCGCGAACTCGTCGATTCGCTGCGCGCCGGCGAACCGGTCGCGCCCACCCGGGGCGCACCGTTGTGCAAGTTCCGTGAGACGTCACGAATCCTGGCGGGCCTGCCGGATCAGCGTCCGGACGAAGGGCAGGGCGGCGCGGGAGCGGCCACCCTGGCCGGGCTGCGGGTGGCCAAGGAGAACGACATGGAAGCGCCGACCCCTGCGGGAGGCCAGTCATGACCACACCACTGACGCCGGTCATCAGTCGCTACTGGGACGATCCCAAGTCCTGGACCATCGAGACCTACGAACGCCACGACGGATACCGGGCCATGAAGAAGGCCCTGGCCATGGCGCCCGACGACGTGATCGGCGCGGTCAAGGACTCCGGGTTGCGCGGGCGCGGCGGCGCGGGTTTCTCCACCGGGACCAAATGGTCGTTCATCCCGCAGGGCGATTCCGGCGCCGCGGCCAAACCGCACTACCTGGTGGTCAACGCCGACGAGTCCGAACCCGGTACCTGTAAAGACATTCCGCTGATGCTGGCCACCCCGCACGTCCTGGTCGAAGGCGTCATCATCGCCTCGTACGCGATCCGGGCCACCCACGCCTTCATCTACGTGCGCGGCGAAGTGGTGCCGGTGCTCCGACGGCTGCAGAACGCAGTGGCCGAGGCCTACGCCGCCGGCTATCTGGGCCGGGACATCGGCGGCTCGGGATATGACCTGGAGCTGGTGGTGCACGCCGGTGCGGGCGCCTACATCTGCGGCGAGGAAACCGCACTGCTCGACTCGCTGGAAGGGCGCCGCGGCCAGCCTCGGCTGCGTCCGCCGTTCCCGGCTGTGGCGGGTCTCTACGGATGCCCGACCGTGATCAACAATGTCGAGACCATCGCCAGCGTCCCGTCGATCATCCTGAACGGAGTCGAGTGGTTCCGTTCCATGGGTAGCGAGAAATCGCCCGGCTTCACGCTGTATTCGCTGTCCGGACACGTCACCAACCCCGGTCAGTACGAGGCGCCGCTGGGCATCACGCTGCGCGAGTTGCTCGACTACGCCGGCGGGATCCGGGCCGGGCACCGGCTCAAGTTCTGGACCCCGGGTGGGTCGTCGACGCCGCTGCTCACCGACGAACACCTCGACGTGCCGTTGGACTACGAAGGGGTCGGCGCGGCCGGTTCCATGCTCGGCACGAAGGCGCTGGAGATCTTCGACGAAACCACCTGCGTGGTACGGGCGGTGCGGCGCTGGACGGAGTTCTACAAGCACGAATCCTGCGGCAAGTGCACGCCGTGCCGGGAGGGCACCTTCTGGCTGGACAAGATCTACGCCCGCCTGGAAACCGGGCGCGGCACCCGCGAAGACCTGGACAAGCTGCAGGACATCGCGGACGCGATCCTCGGAAAGTCGTTCTGCGCGTTGGGTGACGGCGCCGCCAGTCCGGTGATGTCGTCCCTGAAACTCTTCCGCGACGAATACCTCGCCCACGTCGAGACGGGCGGCTGCCCGTTCGACCCCCGCGATTCGATGCTCACGTTGGATGGAGTAAGCGCGTGACCCAAACTGCCGACACCGAAAACCGCGTCGCTCAGCCGGAGATGGTGTCCCTCACCATCGATGACACCGAAATCAGCGTTCCCAAAGGAACTTTGGTGATCCGGGCGGCCGAGCTGATGGGTATCCAGATTCCCCGGTTCTGTGACCACCCGCTGCTCGACCCGGTCGGTGCCTGCCGGCAGTGCCTGGTCGAGGTGGAGGGTCAGCGCAAACCGCTGGCGTCGTGCACCACCGTGTGCACCGACGACATGGTGGTGCGCACCCAGCTCACCTCGCCGGCGGCCGACAAAGCCCAGCACGGCGTGATGGAACTGCTGCTGATCAACCACCCGCTGGACTGCCCGATGTGCGACAAGGGCGGCGAGTGTCCGCTGCAGAACCAGGCGATGTCCAACGGTCGCGCGGAGTCCCGCTTCACTGACCCCAAGCGCACTTTCGCCAAACCGATCAACATCTCCTCGCAGGTGCTGCTGGACCGCGAGCGCTGCATCCTGTGCGCCCGCTGCACCCGGTTCTCCGAACAGATCGCCGGCGACCCGTTCATCGACATGCAGGAGCGCGGCGCCCTTCAGCAGGTCGGCATCTACGCCAACGAACCGTTCGACTCCTACTTCTCCGGCAACACGGTGCAGATCTGCCCGGTGGGCGCGCTGACCGGGATGTCCTACCGGTTCCGGGCCCGCCCGTTCGACCTGGTGTCCAGCCCGAGCGTCTGCGAGCACTGCGCGGGCGGCTGCGCGACGCGCACCGACCACCGCCGCGGCAAGGTGATGCGTCGACTGGCCGGCGACGACCCGGAAGTCAACGAGGAGTGGGTCTGCGACAAGGGCCGCTGGGCCTTCACGTACGCGACCCAGCCCGACGTGCTGACCACTCCCCTACTGCGGGACGCCGACGGCACCCTGCAACCCGCGTCCTGGTCGCACGCGATCGTGGCCGCGGTCCAGGGACTGACTGCTGCCCGCGGCCGGACCGGAGTGCTGGTCGGCGGCCGGGGCACCTGGGAAGACGCCTACGCGTATGCCAAGTTTGCGCGAATCGTGTTGAACACCAACGACATCGACTTCCGCGCCCGACCGTACTCCGCCGAGGAGGCGGACTTCCTGGTGGCACGGGTGGCGGGCCGGCCGGTCACCGTCAGCTACTCGGATCTGGAGACCGCACCGGTGGTGGTGCTGGTGGGCTTCGAACCCGAGGACGAAGCGCCGGGAGTGTTCCTGCGGTTGCGTAAGGCGGCGCGCAAGAACGGCGTCCCGGTGTACGCGATCGCCCCGTTCGCCACCCGAGCGCTGAAGAAGATGTCGGGTCGGCTGGTGCAGACCGCGCCCGGGGATGAGCCGTCGGCGCTGGACGGTCTGGCCACCGGCGAGGTGGGCGACCTGCTCAGCACCCCCGGCGCAGTGATCCTGGTCGGTGAACGCCTGGCCACCGTGCCTGGCGGGTTCTCCGCCGTGGCGCGGCTGGCCGACTCGACCGGGGCGCGGGTGGCGTGGGTGCCGCGGCGGGCCGGTGAGCGCGGAGCGTTGGAAGCCGGGGCGCTGCCCGGGCTGTTGCCCGGTGGCCGTCCGGTGTCCGACGACGCCGCCCGCGCGCAGGTGGCCGCTGCCTGGCATGTCAACGAATTGCCTGCCGAGACAGGACGTGACGCCGACGGCATTCTGGCCGCCGCGACCGACGGGACGTTGGGTGCGCTGCTCGTCGGCGGGATCGAACCCGGCGACTTCGCCGATCCCGACGCGGTGCTGGCCGCGCTGGACGCGGCGCCGTTCGTAGTCAGCCTGGAACTGCGGCACAGCGCCGTCACCGAACGAGCCGATGTGGTGTTCCCGGTCGCGCCCACCACGCAGAAGTCGGGCGCCTTCGTCAACTGGGAAGGCCGCTACCGCGGTTTCGAACCGGCGTTCCGCGGCACCTCGCTGCAGGCCCGCCAGTCCGACCACCGGGTGCTCGACACGCTGGCCGACGAGTTGGGCATCCACCTGAACTGCTCGACGGTGGAATCGGCTCGCGAGGAACTGTCCGCGCTGGGTACCTGGGACGGCAAGCGCGCGGCCGGCCCGCAGGTCGAGGCCGCGCCGCCCGGTCAGCCCGGCTCGGGTGAAGCGGTGCTGACCGGTTGGCGGTTGCTGCTGGACGCCGGTCGCGGGCAGGACGGCGAACCGCATCTGGCCGGGACCGCACGCAAACCGGCGGTTCGGCTGTCGGCCGGCACCGCTGCCGAAATCGGGGCGGTCGACGGTGCCGACGTCACCGTGAGCACGGACCGCGGCTCAATCACGTTGCCGCTCAACATCACCGACATGCCCGACCGGGTGGCCTGGCTGCCACTCAATTCGCCGGGTTCGGCGGTGCACCAGCAACTGGGCGTGACGACCGGCGCCGTCGTGCAGCTATCAGTGCAGGTTGCGGCGGGCAGCGATGTGCAGGAGCTGAGCGTATGAACGGTCTGACCGCCTTCGGACACGACCCGCTGTGGCTGGTGCTCATCAAGGCCGTCGGGATCTTCGGCTACCTGGTGCTGACGGTCCTGGTGGGAATCCTGGCCGAACGCAAGATCCTGGGTTACATGCAGCTGCGGCCGGGCCCGAACCGCACCGGGCCGTGGGGCACGCTGCAGAGTCTGGCCGACGGCGTCAAGCTGGCATTGAAGGAAAGCATCACCCCCAAGGGCGTCGACTGGTTCGTGTACTTCGCGGCACCGGCCATCTCGGCGATTCCCGCATTCACCGCCTTCGCCTTCATCCCGATGGGCCCGGAGGTGTCGATCTTCGGTCATTGGACGCCGCTGCAGCTGACCGACCTCCCGGTCGCGGTGCTGTTCATCCTGGGTTTGTCGGCCATCGGCGTCTACGGCATCGTGCTCGGCGGCTGGGCGTCGGGGTCCACCTACCCACTGCTGGGTGGGGTGCGCTCGACCGCCCAGGTGATCTCCTACGAGGTCGCGATGGGGTTGTCCTTCGCGGCGGTGTTCCTGTTCGCCGGCTCGATGTCGACATCGCAGATCGTGGCCGCGCAAGACCGCGTCTGGTACATCTTCCTGCTGCTGCCGTCCTTCGTGACCTACCTGATCTCGATGGTCGGCGAGACCAACCGGGCGCCGTTCGACCTGCCCGAGGCCGAAGGCGAGCTGGTCGCCGGTTTCCACACCGAGTACTCGTCACTGAAGTTCGCGATCTTCATGCTTGCCGAATACGTCAACATGACCACCGTTTCGGCGCTGGCGGCGACGATGTTCCTGGGCGGCTGGCACGCGCCGTGGCCGTTGAACCTGTGGGAAGGCGCCAATCACGGCTGGTGGCCGCTGCTGTGGTTCACCGCCAAGGTGTGGACGTTCCTGTTCATCTACTTCTGGCTGCGCGCCACGCTGCCCCGGTTCCGCTACGACCAGTTCATGTCGTTGGGCTGGAAGCTGCTGATCCCAGCTTCGCTGGTGTGGATCATGATCGCGGCCGTCATCCGCACCCTGAAGAACCAGGGCTATCAGCACTGGACCACGGTGCTCGTGATCAGCAGCCTGGTCGTGGCCGGGGTACTGATCGCCACCCTGCGAAAACCGTTCAGTGCGCCCAGCGCACGGGCACGGGCCCGCCAGCGCAGCAAACAACAGCAGGAAGCGGGCAGTGTCGAACCGGCATTCCCCGTCCCGCCGCTGCCCATGAAGAAGCTCGACCAACCCGTCGGCGCGGTAAAGGAGAAGGCGCGTGGCTAAATTCTTGGACGCCCTGGCCGGCTTCGGGGTGACATTCGGGTCGATGTTCAAAAAGAACATCACCGAGGAGTACCCGGAGAAGCCGGGGCCGGTGGCGCCCCGCTACCACGGCCGTCACCAGCTCAACCGCTATCCCGACGGGCTGGAGAAGTGCATCGGCTGCGAGTTGTGCGCCTGGTCCTGCCCGGCCGACGCGATCTACGTCGAAGGCGCGGACAACACCGAGGAGGCACGGTATTCGCCGGGTGAACGGTACGGCCGCGTGTACCAGATCAACTATCTGCGCTGCATCGGCTGCGGTCTGTGCATCGAGGCCTGCCCGACACGGGCGTTGACCATGACCAACGACTACGAGTTGGCCGACGACAATCGCGCCGACCTGATCTACGAGAAGGACCGGTTGCTGGCCCCGTTGCTGCAGGACATGCTGGCACCCCCGCACCCCCGCGCCGAGGGCGCCACCGACAAGGACTACTACCTGGGCAACATCACCCCCACCGGCCTGCGCAAGTCCCAGGAAGCCGGGGATCGGCGATGATTGCCAATCTGGCGGCGGACGTGCTGGTGCGCACCTCCACCGGCGAGGCCGTGATGTTCTGGGTGCTCGGCATCGCGGCGCTGATCGGCGCCCTCGGAGTGGTGCTGGCCGTCAACGCCGTCTACTCGGCGATGTACCTGGCAATGACCATGCTCATTCTCGCGGTCTTCTACATGGCCCAGGACGCGCTCTTCCTGGGTGTCGTCCAGGTGGTGGTCTACACCGGCGCGGTGATGATGCTGTTCCTGTTCGTGCTGATGCTGATCGGCGTCGACTCGGCGGAATCGCTGAAGGAGACGCTGCGCGGTCAGCGCGTCGCCGCTGTCGCCACCGGCATCGGGTTCGGCATCCTGCTGATCGCCGCCATCGGCAACGTAGCGACCGGCGGCTTCTCCGGCCTGAGTGCGGCCAACGGCAACGGGAACGTCGAAGGCCTTGCGGCGCTCATCTTCTCCCGCTACCTGTGGGCCTTCGAACTCACCAGTGCGCTGCTGATCACCGCAGCGGTCGGGGCGATGATCCTGGCGCACCGCGAGCGCTTCGAGCGCCGCAAGACCCAACGCGAGCTCGCCGAGGAACGCTTCCGTCCGGGTGGACACCCCACCCCCCTGCCCAACCCCGGTGTCTACGCGCGGCACAACGCCGTCGACGTGGCCGCGTTGCTCCCCGACGGCTCCTATTCGGAGCTGTCGGTCTCCAGGATCTTGCGCACGCGCGGGGCCGACGGTCTCGAAACCCCGTCCGCGGAAGCGGTTTCGGGTGGCCGCAAAGGGGACCGGTCATGAATCCGGCCAATTACCTGTACCTGTCGGCGCTGCTGTTCACCATCGGGGCCGCCGGAGTGCTGCTGCGGCGCAACGCCATCGTCATGTTCATGTGCGTCGAGCTGATGCTGAACGCGGTCAACCTGGCGTTCGTCACCTTCGCGCGCATGCACGGCAGGCTCGACGGACAGATGATCGCGTTCTTCACCATGGTGGTGGCCGCGTGTGAGGTCGTGATCGGCCTGGCCATCATCATGACCATTTTCCGGGCCCGCAAATCGGCGTCGGTCGACGACGCAAATCTACTCAAGGGTTAACGACGCCAACATGATTCACTACACCTGGCTGCTGGTGGCACTGCCTCTGGCGGGTGCCGCAATCCTGTTGTTCGGCGGCAGGCGCACCGACGCGTGGGGGCACTGGCTAGGCACCCTGGCCGCGCTCTCGGCATTCGGCGTGGGTGCGACGCTGCTCGCCGAGATGCTCGGCAGCGCCGAGGGCGACCGCACCATTCGCCAGACCCTGTTCAGCTGGATCCCGGTCGGCGGGCTGCAGGTCGACTTCGGGTTGCAGATCGACCAGCTGTCCATGTGTTTCGTGCTGCTGATCTCCGGCGTGGGATCGTTGATTCACATCTACTCGATCGCCTACATGGCCGAAGACGAGGACCGCCGCAGGTTTTTCGGGTATCTCAACCTGTTTTTGGCCTCCATGCTGCTGCTGGTGGTCGCTGACAACTACGTGCTGCTCTACGTCGGCTGGGAAGGCGTGGGCCTGGCGTCCTACCTGCTGATCGGCTTCTGGTACCACAAACCCACGGCGGCGACGGCGGCCAAGAAGGCGTTCGTGATGAACCGGGTCGGGGACGCCGGGCTGGCGCTGGCCATGTTCTTGATGTTCGCCACCTTCGGCACCGTCTCCTACAGCGGCGTCTTCGCCGGTGCGCCCGCCGCCAGCACCGGCGTGCTGAACGCGATAGGCCTGTTGCTGCTGATGGGGGCATGCGCCAAGTCGGCCCAGGTTCCGCTGCAAGCCTGGCTGGGCGACGCCATGGAGGGCCCGACCCCGGTGTCGGCGCTGATCCACGCCGCGACCATGGTGACCGCCGGTGTGTACCTCATCGTGCGGTCCAACCCGGTGTTCAACCTGGCGCCCGACGCGCGCCTGGCCGTCGTCATCGTCGGCGCGGTGACCCTGATGCTGGGGGCCTTCATCGGCTGCGCCAAAGACGACATCAAGCGCGCCCTGGCCGCATCGACAATGAGCCAGATCGGCTACATGGTGCTGGCCGCCGGCCTCGGCCCGGCCGGCTACCCGTTCGCGATCATGCACCTGCTCACCCACGGCTTCTTCAAAGCCGGCCTGTTCCTCGGCTCCGGGTCGATCATCCACGCCATGCACGAAGAACAGGACATGCGCCGCTACGGTGCGCTGCGCAAAGCCCTGCCGATCACGTTCGCCACGTTCGGGCTCGGCTACCTGGCGATCATCGGGGTCTGGCCCTTTGCCGGGTTCTTCTCCAAGGACGCGATCATCGAGGCGGCGCTGGGTTCCGGCGGCATCCGTGGCTACGTGCTGGGCGGGGCCGCGCTGCTGGGTGCGGGAATCACCGCGTTCTACATGACCCGCGTGATGCTGATGACGTTCTTCGGCAAGAAACGCTGGGCGCCCGGCTCGCATCCGCACGAGTCACCCGCGTTGATGACGGCGCCGATGATCCTGCTGGCGTTCGGCTCGGTGTTCTCCGGCTTCCTGTTCACCTATGGCGACTCCCTGCGGCGCTGGCTCGAACCGGTTGTCGGAGTGCACGAGGAGTCCGCGCACGGCATCCCGGCGTGGGCGGTCAGTGCCGCGGCCTTGAGTGTCGTCGTCGTCGGCATCGCGGTCGCCTACCGGATGTACGGCGGCAAGGCCGAGATCCCACGGGTGGCCCCGGCTCGGGTCTCGGTGCTGACCACCGCTGCACGCGCCGACGGTTACGGCGACGCCTTCAACGAGGAGGTCTTCATGCGCCCCGGTGCGCAACTGACACACGCGCTGGTCGAGGTCGACGACGCCGGCGTGGACGGCTCGGTCAACGGGCTCGCCGCGCTGGTGGGCCGGACGTCGAATCGGTTGCGCAGCCTGCAGACCGGCTTCGCCCGCAACTACGCGTTGTCGATGCTGCTCGGTGCCGCCGTGCTGGCCGGTGCGCTGCTGGCGGTGAACCTGTGGTGAACTTCCCCTGGTTGAGCGTGCTGTGGCTGCTGCCGCTGGCCGGCTCGGTGCTCATCATCCTGCTGCCGCCGGGGTTGCGCAGGGTGGCCAAGTGGACCGGCTTGGTGGTCAGCATCCTGACGCTGGCGGTTTCCCTGGTGGTCACGGTCGGATTCAAGGCCGGCGGAGATACCTACCAGTTCGTCGAAAAGCGCACCTGGATACCGGCTTTCGGGGCCGGTTACACGCTGGGCGTGGACGGTATCGCGCTGATCCTGGTGTTGCTGACCACGGTGCTGGTCCCGCTGCTGCTGGTGGCGGGCTGGAACGATGGGAAAGAAAGCAGCCCCCGGGGCGTGCACGCCTACGTCGCCCTGACGCTCGCGATCGAATCGATGGTGCTGATCTCGGTGGTCGCCCTCGACGTGCTGCTGTTCTACGTCTTCTTCGAAGCCATGCTCATCCCGATGTACTTCCTGATCGGCGGCTTCGGCCACGGGGCCGGGCGGTCGAAGGCAGCGGTGAAGTTCTTGCTGTACAACCTGTTCGGCGGGTTGATCATGCTCGCGGCGGTGATCGGGCTGTACGTGGTGACCGCCCAGCACTCGGTAGGTGGTGGGGCCGGCACCTTCGACTTCCGCGAGATCGTGACCGGCGTGCAGTGGGGCCGTTACAGCGACGTCGATCCCGCCGTCTTCAAGGCGCTGTTCCTGGGCTTCATGTTCGCGTTCGCCGTCAAGGCACCGCTGTGGCCGTTCCACCGCTGGCTGCCCGACGCTGCGGTGGAGTCGACCCCGGCCACCGCCGTGTTGATCACCGCGGTGATGGACAAGGTCGGTACCTTCGGCATGCTGCGCTACTGCCTGCAGCTGTTCCCGGACGCCTCAACCTATTTTCGTCCGGTGATCGTGACGCTGGCCATCATCGGGGTGATCTACGGCGCCATTGTGGCAATCGGACAGGCCGACATGATGCGTTTGATCGCCTATACCTCGATCTCGCACTTCGGGTTCATCATCGCGGGCATCTTCGTGATGACCACCCAGGGTCAGAGCGGCTCCACGCTCTACATGCTCAACCACGGCATCTCCACCGCGGCGGTGTTCCTGATCGCCGGTTTCCTGGTCTCCCGGCGCGGCAGCAGGTTGATCGCCGATTACGGCGGGGTGCAGAAGGTGGCCCCGGTCCTGGCCGGCACCTTCCTGGTGTCCTGTATGGCCACCCTGTCGCTGCCCGGGCTGGCACCGTTCGTCAGCGAATTCCTGGTGCTGCTGGGCACTTTCAACCGGTACTGGCTGGCCGCGGCGTTCGGAGTCACCGCGCTGGTGCTGGCGGCCATCTACATGCTGTGGCTGTACCAGCGCGTGATGACCGGACCGGTGGCCGCCGGCAACGACAAGATCCGTGATCTCGCCGGCCGCGAAATGATCGTCGTCGCACCGCTCATCGCATTGCTGCTGGTACTCGGGGTCTACCCGAAACCGATACTGGACGTAGTCAATCCGGCCGTCGCCAACACGATGCGCACGATCGGGCAGCACGATCCCAAGCCCGTCGTGCCGATGAACGGCGTACCCCGTAGAGCCGAAGGACCGCACCGATGAACCTGTCCACCATCAGCGTCGAATACTTCCTGCTGTCGCCGATGTTCATCGTGTTCGGCGTCGCGGTGGTCGGCGTGCTGGTCGAAGCGTTCGTACCGCGCCGGAGTCGCTATGGCGCGCAGGTGATCTTGACTCTCGGCGGCTTCGTCGCCGCGTTCGTCGCGGTCGTACTGGTGGCGCGGTCGGTACCCGCAGATGGTCAGCGCGCGGTGCTCGGCGCGATGGCGGTGGACCGTCCGGCGCTGTTCCTGCAGGGCACCGTGCTGCTGGTGGCGGTACTGGCCACCATCTTCGTCGCCGAGCGCAGCCATGTCGTGACGAAGACGAAGGTCTTCGCGGGCCTGGATTCCTTTACCCCGCAAGCCTCCTCGGTGCCCGGTAGCGACATCGAGCAGGAGGCGCAGCGCGCCGGAGCCGCCCAAACCGAGCTGTTTCCGCTGCTGACGCTGTCGGTCGGCGGCATGCTGGTGTTCCCCGCGTCCAACGACCTGCTGACCATGTTCGTCGCGCTGGAAGTGCTGTCGCTGCCGTTGTATCTGCTGTGCGGACTGGCCCGGCACCGCCGGCTGCTGTCGCAGGAGTCGGCGCTGAAATACTTTCTGTTGGGCGCGTTCTCGTCGGCGTTCTTCCTCTACGGTGTGGCGTTGCTGTACGGGGCGACCGGCACCCTGAACCTGAACGGTATCCGCGATTCGCTTGCGGCCCAGAACGATACGACGATGGCTCTGGCTGGTGTGGCCCTGCTGTCGGTGGGCCTGCTGTTCAAGGTCGGCGCCGTCCCCTTCCATTCCTGGATTCCCGACGTGTATCAGGGCGCACCCACGCCCATCACTGGCTTCATGGCGGCGGCCACCAAGGTTGCGGCCTTCGGGGCGGTGCTGCGGGTGATCTACGTTGCGCTGCCGCCCTTGCATGCTGATTGGCGTCCGGTGCTGTGGGGGGTCGCGATCCTGACCATGGCCGTCGGCACCATCACCGCCATCAACCAGACCGACGTCAAGCGGATGCTGGCCTATTCGTCGGTGGCACACGTCGGCTTCATCTTCACGGGCGTGATCGCCGACAATTCCGCCGGCCTGTCAGCAACGTTGTTCTACCTGGTCGCCTATAGCTTCAGCACGGTGGGCGCGTTCGCGATCGTCGGCCTGATCCGCGACGCCGACGGTGTGGAAGAGGCGTCTTTAGCGCGCTGGGCCGGCCTGGGCCAGCGCTCCCCCATTGTCGGCGTGATGCTGTCGATGTTCCTGTTGGCGTTTGCCGGCATTCCGCTGACGAGCGGCTTCATCAGCAAGTTCGCGGTGTTCCGGGCGGCCGCCCAGGGCGGTGCGGTTCCGCTGGTGATCATCGGTGTGACGTTCAGCGCGATCGCGGCCTACTTCTACGTGCGGGTGATCGTGTCGATGTTCTTCACCGAGCCCACCGAAGACACGCCGCGGGTGGTGGAGCCCGGCGTACTGAGCAAAGCCGCAATTGCGGTGTGCGCGTTGGTGACTGTGGGGTTGGGGATCTTCCCGCAGCCGGTATTGGACCTGGCCGACCAGGCCGGGCAGTTGCTGCATTAAGAGGAGCTAACTCCGGCCGAGTACCCCTCGGAAGAACCCGGCCTGGAAGTCGCCGATAATGAAAAATCCCGAGCTGAACATGCCCAGATTGCCGACGCCGGTGTTGCCGTAGCCAGGGTTGAAAGCGCCGATATTCGCCCCTCCGGTGTTCCAGATTCCGACGGCGCTGCCGCCGGAGTTGAAGAGCCCCGTGGTGAACGGTGCGGTGTTACCCACGCCGGAGCTGGGGCCGTTGAACCACGACGGGTCGGAGTTGCCATAGCCGGACGAATTATGGGTCGAGTTGAAAAACCCGGAGGTATTGGGTGCGGTGTTACCGAAACCCGACGTCGTCGCTCCGACCGGAGTGGTTGAGCTGCCGATCCCCGTGTTCAGGCCGCCCGCGTTGAACAATCCCGTATTGGTACCACCCGAACTGCCCCAACCGGTGTTCCGGTCACCGGCATTCGAGAAGCCGGTGTTGTATTCACCGGTGTTGGCCGACCCGGTGTTGTTGTCGCCGGCGTTGCCGAAGCCGAAGTTCAACAAGCCGGCGTTTCCGGAGCCGAAGTTGAGGCTGCCCGCGTTGCCGATGCCGAAATTGCTGGTACCGAAGTTGCCGATACCGACATTGTCACTTCCTGAGTTCCAGAACCCGGTATTCAAGTTTCCGGAATTGCCGAAGCCGAAGGAGCCGTTACCGGAGTTGAAGAAGCCGACGTTGCCGTCGCCGGAGTTGCCGAACCCGATGTTGCCGTTGCCGGAGTTGCCGAAGCCGATGTTGCCGATCCCGGTGTTCAGCGCACCGATGCCGATCTGATTGTCGCCGGTGAGCCCGAAGCCGATGTTGTTGTTCCCGGTGTTGCCGAACCCGAAGTTCCTGTTCCCGAAGTTGCCGAAACCGACGTTGTCTGAGCCGATGTTGGCGGCACCCAAGTTGGTGGCTCCCCGGTTCGCACTGCCGATGTTGTTACCGAAGTTCCCTTCGGTCGGATGAGAACTGTTGGCGCTGCCGAGGTTTCCGTTGACGTTGTTGCCGATGCCGAAGTTGCCTTGGCCGTGGTTGCCCAAGCCGATATTCAGCTGGCCGTCGTTGCCGAAACCGATATTGATGGCCCCGTAGTTGCCGAACCCGACGTGGTAATCACCCCGGTTTCCGCCGCCGAAGTTCAGGTTTCCCTGGTTGCCACCGCCGAAGTTGCGGCTACCGACGTTGCCGCTGCCCAGGTTCAGGTCCCCGAGATTTCCGCCGCCCAGATTCCAGTTCCCGATGTTTCCCAGGCCGGTGTTGAGGGCGGGAAACGTTTCCAGCATGGCAGTCCAGGGCGACAATGCGGCCGCCGCTGCCGAGGCGCCGCCGTGATAACCGACCATCGCTGCCACATCGGCAGCCCAGAACTCTTCATAAACACTCTCCGCCGCCGCGATCGCGGGCGCGTTCTGCCCGAACACATTGGATAACACCAACTGCACGAACGCGTTTCGGTTAGCTGCCACGGCCACCGGGTGCACAATTGCCGCGCGGGCCGCTTCGAACGCGCTGACAACACCCTGAGCCGAAGCCGACATGCTTGACGCCTGAGTAGCGGCCGCCGAAAGCCAGCTCGCATACGGCGTCGCTGCGGCGACCATCGCCTGCGCCGCCGCACCCTGCCACGCTTGACCCGTCAGATCCGAGACCACGGTCGCGAAAGACTGTGCGGGATCCCGCTAATTCGACGGCCAGCCCGTCCCAGGCCGCGGCCGCGGCCAACATCGGCACCGAACCCGCACCGGCCAGCATTCGCAACGAGTTGACCTCGGGCGGTAGCGTGAAAAAACTCAAGGTGGTATCCCCTTCGAGGGTTCCAGTCGGGCCGTGGTCCGCCCTCTCGGGCCACCCGCGAATCTAGGCGACTTCGCAGCCGGATTCCGGGAAATCACCAGATTGGCTTGTCACCAAACAGAATTCAGATCAACCGGGCATGGGCCCGGTCCGGGTCAGCGGAAGATTCCGGCCACGTCGTCGCTCCGGTTGAACGCGCCCGCACTGCCGTTGCCCCAGTTCGACACGCCACTGCTCTGGCTGCCAACGTTTCCGATGCCGGTGCTGGCGCTTCCGGAGTTCCAGACGCCAACCGAGCCCTCTGCGGCATTGAACCAACCCACCAGTCCTGATCCGTTGTTGCTGATCCCGACGTTGCCGCCACCCACATTGTTGAATCCGGACATGTAGAGGCTCGCCCCGACCTCGGTGTTCTGGAATCCCGACGTGTGGTCGCCGGTGTTGAAGAACCCCGAGGTGCCTATTCCGCTGTTGCCGAATCCCGACCACGTCACGCCCACCGGGGTCGTGGAGCTGCCTATACCGGTGTTCAGATCGCCCGAGTTCATCACGCCGGTATTGGAGTCACCCGAGTTGCCGTAGCCGGTGTTGAAGTAACCCGAGTTGAAGTCACCGGTATTGGCGTTGCCGGCGTTGAAACTGCCGGTATTGGACGAACCGGCGTTACCGAGCCCCATGTTGCCGTAGCCGCCGTTACCGATACCCATGTTGAAGTCGCCCGCATTGCCGACGCCGAAGTTGGCGTAACCCGCATTTCCGACTCCGGTGCCGAACGAGCCTGCGTTCCAAAAGCCGGTGTCCGTATTACCGGCATTACTGAAGCCGAAGTTCCCGTCGCCGGAGTTGAAGAACCCGACGTTTCCGTTGCCGGAGTTGAAGAACCCGATGTTGTTGTTGCCGGAATTCCCGAAACCGAGGTTTCCGATGCCACCGTTCAGAGCACCGATGCCGAATTGGTTGTCGCCGCTGAGTCCGAATCCGATGTTGTTGTTACCGCTGTTGCCGAATCCGAAGTTGTAGCTCCCGTTGTTGCCGAACCCGACGTTGTTCCAGCCATTGTTGCCGCTACCGAGATTGAACCAACCGAGATTGCCGCTGCCGACGTTGCGGTCACCGATGTTGCCACCACCCAGGTTCCCGTCGCCGCTGTTACCCAACCCGAAGTTGCTGTTGCCGAAGTTGCCGCTGCCCAGGTTGAGGCTGCCGATGTTTCCGCTGCCGAGGTTGGTGTGTCCGAGGTTGCCACTGCCCAGGTTGAAGAAGCCCTCGTTTCCGCTGCCGATATTCAGGTTGCCGACGTTGCCGCCACCGAAGTTCACGTTTCCGGCATTGCCGCTGCCCAGGTTCAGGTCGCCGAAGTTGCCGCCGCCGAGGTTCCAGGCACCGATGTTGCCCAGGCCGGTGTTGATATCCGGGAATGTGATTGCCGCTGGCGCAGACACTGTGCCGACGATCGGAGCCAAGGGGCCCAGGTCGAGCAGGAACGCCGGGGTAGCGGCGGGGCCGAAGATGCCGGACTGGTTGTCGCCCTGGTTGAAGAGGCCGGCGCTGAACTGGCCCGCGTTGCCGACTCCCGAACTGTTGTTACCGCTGATGCCGATGCCTGATGCGAACAGCGCGGAATTGAAGAAGCCGACGCCGGAGTCACCCGTATTGCCAATCCCTACGCTGGCAAAGCCCGAGTTGTTGAAACCTGACGTGTAGGCGTTGTTGTTGTTGAAGCCAGACACTTGACCCCACCCCATGATGGGGTCGGAATTGTTGAAGCCGGAGGAGTTATTCGCCGAGTTGTAGAACCCGGAGCTGCCGGTGCCGGTATTGCCGATCCCAGACGAGGTCGCCCCGAGCGGCGTCGTGGAACCACCGATTCCGGTGTTGAAGTCGCCTGAATTGAGCAGACCCGTGTTGGTGTCGCCTGCGTTGCAGATTCCGGTATTGATTGAACCCGAATTCGAGAAGCCCGTGTTGTACTGCCCGGAATTGAAGAATCCGGAGTTGTTGAATCCCGAATTGCCGGACCCGGCATTATCGAAACCGGCATTCGCCGATCCAAAATTGGAGCTACCGGCATTGCCGAAGCCCATGTTGAGGCTGCCCGCGTTGCCGAAGCCGGTGTTCGTGCTTGCCGCGTTCCAGAACTCGGTGTTGGTGCTTCCGCCATTCGAGAACCCAAAGTTTCCGTTTCCGGAGTTGAAGAGGCCGACGTTCCCGTCGCCGGAGTTGAAGAACCCGATGTTGTTGTTACCTGAGTTCCCGAAACCGATGTTCCCGAGGCCGGAGTTCAGCGCGCCGATACCGAACTGATTGTCGCCGGTGAGACCGAAGCCGATATTGTTATTGCCGGAGTTGCCGAAACCGAAGTTGAAATTGCCGTTGTTTCCGAAGCCGACGTTGTGCAAGCCGAGGTTGCCGCTGCCCAGATTGAAGGCGCCAGCGTTGCCACTGCCGAAGTTCGTGCCACCGACGAAGGTGGACGGATGGAAGGTGTTTCCGAAACCCAGATTCCCACTGCCGAGGTTGCCCAGACCGAAGTTGCCGCTACCTCTGTTGCCGAGCCCGATATTCACGTTACCGGAATTGCCGAGTCCCAAATTGGTGGAACCGATGTTCCCAAATCCGAAATTGCTGTAACCGAGATTTCCGAAGCCGAAGTTCGTGGCACCGGTGTTCCCGCTACCGACATTCGCATTCCCGGAGTTACCGCCGCCCAGGTTGAAGTCACCGATATTGCCGCCGCCGAGGTTCCAGGACCCGATATTTCCCAGACCGGTGTTGAACTCCGGGATCGTGGCCGCCGCCGCGCTCGCCGCCACCTGGCCGAGGCCAGTCAATCCAGCCAACGACGAACCCCACGACGCGAGCGCAGACACAGCCGCCGATGCCCCGCTGTAGTAGCCGACCATTGCCGCCACGTCGGCAGCCCAGAACTCCTCGTAGATACTCTCGGCGGCCGCGATAGCCGGCGCATTCTGGCCGAAGATATTCGACATCACCAACTGCACGAACGCATTTCGGTTCGCTGCCACCGCCAGGGGGTGTATGGTCGCGGCCCGCGCCGCCTCGAACGCACTCACCGCCGCCTGCGCCGATCCGGCGGCGCCCACCGCCCGCGCCGCCGCCGCACTCAACCACGCCGCATACGGCGCCGCCGCAGCCGCCATCGCCTCCGCCGCGGCGCCCTGCCACGCTTGAGCCGCCAACCCAGACGTCACCGACGAGAACGACTGCGCCGCCGTCGACAATTCGTCGGCCAAACCATTCCAGGCCGCCGCTGCCTGCAATAGCGGAGCCGGGCCTGCGCCGGAAAGTAGCCGCACGGAGTTGATTTCCGGCGGTAGTCCGAAGAAACTCATCAGACGCTCCCCTTCGTTGAGTCACAGGCCGCAACCGACCCACCGGACACACACTGTATGACTTTTCCTCGTGGCTATCCGGCAAATGCACAAACCTCATGCAATAGCGACTCGCCTGAACGGAACACGCGCTCCGATCAATTCAGAAAGGGCCGGGTGGCCAGTACATAAATGGCCACCACCGCGAACGGGGCCAACAGCGGCAGCCACGGCACCTGCAGCGGGAACGACGTCGCAACCAACCCGACGAAGGTAAACCCCACAGCACCAACAACCGTCGTCCAGGATTGAGCGAGGTGTCGGCTCGTCAGGTAGCCCACCGCGCAGAGCCCGGACAGCGCAGCAAGTACCGGTGAGCTATCCGCGACGACGATCGCCGCGACCGCCGACAACACGGCAACCGTTGCCGCGGCGCGTATGACGAGTCCCGCTCCCACCGCCAGCACCGCGATCGCCGGAAATGCCAACGCAGGCCCGTGCGTGTCGATGGCGGCCAGTCCAACCATCAGCAGCCCAAGAACTGTCGGCATCTCAACGCCTGCCCTGTCCCCGGACCCGACGCCGGCGGTCCGGCAGTCCACCCAGCGAATGTTCCAGTGAGCGATCCCCCGGCCAGGACAGCACATCCACGCCCACCGTCGCCATGTCGCGGTACATGGCAGACCGTTGCAACGTCCACATACGGATGATCAGCGGATCATGCTCGCCTTCGAATGGGGAGTTGTCGAGGACGTCGACAGCTACCACCACATGGCCGCGCCTGCGCAAGTCGATCAGTGCCAGGGCGAATTCGGTGTCGAGCAGGGTGGAGAACGCAAAGACGATCGCACCCGCCGGTACCGCGGCACGGGGTGCCAGCGTGCCGGTGGCATTGTCGAACTGCTCGCCGGCACCCAGCACGGTGTCGAGCACCCGGTAGAACTGACGTTGGCCGATGTCGGCGCCCAGCCAGCGCGGCCGGTTGCCGCCCAGCGCGACGATGCCGGCGCGATCTCCGTTGCGCAACGCGGTTTGTACCACCTGCGCGGCGCCCCGCACTACGCGTTCGGTGGCGGCGGTCGCCGGACCCGCGGGCTGACGGTACGTGTCGATCAGCACCACCACGTCGGCCGCGCGGTCGGTCAGCCGTTGCGTGACGTGCAATCGTCCCCGCCGCGCGCTCACCGCCCAGTTCACCGCGCGCAGTTGGTCGCCGGGGACGTAGGGCCGAATATCGGCATATTCGACACCCGGGCCGATGTGCCGGGTCAGGTGGGCACCCAACCGGTCGAGCAACTCGGTCTGCGGAATGGACGTGGACTGTGGTGGCGTCAAAGGGAATACGATGACGTTGGATACATCGGCGGTCCCCTTGCCCTGCACCAGACCGCCGCGGGCGAGGACGTCGACGCGGGCCGTGATCGGATAGCGGCCCCAACGTTGCGCCACCGCGGTCACCGCTTTTCCCTTACCGGCATCCGCAACCTCGAGTTCCATGCCGGGAAGCGCGGATACCGCCAGCTCGACCGTCGCCTCCACGGAATCCGTTGTTGTCCAGACCTTTATCCGTGCCTCTTCGAGCTCGAAACATCGCTGGGCATCTGGCTCACCATGCACCTGCACGGTCGGGACTGGGTGTTGCCAACCCAGCGAGCACAAGACCCCGAGCAGCGGCGCCGCGAAGGCGATGAGCTGCCAGCGTCCACTGATGACCGCAGCGACCAGCGCGACGCCCGCACAGGTGGCGATTGCCAGCGTCAATGGCGATGCGCGCCAGCGCAACTCGACTTCCCGAGTCTGGATCACGCCGATCCGCCGTTAGCCCGCGGCACAGGCAGGCGTCGCAACAATTCCCCGACCACGTCAGCACCCTGGATCTTGCGCACCCACATCTCGGGTCGCAACGTAATACGGTGTGCGACAGCGGCTGTGGCAAGCGCCTTCACGTCCTCGGGAATCACGAAGTCGCGGCCGAGCAACAGCGCCCGGGCGCGCGCGAGTTGAACGAGGTCGAGTTCCGCACGCGGACTGGCCCCGACCGCAACCTGCGGATGATGCCGGGTGGCGGTGGCCAGCGACACCACATAGTGCAGGACATCCTCGTGCACCGTGACCTGCTCGACCGATTCGCGCATTGTCAGCAGATCGTGCACGTCGACAACCTGGTTCACCGTCGGTTGGGCCGAGCCACGGTCCAGCCGTCGGCGCAGCATCGCCGCCTCGTCCTGCTCGGACAGATAGCGCAGTTCCAGGCGGATCGCGAACCGGTCCAGTTGTGCCTCCGGCAGCGGATAGGTGCCTTCGTACTCGATCGGATTGTCGGTAGCCAGGACGATGAACGGCGTTGGCAGGCGGTGGGTTTGACCGTCGATGCTGACCTGACCCTCGGCCATCGCCTCGAGCAGGGCGGCCTGCGTCTTGGGCGGCGTGCGGTTGATCTCGTCGGCGAGCAGGAGGTTGGTGAAGATCGGTCCGCGCCGGAAATCGAAACGGCCGGACTGCATGTCATAGATCGTCGAACCGAGCAGATCGGCCGGCAGCAGGTCCGGAGTGAATTGCACCCGGGTGAATTCCAGTCCCAGTGCCGAGGCGAACGAACGTGCGATCAGAGTCTTGCCGAGACCGGGCAGGTCTTCGATCAGCACATGGCCGCCCGCGAGGACGGCGGTCAAGATCAGCGTCAGAGCCGAACGCTTCCCGACCACGACGCGTTCGATTTCATCTAGTACTGCTTCACAATTGGCGGTGGTCTTCTCGGCCGGCATCGTCATACCTGTTCCAACTTTCGCAGAATCTCTTCCAGCGCCGCCCGTCCGGGACCCGATTGCCGGTGGCTATCGGTATTCCCGACGTTATTTGGATTAACCCATTCCCATAGCTGAGCTCCGAACAGCATCTCGCCGGTCGCGTTGTAAGCCGCCGGATCCTTCGCCTGCCGTTGGCCGGTGGCCATCTGGTAGCGCCGCGCCAACATCGGGCGCAAGTGACGATCCCAGTCCGCGCGGGTCGATTCCGACCATCGGATCGTGGTCTCGGTCGTGGCCAGCCAACGGCGCAATCCCTCGCCGGGATCGTCGGAGTCCGGTTCGGCGACCGATTCGTTCGGGTGTCCCAGGACACGGCGAACATTGAGCAGCACCAATGCCAGACCCACCCCGGCCGCGGCGAGCACGAACCGCCGGTCCTGCAGGATCAGTGCCAGGGCCTCGGTGCCGAGGATGAGCAAAATGCCAAGCACGATAAGCTTTTTCATGGTCGCGCACCTGACCGCGGTGTGATTTCTTCGAGGACGAGTTCGAGCACACGAACCGCGGTCTCCCGGTGGACCTCGTTCATCACGTGGGGGCTGAACCGCGCTTCCTCGAACAAATTGACCAGCTGGACGGCGTTTTCGGCATGCAGCGCATGGTGTTCGACGGCGCGGGCCAGCACTTCGGTCGGCGTGTCGAAATCCTGGGGGACCGCGCCGGGGACGTTGGCCAGCTCACGTTCCATCGCTGCGTAGCACGCGATGATCGCCTCGCGGGGTTCGCGGCTGAGGTCGGTCATTTCGGCGAGACCGACTTCGGCTGCGCGCACCAGCGTTTCGGACGCGGTCTGGGGCGGCGGCGCATCGCTGTCACCATCGCGGGTGGTTTTCGTGGTCGGCGTGGGTCGTCGACGTCGCGACGCGATGGCACCGCCGATGAACAACATCAGCAGCACAGGCGCACTCGCGAGCAGGATTCCGAGCGTGTCGGTGGAGTCTTTGTGCTGCGGCGGTTGTTTCGGTGGCTGTCCGGTGCCCGAACCGGTTGACGGCGTTGTGGTCGAGTTCTGTTGCGCCGCATCGAGTCCCAGATCAGGTGGGACGAACAGCCGGGAGAGCAGGATTGCGGTCAACAGCCACGCGACGATCACCCCCAGTCCGATCAGGACGACGCGCCAACTAGGTCGAGCACTGCCACGGCCAAGCAATTGGGACAACTCACCGGCACTGGGCGCTGCGGCACGCGGGTCGCGTAGCCGGGCGACGATCGAAAACGCCACCAGCACGAGCGTGCCCGCGAGCGCCGCGGTCAGGAACATCAGTGCCGCCGGACTGCCGCCCGATTCCCGCACGCTGGAACCGTGATGAGCGGGTAGGTAACCGCGCAAAGCCGCGGCGACCACGATCAGCAGGGCGATCATCAGGACAACGCGTGCGGTGGGCTTGTCGACTCGCCCCATAGCCGAAGGCTAGCCGTGGCGGCGTGCCGCGGTCCAGAACGGTGGTGCTCCACAACTCGCGACCGTGCCAGAGCACCGGCCAGCAATACGGGGTATAGTCGAACATATGTTCGAGTCACACGATATTCCCGCTGCTCAACGGGCCATGGAAGCTGAACTGATCGCCCGGATCACCGCCTGCGAACACGCCAAGAGCGTCGCAGCCGCCGAACAGGCCCGCGCCACCGCCGCCCTGGCTGTGGTGCGGTGCAGCGCCGAAGCCGCCACCGGAGTACCCGCCCGCAAACAGGGACGCGGATTGGCCAGCGAGATCGCCCTGGCCCGGCACGATTCCCCCGCCCGCGGCGGCCGCCACCTCGGCTTCGCCAACGCCCTGGTCCACGAAATGCCGCACACCCTGGCCGCACTGGAATCCGGTGCGTTGTCCGAATGGCGCGCCACCCTGATCGTGCGCGAATCAGCCTGCCTGGACCTTCAGGACCGCCAAACGCTGGACCGCGAACTGTGTGCAGATGTCACGGCACTGCACGGGATGGGTGATCAACGGGTGACCGCAGCGGCCAAGGCCATCGCCTACCGTCTCGACCCGCATGCCGTCGTCGAGCGCGCCGGGAAAGCCGAGCATGAGCGCACCGTGACCATCCGGCCCGCTCCCGACACCATGACCTGGGTCAGCGCCCTGCTTCCGGTGGCCAAAGGTGTCGGCGTCTACGCTGCGCTGCGCCGCGCCGCCGACACCACGTTCGACGGCCGCTCCCGCGGCCAAGTCATGGCCGACACCCTGTTCGAATGCATCACCGGCACCCCCGCCGACGTACCTGCCCCTGTCGACGTCAATGTGGTCATCTCCGACGAGACACTGCTCGGCGACGGCAACGAACCAGCCGTACTCGACGGCTACGGACCCATCCCCGCCGCGGTTGCCCGCAATCTGATCGGCAGCGCCCTGGCCGACGCCCGCTCGCGGGCCACCTTGCGCCGCCTCTACACCCACCCCAAAACCGGTGCCCTGCTCGCCATGGAGTCCCGCTCCCGCACCTTCCCCCGCGGGCTGGCCCACTTCATCGGGCTACGCGACCAAACCTGCCGCACCCCCTACTGCGACGCCCCCATCCGCCACCGCGACCACGCCCAACCCCATCACTGCGGCGGACCCACCACCGCGCATAACGGCCTGGGCACCTGCGAACACTGCAACTACGCCAAGGAAGCACCTGGCTGGAGCGTCGAAACCAGCACCAACACCGGTACCCACACCGCCACTTACACCACCCCCACCGGTGCCCGCTACCAATCCACCGCCCCGCCGCCGGTCGGCCGCCCACGAATCGAGCTCAGCGAAATCGAAGCAGCTGTCAAGATCACGCTGATCGACCGACATGCCGCCTGAGTGGATTCAGACTGTGAACGGTGTGAAGCTGCCATCGAGCACCTGGTGGTGACCGATGGTGCGGCCGGTGACCTCGCCGGGGTCGACGTGCGTCAGTTGCACAGCGGCCTGGGCGAATTCCTCGGCGGAACTCACGTCGTCGAAACCGCGCGCGTAATAAGACAGCCCCGGCGTCATGATCGGCTTGGACGGCGCCAGGGCGTTGACCGCAATGTGGTAGTCGGCCAGGTCGAACGCCGCGCACTGGGTCAGGTGTTCGAGGGCGGCTTTGGAGCCGCCATATCCCGGCAGCACCCCGGCGCCACGGTCGGCGTAGGGTCCGTCGCCGGGCAGCCGCGAGGCGATCGAGGTGATGTTGACGATCGATCCGCCGCCAGCCTCGATCATGTCCGGGCAGACCAGTTGCATGAGTTCGTATGCGGCGAAGATCGAGATCTCGAAGTGCCGGCGATAGGCAGCCAGCGGAACGCTGACGAAGCCCGGCCAATCGGGCTTGGGCGCTGTGTTGGCCGCTTTGGCGCGACGCTGCGCTCCCGGCCGGCCGGGAGCGGTGAAGGCGGCGTTATTGATCAGGGTCGTGATGGGCCCCAGGGCGTCCCGCGCCTCGGCGACCACCCGGCCGATGTCGTCACGGTCGGTCAGATCGGCCCGCACCGCCACCGCCCGGCCCCCGGCCGATTCGATCTCGGCCACCGTCTCGCCGATGGTGCCGGGCAGCCGCTCGTCCCAAACCGCCTCGGTGCGCCCGACGACGGCCACCGGGGCGCCGTCGGCGGCCAGCGCCAGCGCGATTGCCCGTCCCAGCCCGCGACTGGCACCCGTGACGATCGCGGTCACCGGTTGACCCCGTGCACGACGATGGCGGTGGTCTGGTCGACCCAGGCGTCGTCCAACTCCGGATACAGCAGCACCCTCAGCATGGTGGCTCCCCCTATCAACTCGATGAGCCGGCCCGGATCGACGTCGGGATGGGCTTCGCCGCGTTCGATGGCCTCGCGCAGTCGCACCCGGACCGCCTCGAAAAGGCCGGCGAACCGGGCCATCACCCGTGCGTTGAGTTCCGGGTCCGCGGTCATGTCCGCCATGAGCCCGGGCAGCGCAGCGCGCACCACGGGTGTGGTGAAGATGTCGCGCGTGGCTTCGAACATCATCCGAATGTCGGCGGCGAAGTCCCCCGCCGGCGTTTCCAGGGCAGTCGGCGCAACCGGAAAGGCAGCCTCGTGAACCAGCTCGGCCTTGCTCGACCACCTTCGGTACAGTGCCGACTTAGTGGTTCCCGCCCGTTCGGCGACCGCGGCCAGGCTCAGATTCGAATACCCGATCTGCACAAGCAGTTCCGAGGTCGCCGACAAGATGGCCGAGTCGATGCGCGGATCGCGCGGCCGCCCGGCGCCCGAGGCCTTGTCAAGGGATGGCAGGTCTGCTTTCATAACGCTACCTACCGTATCGTAATTATCTCACGAAGGAAGCCTCGTGGCCAATGAACCGGCGGTCGAAGATGTCGGCCGCATGCAACGCTCGAGCCGCGACACCACCACCGTCCCGCAACTGATCTCGCAGTGGCTGTCGACCGTGTTGCCGGTGGCACCGGACATCACCGTGGAGAGCGGCGTCGACTCCACCGGCATGTCCTCGGAGACCATCATCTTGACCGCGCGATGGGCGGACCAAGAGCAGAAGCTGGTGGCCCGGGTCGCACCCACCAACCAAGACGTCCCGGTGTTTCCGACCTATCGCCTCGACCACCAATTCGACGTGATCCGCAAAGTCGGCGAACTGACCGACGTCCCGGTTCCGCGGATGCGCTGGATCGAGAACACCGGGGAGGTGTTGGGAGCACCCTTCTTCCTGATGGACTACGTCGAGGGCGAGGTGCCGCCCGACGTCATGCCTTACACGTTCGGCGGCAACTGGTTCGCTGACGCGCCGGCCGAGCAGCAACGCAAACTGCAGGATGCGTCGGTCGGGATTCTGGCAACGCTGCACTCGATCCCGGAGGCGGACAAGACGTTTGGCTTCCTGACGGAGGGTCTCACCGGCGATACCGCTCTGCGCAAACATTTCAGCTGGGTCAGGTCCTGGTATGAGTTCGCTGTCCCCGATATCGGCCGCTCGCCCTTGGTGGAGCGCAGTTTCGAATGGCTGCAAGACAATTGGCCGGAACAGGCCGACACGCGTGAGCCGGTCTTGCTGTGGGGCGACGCCCGGGTGGGCAACGTCTTGTACCGGGACTTCACTCCGGTGGCGGTGCTGGACTGGGAGATGGTGACGCTGGGCCCGCGGGAACTGGATGTCGCCTGGATGATCTTCGCGCACAAGGTTTTCGAGGAACTCGCCGGCCTGGCCACGCTGCCGGGACTACCGCAGGTGATGCGCGAGGAAGACGTCCGCGACACCTATGGTCGGCTCACCGGCGTACACCTCGACGACCTGCACTGGTTCTACGTGTATTCCGGCATCATGTGGGCCTGTGTCTTCATGCGCACCGGAGCCCGGCGCATTCACTTCGGCGAGGCCGAAAGGCCCGATGATGTCGAATCGCTGTTCTACCACGCCGGATTGATGAAACGCCTTATCGGAGAGGACAACTGATGCTCGGCCCGCTCGACGAGTACCCGGTACACCAGATTCCCCAGCCGATCGCCTGGCCGGGCTCCTCGGACCGCAACTTCTACGATCGCTCCTACTTCAACGCCCACGACCGGACCGGTGACATCTTCGTGATCACCGGCATCGGCTACTACCCCAACCTCGGTGTCAAAGACGCGTTCCTGCTCATCCGGCGCGGCGACATCCAGACGGCGGTGCACGTGTCCGACGCCATCGACCAGGACAGGCTGCATCAGCATGTCAACGGCTACCGGGTAGAGGTCGTCGAACCGCTGCGCAAGATCCGGATCGTGCTCGACGAAACCGAAGGCGTCGCAGCCGATCTCACCTGGGAAGGCCTGTTCGACGTCGTACAGGAGCAGCCGCACATTCTGCGGACGGGTAACCGCGTCACGCTCAACGCACAGCGCTTCGCCCAGCTGGGCAGTTGGAGCGGACAGCTGTCGATCGACGGCGACGAGATCACCGTCGACCCCTCGGTGTGGATCGGCAGCCGAGACCGGTCCTGGGGTATCCGGCCGATCGGCGAGGCCGAACCGGCGGGGCGCCCTGCCGACCCGCCGTTCGAAGGCATGTGGTGGCTCTACGTTCCGATCGCGTTCGAGGACTTCGCGATCGTGCTGATCATCCAGGAGGAGCCCAACGGGTTCCGTTCGCTCAACGACTGCACCCGGGTATGGCGCGACGGGCGGGTCGAGCAGCTGGGCTGGCCGCGGGTGAAAATTCACTACCGCTCCGGCACCCGGATCCCGACTGGCGCGTCCATCGACGCGACCGCCCCGGACGGCACCCCGGTCCACGTCGACGTGGAGTCCAAACTCCCGGTACCGATCCACGTCGGCGGCGGCTACGGGGGCGACTCGGACTGGCTGCACGGGACGTGGAAAGGCGAGAAGTTCGTCGAGCGACTGACCTACGACATGACCGACCCCGCCATCATCGCCCGGTCCGGTTTCGGTGTCATCGACCACGTCGGGCGCGCGGTGTGCCGCGACGGTGACGGAGATCCGGTGGAAGGGTGGGGCCTCTACGAGCACGGCGCGCTCGGACGCCATGACCCGTCGGGATTCGCCGACTGGTTGACGGTTGCCCCCTAGCGTGCGGTTCACTGGACAACGTGACAAACCCACCGTGGAATGTCGACGTTGTGGTGGTGGGCGCCGGCTTTGCCGGACTGGCTGCTGCCCGTGACCTGACCCAGCAGGGCCACGATGTGCTGGTATTCGAAGGCAGAGACCGTGTCGGGGGCCGCTCCTTCACCGGCAACGTCGCGGGTCTGCCCGTCGATATGGGCGGCTCGTTCGTCGGCCCCACCCAGGACGCGGTGCTCGGATTGGTCGCCGAACTCGGGCTGCCGACCATCCCGACCTTCCACGAAGGCAAGAACGTCATCCACTGGCGCGGCGCAGCGCGCGCCTACAGCGGCACCATCCCGCGGCTGTCGTTGCTCGGCCTGCTCGACATCGGCCGCCTGCAATGGCAGTTCGGGAGACTTTCCCGTACCGTCCCGGTTTCCCGGCCGTGGGAGGCCAAGCGGGCACGCCAACTGGACAGCGTGTCCCTGGGCCAATGGTTGCGCATGGTGCACGCCACCGAATCTTCGCGCGACCTGATGGCGATCATGTCCCGGGTGACCTGGGGGTGCGAACCCGACGACGTCTCGATGCTGCACGCCACCCGGTACGTGCGGGCCGCCGGCGGACTGAACCGGCTGCTCGACACCGAGAACGGTGCGCAGCAGGACCGGTTTCCCGGCGGCACCCAGCAGGTCGCGGAATTCGCAGCGGCCGAATTGGGCTCGCGCGTCGTCCTGGACGCACCCGTCCGGCGCATCGAACGACACGGGTCGGGGGTCACCGTCACCTCCGATCAGGGCCAGGCCGAGGCCGGTTTCGTCATCGTGGCGATCCCGCCGGCGCACCGCAACCACATCGAATTCACCCCGCCGCTGCCGCCCGACTACGCCGAACTCGCCCAGCACTGGCCGCAGGGCCGCCTGAGCAAGGCTTATGCGGCGTATGAGACGCCATTCTGGCGGGCGCAGGGTTTCTCCGGCTCAGCGCTGCTCGACACGGGTCCGGTGTTCATCACATTCGACGTCAGCCCGCACGAAGACGGACCGGGCATTCTGATGGGTTTCGTCGACGCCCGCGCCTTCGACTCCCTGACCACCGACCAGCGCCGCCGCGACACCCTGCGCTGCTTCGCCTCGCTCTACGGCGACGAAGCGCTCAAGCCGCTGGATTATGCCGACTACCGTTGGGGCACAGAAGAATTCGCGCCAGGCGGTCCTACCGCCGCGGTGCCGCCGGGGTCGTGGACGAAGTACGGCCGGTTGCTGCGGGAACCGGTCGGCCCCATTCACTGGGCCGGTACCGAGACCGCCGACGCATGGACCGGATACTTCGACGGCGCTGTCAGCTCCGGCCAGCGGGCCGCCGCAGCGGTCGCCGCGCTGTTATGAGCTGATCAGTCGAATTCGATCGTGCCGCGCCCGCACCGATTCGGCGAGTCCGCGCAACTGCCGGTTCAACTCGTCGGGCTGTTCGAGCATCGAGCAGTGACCGCCGGGCAGTTCCACGAGACCGACGACATTCGGGGCGGTGGCCGCGAGCAACCGGGACTGGCTGATCGGCGTCAACCGGTCCCGCTTGCTGCCGACGACCAGCGTCGGCACCGTCAGGCCGTCCAGGCTGAGGTGGCGAGAACCCATCTCGTGCATGAGCATTCGCGCGCAGCCGCCGCGACCGGCGGGCGTGGTCTGGGCGAACAGTTCGTAGACCAGCTTGACGATCCCGGGGTCGGCGTCGGCGCCGGTGGCCATCATCGCGACCATGTATTGGCTGGGAATCCGGACCGCATTCGGCAGCGGCAAGCCGCCGATGGCGTTGATCAGCGTCCGGCCGGCGATCACCCG
This sequence comes from Mycobacterium sp. IDUB_28, assembly GCF_055419285.1. Classification (NCBI taxonomy): domain Bacteria; kingdom Bacillati; phylum Actinomycetota; class Actinomycetes; order Mycobacteriales; family Mycobacteriaceae; genus Mycobacterium; species Mycobacterium sp. IDUB_28. The sequence goes on along the minus strand of NZ_JBVAXK010000008.1, from coordinate 22,028 downwards.
GGCAGGTGAGAGACCCGCAGGCACCGACAGCAACCTGATCTTGGACAACAGATCACCGCTGGCCGTATTGATCAGCGCGACGGCGTCGGCACGCCGGGTGACCTTGTGGCGGTACCGCTGCGACCACGCCTGAATGGTCATACCACCCATCGAGTGCCCGGCGATCAACGCACGCTCGTGCGGAGCCAGGGTTGCTTCCAGCACGCAGTCGAGGTCGGACGCCAGGTGTTTGAGGCTGTACCCGCCGCGGCGGGGCACGCCGCTGCGGCCGTGACCGCGGTGGTCGAAGGCGATCACACGGTATTCGCCCGCCAGGTCGGCGATCTGGTAAGTCCAGGCGCGGATGGCACACACGAATCCGTGCGTCAGCACGATCGGATAGCCGTCCTCGGGCCCGAACACCTCAGCGTGCAACCGGGTTCCGTCTGCCGCGCGGACCGTCAGGGGACGGCCCGGCGGCATCGCATCAGCTACGGACTGGGTGTTCCTTCGAGCACTCATCGCAGCTCCCCCCTTGGCAGCGGCACCGTTGCCGCCCTCCGGTCCTGGCGAGTTTACCTGACCGTAATGTGCGCTCTGTCACATTCGCAGAACACAATCGGGTAACGGCGTGAGACCCTCACAGTCGTGTCCCGGATGTCCCGGCGGGAGTTCTTGGCGGCGACGGCGCTGGTAGCGGCGGGTTGCGCGCCGCATCGGCACCCGACTTCCCCCGACTCCAAGTCAGTGCTGGTCGTCGGCGCCGGGATGGCCGGCCTGGCTGCGGCGCGCACCCTGCAAGACGCCGACTGGCCGGTCCGGGTCATCGAAGCCCGTAACCGGATCGGCGGGCGGGTCAGCACCATTCGCCACTGGAGTGTGCCGCTGGAAATGGGGGCTTCGTGGATCCACGGGACCACCAACAACCCGTTGGTTGAACTGGCCCAGCAGGCCCACGCGCACGTCGTGCCGACCGACTACGACCACGCTTCGAAGCTGACCATCGATCCCCGATTGCCGCCGTTGACGTACGACGCGACGACCTGGCGCACGCTGGTCTCCGACGCCCGCGAGGACGCCGACGGGGGCAGCCTGGGCGCCGCGATCAGCACTGCGGCCCACGGACTCTCCGACGTCGAGCGCGCCGAGTTGGCGTACTACGTCACCACCGACATCGAAGACGAGTACGCCGCCGACGCCGACCAGCTCTCGGCGGCGACGTTCGACCTGGGCAGTTACACACGCGGTCCGCAGTCGGTGATCACCACCGGCTACGACGCCCTGCCCCGGCAACTGGCCGACGGACTCCACATCACCTTGCGGTCGCCAGTGAAATCTGTTACCCGACAGGGTAATTCGGTGACGATACATGCCGCCGGCCAGACGTTCGAGGGGCCGGCCGCAATCGTCACCGTTCCGCTCGGCGTCCTGAAAGCCGGGAGCATCACCTTCGAGCCGCCCCTGCCCGACGGACACGCCCACGCGGTGAGCGCCTTGGGATTCGGCGTCTTGTCCAAGAGCTATTTCCTTTTCTCACAACGCAATTGGGATCAGGAGAACGCCTTCTTTCAGTATCTGGGTTCCGAGCAGGGAATGTGGGCACAGTGGTTCACGCTGCCGGCCAGCGCCGGCCCGGTGGTGTTGGCCTTCAACCCAGGTGAGCGCGGCCGCCGGGTGGAGTCCGCCTCCCCCACCGAGTTGCTGGCCGGAGCAATGCCCATCGGACGCCGGCTGTTCGGCGCCGACGTGACCGAGGTCCGCTGCTCAGGCTGGACGCGTGATCCCTACGCCCTGGGTTCATACTCCTACCACGCACCCGGGTCCGGGCCCGATGACCGCCGCCGACTGCAGGAGCCCGTCAGCGACCGGATCTACCTGGCCGGTGAGGCGATCGGGGTGGACAACCCCGGCACGGTGCACGGGGCGCTGCAAAGCGGGCGCCGGGCGGCCACCGAATTGCTGCGCCGGCTGGGCTGAACACTCAGCTGAAAAGTTCGAACGCATTGTCGTGCAGCACTTTTCGGCACCACTGGTCACCCAGACCCAGCCTGGTGATCGACTCGATGGAGTGGTGGTACGGGTAGGGGATGTTGGGAAAATCGCTACCGAAGAGCACCTTGTCGCCCAGTTCCTCCAGCCGTGGCAGCTCCCGGCGCGGAAACGGGTGCAGCTGCTCGGTGAAGTCGGTGAACACCATCGTCGTGTCGAGATAGACCCCGGAGAACCGCTGGGCAAGGTCAAGGAACTCCCGATATTCGGGCATGCCCAGGTGGGCGATGATCAACCGCAACGACGGGTGGCGCTCCAACACCTCGGCCACCGGGCCCGGACCGGTGAAAGTGCCTGGCGCCGGGCCGGATCCGGCGTGGATCACCGTCGGGATCCCCGCTTGCTCCAACGCCGCCCAGACCGGCGCCAACAGCGGATCGGTCGGCGCATAGTCACCGACCTGCACATGGGCCTTGAACACCCGCGCTCCGTCACCGATCGCGCGTGTCACGTACTCGGCGGCGGTGGGTTCGGGGTAGAAAGTCGCGGTGTGCAGGCAATCCGGTGTGACGGCGGCGAATTGGGCCGACCAGGCGTTGAGCCACGCGGCCATGTCCGGCTTGTGCGGGTACACCAGCGAGGAGAACGCCGCTACCCCGAAGTCCCGCAACGTCGCCACCCGCGCTTGCTCGTCGAGGCGATAGGCGACCGGCCACGGCCGGCCGGTCAACGGGCCGACTCCGTCGAAGTACGCCCACACTTTGTCGAGCACCCGCTTCGGCATGAAATGGGTGTGGACGTCGATGATGGCGTCCAGGCCGACGTCGTCGAGCAACCGGCGCACGACGGCGCGCTCGGTATCCACGGACGCTCAGTACCCTTCCAGCGCGGCGACGCCACGCCAGCTCGGCCAGGTGGTCTCCCAGACCCGGTGGATGCGCCCGTCGAGATAGGCCGCGATCAGCACCACCTCGATGCGGGTCGGCCGCTCGCCCGGACGCGACGTGGTGATCCACACCCGGCCGGCGACCCGGTCGGGCGCTTCCACCCAGGCTTGCTCGTCATACTCGACCGCGTAGCTGATGGCGGTCTGGTAGAGCTGCCGGTGGCTTTCGTGGAACTCGGCGTAACCCTGGGTCATCCCGTCCGAGCACATCACGAAGTCGGGGTGATAGTAGCGCTCGACCAGGTCGGCGTTCTTGGCGACGACCATGCGCTCGAACATCTCACGCAGCGCGGCAACGGACATCGGGGGTCCTCACCAGGCGTCGTGACGCATCGGCATCCGCGGTGACGGCTTGATCCTGTTGACGGCGGCCCACAGGGCACGTTCCCGGGCGTTGTCGGCGATGAACAACAATTCGTCGCCCCCCTCCAGCACGTCGTCAGGACCGGGTGCGATGACCTGATCGCCGCGGACCACGGTGACCAGGGCGGTGTTGTGCGGCAGGTCCAGCTCCTCGACCCGCTGGCCCACGGTGGGGTTGTCGTCAGGCAACGTCAGCTTCGTCAGGGCGGTCCGGCCTTCCCGCAGTCCCATCAGCCGCACCAGGTGTCCGACGTCGATGGCACCCTCGATGCCGGCGACCATGGCGCCCGGCGTCGAGACCGCGACGTCGATCCCCCAGGCCTGGCCGAACAGCCATTCGTTGCGAACGTCGTTGATCCGCGCCACCACCCGGGGCACGCCGAACTCGGACTTGGCCAGCAGGCCCACCACCAGGTTGGCTTTGTCGTCGCCGGTGGCGGCGATCACCACGTCGCACAGGTGCACCCCCGCCTCCTCCAGCGAGGCCATTTCACAGGCGTCGGCGTTCAGCCAGTCCGCATCCGGGACCTTGTGCGGCTCGAAGGCCCGCCGCTGGCGTTCGATCAGCAAGACCTTCTGGCCGGCGTCGAGCAGCTCCTGTGCGACCGAACGGCCGACATTGCCCGCCCCGGCAATACCGATCCGCAGTTTCCGTGTCGTCACGCAATCATCTTTGCGTATGGCGTGAGGGTGAGCACGTCCCGCGGCGAGGTGAGCGACGAACGGCCTCGGACTGATTTACTGACATGACGCCGGAATCGGCATCCTCGTCGTACCAACCGCGGTAAGCGCCGGTCGTGTTGAACGGGAAAGAATGACTCTGGAACAGCTGTACCTGACGGTGTCGGTTGGCGGCCTGGTGCTGCTGGCCAGCATTGTCGGCACCCGGGTGGCCACCGTCGTGGGCTTCCCCAGCCTGCTGCTCTACCTGCTGGTCGGTGTCGCGATCGGCGAGGACGGGTTGGGGCTGGAGTTCGACAACGTGGTGCTGGCCCGCAACGTGGGGACTGCGGCGCTGGCAGTGATCCTGGTCGAAGGCGGTCTGACCACCAGATTCAGCGACATCCGCAAGGTACTGGCGCCGGCGGGCACCCTGGCCAGCCTCGGCGTGGTGATCAGCACGCTGGTGACCGCGGTGGGCGCGCATCTGCTGCTGGACATCGACTGGCAACTGGCGCTGCTGCTCGGCGCCATCGTGTCCTCCACCGACGCCGCGGCGGTGTTCTCCGTACTGCGAGTGCTGCCGCTGCCGCGGCGCATTGCCGGGCTGCTCGAAGCCGAGTCGGGATTCAACGACGCGCCCGGCGTGATCCTGGTGCTGATGTTCAGCGTGGTGCCCTTCGTGTTCGAACCGGAGGGCGCGCTGAGCCACCTGGTCTACGAACTGCTCGGCGGATCGGCGATCGGGGTGGTCGTCGGTTACCTGGGGGCCTTGGGGCTGCGCCGCATCGCGCTGCCCGCATCGGGCCTGTATCCGATCGCGACGTTCGGACTGGGCATGGTCGCATTCGCCGCCGCCGGCGACGCCCACGCCAGCGGATTCATCGCCGCCTACCTGGCCGCCGTGGTGTTGGCGAACTCGGGACTGCCGCACCGCTCGGCGACCCGGTCGTTCGCCGAAGGCGTGGGCTGGCTGGCGCAGATCGGGCTGTTCGTGCTGCTCGGGTTGCTGGTGGACCCCAGTGAACTGGCGGTGGACGTGGTGCCGGCGATCGTCATCGGACTGGTGCTGCTGCTGGTGGCGCGGCCGCTGTCGGTGGTGGGGTCGCTGGTCTGGTTCCGGGTGCCGTGGCGCGACCAGGTTTTCCTGTCCTGGGCGGGGCTGCGCGGCGCCGTGCCGATCGTGCTGGCGACGTTCCCGATCGTGGCCGGGGTCCAGGGCAGTCAGCGCCTACTCAACGTTGTCTTCGTGCTGGTCGTGGTCTTCACCCTGATCCAGGGTCCCAGCTTGCGCCCCATCGCCCGCATCCTGGGTCTGATCTCGCGGGAGGCCACCCGGGAAATCCAGGTCGAGGCCGCCCCGCTGGACATGCTGGACGCCGAGCTGCTGACCATGACCGTGCAGCGGCCCTCGCGGCTGCACAACGTGACCATCCTGGAGCTGCGCCTGCCCGACCCGGCGGTGATCACACTGATCATCCGCAACGGCCACACCTTCGTCCCGGAGCCCGATACCCGGATCGCGGCCGGCGACGAACTGATGATCGTCACCACCAGCAAGACCAGGGCGGCCGCCGAAGCACGGCTGCGCGCGGTCAGCCGCCGCGGCAAACTCGCGCACTGGTTCGACGAGTACGGCGAGATCGACTAGAAGCGTGGCTCGCCGAGGGTGAAGGTGGCGTCGTGGATGTAGACGCCGGCATGCAGACCGGGGCGCAGCCAGGTCGGTAGCGGTCCGGCCGAGGAGACGCCGACCGTCACCAACGCGGGCCGTACCCGGCCGGCGAAGATCAGCTCCGAGTCACCGACCCGGCCGTCGGCGAACTGCTGGCGCGCCGACGCCTTGAGCTTCAGAGGTATCGCCGGACCCTTCACCCGCGGCTTGGCGCTGACCGACCAGGACACCTCGTCGCTGCCCTCGCCGGTGATGAGCTCGCCGTCGGCCAGCTCGCCGTTGAAGCGTGCCAGCGTCTTGGGCATCGCCCAGTTGGTGCGGCCCCCGACCAGGCTGGACTCCGAATCCACCGACATGAAGGCCACGTTGCCCCACGGCCGCAGGCCGGTGCGGGAGGCGACCATGCCGAGCACCTCGTCGTACGCGCCGACGGGGGTGTCGGTGTAACGGACGAAGGCTCCCACCGTGGCCAGCGCCGGGCTACCGGCCATGGCCGGCGGCAGAGCCGCCGCTGCGGCGCGCCCTCCGCGTCCCAGCCACAGCAACGCCGAGCAGCGACACTCCCAGGGGGCCGGCGCCGCGTTGTCCGGCAACGTCGCCACCAGCGCCGCACTGAGCGCGGTCTCCGGCACGCCGCGCAGTCCGGTCAATTCGATACGGCTCATTCCTGCTCCTTCTCCGGTCGCCCTTCGAGTTTTGCCTGGTAGGCCGCCCGTTTTTGGCGATCCAACCCCGAGGTGACCTTGTTGCCGCCGGACAGCCGGAAGGCCGTGTCGACGATGGCGCTGGGCATCGAGGCCGTTCCGCGGGAGACCAGACCGACCAGCTTGGGGACGAACACCGTCCGGGACGCGCCCTTGCGAAGTTCGTCGACCACGGCCGTCGCGACGTCCTCCGGGTCGACCACCAGGAACCGCTCCAGCAATCCCGGGGCGGCCATCCCCGCGATCAGCTCGGTGCGCACGAAGCCCGGGCAGATCGCCGAGATGTTGACCCCGCTGCCACGCCACTCCTGCCGCAGCGCCTCGCTGAAACCGACCACCGCGTACTTGGCCGCGCAATAGGTCGCCGCGTTCGGCGACGCCAGCGTGCCCATCACCGACGCGATGTTGACGATGTGGCCCGATCCGCGCTGCGCGAAGCGGGTACCCGCCAGCCGGGTTCCGGTCAGCACACCAAGGACGTCGATCTCGATGGTTCGCCGGGTGACCCCGGGGCTCTCCTGCAGAAACGGCCCGATCGGCATGATGCCCGCGTTGTTGACCAACACGTCGAGGCCGCCGAGCTGCTCGGTCGCCCGATCCAGAAACGTCTCGAACGCGGCCTCGTCCATCACGTCGAGGTGGTAACCCGTTGCCGCGCTGCCGAGTTCGGTTGCGGTTGCCTGCACGGCGGCCTCCTGCACATCGCCGAGCACCACCCGGGCGCCGGCGGCGATCAGCGCCTCACCGATAGCCCGTCCGATGCCCTGCGCGCCACCGGTGATGGCAACCCGTCGTCCCTGCAGTCGAGCCATGGGGTTCAGCCTGTCATATCGCCGACGGCCGGCACCGCTCACCTCCCGGGCGTGAGCGCTGAATGAACGAGATCGACTGCCCGAGCAGCACTTTGAGCCGCACCCTCCATGGTGGTCGGCCAGTCGTTGTGCGTCCAGTCCCCCGCCAGCGCGAGGTTGGGCAGCGCGGTGCGGTTTCCCGGGCGGATGGTGGACATCCCGACCCGTGAGGAGAAGGTGGCCTTGGGCCACGGCACCACGGTCACGTCCAGCACCCGGGCGTCCCGGGCGGCCGGATAGCTGGCTTTGAGCGCCTCCACCAGGCGGTCAGCCACCTCGCGGTTCTTCAGGGGCATCAGGTCGTAGGCGGCACAGGTGGTCAGCGCGTAGAGGTGGTTGCCGTCTTCGCGCGGACCGTGCATGCGGTCCCGGTCGAAGACCCAGCCGATATCGCTGTCGAGCAACGACTCCCACGGAGCGACGGTTTCCAACGGACGGTCGAGCAGCACGTAGGCGTTCATGATCGGGATCGGCTCGAGTTGCTTGGCCGCCAGTCGGGCATCCTCCGAACCCGGCACCTCGTCCAGCAACGAACGCAGGTTCCAGGAGGGCACGGCGAGCACCACCGCGTCGGCGTCGATCGTCGAACCGTCGGACACCTGCACCCCGTCGGCTCGACCGTCGGTGACGGTGACCGACACCGCCCGGGTGCGCAGCCGCACGTCCACCCCCCGTTCGGCCATCACCCGCCGCGCACCCTCGAGGTACAGCGTCTCCAGATCGACTGTCGGATAACCGATTCGCGCTGCGGCGCTGCCACCCCGACGGACGCGGTCGGCGCCGGTGCGCAGCAGTGCCGCGAACGCGTGCGCGGAGGCCAGCTGCGGCTGTTCGTTCAACAGCCCGATCACCATGGAGTTGAGCATGATTCGCCGTACCGCGGCCGGGAAGCCGAGGCGGTCGAACCACTCCTCGACGGTGATGTCGTCCAGGGCGTCGTCGAACCGGATGACCTCGCGAACCAGTCGGCCCCACGCCGGTGCTGTCTTGAGCAGGGTGGGGATGCCCAGCCCGCGGACCCGGCCGAGCAGCATGCGTCGCGCGTGGGCCGGGCGCAGGCCGAACGTCTCGACATGCCCGCCCGGGTAACGTACGCCGAACTCGTCGGGAAACGTCAAAAACTGCCGGGTGCCAATGGATTCCAGGTAGCGGAAGATGCAGTCGTACGAGCCGGCCAGGACATGCTGGCCGTTTTCGATGGCATCGCCGTGGCCCGACGTCAGACCAATGGTGCGACCACCCAACGAACCGTTGCTCTCCAGCAGCGTCACCGCGTAGCCCAGTTCGGCCAGCCACACCGTCGCCGCCAGGCCGGCCAGACCACCGCCGACGACGACCACGTGTTGGTTCGCGGAATCACCCATCACCGAACCATAACCTGCGCAACTCAGGCTTCCCGCCGGTAGTCAGCGGGCGCCGTCCACACCGGCCGACTCGACGGTCGCGATCTTGCTGAAACCACTGACGGTGAGCACCCGGACGAGCAGCGGATGGACGATCACATGCAGATCGTCGACAGCGTCGGCGTGATCGAAGAGCGCGTTGATGCCGGCGCTGTCCACATACCTGACCGCGCTGAGATCGATCGTGATGGGCCCGCGGGTGCCGCCGTTGGCGGCGGTGAGCGCCCGTTTGAACACCACGATGTTGCTGAGGTCGATCTCACCCGTCGCCACCACCCGGGGCGTCCCGTCTGCGGCACGGTCTGTGTTGAGGCTGAGCGGTGTAGCCATTACGCGATCCTCGAGTACAGGTGAACGGTCGTGCCGGCGTCGGTGGAGTGAATGCTGAAGTCTTCCATCAGGACTCGCATCAGGGAGATTCCGCGACCACGGCTCATCCCTGGGGTGGCCGTCGGAGTTTTCCACACTCCGGTATCGGTGACCGTGACCTGCAGGCGGTCGACCACTGCGCTCGCGCGCAGCGAGACGGTGCCCTCGGGACGGTCGCGGTGACCGTGCTCGATCGCATTCGCGACGGCCTCTCCGGTGGCGGTGAGCACGTCCTGAATCTGGTGCGGGTCGACGCCGACCTGGGTCAGCCAGCCGCGCAGGGCAGCTCGGCTGCCGGCCAGGTGGTTGGCGTTGGCGGTGAATTCCATTGTCAGCGGGGCAGGTTGGCGATAAAGCAGCACCGCCACGTCGTCGGGATAACCACCGGTGGGTTCCAGGCCGGCCATCAGGTGGTCGGCTACCTCGTCGAGCTCCTGCGAGCGACTGTCCTGCACCAGATCGGCAGCGCGGGCCATCCCGTCGTCGAGCGATGCGCCGCGGCGTTCAACCAGCCCGTCGGTGTAGAGCAACAACGTCGCCCGCGGCGGCATCGTGATCTGCGTTTCCGGCCGCAGCCACTGCGGCCGCAGCGCCAGCGGCAGGCCGTGTTCACCGTCCAGCAACACTTTGGTGCCGTCGGCATGCACCAGGATGGGCGGCGGATGACCTGCGTTGGCGTACAACAGTTCTCCGGTGTCGAGCGTGAGTACCGCGCAGAACGCGGTGGTGCACCGGGCGCCGGGCAACTGTGCGGCGAACCTGTCCAGACCCGCGAGAGCCGCACTGGGACTTGATTGTTCGAGCAGCAGCGCGCGACATGCGCTACGCAGCTGGCCCATCACCGTGGCGGCCGCCAACCCGTGCCCGACGCAGTCACCCACAATGAGGGCGACCCGCCCGTCGTCGAGGTCGACGACGTCGTACCAGTCGCCACCGACCTGAAGCGGACGACTCGCGGGGTGGTAGCGCACGGCGATGCCGCCGGGCGGGTGCGCCGGACCGAGCATGGCGTGCTGCAGCGCCACCGCTGTTTCGCGCTGCTCGTCCAATTGGTAGACCCGCTGCAGCCCTTGTCCGAGCCGCCCGGCCAGCACCGTGAGCAACGTGTGGTCGGCGGGGGTGAACTCCCGGTTCTCGGCCAGCTGAATCCAGACGACCAGGATCCCGCGGGGCTGCTGCAGCGCGATACCCGCGCTGCCCGCCTCGTCGCTGACGGTGGTGAGCAGGTCGGCGCCGCGCAGTGACTCGATCAGTTCGCGCCGGGCCGGTGGCAGATCGGTCCACTTGACCGCGTCGCCGGCGCACACGAGCTGGGGGGCACTCCCGCGCGGGGCGTCGCTGGGGAACGTCACCGCCAGCACAGTGCGGGCCTGCCACACCCGGCGCAACTCCTCGGCCGCGCCACGCAGCGCCTCATCCAACGTATCAGCTTGCGCCAGTTGCTGATTGAGCGCAGCGAGCGCCGTCTGCCGTTGCACGAAATAGTGCTCGGCGGTGACGTCACGCATCGTGCCCACCATGACCTGGCGCCCGGTGTCCGGATCGGCGGCATGGTTGAAGCTGACCGCCACCCACACCCGGTGCCCGGCCCGGTGCACGACCGGGATGGTGTAGCCACCCTGGTTCTGGCTCAGTAGCGCCGCGAACGCCTCTCCGGCCAGTCGGTGACCCTCGGGGTCGGCCTCGGCGTCCGGCCACCACGGGTGCAGGGGCTCATATGGCAGGTCCTCGGGGCCGAAGCCGAGAATCTCGGTGAAGGCGCTGTTGATCTCGATGACCGCGCCATGCTCGTCGCAGACGAAGAACGCTTCCTGCAGTGAGTCCACCAGGGCGGTGCGCCACCGGGCGTGATGGGTCCGCAGGCGCGCGAGATCGACGTTGGTACGCACCCGGGCCAGCAGATCCGCGGCGACGAAGGGCTTGACCAGGTAGTCGTCCGCACCGGCCAGCAGACCCTCGACAGAAGCCTCCTCACCGGCGCGCGCGGACAGCAGCAGGACAGGCAGCGCCGCGGTACGTGGATCGTTGCGCAACGCGGCCAGCAGCTGCAGACCATCCAGGCCCGGCATCATCACGTCGCTGATCACCAGATCCGGAAGCTGGGTGCGGATGGCTTCCAGCGCCGTCACGCCGTCACTGAATGTGCTGATCGCATAGCCCGCCGCGCCCAGCAGATTGGCCAGGTATTCACGCATGTCGGCGTTGTCGTCGGCGACCAGGACGCGGGCCCGGGCCCCCGCCACCGGAGCGGCGTCGGGCTGGTCCGGCGGGCCGGGCAGCCAGCGCAACGCTTCCTGCACAAACGGTGCGGCCACCGCGCCGGTGGCCGGGGGCGCGGCGGGTGCCGTGCTCAATTCGTCGGTGCGCAGATGACTCGCGCCGAACGGCAACCGTACGCGGAACGACGTGCCCACGCCCTCCTTGCTCTCCGCGGTGATCGTGCCCTCGTGCAATCCGACGAGTTCCTTGACCAGCGCCAAGCCGATACCGCTGCCCTCGGTGGACCGGGCGCGGGCCGTTTCGATCCGGTGGAAGCGTTCGAAGAGCCGGGGCATCTCCGCTGCCGGCACGCCGATCCCGGTGTCGGTCACCGTGACGACGGCGTGGTCGTCCTCCCGGGCCACCCGGACGGTGATGGAGCCCTCGAAGGTGAACTTCAGCGCATTGGAGAGCAGGTTCAGGATCACCTTCTCCCACATCTCACGGTCCAGGTACACCGGTTCGGGCAGCGGCGGGCAGTCCACCACGAACGTCAGACCGGCCTGGCTGATCGCCGAGCGGAACACGCTGGCCAGTTCGGCGGTGGCCGTGGCGAGGTCGACGGGTTCGAACCGGGCGCGCATCCGGCCCGCCTCAATGCGCGAGAAGTCCAGCAGCGTGTTGACCAGCTTGGCCAGCCGCAGGACATTGCGGTGCACCAGCTCCAGTTCCTGGCGCGCATAGTCGTCGACGCCGACCGCTCGGCCGCTCAGCTCTTCGACGGGCCCGAGGATCAGGGTGAGCGGAGTGCGGAATTCGTGGCTGATGTTGGAGAAGAACGTGGTCTTGGCGCGGTCGAGCTCGGCGAGTGCCTCGGCGCGCTGTTGCTGCGCCTCATAGCTGCGGGCATCGCTCACGCCGGTAGCCAGGTAGCCGGCGACCAACTCCACGAAACCGCGGTAACCGTCGTCGAACTCACGGTGCCGGTTCAGCGCCGCGACCAGGAATCCGACCGGTGGGCCACCCTGTTGCAGCAGCGGCACCAGCAGTGCGCGGGTGGGCGGTTCGCGCCAGGCGCCGGACGGCAGCTGCAGTGCGGCGCCGTCCAGTTCGACGAGTTCGGATTCACCGTGCGATACCCGTTCCACGGGCCACACCGACGTACCGGACCGCGGCAGGATCTCCGGTGCCGCCGGGTGCCCGGCAGTGATCCCACTGACACCGGCGAGCTGCGCGTCACCCTGGTCGTCGAACAGATAGGTGATGGTGAAGGGCAGGTCGTAGGGGTTGAGACTGAGTTGCTGAGCGGCGAAATCCAGCATCTGCCGCTCCGTGCGTCCCACGCTGGGATCGGAACCCAGGTCGCGCATCGTCGCCATACGACGCTGCGCAATCACCCGGCCGGTGTCCTCGCTGACGACACACAGCAAACCGACCACGCGCGCGTCGTCGTCACGCAGCGGGCTGTAGGAGAACGTGTGGTAGGTCTCCTCGGGGTAGCCGGACCGCTCCAGGATGAGCAGCAACGCCTCGTCCCAGGTCGACTCCTCGGCATCCAGCACGCGCTCCACGCGCGGCGAGATATCCGGCCAGATTTCGGCCCACACCTCACTGGCCGGTCGGCCCAAAGCCCACGGATATTTGCGTCCCAGGGTGTCGCGGCGGTACGCGGCGTTGCAGAAGAAAGTGAGCTCGGGTCCCCACCCCATCCACATCGAAAACTGGGACGACAAAAGGATACTGACCGCCGTACGCAGACTTTGCGGCCACTCGTCGACGGGCCCTAGTGGGGTGGAGGACCAATCGACAGCGGCGAGATCTCTGCCGATCTCCTGGTCTGCACGGAAGACCACTGGTATCCCTCTCGAGCTCTGTCCGGCCCCACCGAGCGATCGCTCATCATCTGACATTATCCGCAGCAAACCCGCACTAGCTGCTTAATGCGGTCGAAGACATACATACACCTCATTCGGTGGCAGCTGCCAGTGGGGTGGCGATGTCTTCCAGCGATTTACCCTCGGCGTCAACGGCCAGGAACCAGGCGATCAACCCGCCGGCGATCATCACCCCCGCGCCCAGCAGGTAGCCCAGGAACAGCGGCATCGACTCAGAGCCGTCGCCGATCAGCGCACCGTAGATGACCGGGCCCAGGGCGCCGAAACACTGGGCGATGGCGAAGAACACCGCAATCGCCTTCGCCCGGACCTCCAGCGGGAAGATCTCGCTGACCGTCAGATAGGCCGCACTCGCCCCGGCCGACGCGACATAGAAAATTGCGCACCAGGCCACGGTCTGAGTCAGCGCACTGAGCACGCCCGCCTTGAACAGGACAGCGCTCACCGCCAGCAGCAATCCGGACAGCAGGTAGGTGCCGGCGATCATCTTGCGCCGGCCGATCGTGTCGAAAAAATGTCCGAGTGTCAACGGTCCCAACAGGTTTCCCACCGCGAACGCGATCAGATACAACGGCGTCGACTGCGCCGGAACGTCGTAGAACTTGCCCAGCACCAGCGTGTAGGTGAAGAAAATGGCGTTGTACAGGAACGACTGGCTGATCATCAACGAGGCGCCCAGCACGGCCCGGCTCGGATAGAGCCGGAACAGCACCCGGGTCAGCGTCAGATATCCGATCTTCTCGGCGGGGAGCAGGTCGATCGCCTTCGCCGGATCGACGGGGGGCAGCGAGACGCCGGTGGATTTGAGGGCGTGCTCGATGAGGGTGATGGTTTGCTCGGCCTCCTCGGCGCGGCCGTTCATCACCTGCCAACGGGGGCTTTCCGGCAGGTTCCGCCGGACGAACACGATGACCAGGCCGAGCACCGGCCCGATCAGAAAAGCTAGCCGCCAGCCCAGGCTGAGGTCGATCATCTTGAGGAAGACGAAGGTGCCCAGTGTGCCGAGGATGGCCCCGGCCCAATAGGTGCCGTTGACCGCGATGTCGACCCGGCCGCGGTAACGGGCCGGGATCAGTTCGTCGATCGCCGAGTTGATGGCGGCGTATTCGCCGCCGATGCCCATTCCGGCGATGAACCGGGTGACGTAGAGGAACAGCAGCCAGCCGAAGTTGTTGCCCAGCGTGAACGCAGTCAGAGCGCTGCCGATCAGGTACACACCCAAGGTGATGGTGAACAGATTGCGTCGGCCCAGTTTGTCGGACAGGTGGCCGAAGAACAGCGCGCCGAACACCTCTCCGGCCAGATAGACCGTCGCCAGGAAACCGACCGACGCCGGCGACAGGTGCAGCGTCGCAGGTTCGGTGAGGGTCTCGGCCACCGCGCTGGCCACGGTGATCTCCAGGCCGTCCAGGATCCAGGCCACCCCGAGCGCCACCACCATGCGAGTGTGGAACGGAGACCAGGGCAGGCGGTCGATGCGGGCGGGAATAAGGCTGCGGACCGATTCCGTCACCTCACCGGGCATAGCTGTGATCGGCTCCTCGCGATTCGGCACACGTTGAGGTTCCCGTCACCGGGTGGACGAAAACATCTGTGGGCGGCCGGGGCGGAATCATTCCGCACCGAGTGGACAGCTGGCATAGACCCGCTCGCCGGTGATCAGGTCCGCGTCGTCGAAATCGAAGACCGCCCACAACCGCACCTCGAACGGTTCACCCGTCGCCGACGGGGTGCCACGCAGCCAGAACTCGATCAGGACCCGGTCATCGTCCAAGTGAGTCAGTTCGATCAGTTCGTTGCGCTGATCGGGCACCATGGAGCGGCCATCTATCCAGTACCGCATCACCTCGTCGGCGCCGTCGAACACCGTCCCGTCCGGCAACTCGTAGCGGGGGTGGCTGAACGTCGCCATCGTCCGGTCCCACTCCTGGACGTTCTCGCTCTGCATGTGCTCGATGACGGTCGCCTTGCGGCGTGCCAGCCTACCGGGGTCCGTCATGGCGTCCTTTCATGAGTCACTCAGTGCGACAATGATATTGAGGGTAACGCTGAAATCCCGGCGTTCACCCGGCCGCCGGCACCGCCGTGGCCACCGGCAGCGCCGTGCCCACCGGCGTCAGACTATCGGAAAGTCCTGCAGCACTACGCATTTCGGTGAACGAATCGATCAACGCATCGGTGGCCTCGTGCGGATCGGTCAGCGTCACATCGTCGGTCAGCACCGAGATGGCCAGCTGATCAACGTAGCTCCACACCGTGATGTTCATGCCGCTGCCAGCGACAATCGGTCCGACAGAGTAGATCTCGCTGACAACGGCGCCCTGGATGTGTCCCCGTTCCCGCGGGCCGGGCACATTCGACACGGTCAGGTTCATCACACTGGCCGACTCCACGCGGCGGGCCTGCGTCCGAAACAACCTTGGCGCCAACGATGGCGGCAGATAGGACAACCACGCCGGCAGCACCGTGGGGCCGAGCAGCTGGTGGTTCTCCTTGGCGATCTTGGTCGCGACCGACGTCAACCTCACCCGCTCCAGCGGATCGTCGACATGGACCGGCAACGACGGCGTCATGTAGGTGAACTCGTTGCCCGCCAAGCGTTCCGGCGAGGTGTTGAAGCTCACCGGAACGCCGGCGATCAACGGGGCGTCGGCCAGCCCGTCGTAGCGCAGCAACAGTCGGCGCAACGCACCGGCCACGGTGGCCAGCACGACGTCGTTGAGCGTGACGCCGAGATGCCGACCCGTCTCCTTCACATCGGCCAACGCCAGCGGCGCGGTTGCAAACCGGCGCCCGGGAGTCACCCGGTGATTGATGAAACTCTGCGGCGGCGCGAAATTGCGGGCCAGGTCGGGGTGGGTGCCTCGCTCTTTGGCTCGGCGTCGCACCCGTTGCACGCCGCCGGCCGTCTCACTGACCAGCCGGGGCAGCTTGCGGATCAACCCGGCGTGGTCCCGTGCGGCCGTGCCGAGCAGGTGTGTGCGCGTCGGCAGGTGGCCGGTGCCGGTGCGGTGCACGGCGTCCGGGTGCTCGGTCGCCATCGCCTGGGCCATCTGGTTGGCCGAGGCGACGCCGTCGGCCAGCACATGGTGAACCTTGTGGATGATCGCGATGCGGCCCTGTTCGAGGCCGTCAGCAACGTACATCTCCCACAGCGGACGAGAGCGGTCCAGCGGTGTGGCCGCGATGTGACCGATCAGTTCGTCGAGTTCACGTCGGCCGCCCGGCGCCGGTACGCGGGCCCGGCGCAGGTGGTAGTCCACGTCGATGTCCTCGTTGGTCCGCCACATCGGGTGGTGCAGCTGGAGCGGAATGTCCACCAACTGATAGCGCAGCGGCTCCAGCGCCATCAGCCGCGGATAGGCGATCTGCCGGAATGCCTCGAAACTGAAGTCCTGCTCGAAATTCGAGATGTCGAGCACGCCGATCTTCAACGTGTGCATGTGGATCTCCGGTGTCTCGCTGTACAGCATCAAGGCGTCCACACCGTTGAGTCGCTTCACATCCACTCCTATACCCCGTCGACCGCCGGAGTGGCACTCGCCGGGCACGTGATCAGGCCGCGCCGAACACCACGGCGACGTTGTTCCCGCCCAGCCCGAACGACTCCGAGACGGCATAACGGTAATTACCCCGACGCGGCTCGCCGGTGACGATGTCGAGGTCGATCTCAGGGTCGACGGTGTCGAGGTTCAACGTGGGCGGCACGATCCCGTCGCGCAGCGCCTGTACGGTCAGCACCGCCTCGATGGCACCCGCCGCGCCGAGCGAGTGCCCCAGCGCCGCTTTGGCCGAGTACACCGCGGGCGCGTGACCGCCCAGCGCTCGGCGGATCGCGCGCGCTTCGGCGACGTCGCCGAACGTCGTGCCGGCGGCGTGCGCGTTGATGTGATCGATGTCCGCCGGCTCCAGCCCGGCGACGTCAATCGCGCGGGCGATGGCGTCGCCAGCCCGCTCGCCACTGGGATCCGGGCGCACCAGATCGCATCCGTCCGAGGTAGTGGCCGCGCCCATCAACCGGGCCAGGATCGTTGCCCCGCGGGCTTTGGCGTGCTCCTCGGTTTCGATCAGCAGCAGTGCGCCTCCTTCGCCGAACACCATGCCTTCCCGGGTCACGTCGAAGGGGCGGCAGGCGCCGGCAGGATCGTCATTGCTGGTGGAAAGCATGCCGAGCTGCCAGAAGGTGGCAACGGGCACCGCTTCGATCACTGTCTCGACGCCGCCGGCAATCGCGACGTCGGCCTCTCCGAGCACGATGTTCTGCCAGGCATGCGCAATGGCCGCGGTGCCGGACGCGTCGGCCATCACCGGCGTCATCACGCCTGCCTTGGCCTTCATGTCGAGCCCGATCACGGCGGCCGGCGCGTTCGGCATGTGCTTCTGCACCGATATCGGCGTCACCGCGCGCAGCCCCTTGACCTTCCAGACGTTGTGCCAGAGCGGGATGTCCTCGGTACTGCCCAGGCCGAGACCGACCGCCACCATCAGCCGATCGGTGTCGACCTCCGGGGATCCGGCCTGCTCCCACAGCCGTCGGCTCAGCACCGCCGCCATCTTCTGCATGAAGGCGAACCGACGCAGTTCGACGCGGTTGAGATGCTCATCGAAGTCCTCGCGCAACGTCCCACCGATGCGGACCGGGGAGTCGAATTCTGAGACGAACGGTTTGTCCAGTTCCCGGATGCCGCTGTGGCCCCCGAGCAGTCGCTGCCACGTTTCTTCGGCGTCCGCCGCGAGCGCGGTCGTGGACGCCACTGCCGTCACGACTACGTTGGGGTACCCCGCACCGGTTCTCAACATGGTGACAACCACCTGACCTGGGCGGATTGCTCCTCGACCTGTCTGGTGATCCGCTTCGACGCCATATCCCCTCCAAGAACCAAGCTCGGCACTGATTTTGCCGCGAGGCCCGAATACCGGTAGCCCTAGTTTGTGAAGGCACCTACGATTTTACCCATTTGCGCAGGTCTGAATCCATATCGCGGCTGGGCGGCGGGGGCGGTTGACCGCGGCGAAGCTCTGGCTCGAGCTCGTCGATGGCGGCCAGGGCTTCGGTAGTCAGTTCCGCGCGGATGCCGCTTTCGGCGTGCGCGAACGGAACGTACGCCCGCAGCAGATCCGGCAGATTTTGCACCGTGCCGGACCGACCGCAGGGATAGTCGTCGAGGTCCGGCAGTCGCTCCGGTAGGCCACGTAGGCGTCCGGCACTCCAGCGCAACGGATCCCCGGTGCCGTCTTTGATGCACGCGCGCAACAACTCCCGGTCGTAGTCGTCGAACCCCCGGCCCGGCACGGTGGCGAAGAACCTGTCCAACAACTCGTTGACCTGTGCCGCGCTGTAAAACGGCGGTTGATAGTCACTGCCTCCCTCCGGTAGCCGCCGGACCAGCCACCGGAGCAGCGGACGACTTGCCGGCCACGTGTCCGACTCGTCGGACATCGACGTCACGCCCTCTACCTCGACACCCCGTCGCAACCAGGCGCGGGCGTCGGCCAGGCTCATCTCGACGAACGTGCTGTCGGTATCGGTGCGGCTGCGCGTCGCGACGTCGAGAACTTCCTGCAGCGACGAGGGAACGAAGAACGCGTCCGTCACCTCGGTCGAACTGGCGTGATCGACGTAGGCCGCGCAGGCAATCTCGTGTCCGGAGGGCAGGCGCACACCAAGCATCACCTCGTCACCGTCACCGAGCACGTGCGTCATCCGCACCGCCCGATCGACCTGCGTGTCAGGTAGCTCGGTGATCCACGGAGGCAGGTCGTGGTCGCGCGCGGTGACTTCTCGTTGGCAACGCGTCCGCTGCTCCTCGTCATCGAGCAGCGCGGCCAGCACCGCTAGGAGCGCCGTCGTTTCGCGAAGCTCGGTAGCGATGAAGCTGTCGATGAGTTCGTCGAGGCCGACCACCTCTTCATCGGCTTCATCGGCTTCATCGGCGCAATATCGAGGCAACGTCGCCTGGATGAGGAAACTCACCGTGTGCAGCAGGGCCAACGGATGTTCGTCGGCGAGCGCCTCCCGCACCGCGTCAACAAGCGAGAACTCTTCTTCCTGCTGCTGCTCGCGACGCTTCCGGCGCGCAGCGCGCCGCGCCTGCTTGGCCTTCCTGCGCTTTCTACTGTCCGACATGGACCGGACCCTACCGCGCTCTGCCGACAACGCCGTTCATTCGAGTGGGGTCGCGTGAAAGCTGGTCTGATGTATCTGGACTCGGTTGTGCCGCAGTCATTTCCGGTTGCCGATGGTCTTTGCAGGCAGGGGGCGAGATGCCGATTCGCCGGTGTCGATTCGCTGGTGTGAAAGCAAAGCCCTGCGGGTAGTCGGTTGCTACACACGAGACGATTGCCCGCATCGACGCGGACCGAGGGACAGGACGAACATGGGCGTCATCGGCGAGGTCATGGACTGGACCCGCAAGCAAGTGGCGTCCCGGGCCCCAAAGCCGATCTCGACCAACGCGACCCGGACTACATCCGCGATCAACTGCCGGGAACGTGGCTCATCGCGTCGCTCTACTTCCGGGCCGACGTACGCGGGCTGGACCGCATTCCCGCCGACGGGCCGGTGCTGCTGGTCGGCAACCACAGCGGCGGGAATGTCCCGCCCGACACGTTCGTCTTCACCCTTGCGTTCTGCTCGTACTTCGGTGTCGAGCGGCCCTTCTACCAATTGGCGCACAATCTTGTCGTCTCCGCGCCGCCGCTGGGCTGGCTACGCAAGTTCGGCACCGTCGCCGCAAACCACGAAAATGCCCGTCTGGCACTGGAATCCGGAGCCGCGCTGCTGGTTTACCCCGGTGGCGACTACGAGGTGTTCCGGCCATCATGGGAACGGCACAAGGTCGACTTCGGCGGCCGGATGGGATACGTGCGACTGGCCCGCGATGCCGGCGTGCCGATCGTTCCGGTCGCCAGCGTCGGCGGCCAGGAAAGTGCGCTGTTCCTCAACCGCGGCCAATGGCTGGCCAAGCTGCTCATGGCGGATAAGTTGTTGCGGCTCAAGAGTATTCCGATATCGCTGGCGTTCCCCTGGGGATTGAACATCAGCGACCTCGCGGGCCACATCCCGCTGCCCAGCAAGATCGTAATCGAGGTGCAGGAACCGATCGAGGTCGACGGGGACGATCAGGCGGTGCACGACAAGGTCATAGAAAGTCTGCAGGGCGGCGTCGATCGATTGGCCGCCGAACGTCGATTCCCGGTGCTGGGCTGATGCGCGTCGAACGGCAGTGCGTGATCGACGCGGACCGGGATGCGGTGTGGAAGCTGGTCGGCGACCCGGACAGCTACCCGTCTTTCATGAGCAACCTCGAGCGCTGGGAGACGGCCAGCGAACAGGCCGCCGGCGTGGGTGCGCGGTACATCGTGCACTGGAAGATCGGCTCGGTCCCCATCGGCGGGTTGATCGAGGTGGTGGAATTCGACGAGGGCCGCGATGTGGCTTTCGTGGGGATCACGGGTATCACACTGCGCGGCCGGATCCGGCTGCGCGACGCCGGCGACGGCGAGACCAAAGTGACGTTCCGGCTGTCATACCAAGCACCCGGGGGGTTGCTGGGCTATATCGCGGACCGGATTGCGGTGCGGCAGGTGGGGCGCACCCTGGCGGATACGTTGAAGCGGTTGAAGGGGCTCGCGGAGGGCCATTCACGCTCGTAGCGGGGACAGGAGAACCTGTCGGTAATCCTTCCGTTGATTGACTCGACTCCCGACGGAAGCAAGCCGGCCATTCCGGTCATGGGGACCTTCGTCGTCGACGGCGAGGGGCGGATTGCTCGCTGGACCACCTATTTTGACCTGAACCTGATCATGAAGCTCATGCAAGGTGACGACATCAGCGCGCTGGTGCCCATGCCGGCATGAGTAGGGACATTGCCACCGATTTGGGATCAGCGGCGCAGGAACGCCTGGCGCGACACAGCGGCCGAGATCGACGACGTACTGGGAGCAGACGCGGATGTAACGGCCGACATCAAGAACCACGATGCCAGCGCTACGGCGTCAATGATGTCGCGCCTCGGTGGGCCCATCGCACCGGACCTCCGCGACATGGCACCAGCTAACTCCCTAGTAACGGCGATCCGCTACGGGCCGTAGCGTTCCCACAGATACTGATCATTTCAAGCTCGGATAGGAACGGGGAGGGTCCATGCGGGTGCCAAGGGCCGTGGCAAAGTTCAATAGTCGAGTCACCAACCCAACGGCTCGGTCGATCACGCCGTGGCTTCCAGGTCAAGGAACACTCGAACATGTCGGACGCAAGTCAGGCAAGCGTTATCGAACGCCGCTGTTGGTTTTTCCCATCCGCGACGGCTTCGTCGTTCTCGTCGGGTACGGGCTGAAATCGGACTGGCTGAAGAATGTGTTCGCTGCTGGACAGGCGGTGCTTCACAAGCGCGGCAAGAGTATCGCGCTCGCTGATCCCCGCCTCGTCAGCAAGGCTGAGGCGGCAGCCCTCGTTACCGGCGCCTCTCGCGTGTTCTACCGCCTGTTTCCGTACAACGAAGCGGCGCTGGTGTTGACCGAAGTCAACGCCACGCAGTGACGAGGGCAGCAGAACGGGTTCGGGCGGTAGGCAACTAGAGTTCGAGACCGTCTTCATTGCGTTTGCGGTGACGACGCTGGTGGGTGGTGGCGGTGATGCGTGGTAGGCGATTTCACTTGCGGGGGGCTGGGCCTCGCGCCGGCGCCAAGCCTGCAACTGAGGGCAGGAGCTGCTGGGGGGCTGCGTATTTGATGCCCAGGCCATCTCGCGGATGCCTGCGCCGGCTTCGTGGTGTTGGTGGGCTGCGATGGTGACAACGGGGTAGATGGCGAGATGTTTGCGTCGCGGCCGCGGGTCAGGCCGACGTAGGCCAGAGCGCGACTGGCTTGATCGGACCGAACGGTCCAGGGCCACCATATAAACCAGATATTGCTAGCCTCGGGCTTTCACGCCGGTTGATCTTGATGGTGTGTCTTGAACGAAGAATGGTGCTCTGACCAGGGATAATTCGGT